>CAJYLQ010000011.1 GCA_913775975.1 uncultured Sphingomonas sp. | reverse complement strand
GATGGTAGCTGTAGCTGTCGCGCTCCGGCAGACGCATCACCATGCCCAGCGCGCGACCGCGCGGGATGATCGTCGCCTTGTGGATCGGGTCGGACGCCTGTTCGTGGATCGACACGATCGCGTGGCCCGCCTCGTGATAGGCGGTCATGCGCTTCTCGTCCTCGGTCATGACCATCGACCGCCGCTCGGCGCCCATCATGACCTTGTCCTTCGCCTCTTCGAACTCGGCCATCGCGACCAGGCGCTTGCCCTTGCGCGCACCCATCAGCGCGGCTTCGTTGACGAGGTTGGCGAGGTCGGCGCCCGAGAAGCCCGGCGTACCGCGCGCGATCGTGCGCGCATCGACGTCGGGCGCCAGCGGCACCTTCTTCATATGGACTTCCAGGATCTTGACGCGACCCTCGATATCCGGCCGCGGCACGACGACCTGGCGGTCGAAGCGGCCCGGACGCAGCAGCGCGGGGTCGAGCACGTCGGGGCGGTTGGTCGCCGCGACGATGATGATCCCCTCGTTCGCCTCGAAGCCGTCCATCTCGACCAGCAGCTGGTTCAGCGTCTGTTCGCGCTCGTCGTTGCCGTTGCCCAGGCCCGCGCCGCGATGGCGACCGACCGCGTCGATTTCGTCGATGAAGACGATGCACGGCGCGCTTTTCTTGGCCTGTTCGAACATGTCGCGGACGCGGCTCGCGCCGACGCCGACGAACATCTCGACGAAGTCCGAACCCGAAATGGTGAAGAAGGGCACGCCTGCCTCACCCGCGATCGCGCGGGCGAGCAGCGTCTTGCCGGTGCCGGGCGAGCCGACCAGCAGCGCGCCCTTGGGGATCTTGCCGCCCAGTCGCGCGAATTTCGACGGGTCCTTCAGGAAGTCGACGATTTCGGTCAGCTCGGCCCGCGCCTCGTCGATGCCGGCGACATCGTCGAACGTGACCTTGCCTTCCTTCTGCGTCAGCATGCGCGCACGGCTCTTGCCGAAGCCCATCGCGCCGCCGCCGGTATTCTTCTGCATCTGCTTGATGACGAAGAAGGCGATGCCCAGGAACAGCAGGAACGGCAGCGACTGGTAGAGCAGCACCATCCACACCGACGGGCCGTCCTCCGGCTTGGCGGTGATCGTCACGCCCTTCTCGCGGAGCTTGCCGACCAGCGTCGAATCGGGAAGCGGATAGGCGCGGAACTTCTCGCCGTTCGACATCGTGCCGGTGATGATGTCCCGGCTGATGTTGACGTCCTTGACCGACCCCTCGTCGACCTTGTCGAGGAAGGCCGAATAGGCGATCTGGTTGCCGCTGCCCGCCCCCGGCGAGCGCCCGTCGACCAGCTGGACGAACAGCGCCAGGCCGAGCAGGATACCCACCCAGATCAGCAGGCTCTTCATCCAGGGATTGCCCCCGCCATTGTTGTTGGGAGACGGCTTGTTGTTATCGTTCATGGGCACCGCGATACCTTTCCCCGACAAGATAGGCCCGAAGGGGTTAATGGCAATGGAACAAAACGCCCCGGCCGCGCAGCTTTTCGCGCGCCGGTCGCGCGCCATCGCCGCGTCGCGCGAATGTTGAGACCGTTGAGACATGCGCACCCTGCCGGCCGGCAATGCCGAGGGCCGTCGCGGGACGACACCGGAATGCGGACGAACGCGCGTTGCATGGGATAGCCTTAGCACAAGACCGGGGTCCGGCACAGGGCCGGCCCGACGACGCCGGCATCGAGCAGGCCCTGCGTCGCCCGACGGTCAGGCCGAACGGGCGCATATCACAGATCGTCGAATATGTCGTCGGGCGGAGGCCAGGCCGGATAGATAATCGGCTTGTCGCCGAAATGCCGCCTCAGCGCGGCTTCCCGACGCACATCCATATCCTCTTCCGAGTCGATTTCATCTGGATAGAAGTAACGGACTTCGAAACGACCGTCGCGGAGTAGATATTCCATTTCCGACCAACGCGCCCCGCTGCCCTGGGCCTCCCACAGTGCGAGAAGATCATCTGGCAACCGCCTGTCCGTCGTCCATCGAAAGAGAAGCTGATTACCGATATCCTTGTAGATCGACTCACTCACAAAGTTATGGTCCAGTTGCGCATATAGCAACGTGGGCACTGATGGGTAATCGATGTCCATCAAAAGCCGCTGCCCAATTTCGCTGAGGAGTAGTTCCGCTTCATCCGCTGACATGATGCGTCTCCAGTTGCCCATTAGAAAATTTGGCGCTTCTCAAATTACCATCGACCGTCCACCATATATTGATAGCATCCGGTCGAACAGAGCCGTTAGCGAATTGCGGAACGATCTTCACACGAACCGCTTTCCCAACGCGCTTTTCCTTTGCCCACTCGTTTTCCAGCCGGCGATAATCCCCGCGATTGAATTTCGCGTCCTGTGCGAAATGGTTGAACGCCTCGGTCGGCCCATTGAAGCGGGCGGCTATATAATGGCCGCCGTCATCGCCAATTCGTCGCTCCACTCCGCCCGCCTGCCTTTGCGCGGTTCGCGAACGGACCGGCGTGCTAGCCAAGGTCAACGCACCGGACACGCGTCGCGTTCGCGAACGCGCGTCGATTTCGTATGTATAGCCGTTACGCGTGACCGTTTGAAAACGCTCGCCGGAAGCGCCCATCGCGCCGGCAGGCAAACCAGCCGGCCCGACGACAGGCTTGGGCGACCGACCGTGCCGAATGTGCAACGCGAGCCGCTGCCGCCGCTCCTCAGGCGTTTCCCAACCCGGACCGCTGGCCCCGGCTCCGCGGAAATCACCCCCGCCGCCGCCGGTGAACCCCCCGCCGGTCCATGTTCCTCGCTCCGACGGGCGCTTCGCGGCAACCGAGCTATTGGAATGAGCGACCGGCTTCGAATCTTTGTTGGTCGGGCGATGCGCGGTATTCGGCAGCCCACGCATAGTCGATGCCGTGGGCCCATTACGGGCACCACCCGCCTGATTGCTTCTGCCGCTGCCGCCATCGCCGGCAAAGCCGGGACCGGTCCGGCCCATGCCTGCATATGTGAAGCGCCCGTTGGTAGGATCGTGCCACGGGTTGAATTTACATTCCAAGCCCTCTGCGCTGCGAACAGTTGGAAGCCGGCCACTTCTCAACCAGATGGCAAATACCCGCCGCTTCTCGCCTTCCGTCAATTGCATCATAAGCCCCCGCCCAGATCGGAGAGAACAAATAAAGAACATTACGACGCAAGTCAAGGTTGGCCGACTATCAGCCATGGCCCTGCCAGCCCGACGCGGGGTGGCCAACTATTATCTAGGGACTGGTGCGGGTGGAGGGACTCGAACCCTCATGGGTCTTGCGACCCGACGGATTTTCGTACCCGCCACGGCTTGCGCCGCCGCCCCTTGCGATGGGGCGTTTGGGGTCTGGACTATCCCTTCACCATGCCCGCCCCGCCGAACGGCGCGCCGGGGACAGGTGCTGCCCGTCTAGTCTCTACACCTTCCGGCGGACGCGCCGCCGGCTTGGCTCGGGATTGCCGCGGCGCCCTCGCGCCGGCCGGTTTCCCCGAATTTGAGCAGTTCTACGCCGCCGGTTTCCCGGCGGGCACTCAATCTATAAGTCCGATGCGTCTACCATTTCGCCACACCCGCACGCCCGCAGCCCTAGGCCGCCCGCGCCGCCCGGCCAAGTGCGAAAAGCGAAGGCGGGCTTCACGCGCGGTTCACGCGGGGTGCGCCATCGGCGGCGCCGATGCGCGATCCCGGCCCCCTTCCCGCTCCGCCCGCTCGGTTCAAGCGCCAGCCCGTCGTTGATCGCGGGCGGCTTTTGGCGGATAGCGAGGGCATGAAGCGCCCCTTCATCCGCCTGATCGCCGCGCTGACCGCGTCGCTGGTCGTGCTGGCGCAGCCGGCCGCCGCCCAGTCGATCCTGCGCGATGCGGAAACGGAATCGCTGCTCAACGACATGGCCGGCCCGCTGGTGACGGCGGCGGGGCTGCAGCCGCGCGACGTGCACATCGTGCTGGTCAACGATGATTCGGTGAACGCCTTCGTCGCGGGCGGCCAGACCGTCTATGTCCATTCGGGCACGATCGCGGCTGCGGACAGCGCCAACGAGGTGCAGGGCGTGATCGCACACGAGATCGGCCACATCGTCGGCGGGCATGTCGCGCTGGCGGGCCAGGCGACGCGCGGGCCGATGGGGATCAGCCTTTTGTCGCTGCTGGCGGGCGTCGCGGCGATCGCGGCGGGCGGGTCGGAGGCGGGGATGGGCATGATCGCCGCCGGGCAGCAGGTGGCGCAGAGCAACTATCTGGCCTTTTCGCGCGCGCAGGAAAGTTCCGCCGACGCGGCCGGCGCGCGCTTCCTGAACGGCGCCGGGATCACCGGGCGCGGCTATCTGTCGTTCTTCAAGAAGATGCAGCAGCTGGAATTCCGCTACGGCATCACGCGCAAGGTCGGCTTCATGCTCGACCACCCCGTCTCGGGCGACCGGATCGCGAACCTGACCGAAACGCTGGAGGATTCGCCCGCCTGGAAGAAGCCCTCCGACCCCGCGCTGGAGGAGCGGTTCCGCCGCGTGAAGGCGAAGCTGAAGGGCTATGTCGACGAGCCCGAACGGACGCTGGCGGCGTTTCCGGCGACCGATCAGTCGATCTACGCGCATTATGCCCGCGCCTATGCGTGGCACAAGGCGGGCTACCCGGACAAGGCGGCGGCGGAGACGGAGGCGCTGGTGCGCGCCAAGCCCGACGACCCCTATTTCCTCGAGATGCGCGGCCAGATCATGATGGAATCGGGCGATCCGAAGGGCGCGCTGGTGCCTCTGCGCCGGGCGACCGAGCTGTCCCGCTCCAACCCGCTGATCGCCACCACCTTCGGCCACGCACTGATCGCGACCGAGGACAAGGCGAACTTCCCGGAGGCGATCCGCGTGCTGCGCGTGGCGACGCAGCGCGACGACGACAATCCCTGGGCGTGGATGCAGCTGGGCACCGCCTACGAGCAGACCGGCGACACCGCGCGCGCCGCGCTCGCCACCGCCGAACGCGCGCAGATGATGGGCGACCCGAGAACCGCCGTCGTTTCCGCGCGTTACGCGATGGCCAATATCCCGGCGAACACCGCCGACTGGATCCGGGCACAGGATATCGCGATGACCGCGGGCGATGCCGCCTCTGCGGAAAAGAAGAAGAGGCGCCGTTGACGAACTGGAAGATCCCCGCCCTGGCGGCGATGCTGGGCGGGCTGGTCGGCGGGGGGGCCGTGCTGGCGTTCGCCCCCGCGCGCGGCGACGGCGAGGCGGTGCGCGCCTATCTGCTGGCGCACCCCGAGGTGCTGCCGGAGGCGATGCAGCGGCTGGAGCAGCGGCAGGCGGAGGGGACGGTCGCGGCCAATCGCCCGGCGATCGTCACCCCCTTCCCCGGCGCGGTCGCGGGCAATCCGCAGGGTGACGTCACCCTGGTGGAATATTACGACTATAATTGCGGCTATTGCCGCGCCAGCCTGCCGATGATCCGGCAGCTGGTGGCGGAGGATCCGAAGCTGCGCATCGTGTTCCGCGAGCTGCCGATCCTGGCCGAATCCAGCCGCGCGGCGGCACGGATGAGCCTGTTGGCGGCGATGCAGGGCCGGTTCAACGCGTTCCACGACGCGCTGTTCGCGGGCGGCCGGGTGACGGACGACAGCATCGCCGCCGCCGCGCGCACCGCCGGGGTCGACACGACGAAGCTCGCCGCCGCCACCCCGCGCATCGATACGGAGATCCGCCGCAACATGGAAACGGCGGCGAAGCTGGGCGTCAACGGCACGCCCAGCTGGGTGGTCGGCAACCGGATGCTGGCGGGCGCGCTGCCGATCGACGAGCTGAAGCGCGCGATCGCCGAGGCGCGGGACGCGGGCAAGAGCGCCACGTGACCGTGCCGGTCCTGTCGCTGGCGGGGGTCGCCAAGACCTATGCCCCGCGCGGCAACCAGCCGGGGACGACCGCGCTGCACGCCGTCGACCTCGATATCCGGCGCGGGGAGATCTTCGCGCTGCTCGGCGCGAACGGCGCGGGCAAGACGACGCTGATCTCGATCGTCTGCGGCATCGTGACGCCCTCGGCGGGGACGATCCTGGTCGACGGGCACGACGCGCAGGCGGACTACAAGTCCGCACGGCGACGGATCGGGCTGGTCCCGCAGGAGCTGTCGACCGACGCGTTCGAGACGGTGTGGGCGACGGTCAGCTTCTCGCGCCGGCTGTTCGGGCGGCCCGCCAACCCCGCCTATATCGAGCAGCTGCTGCGCGACCTGTCGCTATGGGACAAGCGCCGCGCGAAGATCCTGGAGCTGTCCGGCGGGATGAAGCGGCGCGTGCTGATCGCCAAGGCGCTGTCGCACGAGCCCGACATCCTGTTCCTCGACGAGCCCACCGCCGGCGTCGACGTGGGGCTGCGCCGCGACATGTGGGCGCTGGTCCGGTCCTTGCGCGAACGCGGCGTCACGATCATCCTGACGACGCATTATATCGAAGAGGCGGAGGAGATGGCCGACCGCGTCGGCGTGATCGCCAAGGGGCGGTTGCTGCTGGTCGACGAAAAGGCCGCGCTGATGCGCCGGCTGGGCAAGCGCACGCTGGACCTGACGCTGACCGAGCCGCTGGATACGGTGCCGGAGGCCCTGGCCGACTGGCAGGCGACGCTGGAGCGCGACGGGCAGGTCCTGCGCTACGTCTTCAACGCGACGGACGAGCATACGGGCATCCCCTCCTTCCTGCGCCGGGTGCAGGAGCTGGGCATCGGCTTCAAGGACCTCGAAACCGCGAAGTCGAGCCTGGAGGATATCTTCGTCGATCTGGTGGGGGAACGCGCGTGAGCGACCTCGCGATGCACCTCGTCCCGCCGATGGGTGGGCGAGCGACGCTGGCGGAGGGGCGCCGGCCCGCGTTTCTCGCAGCCGATAAGACCCCTCCCCTTCAGGGGAGGGGCTGGGGTGGGGCGCGTCTGCAAACGCGTCGATCGTCGAAACGCCCCACCCCCGGCCCCTCCCCTGAAGGGGAGGGGGGCTATCGCCGGATATCCCCACACAGCCTTTTGTCTTCAACACACGCCCGCGTCACGACGCGCCCCCCCTCGCCGTACGCTGGACGGAGCTTCTACTCATGAACCCGCATGGCATCTGGGCGATCTATCGCTTCGAAATGGCGCGGTTCGGGCGAACGGTGTGGACCAGCCTGCTGGTGCCGGTCATCACCACCTCTCTCTACTTCATCGTCTTCGGCTCGGCGATAGGGCGGCAGATGAGCGAGGTGTCGGGCGTGCCCTATGGCGCGTTCATCGTCCCCGGGCTGATCCTGCTGGCGATCTTCTCCGAATCGATCATGAACGCGTCGCTGGGCATCTACATGCCCAAATTCACCGGCACGATGTACGAGATCCTGTCGGCGCCGCTGTCGCCGTTCGAGACGGTATTGGGCTATGTCGGCGCGGCGACGACCAAGTCGGTCATCATCGGGCTGGTGATCTTCGCCACCGCGCACCTGTTCGTCGCGCTGCCCATCGCGCATCCGGTCGCGGCGCTGGGCTATCTGGTGCTGGTGTCCGCCGCCTTCTGCCTGTTCGGCTTCGCGATCGGCATCTGTGCGAAGGGATTCGAGCAGCTTCAGGTCATCCCGCTGCTGGTCGTCACGCCGATGACGTTCCTGGGCGGCGCCTTCTACTCCGTCTCGATCCTGCCCGAACCGTGGCGGACGGTGACGCTGTTCAACCCGATCGTCTATCTCATCAACGGCTTTCGCTGGACCTTCTTCGGGACGAGCGATGTCGCGCTAGGGATCAGCCTGTCGGTGACGGCGGCGTTCCTGGCGGCGTGCCTGCTGTGGATCGGCTGGATCTTCAGGACCGGCTGGCGGCTGAAGAGCTGAGGGGGCGGCGTCAGCCCGCCGCCTGATCGGGTTTGAGCGGAAACAGCAACGGCCGCAGGATCAGGGCATTCAGGTCGATCGCGACATGGATCAGCATCGCGACCCATAGAAAGCCGGTCGCCAGATAGATCAGGGTCAGCAGCGCCCCCGCGATCCCGGTCGCGACGATCCCCGGCCATCCCTGATAGCGGTGCAGCGCCGCGAACAGGACGAGCGACAGCAGGAACCCCGCGGCCGCCGAGCCGGTGACGATCGCCACCAGCAGCGGCAGCGTCAGGCGGAAGAACAGCTCCTCCCCGATCCCCGCCGCCAGCGCCAGCGTCGCGGCGGGCGCCCAGTCGCCGCGTTCGCGGATCGCGGCCGGGGAGCGATAGGCGCCGCCCGGCGGTCGCCGTCCGTATCGGCGCATCAGCAGGAGCGCCACGACGCCCAGCGATGCGCCAAGCAGCAACAGCAGGCCGAAATGGCCCACCGCATCCGGGTCGAGCAGCGGGATGCCCCAGGCATAAGCCGCGATGTCGAACTCGGGCGGGATCGCGACGATACTGCCCGCCAGCCCCAGCAGGGCAAGCGCCATCAGGCTGGTCCAGCCATAGAGGATCGCCGTCCCCGCCGCCCAGCCATAGATCGCGCGGCGCCGCGACGTGCGGCCGATCAGGTCCGCGAATCGCCCCGCGAACTGCCGCCCGCCCCGCAGCTGCCAGGCGACCAGCAGCAGCATCACCGCCAGCAGGATCGCGGCCAGGATCACCCCAGCCGGTGCTCGCCCTTCACCCAGCGGACCGTGCCCGAGGAGGCGCGCATCACGACGCTCTCGGTCGTCATCTTGCCCGCGCGGCGCTTCACGCCTTCCAGCAGCGATCCGTCGGTGACGCCGGTGGCCGCGAAGATGCAGTCGCCGCGCGCCAGTTCGGTCAGGTCGTACTGCTTGTCGAGATCGGTGACGCCCCATTTGGCGGCACGCGCGCGCTCGTCATCGTTCCGGAACAGCAGCCGGCCCTTGAACTGCCCGCCGACGCAGCGCAGCGCGGCGCAGGCCAGCACCCCCTCCGGCGCGCCGCCCGATCCCATATAGACGTCGATCGTCGTGTCCGGGTCGGTCGTGGCGATCACGCCCGCCACGTCGCCGTCGCCGATCAGCATCACGCCGCAGCCCAGCGACCGCAGCTCCGCGATCAGCGCCTCGTGCCGGGGGCGATCGAGGACGCAGGCGATGATATCCTTCGGCTCCACCCCCTTCGCCGCCGCGATCGCGCGGACATTCTCGGTCGGGGTCTTGTCCAGGTCGATGACGTTGTCGGGATAGCCGGGGCCGACCGCGATCTTGTCCATATAGACGTCGGGGGCGTTGAGCAGGCCGCCCTTTTCCGCGATCGCCAGCACCGCCAGGCTGTTCGGCCCCGCCTTCGCGCAGATCGTCGTGCCCTCCAGCGGATCGAGCGCGATGTCGATCTCCGGGCCCTTGCCGGTGCCCACCTTCTCGCCGATGAACAGCATCGGCGCCTCGTCGCGCTCGCCCTCGCCGATCACGACGGTGCCGTCCATGTAGAGTTCGTTCAACGCCTCGCGCATCGCCTCGACGGCGGCGGCGTCGGCGGCCTTCTCGTCGCCCCGCCCGACCAGCGTGGAGGCCGCGATCGCCGCCGCCTCGGTGACGCGCACCATCTCGAGGACGAGGACGCGATCAAGGACGTTGCTGACGTCGGTGGCCATGGGACTCTCCGCTGCGTTGAACATGTTAAACGCCGGAATAGGCGGGGTTGTCTTCCGGGGCAAGCATGTTGGTGGCACGGCGGCGGGACAATCCGGTGACAGCGGACGGCCGTCGTCGCGGCCCCCGGACGGCAACACGCCCATCGCGACGGGGGGGACGGGATCGTCCGCCCCCCCTTTCGCGCGGATCAGTCGCGCAGCAGGTCGTTGATGCTGGTCTTCGACCGCGTCTGCGCATCGACGCGCTTCACGATCACCGCGCAGTAGAGCGCGGGCTTGCCCTCCCCGCCGCCGGTGGAGCCGGGCACGACGACGCTGTACGGCGGCACCTCGCCCCGGAAGACCTCGCCCGTCTCACGGTCGATGATCTTGGTCGAGGCGCCCAGATATACGCCCATCGACAGCACCGCGCCCTCACCGACGCGCACGCCCTCCGCCACCTCGGCGCGCGCGCCGATGAACGCGCCGTCGCCGATGATGACGGGATCGGCCTGCAACGGCTCCAGCACGCCGCCGATGCCCGCGCCGCCGGACAGGTGGACGTTCCGGCCGATCTGCGCGCAGCTGCCCACCGTCGCCCAGGTATCGACCATCGTCCCCTCGCCGACATGCGCGCCGATATTGACGAAGCTGGGCATCAGGATCGCGCCCTTGCCGATGAAGGCGCCGCGCCGCACGACGCTGCCGGGCACCGCGCGGAAACCGGCGGCGCGGAACTCCGCCTCGCTCCAGCCCGAGAATTTCGACGGCACCTTGTCGAACCAGTGGCCCGCGCCGGGGCCGTTATCGATGAGCACATTGTCGTTGAGGCGGAAGGAGAGCAGCACCGCCTTCTTCAACCACTGGTTGACGCGCCAGCCGCCGTTCCCGTCCGGCTCCGCCACCCGCGCCGCGCCCGTGTCGAGCAGCGCCAGCGCCCGCTCCACCGCCTGCCGCACATCGCCGCCGGTGTCGAAGGACAGGGACGCGCGATCGTCCCAGGCGACGTCGATGGTGGCGGCGAGATCGGTGGTCATAGCGTCTCCAGAACGGTTTCCAGCCATGGCGCCAGTTCGCGCACATGGAAATCCACATAGTCGCGGGTCGGATCGGGGTCCTGCTCGGACCCGTTGTCGACCCACACGGTCGTCATGCCGATCGCCTTGGCCGGCTTCAGGTTGCGCGCCATGTCCTCGACGAACAGCGCGCGGGCGGGGTCGATGCCGAGGGCGCGGCACAGCCCGTCATAGGCGGCCGGATGCGGCTTTGGCACCAGGTCCATCGCGTGAATGTCGTGCACCGCCTCGAAACTGCCGCCCAGCCCCAGCCGGTCGAGCACCTTGAGCGCATAGGGCTTGTCGCCATTGGTAAAGACCAGCTTGCGCCCCGGCAGGCGCGCCAGCAGCGCGGCGAGCGGCGCATCCTGTTCCAGCACGTCCATCTCGATATCGTGGACATAGGAGAGGAAGGCGTGGGGATCGACGTCATGCTCGCGCATCAGCCCGGCCAGCGTCGTGCCGTGGCCGATGAAATAGGCCTTCTGCACCCGGTGCGCCTCCGCATGATCGACCTTCAGCAGGTCCGCGATGAAGGCGGTCATCCGCGCATCGATCCGCGCGAACAGGTTCGCCCGCGCCGGATAGAGCGTGTTATCGAGGTCGAAGACCCATGTGTCGATATGGGCAAGGCGCGGGTCCATCGGGGCCGGGCTGTAGGGCAAAGCGGCCGCGATCGGCAAGGCTGGCGGCACAGGCGGCGGCGCGCCCTTCCGCGCGGCGCGATCGCACCCGTCCCGACGCGGGCCGTACTGGTGCTTGGTCCGTTAAATCTTTGCCGCTAAGGCCCTAGCGCGGCGAAGGGGCCGGGACCAGCGGGGACATGAGGCAGGGGCATATGATGACGGGGAGGATCGGGTGGCAGCGGGGAGCCGCGCTGGTCGGCCCGCTCCTGCTCGTCGCATGCGGCGGCGGCGGCGGCGGCGGCATCGCCAGCACACCCACGCCCACCGTCGTCATCCCGACCCCGATCGCCACCCCCGCCCCGACGCCGACCCCCACGCCCGTGACGGTTCCGCCGACGACCAACCCCGACACCGCGCAATATCGCGCGACGGTGGGCGCGGTGTCGATGAACGCGCTCGCCGCCTACCAGCGAGGCGCAACCGGCGCGGGGATCGGCATCGGCATCGTCGATACCGGCATCGACCTGCAGAGCACGGCGTTCGGCAATCGCATCTCGTCCGCGTCGCGCGACGTCGCGGGCAATTCCAGCGTCGACGACGCCAGCGGCCACGGCACCGCCATCGCCTTCACCGCCGCCGGCGGGCGCGGCACGACGATGGGCGCGCAGGGCGTCGCGTTCGAAGCGACGGTGATCGCGCTGCGCAGCGACAAGCCCGGCAGCTGCGGCAGCGGCACCAGCGGTGCGCTCGATTCCGGCTGCCGCTTCCCTTCGGACGCGATCGCGAACGGGGTGGACGCGGCGCGTACCGCCAGCGCGCGCGTCATCAACCTGTCGCTGGGCGGCACGACGATGCCCAGCCAGTTGCAGGACGCGATCGGACGCGCGACCGCCGCCGGGATCGTCGTTGTGCTGTCCGCGGGCAACGACGGCGCGGCCGATCCCGACGCCTTCACCAGCGTCGCCGCGAACACGGCGGTGGCGCGCAACCAGGTCATCATCGCCGGCTCGGTCGGGACGAACGACACCATCTCCAGCTTCAGCAACCGGGCGGGCAGCAGCGCACGCTATTACCTGTCGGCGGTGGGCGAACAGGTGCGCGCGCCCAACCAGAATGGCGAGATCTACCTCTGGTCGGGCACGTCCTTCGCCGCGCCGCAGATCGCGGGCGCGGTCGCGCTGCTGGCGCAGGCCTTTCCGAACATGTCGGGCGCGCAGATCGTCGACCTGCTGTTCCGCACCGCGCGCGATGCCGGCGCGACGGGGATGGATGCGATCTATGGCAACGGCGTGCTCGACCTGACGCGCGCGTTCCAGCCGGTCGGCGCGACCAGCGTCGCGGGCAGCCGCGATGCGGTGTCGCTGCTCGCGAACGCCACGCTGTCCGCCCCCATGGGCGATGCGCGGACGGGCGCGCTGGGCGCGGTGATCCTGGACGGCTATGGCCGCGCGTTCGGGATCGACCTGGCGACCACCATCTCGCGCGCGCAGCCGCAGCCGCTGCTCACCGCCGCGCTCGGCACCGGCGGGCGTCAGGTCGCCGCGACGATCGGCGGGACCAGCGTCGCGATGACGATCGCGCCCCGCCAGGGCCGCTGGAGTGCCGAGCCGATGCGCCTGTCGATGGCCGACGCCGATTCCGCCCGCGCGATCGCCGGCACGGTGACGCAGGCGGTGGGCAGTCGCCTGTCGTTCGGCATCGGCTTCGCGCAGGGCGCCGCGACGCTGGTCGGGCAGCTGACCGGGCGGCGCGACCCCGCCTTCCTGATCGGCGATCCGCGCGGGCTGGGCTTCGCGACGCTGACGCGCGGATCGGGCGCGGTGCGGCAGCGGCTGGGCGACTACGGCGTGACGGCGGCGGTGGAGGACGGCGTGATGCGCCGCCAGCTGGACGATCCGACGCAGCGCCCGACCCGCTTCAACCGCCTGTCGCTGACGCTGGACCGGCAGGTGGGCGCGTTCGACCTGGCGCTGACCGGCGAGCAGCTGGCGGAACGCGGCACGGTGCTGGGCGCGCGCTTCGGCGCGGGGCTTGGCGCGGCCAGCGCGACCAGCTGGTTCGCCGCGCTGGAAACGCGCTTCCACGCGGGCGATGGCTGGACGATCGGCGGCCAGTGGCGCAATGGCTGGACGTCGGCGGCGGTCCATGCCGGCTTCGACGGCAGCGGGCTGATCCGCACGAACGCCTTCGCCGCCGATATCGGCAAGGACGGCGTGTTCGGCGGCGACACGATGGGCCTGCGCATCGTCCAGCCGCTGCGCGTCGCGGCGGGCGGCATCGATCTGTCGCTCCCGACCTATTGGGATTACGCGCGAGGTGCCGTCACCAACTGGACGACGCAGCGGATGAACCTGACGCCGCAGGGGCGCGAGCTGGACATTGAGGCGCGCTATGCCCGCTGGCTGGGGCCGGGGACGGTGCAGACCAACCTCTACTGGCGCCGCGATCCGGGCAACATCGCCGCGCTGCCCGACGATTACGGCCTCGCCCTCCGCTACGCGCTGGGGTTCTAGGGCGACAATATTCGCTTTGCTGGGATTTTTCGCGGGACGCCCCATCTGGGTGGGATGACCCGTCTATCCTTTCTCGATCTCGTCCCCGTGGTGGAGGGCGGCACCGTCGCCACCGCGCTGGACCGCGCCGCCGATCTGGCCGCCCATGCCGAAACGCTGGGCTATTCCCGCTATTGGGTGGCGGAGCATCACGGCATGACCGGCATCGCGTCCGCCGCGACCGCCGTGGTGATCGCGCATGTCGCCGCCGCGACCCGCACGATCCGCGTCGGCGCGGGCGGCATCATGCTGCCCAACCACGCGCCGCTCGTGATCGCGGAGCAGTTCGGCACGCTCGACGCGCTGCATCCGGGCCGCATCGACCTGGGCCTCGGCCGCGCGCCCGGCAGCGACCTGCGCGTCGCGCGCGCGCTGCGCCGCACGCTGGACAGCGACCCCAACGCCTTCCCGCAGGATGTGCTGGAACTGAAAAGCTATTTCGCGAACGATGGCCAGACCGGAATCGTCGCGACGCCGGGCGCGGGGGCGAGGCCCGACCTGTGGATCCTCGGCTCCAGCCTGTACGGCGCGCAGGTCGCCGCCGCGCTCGGCCTGCCCTATGCCTTCGCCTCGCATTTCGCGCCGGACGCGCTGGACCAGGCGCTGGCGGTCTATCGCCGCGACTTCCGCCCTTCGGCGGTGCTGGAGCGGCCCTATGCGATGGCGGGCTTCAACGTATTCGCGGCCGATACGGCGGCGGAGGCGGAGCTGCTGGCCTCCTCGCAGCAACAGTCCTTCGTCGCGCTGCGGACCGGCAATCCGCGCCAGCTGCCCCCGCCCGTCCCCGGCTATCGCGCCTCGCTGGGCGCGCAGGGGGCCGCGATCCTCGACCATGTCCTGTCCTGCTCGGCGATCGGCACGCCCGATACGGTCGCGCGCGGCATCGCCGCGTTCGTCGAGCGGACCGGCGTCGACGAGGTGATGGTGACGAGCGCCATCTACGACCACGCCGCCCGCAAGCGCAGCCTGTCGCTGACGATGGCGGCGGTTCGGGAGGCTGCGCTGGTCGCCGCCTGAACGTTCAGGCCGCCGGCAGCCTCAGCCGCACGAGCAGGCCGCCCAGATCCTCGCTCTCTTCCAGCGCGACGGTGCCCTCGTAGATCTCCGCCACGTCGCGGACGATCGCGAGGCCCAGGCCCGTGCCCGGCTTGCCCGTGTCCAGCCGGACGCCGCGATCGAAGATTCGGACCCGCTCGCTTTCCGGGATGCCGGTGCCATCGTCCTCGACGAGCAGCTCGACATAGCCCGCCGCCGCCGCGACCGTGACGAACACGCTGCCGCCGCCATATTTGGCCGCGTTCTCGATCAGGTTGCCCAGCATCTCGTCCAGATCCTGTCGCTCGACATGGACGGACAGGTCCTTCGGCCCGGCGATGTCGATGCGGACATGGCGATAGAGGCGGCCGACCGCGCGCTCGACCGATTCCAGGCTGGGCCACACCTCCGCCCGGCTGTGCGCGGAGCCGCGCCGGCCGACCGCGCGCGCGCGGGCGAGGTGGTGGTCCACCTGCCGCCGCATCGTCCGTGCCTCGCGGATCACCGTATCGGCCAGATCGTCCGCATTGGCGGTGGCGGCGTTCATGATGACGGTCAGCGGCGTCTTCAGCGCATGGGCCAGATTGCCGGCATGGCGCCGCGCCTCCTCCGCCTGCTTCTCGTTATGCTCGACGAGCGCGTTCAGTTCCTCGACCAGCGGGCGTACCTCGTCGGGCATCGCGGCCGACACGCGCGCCGCCTGCCCGGCGCGCATCCGCGCGATCTCCGCCCGCACCTGTCGCAGCGGCCACAACCCGTAGAATGTCTGGAGCGCCGCCATCGCCAGTAGCCCCAGCGCCAGGAGCGCGAAGGAGCGGACCAGCGTGCGCCGCAGCACCGTGATCTGCTCGTCCAGCCCGTCGCGGCTCTGCGCGACCTGGAACCGCCAGCGGACGGGCGACCCGGGCAGGCGCACGTCGCGCTCGACGATCCTCAGCTTCTCGCCCGCGAACTGGTTGCTGTCATAGGCGTGGACGGCGCGGTCGCTGTGCGGCGCGCCATAGGCAAGCGTGCGATCCCACAGCGAGCGCGAGGGGAACGGCGTGCGACCGGGCGCGGCGACCTGCCAGTACAGGCCCGATCCCGGTTCCAGAAAGCGCTGGTCCGCCGCCTCGCGCGTGAACCACACCTCGCCACGCGAATCGATCTCGGCGGACACGATCAGCGCGGTCATCACATATTCCAGCTGCGCGTCGAAGTTGCGCGTCACCGCTGTCGCCAGCACCCGGTCGAGCGCGAAGCCGCCACCCAGCAGCAGCACGCCGATCCAGCCCGCCGCGATCAGGATCATGCGCCGCGACAGCGAGCCCGTCGTGTGCCCCGAGCGACGGTATGCCAGCGTTTCCGACACGACACGCCAGCCGCCCCAGGCGACGGCCAGCCCGCCCGCCAGCATCACCAGCGAACCGGCATACCATTGGCCGCCGATCCCCGCGAAACCGCCGACCGCGAGGAAGATCAGCCCCAGCAGCGTAATCAGCGCGCCGAGCGCACGACGGGAAAAGGTCATGCGCCCGCGCCGCATCCGGCCGGTGCGCGGCGGCGGCTGGCCACCCTTATGCCTCCGGGTCTTCCAGGCTGTAGCCAAGGCCCCGGATCGTCGTGATGACGTCCTGGCCCAGCTTCTTGCGGATGCGCGTCACGAACACCTCGATCGTATTCGAATCGCGGTCGAAATCCTGGTCGTAGATGTGCTCGATCAGCTCGGTGCGGCTGACCACCTTGCCCTTGTGGTGGAGCAGGTAGGACAGCAGCTTATATTCCTGCGCCGTCAGCTTCACCGGCTCGCCCGCGCGCGTGACCTTGCCCGACCGGGTGTCGAGTCGCACGTCCCCCGCCGTCAGTTCGGACGAGGCATTGCCCGACGCGCGGCGGATCAGCGCGCGCAGGCGGGCGATCAGTTCCTCGGTCTGGAAGGGCTTGGCGACGTAATCGTCGGCGCCCGCGTCCAGCCCCGCCACCTTGTCGGACCAGCTGTCCCGCGCGGTCAGCACCAGCACGGGCGCAGTTCGCCCCTCGCGCCGCCAGCGGTCGAGCACGGTCAGCCCGTCGATCTCCGGCAGGCCGAGGTCCAGCACGATCGCATCATAGCTTTCGGTGGAGCCCAGATAATGCCCCTCCTCGCCATCGGTGGCGAGGTCGACGGCATAGCCCGCCCCCTCCAGCGTGTTGCGCAGTTGCTGACCCAGGTTGGGCTCATCCTCGACGATCAGAACACGCATTGTCTTTCCTCATCCATACGAAAACGGCCGGCATCCGCTATCACGGAGCCGGCCGGTACGGAAATGCCGCTGTCGCGCGGCTTAACGAAACCCGGCGGCCCGATCGCGGGCCGGCCGGGCATCGCGGGCCGTTCAGGCGTTGGCGAACGTCACGCGGCGGCGACGAACCGTCGCGCCGACCATGCCGAAGCCGACCAGCATGAGCGCCCAGGTCGCCGGTTCCGGGATCGCGCTGATCGCGAAGCCGGTGTTCGCGACCTCGAAATCGCCACCGTCGATCGACAGCGAGGCGGTGTTGCCGGTGAACAGCGCGAGGCTGGTGGGATCGGCTGCCGGGAAGACGAAGGCGAGCTGCGTCAGCGAATAGACGCCGCCGGTCAGCTGGATGAAGTTGATCGTCTGGTCGGTGCCGACGGTCAGCACCGTCGGACCCTGGATGGCGACATCGGTATAGCCCGGCGCCGTGATCGTGCCGCTGAGGCCCGTGATCTGGTAGAAGGTGGAACCGTTGGCGACGGTGCCCGCATCATTGTCCGCGATCGACAGGACGCCCTTGCCCGAGATGATCGAGCCGCCAGTCTCCGCGCCGGAGAAGCTGAAATTGAACGTCGCGGCAGAGGCCGCCTGCGTCGCCATCGCGAGCGCCGCTGCGCCGATTGCCATCAGAGTCTTTTTCATACCGTCCCCTTTTGCACCCGTACTGACCCGCAGGCCGTGGTTAACACGACCTTCCACAGCGAGGTTAATAAAGAGTTAACGTTACGCGCAGGCTGCGCCAAGCCGTTTGAATCGGGAAATTTATCGGCCGATTGTCCCGCAATGGGAGGCGATCAGCGATCGGTCCGTCCGATGATCTGGCCCGACCGGCCATCGACATCGACCCATATCACGTTGCCGTTACGCAGGAATTTGAGGGTGTACACGCCGCTGGAGCCGTCGAAGTCGGACCCGAGATATTCGGCGCCGGCCATCACCGGCACCACCCGCCGCTCGATATCGCGCAGGCTCATCAGCCGGCCCTGCCGGCGCCCGTCGAACGCCTGCATCTGGTCCGCGCGCTTCTGCGCGACGGCGATGCCGGGCGTGCATACCGCCAGCAGGGCGAGGAGCGCGGAAGTCTTCATCGGTGCGCGTCTTACCTAAGGGGCATTGAACTGGTTGTGAATGGTGTCCGGGGAGTCAGGGTGCAAACCCGGAAAGGACAATGGCCGTGATCGCCTTGGAGAGGGCGGTGGCGAGGAGCGCGGCGCAGACGCGTGGCGGCGCCACGCGCAAGCAAGCGACGCGGCCACCGCCCTATCCAAGGCGACCGCGAAGCGGCGGGCCGAAGCTGGCGCGCGGCGGTGTCGCGCGTCGGTTACGATGCTCACGCATCGCTCCCTCCTTGCTCCTTGCCGCGCGCCAGCTTCGGCTCCGTCCCGGCCATTGTCCTTTCCGGGTTTGCACCCTAGTTCCCGCGTCATCATGGCCGCACCCCTATTATCGTTTGAAGACCTCGGGCTCATCCAGGGCTCGGGCTGGCTGTTCCGCCATCTCGACATTCAGGTCGGACCGCGCGACCGGCTGGCGCTGATCGGGCGCAACGGCGCGGGTAAGTCGACGCTGCTGCGCCTGCTCGCCGGCAGCGTCGCGCCCGACGAGGGGCGGCGCACCATCGTGCCGGGCACGCGCGTCATCATGCTGGAACAGGACCCCGACGTATCGCGCTTCGCGACGCTGGAGGATTATGTGCTCGCCGGCGAGGACGCTCCCGCCCCGCATGAGGCGGCGGCGATCGCCGACCAGCTGGGCATCGACCTGTCGCGCGAGGCGCAGTCGGCGAGCGGCGGCGAGCGGCGGCGCGCCGCGATCGTCCGCGCGTTGGCGCTGGAGCCCGACGTGCTGCTGCTCGACGAGCCGACCAACCATCTCGACATCATGGCGATCGACTGGCTGGAGGGGTGGCTGTCGCGGTTCAACGGCGCCTTCGTCGTCATCAGCCACGACCGCACCTTCCTGACCCGGCTGACGAAGCAGACGCTGTGGCTGGACCGGGGGGCGATGCGCCGCGCGGAAATCGGTTTCGGCGGATTCGAGGCGTGGACCGAGCAGGTCCATGCCGAGGAGGCGCGCAACGCCGAGCGGCTGGACGCCAAGCTGAAGATCGAGGAACACTGGCTGCAACGCGGCGTCACCGGCCGCCGCCGCCGCAACCAAGGCCGCCTGTCCAAGCTGAAGGAGATGCGCGCCGAACGCGCCGCGATGATCGGGCCGCAAGGCACCGCCGCGCTGGCGATGGGGCATGAGGACGGCAAGTCGAAGGTGGTGATCGACGTCGCGCACGTCACCAAGACCTATGGTGAGCGCACGATCATCCGCGACCTGAACCTGCGCGTGACGCGCGGCGACCGGATCGGCATCGTCGGCGCGAACGGCGCGGGCAAGACGACGCTGCTGCGCCTGCTGACGGGCGAACTCGCCCCCGATTCGGGTGAGGTGAAGATCGCAAAGACGCTGGACGGCATCGTCATCGACCAGCAACGCCGGCTGATGGCGCCCGACAAGCGGGTGCGCGACGTGCTGGCGGACGGCGGCGACTGGATCGACGTGCTGGGCGTCCGCAAGCATATCCACGGCTATCTGAAGGAGTTCCTGTTCGACCCCTCGCTGACCGAGGCGAAGGTCGGCACGCTGTCGGGCGGCGAACGATCGCGGCTGCTGCTGGCGCGCGAGTTTGCGCGGCCGTCGAACCTGATCGTGCTCGACGAGCCGACCAACGACCTCGACCTCGAAACGCTCGACCTGTTGCAGGAGGTGATCGCCGATTACGACGGCACCGTCCTGATCGTCAGCCACGATCGCGACTTCCTCGACCGGACGGTGACGATCACGCTGGGCCTCGACGGGTCGGGCACGATCGACGTGGTGGCCGGCGGCTATGAGGATTGGGAACGCCAGCGCAAGCCCAAGGCGGAGGCGAGGAAGCCGGCCAAGGCCGCCGCAGCGCCCACCCCCGCCCCCTCGCCCGCGCGCAAGCTGTCGTACAAGGACCAGCGCGACTACGATCTGCTCCCCAGGCGGATCGAGGAGATCGAGGCGGCGATCGCGCGCGACGAGGCGAAGATGGCCGACCCCGACCTCTACACCCGCGACCCGGCCGCGTTCGCGAAGCTGACGAAGGCGGTGGAAGCGGCACGCGACGAGAAGGACGCGGCCGAAATGCGCTGGCTGGAACTGGCCGAGCAGGTCGAGGCGCTGGGATAGGGGCGGCGGGGATCGGGGGGTGATGATGCCTCCCTCCCGCTCGCCATCGAGAACCCTATCGCCGGCGACGCGCCGCGTGCTCTACCCCGCCCCCGTCATCCCGGCGAACGCCGGGATCCATGGATACGGGCCATCAACGGCGGAGTCGCGCGCGGAGAGATGGATCCCGGCCTTCGCCGGGATGACGGGATGGGGGAGGTCTGTCCCCTCCCCCTCGTGGCGACGTGAACCCACGAGGGTCACCTCCCAATTCGCTAGCGAGAGGCCGCGCCGCATCAGCCCTAACGCCAAGCCATCGTCTTCCCCCTCCCCTTCAGGGGAGGGGCCGGGGGTGGGGCGTGTCCGCATTCGCCCCGCTGGAGGCACCGCCCCACCCCAACCCCTCCCCTGAAGGGGAGGGGCCGAAGCCGTCCAACCGATCGCCATCCGTCCACCAGCCAAACACAAAAACGCCGGGAAGCCTTCCGACTCCCCGGCGTTTCCAATTCCAGACGGGGAGCCCGCCGATCAGATGTGGATCGGTTTGCCCTGCACCGCCATCGCGGCTTCCTTGATGGCTTCCGAGTGGGTCGGGTGCGCGTGGCAGGTATAGGCGATGTCTTCCGACGTCGCGCCGAACTCCATCGCCTGCGCGACCTGTGCGATCATCGTGCCGGCCAGCGACGAGATGATCCAGGCGCCCAGCACCCGGTCGGTCTTCGCATCGGCGATCACCTTCACGAAACCGTCGGTGTCGCGGTTCGTCTTGGCGCGGCTGTTCGCCATGAAGGGGAACTTGCCGACCTTCACCTCGCCTACCTTCGCCTTCGCCGCCTCTTCGGAGAGGCCGACGCCTGCGATCTCGGGCATGGTGTAGACGACCGAGGGGATGACGTCGTGGTTCACGATACCGGTCTGGCCCGCGATGTTCTCCGCCACCGCGACGCCCTCGTCCTCCGCCTTGTGCGCGAGCATCAGGCCCGGCGCGACGTCGCCGATCGCCCACACGCCCGGCACGTTGGTGCGGAAGTCATGATCGATCGCCACCTGCCCGCGATCGGTCAGCTTCACGCCCGCCGCCTCCAGGTTCAGGCCATCGATGTTCGGCTTGCGGCCGATCGCGACCAGCACCGCGTCCGCCGACAGCGTCTCGCCCGCGCCGCCCGCGGCCGGCTCGACCGCGACCGTCGCGCGACCGCCCTCGACGGTGACGCCCGTCACCTTGGTCGAGGTCTTGAGGTCGAAGCCCTGCTTCTTGAACAGCTTCGCCGATTCCTTGCGGACCTCACCGTCGAAGCCGGGCAGGATCTGGTCGAGATACTCGACCACCGTCACCTTCGCACCCAGACGCCGCCAGACAGAGCCCAGCTCCAGCCCGATGACGCCGCCGCCGATCACCACCAGATGCTCGGGCACCTTGGGCAGCGCCAGCGCGCCGGTCGAATCGACGACGACCTGCTGGTCGATCGTGACGCCCGGCAGCGGGGTGACGACCGATCCGGTCGCGATCACCACGTCCTTGGCGGTGACCGTCTGGTCGCCGACCTTCACGGTATGGCCGTCCTGGAACGCAGCCTTGCCCTTCAGCCAGGTGACCTTGTTCTTCTTGAACAGGAACTCGATGCCGCCGGTCAGCTCGCCGACCGCCTTCGCCTTTTCGGCATGCATCCGGTCGAGATTGAGCGACACGCCCTGGAAATCGACACCGAACTTCGACAGGTGGCCGCCGGTCGCCTCCTCGTACAGCTCCGACGCGTGCAGCAGTGCCTTGGACGGGATGCAGCCGACATTGAGGCAGGTGCCGCCCAGCGTCTCGCGCGCTTCGGCGCATGCGGTCTTCAGGCCCAGCTGCGCCGCGCGGATCGCCGCGACATAGCCGCCGGGGCCAGCGCCGATCACCAGGACGTCATAGTCATACTCAGCCATTTGTCTCTCCCGTTCCCCGGCGTTCGGGGTCCAGCCTCGCGGGCGCACCCGCCTTCACACAATAGGAACAGACCCCCGCGGTTGCGAGGGTCCGTATAGATCACAAAGCGATCAGAGGTCGATGAGGATGCGGGTCGGGTCCTGGATCGCGTTCTTCAGCGCGACGAGGAAGGTCACCGCCTCGCGGCCGTCGATGATGCGATGGTCATAGGACAGCGCCAGGTACATCATCGGACGGATGACGATCTGGCCGTCGACGACGACCGGGCGCTCCTCGATACGGTGGAGGCCCAGCACCGCCGACTGGGGCGGGTTGATGATCGGGGTCGACATCAGCGAGCCGAACACGCCGCCGTTCGAGATGGTGAAGGTGCCGCCCTTCATCTCGTCCATCTTCAGCGTGCCGTCCTTGGCGCGCTTGCCGAAGTCGCCGATCGTCTTTTCAATGCCCGCAACGGTCAGGTCCTGCGCATCGCGGATGACCGGGACGACCAGGCCGTTCGGGGCCGAGACGGCGACCGAGATGTCGGCATAGTCGTGATAGACGATCTCATCGCCTTCGATCGAGGCGTTGACCGAAGGAATGTCCTTCAGCGCCATCGTCGCGGCCTTCACGAAGAAGCCCATAAAGCCCAGGCGGACGCCATGCTTCTTCTCGAACAGGTCCTTATACTTGGCGCGCGCCTCGATCACGGCGGTCATGTCGACGTCGTTGAACGTCGTCAGCATCGCGGCGGTGTTCTGCGCTTCCTTCAGGCGCTTGGCGATCGTCTGACGCAGGCGCGTCATCTTCACGCGCTCTTCCTTGCGCGCCGAGCCGGCGGGGGCAGCGGCCGGAGCAGCGGCGGCCGGAGCCGGGGCGCTCGACTTGCTGGCGGCGGCGGCGGCGACATCTTCCTTGGTGATGCGGCCGTCCTTGCCGGTGCCCTTGATCGTCGCGGGGTCGAGGCCATGCTCGAGCACCGCACGACGCACCGACGGCGAGAGTGCTGCGGGCGATTCGCTCGACTCGTCAGCGGCAGGCGCAGCGGCGGGCGCCGGAGCAGCTGCCGGGGCTGCGGTCACGGCCGGGGTCGCCGCTTCGGTCTTGGCCGGGGCCGCGCCACCGGCTTCGACGGTCGCCAGCAGCGCGCCGACCTGCACCGTATCGCCGACCTTCACGGCATGCTCGCCCATGACACCCGCCACCGGCGAGGGCACTTCGACCGAGACCTTGTCGGTCTCCAGGCTCGCGATCGGCTCATCGACGGCCACCGCGTCACCCGGCTGCTTCAGCCATTCGCCCAGCGTCGCTTCGGAGATCGATTCGCCCAGTACCGGGACCAGAACTTCAGTCGCCATTTCCATTTCCTCCGCCCGGTCCATCGACCGGGGCTCTTACGCGGGCGGGCAAAACGCCCGCGCCAGATTTCATCCCTCCCCGGCTCGATCACGAACCGGGGAACTCGATACGTCAGTCCGCGGCCGCCGTGGTCGGCTTGGCGGTGGTGTTGCTGCCCTCGGCGCGCGTCCGGCGGATTTCCTCGCGGACATTATGGCCCAGCGCATCGGCGACCAGCGCGCCCTGCTCGGCGGTGTGGCGCTTCATCAGGCCGGTGGCGGGCGATGCCGCCGCCGCACGACCCGCATAACGCGCCCGCTTCACGCTCGCACCGGCGGCCGCCAGCGACTCCTCGATCAGCGGCTCGACGAAGAACCAGTAACCGTTGTTCTTCGGCTCTTCCTGCGCCCAGACCACGTCCTGCAGGTTCGGCATGCGCGCGATCCGCTTGGCGAGCGCATCGCTCGGGAACGGATAGAGCTGCTCGACACGCACGATCTGCGTGCCCGTGTCGCCCGCCGCATCGCGTGCCTCGATCAGGTCATAGGCGACCTTGCCGGTGCACAGGACCAGCCGCGTCGTCGCCTCGTCGGCGGCACCGTTGGTGTCCGACAGCAGGCGGCGGAAGTGGCTGTCGCCCTGGAAATCCTCGGCCTTCGACACCGCCAGCTTGTGACGCAGCAGCGACTTGGGCGTCATCACGATCAGCGGCTTGCGGAAGTTACGATGCATCTGGCGGCGCAACAGGTGGAAATAGTTGGCCGGGGTGGTGCAGTTCGCAACCTGGATATTGTCGTTGGCGCAGGACTGGAGGAAGCGCTCGGGACGGGCCGACGAGTGCTCCGGCCCCTGCCCTTCATAGCC
>CAJYLQ010000010.1 GCA_913775975.1 uncultured Sphingomonas sp. | reverse complement strand
GGTGACCGAGACGGCGGTGATGCGCGACGCCGCGACCGCCGCCCGCGTGCTGGAGCGGTTCCGGGCGGCGGGAATGCGGATCGCGCTCGACGATTTCGGCACCGGCTATTCCAGCCTAAGCAACCTGCACCAACTGCCGCTCGACAAGGTGAAGATCGACCGCAGTTTCCTGGACGACGTGCAGGCCGAACGCGGCTGGGCGGTGGTCAAGTCGGTGATCGGGCTCTGTCGCGCGCTCGATCTGGCGTGCGTGGCCGAAGGCGTGGAGACGCAGGCCCAACTCGACGCGCTGGTGCGGATCGGGTGCGCGCATGTGCAGGGCTATCTGTTCGCGCGACCGCAGCCGATCGAGCAATTGTCCACGACGATCGCCAGCATCAAACCGCGTCACGCGGCCTGACGACTTAGAGCGGTTTCCAATCAGGTCGGATCATCGGCACGGTGGTGAGTCCGGTTCGGAGCAACGCGCGCGCAGGGCGATGACGGTGGTTCAACCTGGTCGGAAACCGCTCTAAAGCCCCTCGCCGATCCAGTGGGCGTTGGACAGGCGGCGGCTGATTTCGGCGCATTGCCGGCGGATATCGGGAACGGCGACGATCTCCCAGAAGCTGCCGCGCGTCATCGGGCCGACGCACAGCAGGTCCGGCTGCGCCTGCCCGTCCGCGCCGATGACGTGCGAGCCGGCGTCGACATCGATGCCGAGGCGCAGCGGATCGGGGCGGATCATCCCGTCATCGACCAGCTGGCGGAGCAGCGGCTCCCCGGTGCGCAGCACGTCGCCCTGCGGGCCGGTACAGTTGATGATCCGCCGGACGCTGAGGCTATCCCCGGCTGCGGCACCGCGCGGGCGCCAGGTGACGCGGGCGGCGTTCCCCTCCGCCACCGCGCCCGCGATCTTGCCCGCGACGAAACGCAGGCGGCCGGCGGCGACCATAGCGTCGATCCGGTCGGCGACGGCGGGGGCGAGGCGGTGGCGGTGCACGTCCCACCAGGGCCGCAGATGGCGCAGGAAGCGCGCACGCGTCGCGGTGTCGGCGCGCGCCCACCAGCGCTGCGTCACCGGGCGCAGCGCATCGACCGCGCCGCGCCAGTCGCTCGCGGTGCCGGCGCGGCGCACCTCGCTGAGCAGGCGCGACAGTGGCGCGTCGGGCGGATCGGTCAGCCCCGCCGGCGGCGGCAGCCCGTCCAGATGGCGGCGCGGCGACAGGCCCCGGCGTGACAGCGCGACGATCCGCCCGGCAAAGCCCGCCGCGTCCAGCGACAGCGCCATGTCGATCGCGGTCAGGCCGGTGCCGACCAGCAGCACCGTGTCCGCGTCGGACAGGCCGGCGGCGATGTCACCCGCCCACGGATCGTCCTGATAGACGCCGGCGGGCAGCGCGGCGGGATCGATGCCGGGCGGGGCGTGTGGCGGCAGGTTGCCGGGCGTCAGCACCACCGCGTCGCAGTCGATCGTGCGCCCGTCCGCCAGCCGGACGCGCGGGTGCGCGCCCTGCCCGGCGGGAGTGCGGGTGAGCGCCACGGCCTCTCCCGCCACCACCTCCAGCCGGTCGCCGGCGGTGGCGCGGACCGACGCCAGCGTGTCGCGCAGATACGCGCCGTAGGTGGTGCGCGAGACGAAGGCGGCGGTGGCGCCCGCCCCGTGTTCCGCCGGCCCCTGCTCCTTGAGCCAGGTCGCGAAATGGCCGGGATCGTCGGGGAAGACGCTCATCCCCGCCGCGCGCACGTTGAGCAACTGGCCGGGATGCGCGGTGCCATAGGCGATGCCGCGCCCCAGCCGCTCCGGCGCGCGTTCCAGCAGGACGGTGCGCGGGCCGCCATAGCGCGACAGGTTCACCGCCATCATCGTGCCGCTGAAGCCGCCGCCGACGATCAGGATGCGGCTGTCCGGCGTCAGCCAGCCGGGCGGGGAGGGGGTGGTGGTGGCGGTGTCCGACATGGCGTCCTGATGCCCGATGCCGATGGCAGGCGAAAGACACCGGCGGCGGATCGTGCGGCCGATCGCGTCGACGGCGCGGGGGCGGTGGGGGAGGGGGGGTGCCGGTCGGCCGCCCGCTTCTGCTATGGCGAGCCTGTTCGTGTCCGATCGGGAGGGGTCTCGCGCAGCCATGTATCCGTTTACCGGCCTGCGCCTGTTGCTGCCCGCGATCCTGCCGTCGTGGCGGTTCTTCGACGCGGTGCGCGCCAGCCCGCGTATCGATTATGCGCTGCTGGCCGCCGGGGAAGAGGCGCCGCCGCCCGGCGAAGCAGGCGCGCCATGGCACCCCTTTCGCCCGCGCCCGGCGGTGCTCACGCCCGCCGCGATGCTGCGCCGGCTGGTGTGGAATCCCGAATGGAACGAGGACCTGTTCCTCGTCAGCCTGTCCGAACGGCTGATGACGCCGACCACCCCCGCGACGGAGGCGCATAGCGAGCGGGAACTGCTGATCCGCGTCGCCCGGCATCTGCATCGCGGCGGCCTTTGCGGGTCGGCGGACCGGCTGTGCCTGCGCCTGAGCGTCGTCGGCCGCCGGCCGGGGGAGGAGACGGTGGAGCGGGAGGTCGTCCACGTCACCCGCCCGCACGCGATCGCGGCGTTGATCGCGGCATGACGCTGGACGCGGCGATCCGGCTGACGGGGGCGCTGATGGCGCTCGCCTTCGTTCAGCAGAGCTTGGAGCATCTGCGCCCCGCCGCCCGGGCGCGGGAACGATGGCTGTTCGCGCCGCGCCTGATCCTGTCGCTGGCGCTGCTGGCGGCGTGCGTGGCGAGCGCGGCGGGCGGGGGCATGGCGGTGGCGGCGGGACTGTCGCTGGCGCTGGTCGCCAACCATCTGGCGATCCTGCCCTTCTTCAACGGGCCCTATAATGGCGGCGCGGACCGGATGAGCCTGTTGGTGCTGCTGTGCCTGACGGGCGCGCTCGTGCTGCCGGAGCTGCGCTGGCGGGAGGCGGCGTTCGGCTATCTGGGGATGCAGCTGATCCTGTCCTATGCGATGGCGGGGTGGGTGAAGATCGTGAATCCGGACTGGCGGAGCGGCCGGGCGCTGCGCGACGTGTTCCTGTTTTCTGCCTATCCGGCGGGCGAGAACTTGCGCCGCTGGGCGGACCGGCCACGCGTGCTGACGGCGATGGGCTGGGCCGTGATGCTGTTCGAGCTGGCGTTTCCGCTGGCGATGCTGTCCCGCCCCGCGCTGATCGTCGCGCTGGCGGTCGCGGCGCTGTTCCACGGCGCCAATGCCTGCCTGTTCGGGCTCAATCGCTTCTTCTGGATCTGGATCTGCGCCTATCCGTCGATCCTGTGGCTGCAATCGCGCATCCTCGGCTGAACCGCCGGGTTATCCCATCATGGCAAAGGACGGACCCATGCCCAGCAGCGGCGACGATTACGACCGGGGCCGCCGTGACGGCCTGCGCCTCGCGCTGGCGATCCTGGCGGCGGAGGAGGCGAAATGGGCGGCGCTGCTCGGCGAAAGCCGCTCGGGCCGGACCAACGCGCTGCGCGAGACGCGGCACAAGACGCTACAGGTCGCGCAGAAGCGGCTGACGACCGCGCTCGGTCGGCTCCGTCCGCCGGCGGGGGAGGCGATCGACCCCGAACTGGCCGCCGCGCTGGACCGGGCGGGCCTGTGATCCGCGCGCCGATATGGCATGAGGGCGCATGAACGCGCCCTTCATCCTCGTCGATGCCGATGCCTGTCCGGTGAAGGAGGAGGTGTATCGCGTCGCATACCGCCTGGCGGTGCCGGTGACGATCGTCAGCAACGCGCATCTGCGCATCCCCGCGCATCCGCTGCTCAGCCGGGTGGTGGTGGACGACGGCTTCGACGCCGCCGACGACTGGATCGCGGAGCGGGCGGGGCCGGGCGCGATCGTCGTCACCGCCGACATCCTGCTGGCGGATCGCTGCCTGAAGGCGGGGGCGGGCGCGGTGCTGTCGCCCAATGGCCGCCCCTTCACCGCCAGCTCGATCGGCAACGCGGTCGCGGTGCGCGCGATCATGAGCGACCTGCGCGCGGGCGGCGACCGCATCGGCGGGCCGCCGCCCTTCGCGAAGGAGGATCGGTCCCGCTTCCTGTCCGCGCTGGACGCGGCGGTGATGCGGCTGAAACGCGCGGGGTAAGCTACGCCGCCCGCGACTGGCCGGGGGCGAGGCCATCCAGCGTCCAGTCGCCGATGCTCCAGCGAACGAGGCGCAGCGTCGGCAGGCCGACCGCGGCGGTCATGCGCCGGACTTGGCGGTTGCGCCCTTCGGTGATCGTCAGCCGCAGCCATGCGTCGGGCACCGTCTTGCGAAAGCGCACCGGCGGGTCGCGCGGCCAGAGGTCCGGCGGGGGCATCGCCTCGGCAAGCGCGGGCCGGGTCGGCCCGTCCTTCAGCATCACGCCCCCGCGCAACGCGACGAGCGCCGTGTCGGTCACGACGCCTTCCACCTGCACCCAATAGGTCTTGGGCAGCTTGAACCGGGGATCGGCGATGCGCGCCTGCAACCGGCCGTCATCGGTCAGCAGCAACAGCCCCTCGCTGTCCATATCGAGCCGCCCGGCCGGATAGACGCCGGGCACGCGGATATGGTCCGACAGCGTCGGCCGGGGGGAGGGGGAGCGCGCATCGGTGAATTGCGGCAGCACGCCATAGGGCTTGTTGAACAGGATCAGCGTCATCGCGGATAACGCCGGGCGAGCGCGATGCCGGCGAGGTTCTGCGCGCGCGGGGTGTGGCGGATGCGCAACGTACCGGCTTCGGCGGCGAGCGCGCGGAAGGCGGCCAGATGCGCCGCCGCCGGCCCACGCGCGGGCACACGGCCGCGCGCCTTGGCCACGACATCGGCCGAATCACCGATCAGCACGATGTCGCGCTCGCCCGCCGCCAGCGCGAGTCGCAGGGCGGCGATCAGCGCCAGCCATTCGGCGTCCGCGCTCGTGCCGTGGCCCAGTTCGGGCAGGATCTTTGCCCGACCGCGCATCACGACCGCCGCCTCCATCACGCCCTCCACGCCCCGGCAGCCGCCGTCGAAAAACACTTTCATCCCGCAGCCCTAGCATATCCGACCGGCCGATCGACGGGCCCGCCGCACGGATCGCCGCTGTGGCGGCCCAGCAACACTCCAGCCGCAAAAGCCGCAACGTTTGCATGCCACCGTTGCCGAACCGCCCGGATGGCGAATATCTGAAACCGGTTTCATACAAAACAGACGTCGATCGACGGGGTGGAGAGGATGACGATGGCTTTCAAGCGATTTGGCGCGCGCGCTGTGCTGCTCGCCGGTGTAACGCTGGTGCCGGGCGCCGGCTGGGCCCAGACCGCCCCCGCCACGGAGCAGGGCGCGCCCGCCACGGCGGACGCCGACGACCAGCAGGACATCATCGTCACCGGCACGACCAGCCGCGACCGCCCGCTCATCACCGCATCGGCGGACATCACGCTGGCCGATCGCGCGATGATCGATCGCCGCGCGCCGCGTTCGACCGCCGACATGCTGGAACTGGTGCCGGGCATCTTCGTCGAGGGCACGGCGGGCCAGATCAGCAACAACTATTCGGTGCGCGGCCTGCAGGGCGGCGGCCAGCGCTTCGTCCAGCTGGAAGAGGACGGCATGCCGATCCTGTACGGCGGCGGCGGCGCCGACTTCTTCTTCGACCAGGACCTGACGATCGACCGGCTGGAAGCGGTGAAGGGCGGCTCTTCGGGCGTGCTGACCGTCAACGGCGCGGGCGCGACGATCAACTTCATCTCCAAGCGCGCCAATTTCCAGGCCCCGGAGGGGCAGGCGCGCGTCACCGCGTACAATTACGGGATGAAGCGCGGCGACTTCTATTACTCGGCGCCGATCATCACCGACAAGCTGGCGTTCACCGTCGGCGGCTACGTCCAGTCGAGCCCGGGCGTGCGCAAGAATCCGTTCGACTATGCCGGCTGGCGGCTGAAGGGATCGCTGGACTACAAGTTCGACGGCGGCGGCTATATCCGCCTGTCGGCGAAGGGCGGCGATGTCGAGAACGCCTATTATGCCGACCAGCCCTACAGCTTCACCAACAACAAGCCCGGCGGCATCCCCAGCCTGGATACGCAGTTCGGCAATGTCGGCGGCGATTCCTTTGCGAACATCGCGGTGCCGGTGTCGACCTTCGCGCATCCCTCGGGCTTTCGCGAGTTCCGCTATCGCGACGGGGTGAAGGCGCGCACCGCGCAGATCCGGCTGGATATCGAAAAGCCGGTGACGGACACGCTCGACCTGTTCGCGCACGCCCGCTACCTGAAATATTCCTATGACTTCAATGGGCTGTTCCCCGGGTCGGGCACCGGCAACGCCGGGCTGACCAGCGCGGTCAACTATCTGACGCGCACGGGCAGCGGCCAGACGGCGGTGTCGCCGATCAACGACCTGCTGAACGCGGGCTTCGCCGCCTATCCGCAGACGGTGCGGTTCGGGATCAAGAACCTGCGCACCGGCGTGATTACCGGCGCGGACCAGACGGGCGCGCTGAATGCGCTGAACGGCAACGGCTTCCTGCAGCGCACCACGCTGAACCACGATTATATCGACGGCCGCGATTTCGGCCTGAACGTGGGCGGCCGCTGGGAAATCGATACCGGCAGCCTGAAGAACTCGCTGACCGCCGGCGTCATGTACTACAACGTCAAGCGCAAGCAGGATCAGTCGGCGACCGCCAGCGTCGTCAACGACGTGCGCACCAACAGCGACATCTATGACATCGTCGCGCTGAACGGCAGCAACCAGGTGATCGGCACGCTGTCGGACAACGGCCTCGTCTCCTATGGCGACTGGGGCGCAGGCATCCGCGAGCGGCGCGATTCCGCCGTGTCGCTCTATGCCAATGACGAAGTCGCGATCGGCGACCTGCGGCTGGACGGCGGCGTCCGCTGGGAAAGCGACGACGCGGTCGCGCTGGACGGCAACCAGCTCGCCACCAACCAGGCGGTGCAGCCGGGCGTGGGCGGCGTGGTCCGCACCGTCGGCTCCAGCTTCGACGGCACCTTCGCGCGGCGGCAGAAGACGCAGCGCAAGGCGGCCTATACGGTCGGCGCCAACTATCTGATCACGTCGGACTTCGCGGTCTATGCCCGCTATGCCAACGGCTTCCAGACGAACAACGTCGATCCGATCACGACGATCGAACTGTACGAGGCGGGGGTGCGGTATCAGTATGGCCGAATCTTCTCCGGCTCGGCGACGGTGTTCCGCACCAATTTCCGCAACCAGAACTACAATTTCGCCAATCCGCTGAACCCGACGCAGCAGCAGAACATCAACGCCGACCTGCGCACCAACGGCATCGAGATCGACTTCGTGGTGCGGCCGACCGACTGGGCGGCGGTGAACGTGCAGGGCGTGTTCCAGAGCCCGAAGCTGGTGAACCTGCAGCTCGATGGCCAGACGCAGTCCGGCTATGAGGGCAACCGGCCGGAGCGGACGCCCGCCAAGCTGTTCACCATCACCCCGACCGCCAAGCTGCCGAACGGGCTGGGCGAGGTCTATGCCCGGTATAAATATATCGGCCGCATCTTCGCCGATGCGGGCAACGGCATCGCGCTGCCGTCCTATGGCGTGACCGGCGTGGGCGTGACGCTGAACCTGTCGGAGCGGCTGCAGCTGAACCTGAACGCGGACAACATCTTCGACGTCGTCGGCCTGACCGAGGGCAATCCACGGCAGGGGCAGACGCAGGCGGTGACGAACGGCTATTTCTACGCCCGTGGCATCGTCGGCCCGACCTATGGCGGGTCGCTGACGCTGCGCTTCTGAACCCCACTCGCGGCGGCGGGACGGCAAGCGCCGTTCCCGCCGCCGTCCGTATCCGGCCCGAGGTGCCCCCGATGAGACTGTTGGCGACGATGTTCCTCGCGGGGACGCTATTGGCCGGGGCGGGGCTGGCCGGGGGCGGGCTGGCGATGGCGCAGGACGGGCGCGCCCCCGAACTCGCCTATCAACTGACCGAGGGCGACAATCTCAACGCCTTCCTGCGCGACGGGCCGGTCGCGGCGCACCTGCTGCTGCGCAACGGCACCGATCCGCGCATCCTGGTGGGCTTTCCCGCCGGCAACAGCGGTGTCGGCCTGTGGTTCGAACGCCTGCCCGCGCCCGCCCACTGGCGGCTGGAGCAGCCGCCCCGCGCCACCCGCTTTCCCGGTGTGAAGGGGCCGCAGCCCGCGATCCTAACCGTCGCCAGCACCGACGCGCCGGCGCTGCGCATCCGGCAGGCGGTGCTGTCCAGCATCCGCTTCCTGCGCGACTATCAGTCGGTCGGCCGCTTCCCGCCCGAGGTCGCGGCATCGCCCGTGATCGCGGGCAACGTGATCCGCTGGGACCGGGCACGGCTGGACGGCGCGCCGGGCTATGCGTTGCAGCTGCGCGTCCTGTCGGGCGCGATCCGCGACGGCGCGATCGTCGCCGAGGGCGGGCGCCCGATCCGGCTGGAGATCACCGCGTCGAGCGGCGAGACGCCGCTGAGCGGCCTGTCCGAAGCAGAGCTGCTGAACGCGCGCGCCGCCCCCGACGCGGAGGCGCGCAAGGCGCTGCGATTCCTGAGCTATCGCGAGAAGTTCCTGGCGGGATCGTGGCGGTTCCAGACCTATTTCGGGCGCGACACGCTGATGTCGGTGCGGCTCCTGATGCCCGTGCTGCAACCCCAGGCGGTGGAGGCGGGGCTGGGCTCCGTCCTCGACCGGCTGAACGCGGGCGGCGAGGTCGCGCATGAGGAGGGGATCGGCGAGTTCGCCGTCGTCGACCACCGCGCGCACGGCGGCAGCGGCGACGCCGCCGTGCTCGATTACGGCATGGTCGATGACGACTATATGCTGGCGCCCGTCGCCGCGACGTGGCTGCTGGACCTTGCCGATCCGGCGGCGGCGCGCCGCTTCCTCGACCGGGCGCGGCCCAGCGAGGGGATGCCCGGCACGACCGAGCGTGCGGGCACCGCGCTGGTGCGCAACCTGCGCTTCGTCATCGCGCAGGCGCAGGGCTTCGCCGCGCAGCCCGACTATCGCCGGCTGGTCGCGATCAAGGCCGGGCGGCTGACCGGCCAGTGGCGCGACAGCGAGGAGGGGCTGGGCCGGGGGCGCTATGCCTATGACGTCAACGCCGTCTTCGTCCCCGCCGCGCTGGAGGCGGCGGCGCGGCTGAACCGTGCGGGGTTGCTGGATCGCTATGCGACGCCAGACGACCGGCGGATGCTGGCCGGGGCGGCGGCGATGGCGAAGGCGTGGCGCGACCATGCGCCGGGCCTGTTCCGGGTCGCGATCCCGGCGGCGCAGGCGAGGCCCCGGATCGAGGCCTATGCGCGCGCTCTCGGTATCCCGGCGGCACCGGCGCTGGCGGCGCTGGGCACCGCGCCGCTCGCCTTCCATGCGCTGGCGCTGGACGATGCGGGGCGGCCGATCCCGATCGTGAATTCCGACGAGGGCTTCGCGCTGATGTTCGCGAACCCGGCCCCGGCGGAGCTGGAGGCATCGGTGACGGCGGTGATGCGGCCGTTCCCGGCGGGGCTGATGACCGGGATCGGGATGCTGGTCGCCAACGCGGCGCAGACCGACGCGCAGGTGCAGGCGCGCTTCACCCCGGCCGCCTATCATGGCGCGGTGGTGTGGTCGTGGCAGCAGGCGCTGTTCGCGGCCGGGCTGGAACGCCAGCTGGCCCGCACCGACCTGCCCGCCCGGACGCGAGCGGTGCTGACCGATGCGCAGGCCCGGCTGTGGACGGCGATCGAGGCGACGCGCGCGACGCGCAGTTCGGAACTGTGGTCCTGGGCCTATCGTGACGGCAGCTATCGCGTGGTGCCGTTCGGCGCGGGCAAGCAGGACGTGGACGAATCGAACGCCGCGCAGCTGTGGAGCACCGTCTATCTCGCGGTGCGCCCGCCCAAGGCGCGGTAGGGCGAGATCACTTCCGATTGATCCACGCCTCTCTCACGGAGGCGGGCAAACGCGGCCTGCCATCCCGGCGAAGGCCGGGATCGGGTCGGGCAGGCGCCCGTAGATCGCCTCGAACGTGCCTTTAGCTGGACCCCGGCCTTCGCCGGGGTGGTGCGTGTGGGGGGAGTGGAAGGCAGACTTTCGCGACCGCGGGTGGCCAGGTCGACCCTGTTCCATTGCGCCCGCGGCGCGGTCTCAAAGCAGCTGGAGGAAGGCGGTGACGGTCAGCCGGCCGGTCGCCGGGTCCGGGTCCAGCGCGGCATCGGGGCTGATCGTGCCGCTGTGCAGGATCGCGCTGCGATAGACGAGCGCGCGGTTGTACGCCGCGTCGATCGCGGCGATCGGATCGAACAGCGCAGTCGGCCCGGTCATGTAGCCGGGCGCGGGCGGTTCGGCCGACAGTTCCGCGTTCAGCGCGGCGAGATAGGCGGGGGAGCGGGCGGCGTCGATCGTCTCGAACCCCGTCGCGCGGTGCCGGTAGAAGGCGGTGCCGTCCCGATCCGCAAGGCCGAGATAATGGACCAGCGCGATGCGCGAGGGATCGACGGCATCGACATGCGGCAGGCGCTGGCTGGGCTCCAGCCGGTCGGGCGGGGTGGTGACGATCGAGAAGCTGGCGTCGATCAGCGCGATCTCCCCCCGGTGATCGAACACGCCGGCCAGGATCGTCTGCAAGGCGGGGCGGATCAGCCGGAAATAGTCGCCGGGCAGGTCCGCGCGGATGCCCGGATAATGCCGCCGCGCGGGGCCGAACGCGGCGGCCTGCGCCGCGCGGCGCAGCGCCGCCGGATCGGGGTGGAAATGCTCCGCGATCGCGATCGGCTGGCGTTCCGCGCCGATCCGCCGCGCGCTGATGGCGGGCGGCGGCGTCATCGCGCGCCGGCCGCCATCGCATCCGCGAGCGCCGCGTCGTGGAACGGCAGCGTCGGCGCGGCGCGGGCGATCACGTCCGCGATCTGGCGCACCTGCGCGCGGTTGGTGGCGGGGTCGAGCGCATCGGCGAGCGGGTTGTAGCCGCTGGCGGTGATGCCCTGGCCGTTCAGCACCGCCAGCCAGCTCGCCTCGCGGAACAGTTCGTCGCTGTCGAGGATCAGCCGGCCGGTCCGACGATACTGGTCGATCCGCGCGACCAGCGTGTCGGGCAGCGCCATGGCGTGCCGCTGCCGCCACAGCGGTTCGGTGCGCCCCGGCGTGGCGTGATAGTGGAGGATCAGGAAGTCGCGGATCCCGTCCATGTCCCGCTGCAACACGGCGTTGAAGCGGTCGGCCAGCGCGGGATCGACGGGGCGATCGGGGAACAGCGTCAGCAGCTTGGTGATGCCGCTCTGGATCAGGTGGATGCTGGTCGATTCGAGCGGTTCGAGAAAGCCGGAGGACAGGCCGATCGCCACGACATTGCGCCGCCACGGCCGCCGCCGCGTGCCCGCCGTGAAGCGCAGCAGCCGGGGCGGGGCGAGGGGCGCGCCGTCCAGATGCCCGAGCAGCGTCGCGGTCGCCTCGTCATCCGACACATGGTCGCTGGCATAGACATATCCGTTGCCGGTGCGGTGTTGCAGCGGGATGCGCCATTGCCAGCCGCCCGCGCGCGCGGTGGCGCGGGTGAAGGGCGTGGTCGGCGCGACGCGCTCGCACGGCACCGCGACCGCGCGGTCGCAGGGCAGCCAGTGCGACCAGTCCTCAAAGGGTTCCTCCATCGCCCCGCCGATCAGCAGCGCGCGGAAGCCGGAGCAGTCGATGAACAGGTCGCCCTCCAGCACCTCGCCACGTTCGGTGACGAGCGCGGCGACGTCGCCCGTTTCGGCGTCGCGCGTCACCTCGCGCAGCTTGCCCTCGACGCGGCGGACGCCGGCGGCCTCGCTCAGCCGGCGGAGATAGGCGGCATAGAGCCCCGCGTCGAAATGATAGGCATAGCCCAGCGTCGACAGGATCGAACGCGCGTCGCCCGCCGGCCGCGCGAACCGCCCCTCCGCCGCTGCCCGCGCCGCCAGCGACAGCGCGGGCAGCGGCAGGTCCAGCCCGTCCGCCTGCGCCTTCAGCCAGCGATGGTGGAAGGCGACGCCCGGCAGCGCCGCGCCGAACTGGCCGAAGGGATGGAAATAGCGGTCGCCCGGCGCGGTCCAGTCGACGAACTCGATCCCCAGCTTGAACGTCGCCTTCGTCTCGCGCAGGAACTCGGCCTCGTCGAGGCCGATCAGCTCGTTGAACCAGTGGATGGTGGGGATCGTCGCCTCGCCGACGCCGACCGTGCCGATCTCTTCCGATTCCAGCAGCGTGATCGCCAGCGCCGCGCCGAAGCTGCGCGACAGCGCGGTCGCGGTCATCCAGCCGGCGGTGCCGCCGCCCAGGATCACCACCCGCCTTACTCTCTCCATCGGCCGCATCCGTTCGTCGCCTTCCGTCGCCTCTGCGATAGAGCAGCGCCGCGCAAAGGGCGACAGCGATGGCGATGAGTTCGGCGAGATAACGATATAAACATATCTTTATATCAGGATTGACAGCATCCCGGCCGCTATGCTCTATCGCGACCGTCGAGGTTCCCCGTCCCAGGCGTGGCGACGGGGCTAAGACGGGAAGCCGGTGGCGTCCTTCGGGGCGGAATCCGGCGCTGCCCCCGCAACTGTAAGCGGCGAGCGGCGGCTCCATTTCGTGTCACTGGGCGCCCGCAAGGCACCCGGGAAGGCCGGAGCCACCGCAGCGACCCGTGAGCCAGGAGACCTGCCTTCGACGCGATAACGTTCCTCGGACGGGGGTTCCTCCGGTGGATCGCGCTCGACGCGAAGGGTCCCGGCGCATGGCGCGCGGGGTCCGTCCCCGGCTGGCGCGCTCTTCCATGGCCCCTGTTCGCAACAGCAGGTGTATCATGACGAGCAGCGGCTTCACCTACACGATCGACCGCATCCCCTTCGACGAGGAGTATCGCCCGGCCGACGCGACGCGCATCACCACCAACTTCGCCAATCTGGCGCGGGGCGAGCGGCGGCGGGACAATCTGCGCAACACGCTGGTGATGATCGACCGGCGGTTCAACGCGCTGATGCATTGCGACAATCCGACGGGCGACCGCTATGCGCTGGCGCTGACCATCATCTCCGCCGCGTTGCGGATCGGCGGGGAGGCGGGCGACGCGCCCTTTCCGCTGATCGAGATGCTGCACACCGTCGTCACCGACCGGCGCAGCGGCGTGGCGGTCGACGGGATGGTCGGCAACAACTTCTCCTCCTACGTCCGCGATTATGATTTCAGCGTCGTGCTGCCCGAACACCGGCAGCGGGGCGGCGTGGGCGAGGCGCCGGCGCGGTTCGGCGACCTGCACGGGCATCTGTTCCGCCAGTTCCTGGCGTCGCCGGCCTATCGCGCGGCCTTCGCCAAGCCGCCGGTCATCTGCCTGAGCGTGTCGAGCCGCGAGGTCTATCATCGGACGGCCAATGTCCATCCGGTGCTGGGCATCGAATACCGCCAAGATGCCGCGTCGCCGACCGATCGCTATTTCGCGAAGATGGGGATGACGGTGCGCTATTTCCTGCCGCCGCACGGCGCCGCGCCGCTTGCCTTCTATCATATCGGCGATCTGGTGGGCGATTACTCGCATCTGGAACTGGCGAGCACGATCGCCACGATGGAAAGCTTCCAGAAGATCTATCGCCCCGAAATCTACAACGCCAATTCCGTCGCGACGGAATGCTATCGCCCCAGCCTGACCGCGCAGGATTATTCGCTGACGCGCATCGTCTACGACCGCGAGGAGCGCAGCCGGCTGGCCGTCGAGCAGGGCCGCTATGCGCAGGAGCATTTCATCCGGCCGCATGGCGCCGCGCTGGACCGCTGGGTCGCGGCGACCCCGCTGTGACCGACCCCCTATCCGAAGGACATAAGATGACGACGATGCTGTTGCCGACGACGACCGCGGGCAGCCTGCCCAAGCCGGGTTGGCTGGCCGAGCCCGAGACGCTCTGGTCGCCCTGGAAGCTGGAGGGCGCGGCGCTGGTCGCGGGCAAGCAGGATGCGCTGCGGCTGGCGCTGGACGACCAGCGGCAGGCGGGGATCGCGATCGTCGGTGACGGCGAGCAGACGCGCCAGCATTTCGTCACCACCTTCATCGAGCATCTGGACGGCGTCGACTTCGCGAAGCGCGCGACGGTGCGCATCCGCGACCGCTACGACGCGAGCGTGCCGACCGTGGTGGGCGCGGTGGCGCGGCCCCGGCCGGTCTTCGTCGAGGACGCCCGCTTCCTGCGCGCGCAGACGACGCGGCCGATCAAATGGACGCTGCCCGGCCCGATGACGATGATCGATACGCTGTACGACGACCATTATCGCAGCCGCGAGAAGCTGGCCTGGGAGTTCGCGTGCATCCTGAACGAAGAGGCGCGCGAGCTGGAGGCGGCGGGGGTCGACATCATCCAGTTCGACGAGCCGGCCTTCAACGTCTTCTTCGACGAGGCGAACGACTGGGGCATCGCCGCGCTCGAACGCGCGGCGGCGGGGCTGACCGCGAAGACGGCGGTGCACATCTGCTATGGCTATGGCATCGCGGCCAATACCGAATGGAAGAAGACGCTGGGCCGCGAATGGCGGCAGTATGAGCGGACCTTCCCGGCGCTGCGCGCCTCGACGATCGACATCATCTCGCTGGAATGTCGCAATTCGCGCGTGCCGATGGACCTTATCGAACTGGTTCGCGGCAAGACGGTGATGGTCGGCGCGATCGACGTCGCGACGCACGACGTGGAGACGCCGGAGGAGGTCGCGGAGACGCTGCGCGCGGCACTGCGCTTCGTCGATGCGGACAAGCTGTATCCCGCGACCAATTGCGGCATGGCGCCGCTGCCGCGCGCGGTCGCGCAAGGCAAGCTGCGGGCGCTGGCGGCGGGGGCGGCGATCGTCCGCCGCGAACTGGGTGGGTGAGGGGGAGGCGACGGTGAGGCGCTGCCCCACCATCGCCGATGCGGCTAGCGCGCCGCCGGGCCGGGATGCGCCTTCGCCCAGTCGAGCGCGCCCTGCAGCGTCGTGACCCACACCTCGCGCCGATGGGCCTTCAGCCAGGCGAGGAAGGCGCGGTGCTGCGCGTCGGGCACCGCCAGATGATCGCCGCCGATGCCGTGGAACAGCAGCACAGCCATGCCGCCGCCGGCCTCCGCCTCCTCGACGAAGGCGATCATCTTCGCCGCGTCGTCGTTTTCGGCGAACCCGCGCGAGGGGATGTGCATCGGGTCCATCCGCCCGACATCCGCCGCCAGCTCCGCCGCGCTCGCGCTGACGCCGCGCGCATAGGTGACGAGGCCGGACGCGCGCAGCGGCTCCAGATAGTCGACGCCGCCGGCCGTGGTCTGGCCGCACGGCGTCGCGAAGCCGTGGCGCGTCTTGCCGTCGAGCGCGGTCAGGAGGACGTTCGCCTGCCCGATCTCCCGCAGCAGCGTCGCGGGGCTGTACGCCTCCAGCGTGAAGTGCGGGTCGGCGGGGAAGGTCGCGGCGAGGCAGGGGTGGAAGATCGTGTGATTGGCCAGCTCATGCCCCTTCTGCGCGGCGGCGCGCCAGCGGGCGACGTCCTGCTGGCGGACATTGGCGAGGAAGAAGGTGCCGGGCAGGCCGGCGGCGTCGAGTTCGGGCAGCGCGTTGGTCAGCTGCGACGGCAGCGCGTCGTCATAGGTCAGGACGACGGCGGCGCGCGCGCCGTTCGGCCATGGCGTACCGGCGGCGGCGGGCGTGGCCGCCAGCGCCGTGACGGAGAGCGCGGCGTGGGTCAGGATGGCGGGGATACGCATCAGCGGTGGCTCCAGATATCGGGTCGGGCGTCGATCGCGCGGCCGATCGCGGCGGCGATGGCGCGATCGTCGGCAAGGTCGGGATGCGCGTCGCAGCCGCTGAAGGCGAGGCCCGTGACGGGGACGAAGACGACCCGCCGCTCCCCGGCGGCGCGCAACCGGTCGGCGACGCGGGCGGCTTCCCGCGCGATCTCGCCATCGGCCATGTCGGTCGCCCACAGGATGAAGAATGCGCCGGGGTGGCGCGCGCGCAGCATCGTGACGAAATCGATGTAGCGTCGCTCGTAATCGGCGTGCAGCACCTCCCGCGTCGGCCAGCGCTCGCCGGCCTTCAGCGGCGTCGAGAAGTCGTTGGTGCCGAGGCCGATGACGATCACCTGCGGTTGCCATTCGGGCGGTCGCACCGGCGTCCGCCCGTCGAACAGCGCGAAGGGATAGGCGAGCGGCAGCGTGGCCGCGGCCATCCCGCCATAGTTGCGCACGATCCCCCGGCCGGAAATCGCGTTGACCCGATAATCCGCGTCATAATGCGCGGCGGTGAGGCCGGCGGGCCCCTGCGTCGTGTCCGTCGTCGCCCAGATCGCGTCCTGCGAACAGCTGCGCACCGGCGAGGTGTTGCCATAGCCGACGGTGTGCGAATCGCCGATGAACTCGATCCGGCGCTGGCGGGCGGGCGGCGCGGGGAGCGGGCGGGTGCCGGCCGGCGCGAACAGGCCGCCCAGGTCCGTCGGGCCCGCCTGGCTTTCGCTGGCGACCGATACGCGGATGCGGTGGCGGCCCGCCCCGCCCGCCGTCACGCGGTAGAGGCCCGGCGCGGGGCGGACGAGCGGGACGGGGGCGTCGCCGTCGATGGCGATGCGCAGCGAGACCGGACCGGGCCCGACCGCGACGTCGATCGCGGGCCCGTCGAACGCTCCCTCCAGATAGGTGCCGGGCCATTGCCGGCGCCAGCCCGCCGCCCCGCCGAGCGGCACGACACGGCCATTGATGCGCAGCGGCAGCGGCCGCCCGGCGGGCGTGCCGGGGGGAAGCGGCCGGACATCGACCGTCGTGGCGGCGGTGGCGGCAGGGGGCGCGGCGGGCAGGGGCGGGGGCGATCCGGCGACCAGCAACAGGCCGGCGGCGGCGGCGAACGACACGCGTTTCATCATCTCTCCTGTCGGGTGGCCGGGGCGGGGCCGTCGATCGTCGTCAGGCGATCGAGCGCGACCGCATGGGGCGGCAACCCCGCCACCGCCGCCGCCGTCGCCTGCCGCATCTGCCGCAGTGCGGCGGCGATCCGGGGGGTGTCGAGCGCGTCGACCACCGGGTCGTAGCCCTGGGGCTCGATCCCCTGTCCCAGCAGCACGGCGACCCAGCTGGGCGTCGCGAACAATTCGTCCTCGTAGCGGAAGATGCGCCCCTTCTGCCGGAACAGCGCGATCTTGCGCGCCAGCGTGTCGGGGATGGCCATGGTGCGGACATGATCCCAGAAGGGCGAATCGCCCCGCGTCGTCGCGTGATAGTGCAGGATGATGAAGTCGCGGATCGAGCGATAGTTATCCGCCATCTGGCGGTTGTATTCGTCGCGCTCCACAGCCGAGATCGCGCTGTCGGGGAACAGCGCGAACAGTTTCGATATGCCCTGCTGGATCAGGTGGATGCTGGTCGATTCCAGCGGCTCCAGGAATCCGCCCGCCAGCCCGAGCGCGACGACGTTGCGCTCCCACAGCCGCGCGCGGGCGCCGGCGGTGAAGGACAGGCGGCGGGGCGCGGCGGTCGGGGCCGCGTCCAGCCGGGCGAGCAGCAGCCGCTCCGCCGCGTCGTCGTCCATGAAGCGGCTGGCATAGACGATGCCGTTGCCCGTGCGATGCTGAAGCGGGATGCGCCACTGCCAGCCGGCCCGATGCGCGGTGGCGCGGGTATAGGGGAGCAGGGGCTCCGTCCGCTCCGTCGGCACGGCGATCGCGCGGTCGCAGGGCAGCCAGTGCGACCAGTCCTCGAACGCGACGCCCAGCGTGTCGCCCAGCAACAGGCTGCGAAAGCCCGAACAGTCGATGAACAGATCGCCCGCGATCCGCCGGCCGTCGTCCAGCCGGACGGCCGCGACATCGCCGCTGTCGGCGCGCTCCACCGACACGATCCGCCCCTCGACCCGCATGACCCCGTCCGCCTCCGCGCGGCGGCGCAGGAACGCGGCGTAGAGGCCCGCGTCGAAATGATAGGCATAGGCTAGGCCCGACAGCGGCGAGCGGGGGTCGCGCTGCGGATGGCCGAAGGCGTTTCGCGCCATCGCCACGGTCGCGCTGGAATAGTCGCCGATCGGGCCGATGCCCGCCTCGTCGCGCAGCTTCAGCCAGAGCTGGTGGAAGTTCAGCCCCTGAATGTCGCGCCCGAAATGGCCGAAGGGGTGGATGTAGCGCGCGTCCGCCCGATCCCAGCCGGCGAACTCGATGCCCAGTTTGAAGCTGCCGCGCGTCTCGCGCAGGAATTCCGCCTCGTCGATGCCGAGCAGCGCGTTGAAGTTGAGGATCGACGGGATCGTCGCCTCGCCGACGCCGACGGTGCCGATCGCCTCCGACTCCACCAGCGTGATGCGGCGCCGGCCGTCGTCCAGATAGCGGCCGGCGGCGGCGGCCATCATCCAGCCGGCGGTGCCGCCGCCGACGATGACGACATGGGCGATGGGGGGCGGGGTCATCGGACTGGGCCTTGCTGTGCGGGCGTGCCCGCCATGTCGGCGATCGCGCGGCGCGCGACATCGGGTGCGATGCCGAGTGCGATCGGGTTCGGGCGTTCGGGGCGCAGGCCCTGGCCGATCAGCATGGCGATCCAGCCGTCGCGGGGCACTGCATCCTCGTCCGCCGCCGGGATACTGCCATGGCGGGTGAACCGGGCGAGGATCGGCGCCAGCGATGCCGGCCGCGCGCCGTCGCGGGCCAAATGATGCGCGGCGAGGAAATCGCGCATCCGGTCGGCGCGCTGGCCGGCGCGGCGATTATATTCCTCCGACAGCAGCGGCGTGTCGGCGCCGGTCGGCAACAGTTCCAGCGCCAGCGCGATCTGGCCGAGCGCCAGCGTGAAGCCCATGCGCAGCAGCGGCCCCGGCTGCACCGCCGCCTCTCCCACCGCCAGCACGTTGCCGCGCATCGGGGCGGACAGGCGGCCGGGGGCGAAGGCGATGCGCGAGCTATTGCCGGCATCGGCCGACGCGTCGACGGTCGCGCCGGGCCATTCGGCGCCCCAGCCATCGGTGCGTGCGCGATAGGTCTCGACCGGCGATCCCGCCGTGGCGGCGGGCGTGATCCTGACGTGATGGAATGGCAGCGCCTCGCTCCAGTCGATGAAGGGCGTGGCGGCGGACAGCCGGCGCGCGGGGCCGGTCGCGTCGATGAACAGGTCCGCCTCGACCCGCGTTCCGTCCGCCAGCGTCAGCGCCGCTATCCCGGAGGCGTCCGGGTGGACGATTTCGAGCGGCGCCTCGATCGCCACGCCCGCCTGCCGCGCGAGCGAGGTCAGCCCGGCCATCAGCCGCTGCGGATCGAGGCTGAGCGCTGGCTCTGCCCCCGCCGGCACGCGACCGGCCGCCGCCGCCGCGCAGGCGGGGTCGAGCCGGTGGAAGGGCAGGGGCTCACCCGCGCGCAGCCAGAGGTGATGGAGCGGCACGCCGCCGGGGGCGGGTGGCAGCGGCTCGTCCCCCGCCATCCATGCCGCCCCGTCGCGGCTCCAGTTTAGGAAGCGACAGGCGAGGCGGGGGCTGGCGACGCCGTGCGCGCGCAGCAGGTCGGGCGGGCATTGCAGCCGCGCCAGCGTCGCATGGGTGGACGGCAGCGCGAGCGGCCAGCGGTCCGCCAGCGCGGCATCCGGCACGGCGGCGGGCACCAGTACCACCCGCGCGCCCGGCAACGCCTGCGCGAAGGCCAGCGCGGCGGCGGCGGCGACGGGACCGCCGCCGACGACGGCGATGCGGCGCGGCGGCGCCCGCCGGTTCATGCGCCGGCTCCGGCAGCGATCGCGGCAAGCGCGGCATCGTGCGTCGGCATCCGCGCGACCCGCCCCGCGATCGCGCGCGACAGGCCGGCGAGCGCCCGGTCGAGCCCCGCGCCATCGGGCAGGTCGGCGCGCGGATCCCAGCCCTGCGGCACGATGCCCTGACCCAGATAGACCGCGACCCAGCTCGGCTCCAGGAACAGGCCGTGGCGATATTGCGCGACCTGCCCGGTCGCACGCCACAACGCCATCTTGTCCGCCAGCGAATCCGGGACGGTCATCGTGCGGACATGGTTCCAGAAGGGGGAATCGTCGCGCGTCGTCGCATGATAGTGGAGGATCAGGAAGTCGCGGATCCGGTCATATTCCGCGTCGATCGCGGCGTTGAAGCCGTCACGATCGGCATCGGTGACGCGGGTGTCGGGAAAATGTTCGACCAGCGCGGTGATCGCGGCCTGCACCAGATAGATGCTGGTCGATTCGAGCGGTTCGAGAAAGCCGGAGGCAAGGCCGACCGCCACGACATTGCCGACGAAGCTGCGCCGCCGCCGCCCGGCGCGGAACCGCAGGAAGCGCGGATCGGCGAGCGGTGCGCCGTCCAGCCCGGCCAGCAGCAACTCGGTCGCGCGCGCGTCGTCGCAGAAGGCGCTGGCATAGACATGGCCGTTGCCGACCCGGTGGCGCAGCGGGATGCGCCAGCGCCAGCCCGCTTCCGACGCGGTGGCGCGGGTGAACGGCTCGGTCGCGGCCTGCGGGCTGATGCTGGGCACCGCGATGGCGCGGTCGCAGGGCAGCCAGTGGGACCAGTCCTCCCACGGCTCCGCCATCTCCTGGCCCAACAGCAGGCTGCGAAAGCCGGAGCAGTCGACGAACAGGTCGCCCGCGATCCGGGTGCCGTCGGCCAGCGTCACCGCAGTGACGGTGCCGTCCGCCGCGTCGCGCTCCACCCCGACGACGCGCCCCTCCGTCCGCCGCGCGCCGCGCGCCTTGGCCCAGCGGCGCAGGAAGGGGGCGAAGCGGGTCGCGTCGAACTGATAGGCATAGCCGAAGCTGGTGGTGGGATCGCCCGCATCGGTGCCGGGCCGCTCGAACCGCCGCGCCTCCGCCGCGACGACGCCGGCCGAATAATCGCCGACCGGGCCGGTCGCGCCGCCCTCCGCGTGCCGTCTCAGCCAGTAATGGTGGAAGGCGACATCGGCGAGCGGCCGGCCATAGGTGCCGAAGGGGTGGATGTAGCGATCGCCGATCCGGCCGAAATCGCGGAACTCGATACCCAGTTTATAGGTGGCGTCGGTCGCGGCCATGAACGCCGCCTCGTCGATCCCCAGCCGTTCGAGGTAGAGGCGCAGGTGCGGCAGCGTCGCCTCGCCGACGCCGACGATGCCGATCTCTTCCGATTCGACCAGATGCACGGTGCAGGCGGCGGGCAACAGGCCGACCAGCCCCGCGGCCGTCATCCAGCCCGCGGTGCCGCCGCCGATCACGACGATGCGCAACCGCCCGTCCGTGACCGGATTCGCCGCTGGATCGCCGTTCATCATCTCTCCCTGCTGATCGCAGGTGTCGCCTGTCAGCAACAGTTTGATGCGATCTTCGCTTAATTAAATCAAGTTGCGATAATTCACTTGAGCCCGGATCGGCACAGTCCTAGCGCCGTGTCGACCGCTACCATGCGGCAACAGAACAGGGCCGCTTCGGGTGAAGCGAGTGGGGGAGGAGCAAGAAGGGATGCTGAACATGCGAATCTTGGCGACGGACGTCGTCTCCCGGAAGCGGCTGGCCGCGACCGTTTCGGTGGTCGCGCTGTGCGCGGCGGCGCAGATCGTTCCGTCGATCGCATCCGCCCAGACCACGCCCGCCCCCGCTTCCCGCGACGACGAGACGGTGCCGCAGACCGATGCCGCGCCGACCGCGACCGGCCAGCGCAGCATTCCGGCCGGCGCCAACGCCGGCAAGAAGCCGGTGTCGGGCAGCGCCTCGATCGGGAACCAGACCGCACCCGACCAGTCGAATGTGTCGGCCGATGACGTGCAGACGCCCGCCGCCGCGACGTCGGATGCCGACATCGTCGTGACCGGCCTGCGCCAGTCGCTGGCCAATGCGCAGTCGATCAAGCGCAATGCGGACACCGTTGTCGAGGCGATCACCGCCGAGGATATCGGCGCGCTGCCCGACCGCTCCGTGAACGAGGCGCTGCAGCGCGTGGCGGGCGTCGCGATCACCCGCTTCGCCGCCGCGAACGACACCGCGCACTTTTCCGTCGAGGGATCGGGCGTCACGATCCGCGGCCTCAGCTATGTGCGCGGCGAGTTCAACGGCCGCGACAGCTTCGGCGTGTCCGGCGGCCGCGAGATCGGCTTCAACGACGTGCCGACCGAACTGGTCGGCTCGGTCGAGGTCTACAAGAACCTGACGGCCGACCTGATCGAGGGCGGCATCTCCGGCACGGTCAACATCAACACGCGCAAGCCCTTCGATACGAAGGACACGCTGGTCTATCTGTCGGGCAGCGTGAACTATGGCGACTTCGCGCGCCGCAGCGCGCCGGCGGTGGTCGGTCTGTTCTCCAAGCAGTGGCAGCTGGGCAATGGCGGTCGCTTCGGCCTGCTGGCCAGCGGCACGTACAACCAGCAGTACAGCCGCGCCGACTCCGTCTTCTATTCGGCGTTCATCCCGCGCTACAACGACGACACCAACGGCAACGGCCGGCAGGACGCGGGCGAGGGCCGGACGATCAACGCCGGCACGCCCTATTCAGCGACCGCGTACGACCATTATCCGGTGCCGTCGGGCAGCAACGTCGTCTACGTGCCGCTGGGCGCGGGGTCGCGCCTCCAGCGGTTCAACCGCACGCGCATCGGCTATGCCGGTAGCGCGCAGTATGAGAATGCCAGCGGCAACCTGCTCGTCACCGCGCAGTTCCTGCGCGCCGAATCGCGCCAGACCTGGCTCGACAAGACGGTCGAGCCGAACGTCTATTACGGCGACGCCAACCAGATCTTCCCGCAGGGCTACAACCCCAACGCGCCGCTGGCCGGGCAGAGCTTCACGCAGCCGACCTATGATGCGAACGGCCTGTTCACCTCGGGCACGCTGATCCGCAACGGCGGCGGCCAGTACACGACGCTCGCCAACCGCTACTTCACGACGCGCGGCGCGACGCAGGACCAGTCGCTGAACCTGAAATGGGATCCGACCGACCGCCTGCACCTGAACTTCGACGGGCAATATGTCTTCTCGAAGGGCCGCGACAACGACGACGCGATCGAGCTGGCGACCTTCTCCGGCGTGCGGCTGGACGGGCGCAACGGCGTGCCGCAGATCAACGTCATTCCGCCCAACGGGCAGACCGCGGCGGCCTATTTCGCCGACCCGACGAAGATCTTCATCCGCGACGCGATGAACAATCGCACGAACAGCGACGGCCACGAATGGGCGTTCCGCGCCGACGCGCAATATGACGTGTCGGACGATTCCTTCCTGCGCAAGGTGCGGGTCGGCGGCCGCTACGCCGATCGCGACCAGACGGTGAAGACCAACGACTACAACAACTGGGGCGCGGTGTCCGATACCTGGACGTCGAGCACCGCGACGCTGGACAAATATGCGGGCAGCGTCACCGGCCTGAACTTCACCGACTTCTATCGCGGCCAGGCGACGATGCCGCCTTCGACGCTGGGGCTGCGCGATTCGATCCTGACGAACCACGACGCGCTGACCGCGCTGATGCGGCAGGCGACGAAGGCGTCGGGTGGCGGCTACACGCCGCTGGAGGATCGCGGCACGAACCTGATCGACGGCTATTTCCTGCCGAACGAGGTCTACAAGATCCGCGAGCGGACCTATGCCGCCTATGCCCGCCTCGATTTCGGCGCAGATGGCATCGGTGGCGGTGAGACCAGCCTGTCGGGCAATATCGGCCTGCGCTTCATCCGCACCGAGGACGCGTCGACCGGCGGCATCACCTTCCCGCAGATCGGCACCACGATCGGCAGCTTCCCGACCGTCGCGGCCTATTGCGCCTCGTCCAACCCGGGCAACACGATCCGGCCGATCTGTACGCTGACCGCCGCGCAGCAGGCCGCGATCGTCAGCTTCTCGAACGGCGCGTCGACCACCGACGTGGCGCGGCAGAGCTTCAACAAGTGGCTGCCCAGCCTGAACCTGAAGTATCAGGTCTCGCCGACCCTGCTGTTCCGCCTGGCCGCGTCCAAGGCGCTGACCCGTCCGGCCTTCTCCGACCAGCGCAACTTCGTCGGGCTCAGCCCGTCGGGTGGCAACACGACCGGATCGTACAGCTTCCAGTCGTCGGCCCGGAACCCGTATCTGCGCCCGATCGACGCCAAGCAGGTCGACCTGACCGCCGAATGGTATTTCGCCAAGGTGGGCTCGCTGACCGGCGCGGTGTTCTACAAGGAACTGTCGAACATCATCCTCGACAATTACGGTTTCGTGCGCAACTTCACCAATAACGGCCAGACCTTCCCCGTGTCGGTGAACGGCCCGGCCAATGCGCCCGGCAAGGCGCATATCAAGGGCGCGGAAATCTCGTACCAGCAGACCTACGACTTCCTGCCGGGCGTGCTGCGCGGCCTGGGGACGCAGGCGACCTTCACCTATATCGATCCGGGCAAGATCCCCAACGCGACGCCGGCCAACGGCCCCGCCGACGGCAGCCGTCCGCCGGTCGACGTGTCGGGCCTGTACAGCACGCTGCCGCTGGCCCAGCTGTCGAAGTACAACTTCAACGTCTCGGCGTTCTACGACTTCGCGGGCATCTATGCGCGCATCGCGTACAGCTGGCGGTCGAAGTATCTGCTGACCAACCGCGACTGCTGCTTCCCGTTCCTGCCGGTCTATTCGCTGGCGACGGGCCAGGCGGACGCCTCGCTGTTCTATACGGTCAACAAGCAGTTCAAGATCGGTCTGCAGGTGCAGAACCTGTTCGACGCGACGACGCGCACCACCTTCGTCCTCAACAAGGACGGGCTGGAGGCACCGCGTTCGTGGTTCAAGAGCGATCGCCAGTTCCAGATGAGCGTCCGCCTGACGCTCTGACGGACACGGATTTTTCCCCGACTGGGGCCGCGGTGGCGACACCGCGGCCCTTTCTTTTTGTCAGGAGGCCGGGGCTTGGGAGGGGGTGGGGGGCTCGGTCGCGGTCAGGAAGGCGGACACCCAGACGAGCGGCGCGTTCCAGTTGATCGCGACCTCGTTCATCGTGAAGGCGCGCCAGTCGTCCACCCAGCAGGTCTGGCCGATGCACCGCCCCTTCATCCGCGCGGCGACGGGATCGCTCATAGCGGTCGAATTGGGGCCGCCCGACAGGACGCCGGCGGGCGGGGCGGGGTAGCGCGGGTCGGCGGCGTGTGCCCAGAAACGGTGGTGCGGTTGATGCACCGTCCGCACGCCGAAGCCGGTGACGTAGGATCGGTCGAGCGCGTTGCGGCCGAGGATGTAGTGCATGACGTCCGCCACGCCCGCGCGCAGCGCCGGCTGTGGATCGACCTGCCACGCCGCCCCCATCAGCATCGCCCGGTTGAGCAATGTCGCGTTCGAACCCCAGCCGAACGCGTCGCTCGTCATCGGCAGGCGATAGCCATTTCCCGCGCGCTCGCGCAGCAGTTCCGCCGCCCGGGCGAGCAGCGCGGTCCGCGCCCGCGCGCGGATCGCGGCGGGCACGCTGGCGGGGCCGGTCGCCAGCGTCATGATGCCGGCCAGATCGGTGCGCCCCCAGCTGAGGTCGCCGGCCGGATGGTCGAGCAGCGGCGCGTCCGCGACGATGCGGGCGAATGCGGGATCGCCCGTCGTCGCCAGCAGCTCCGCCGCCGCCCAGAACCGCTCGTCGGCGAGGTCTGCATCGCCATAGCCGCCACTGCCGTCGAAGTCCGAACTCGCCAGCAGGGCGGGGTGGCGCTCCGCCGCCGCCCAGCCGCGCCGCGCCGCCGCCAGCGCGCGCGCGGCGAAGGCGGGGTCGATCGTGCGCCACACCCGCGCCGCCTGCGCCGCGACCGCGACCATGTTGAGCGTCGCGGCGGTCGTCGGCGGGAACAGCACGCGGCGCATCGGATCGTCGGCGGGCGCCATCGGCAGCTTCGTCCACGCCTCGTCCGCGACCTTCGCATGAACGAGCCCGCCGGCGTCGATCGTCGCGAAGTCGCGCGCGGGGGCGGGGCCGCCGGCATCGCGCGCGACGCGCAGGCGCGTGCCGCCGGGTATCTGCATGGCAAGGAGGAAGTTCACCTCCACCCGCGCCTCATCGAGCAGGTCGTCCACGCCGTTGTCGCGTTCGGGCAGCGCCAGCGTACCGTCCGCGAACAGGTTCGGCCGGCCCCACGCCGCCAGCCGCTGGTGCAGGTCCAGCAGCGTCCACGCGCTGATCCCGCCATTGACGACATATTTGCCGTGGTCGCCCGCGTCGTACCAGCCGCCCGTTAAGTCGAGGCGGTAGTCGCAGTCCGGCCAGCGCACGCCGCGCAGGTCCGTCCCCGCGAAACAGCCGACGACCTCGTGCGGATGCCCGGCGGGGCGGGCGAGATCGGGGCGCTCGACCAGATCGGCGCGGATCGGCACGCCGCTGCGCTGCTGATAGAAAAAGCCCATCGCGGCGCGGGTCAATGCGGCGAAGGGCGCGGGGCCGATGCGGAACGGGTGGCTGACCGCATCACCGACGCGCAGCCGATAGCCGGTGCCGGGCCGGGTGAAGGCGGACAGGTCGATGATCCGCACCGCCTCCCCCGATCCCGCGTCGCGGCCGAAGGGCTGCGTCTCGCCCGTCGCGCGGACGGTGCCGGCGGCATCGATCAATTCCCAGCGGCGGGGGCGGGCGCCGGCATCCGCGACGACGGCGATCTTGGCGCCGGTCGTGGCGTAACCCAGCTGGTCGACCCGGATCGGGCTGGCGGCGGGCTCTTGTACGGTCGCGGCGGGAAGCGCGGCGCCCGCGAGCAGGAGGGCGACGAGCGCCCTCATCGTCCCGCCTGGATCAGGATCGCATCGGAGGGGAGCAGCCGGTCGAGGAAGGGCAGGATCGCCGCGCCGATGGCGGGCGCGTCCTGCGCCATGGTGGACGGCATGATCGGCGCGCGGGTCGGCAGGTTCGTCGCCGCCAGCGCCTGCGTCAGTCCGTCGGCAAGCCGCGCGATCAGCGGCATGGGCAGGCGGCCGCCGATCAGCACGGCATCGGGATCGAGCAGGCAACTGACCGCGACCATCGGCGTCGTCAGCGCGCGGATCGAATCCTGCACCCAGGCGGTGACGACCGCGTCGGCCGCCTCCGGCAGATCGCCCAGCGCCGCGACGCCGGGAATGCGGTGGCCGGCGGTGGCCAGCCGGTCGAGCAGGGCGGACACGGACACCGTGTCCTGCACCCGCGCGTCCGGCCGCGCGGCGCCGGGGTCCGGCATCAGCCCGATCTCGCCCGAACGGTTCGATGCGCCCCGGTGAAAGCTGCGGTCGATGACGAGGCCGCCGCCCAGCCCTGCGCTGATGAGCAGGTAGAAGAAGCTGGGATTGTCGAAGGCGGTGCCATATTCCGCCTCGCCCAGCGCAGCGGCGGCGGCATCGTTGTCGCAATGAATCGGCCAGGGCAGCTGCGGCCCCAGCAGCTGCGGGATGCTGGTGTCCGTCCAGATGCCATAGCCCTGCGGCCGGTGCGGGATCGCGATCCGGCCGAGATCGTCGGGCAGCGCGACGCCGACGCCGACGACCCGCGCACGATCGACCTGACCCGCCGCCAGCGCGCCATCCAGCTCCTCGCGGACGAAGGCGACCACATCGGCGGGCAAGGCGAAGGCGATCTCGCGCGAGACGCGGCTGCGCACCGTGCCGGCAAGATCCAGCGTCACCAGCGTCAGATGATCGCGATCGATGTTGACGCCGATGCCGAACGCGCCGTCTGGCTCGATCGACAGCTGCAAAGCCGGCTGGCCGCGCCCGCCCAGCTTGCGCCCCATGACGCGAACGAGGCCCAGATCGGCGAGGCGGCCGGTGATGTTGGCGATCGTCGCCGCCGTCAGCCCGGTCTGCCGGGCGATGTCGACGCGGGTCGTGCCCGGCGCCAGCCGGATCGCCTGCAGGACGGTACGGAGGTTATAGTCGCCCGCGCGCGCCAGATTGGTGCCCGACAGCGACCGGGACAGGCGCGCATCGCGACTGTCGGCGGCCGCCGCCGGATCGATCGTGTCCGCTCTGGTGAACAGTGTCTCCGTAACGCCTCCCACCGAATGTCCGGCTGCGGTATGAGAATAGCGGACGGCATTCAACGCGGCCGGCCGGCATGATAACGTTTTCGTATACGGGGCCGGGCCGAATTCGCCTGTCAGCGTGACCCGCGCCCGTCAGAACGCGGTGATGGGCGGCGCCGGCCGGGCGAGCGCGGCGCGGATCGCCGCCTCCGCCACCGGCGCCATCGCGGCATAGCCGGCGGCATTGGGGTGGACGCCGTCATAGGTCAGATCGGCCCGCAACGCCTGCCCGTCATGCAGCGCCGACCAGTAATCGGCATAGGTCGCGCCGGTCCGCGCCGCATAGCTGCGCATCCACGCGTTCAGCTCCGCGATGCGCGGCGCGGTGGCGAGGCCCGGCCGCCACGGAAAATGATCGGCGGGCGGGATGGAGGCCAGGATCACGCGGATGCCGTGCGCGCGCGCCAGTTCGGCCATCGACATGATGTTCGCCTTCGTCTGCGCGGCCGTCATCGGGCCGGTATTGCCGGCGATGTCGTTCGTCCCCGCCATGATCTGGACGGCCTGCGGCTTCAGGTCGATCACGTCCTGGCGGAAGCGGAGCAGCATCTGCGTCGTCGTCTGCCCGCCGATGCCGCGCCCGATCCGGCCGGGGGCGAAGAAGGCCGGCACCTTGTCGAACCACCCCTGCGTGATCGAATCGCCCATGAAGACGATCGTGACCGGGCCGGTGACGCGGGCATTGTCCGCCTGATAGCGGCGCAGCCAGCCGAAATCGTTGTGCAGGCGATCCTCCGCCTCCCGATCCGCGGCCGACGGTGTCGCCGGAGCCGCAGCCTGCTGCGCCCGGGCGCCGGTCGACGCCAGCATCAGGGCAGCGGCAAGGGCGTATCGCATCGGCGTCTCCTCGTGGATCGGGCGCGTGGGGACCCCGCGCCGTCTGTCTCGGTCGCCATCATGTCGATGAAAAAGGCAAATTGAAATATGTTTTGTTGACAGCGCGCCGCCGCCAACGGCACGTCGCAGCGACCGACAGGAGAGGATCGACGATGGCGTTACCCCGCAGCCTGGCCATGTTCGTGGCCGCCACCGCGCTGAGCGGCGCCGCAGGGGCGCAGCAAGCCGCGCCCGCCGCCGCCCCTTCGGCGGTCGCGCATCCCGACCTGTGGCCGAAGCTGCCGCTGAAGCGCCAGCGCGATCCGAAGGTCGAGGCGCGCGTCGACCAGATCCTGTCGCGCATGACGGTGGAGGACAAGGTCGGGCAGCTGATCCAGGTCGACATCGCCTCGATCACGCCGAAGGATCTGGAGACGTACAAGCTCGGCTCGATCCTGAACGGCGGCAACTCGGCGCCCAACAATGACGAATTCGCGCCGGCGGCGGAATGGCTGAAGCTGTACGACGCGTTCTGGGACGCGTCGATGAAGCGGAGCGACGGTCGCCCGCAGGTGCCGCTGATCTGGGGCACCGATGCGGTCCATGGCGACAACAACATCGTCGGCGCGACGCTGTTTCCGCACAATATCGGGCTGGGCGCGACGCGCGATCCGGCGCTGATCCGGCGGATCGGTGCGGCGACGGCGGCGGAGACGGCGGCGACGGGCATCGACTGGAGCTTCGCGCCGACGGTCGCGGTGGTGCAGGACGATCGCTGGGGCCGCACCTACGAAAGCTATTCCGAGGATCCCGCGATCGTCGAATCCTATGCCGGGCAGATGGTGGAGGGGATCCAGGGCGCGGTCGGCGGCGACTTCATGAAGCCCGGCCACGTCATCTCGTCGATCAAGCATTTCCTGGGCGATGGCGGCACCGGCGGCCGCGATCAGGGCGATACGCGCGTGTCCGAAGAGGTGCTGCGCGACGTGCATGCCGCCGGCTATCGCAGCGGGCTGGTGGATGGCGCGCTGACGGTGATGCCCAGCTTCTCCAGCTGGAACGGCACGAAGATGACGGGCAACAAGAGCCTGCTGACCGGCGTGCTCAAGGAGCGGATGGGCTTTGACGGCTTCACCATCGGCGACTGGAACGCGCATGGCCAGGTGCCTGGCTGCACCAACGAGGATTGCGCTGCCGCGATCAACGCCGGGCTCGACATGTTCATGTATTCCGGCCCGAACTGGAAGCAGCTGTACGCCAACACGCTGCGCGAGGCGAAGGCCGGGACGATCCTGGCCGCGCGGCTGGACGATGCCGTCCGCCGCATCCTGCGCGTGAAGGTGCTGGCCGGGTCGTTCGATGCCGGCCGCCCGTCGTCGCGGCCGATGTCGGGCCGGTTCGAACTGCTGGGTTCGCCCGAACATCGCGCGATCGCGCGGCAGGCGGTGCGCGAGTCGCTGGTGCTGCTGAAGAACAACGGCGGCCTGCTGCCGCTTAAGCCGGGCGCGAACATCCTGGTCGCCGGGCGCGGCGCGGACAATATCGGCCAGCAGTCCGGCGGCTGGTCGATCACCTGGCAGGGGACGGGCGTCACCAACGCCAACTTCCCCAACGGCCAGTCGATCTGGTCGGGGATCGACGAGGCGGTGCGCGCGGGCGGCGGCAAGGCGACGCTGTCGGTCGATGGCCGCTATGCCGCGAAGCCGGATGCGGCGATCGTGGTGTTCGGCGAGACGCCCTATGCCGAATTCACCGGCGACCGCCCGACGCTGGAATACAGCCCGGAGGACAAGACCGACCTTGCCCTGCTGAAGAAGCTGAAGGCGGCGGGCGTCCCCGTCGTCGCGGTGTTCCTGTCGGGGCGGCCGCTCTGGGTCAATCCGGAGATGAACGCGGCCGACGCGTTCGTCGCGGCCTTCCTGCCCGGGACGGAGGGCGGCGGCGTCGCCGACGTGTTGATCGCCGGGCGCGACGGCAAGCCGCGCAACGATTTCCACGGCACGCTCAGCTTTTCTTGGCCCAAGCGGCTCGACCAGTATGTGCTGAACCGGCGCGATCCGAATTACGACCCGCTGTTCCCGATCGGCTACGGCCTGACCTATGCCAGGGGCGCGACCGTGCCGCTGTTGAGCGAGGCGCGGCCGGCGGTGTCGGCGGGCGACCAGAACGCGCTGTTCGTGCGCGGGCGCGTCGTCGCGGGGGCACGGCTGGATGTGTCGGGGCCGGTGCAGCAGAGCCGCGTCGACCGCGCCGCGCAGGAGGACAGCCTGCGCTTCGCCTTTGCCGGCGGCGGCGCGGCCAGCACCGCGATCGAAGAGGCGCGGCCGATCGACCTGACGCGCGAATCGAACGGGCAGCTGAGCCTGCTGATCGACTATCGCGTCACCGAGGCACCGACCGCCGAGGTGCTGCTGGGCATGGAGGGCGGCAAGCTCGCCACCGTGCCGATCACCGGCGCGCTGAAGGGCGAGACGGGCCAGTGGCGCCAGCTGGCCGTGCCGCTGCGCTGCTTCGCCGATGGCGGCGTGACGATGGCGGCGGTGTCGAAGCCATGGGTGGTGTCCACCGCCGGGCGGCTGGGGCTGGACGTGTCCTCGGTGCGCGTCGCCAGCGCACCGCCGGGCCCGGTCAGCTGCGGGACGCTCTGAGCGTCCGGCAGTCGATGCGCGTCGTATCGGCCGGCACCGCATAGCCCCTCCCCTTCAGGGGAGGGGTTGGGGTGGGGCCTCTCCGCAGGCGCCGCGTTTGCGCAGGTGTCCCTCCCCCGAAGGGGAGGGGTGGTTCAACCCGAAGTCATGCCCCCCTCAGGGCGCGCCGACCACCTTCACCAGCGGGCCGACATTCTGCCCGGTCGGGATGCGGCCGCTGCTGGTCAGCCGCCGCGCGCGGTCGTCCCAACGCAGCGTCGCGCTGCGACCGCCGCCGGGCTTGCGCCAGGCGTTGGTCGTGCCGTCGTCGTCGTACAGCGTGAAGCTGGCGTCGCGGCCCGGATAGACGCGGATCGCCTCCAGCGCCTGCGCGGTCGCGGTGCTGGGCACCTGCACGCCCATCGGCACGATCGACCCGGCGCGCACGAACAGCGGGATGCGGTCGATCGGGGCGGCGGCCTCGATCCACTGGCCGCCGGCGTGGCGCGTGTCGGTCCACCAGTCGTACCAGTCGCTGCCGGCCGGCAGATAGACGCGGCGGCTCGTCATGCCCTGATCGGTGACGGGCGCGACGAGGAAGGCGGGGCCGAACATATATTCGTCGCCGATCGTCGCGGTGGCGGGGTCCTCCGGGAAATCCATGAACAGCGCGCGCATGAAGGGTGCGCCCGTCTGCGCCGTCTGCCGGCCCAGCGCGTAGAGATAGGGCATCAGCGTGTAGCGGAGGCGCAGGAACTTCGCCAGGATCGGCTCCGCCGCCGCGCCATATTGCCAGATCGCGGTCGCCGGGCGCTGGCCGTGGATGCGCAGCGTCGGGGTGAAGCTGTTATACTGGAACCAGCGGACGAACAGCTCGGGATAGTCGCGATAGCCGGCGCCCATCGCGGTCGCGCCGGCGGGATCGACCAGCACCGGGCGCTGCGCGGCGGGGCCATTGGGCCACTGCCAACCGCCGGTGTCGCTGCTCCAATAGGCAAGGCCGCTGGCGGTCGCGCCCAGCCCGGCGGGCACCTGCCGGCGCAGCGCCTCCCAGGTCGATTGCACGTCAGACGACCAGAACAGCGCGCCGTTGCGTTGCGCGCCCAGATAGGCGGCGCGGGCCAGGATCAGGTTGCGCAGGTCCGGCCGGTCGCGCGCGGACCCTTCCGCGACGGCGGTGGTGTGGGTGAGGGGGTAGAGATTGTGATAGCGATCGCCCGAGCCGACCGAGAACAGGAAGCCGTCGGGGACCAGATCGGGCTCCGTCTCGTCCAGCCAGAACCAGTCGAACCCCTGCGAGGCGATATTGTCGCGGATCCGCTCCCAGAACCAGCGGCCGGTATCGGGGTTGGTCGTGTCGATCAGCGCGCCCGCGCGGTCGGAGCGGATCGGCAGGCCATCGACCGGACGGCCGTCATGATCGTGCAGCAGCCAGCCGCGCGACGCGAGCAGGTCGAAATAGCGCGACTCCCGCTCGAAACGCGGCCACACGCTGATGATCGACCGCATCCCGAGCCCCCGCAGTTCGGCGTTCATGCCGGCGGGATCGGGGAACTGCGCACGGTCGATGTCCAGCTGCCCCATGCGCGTCCAGTAGAACCAGTCGAGCACCATCACGTCGAGCGGCAGGTTGCGCTGGCGATACCCCTGCGCGATCCCCAGCAGCTCCGCCTGGCTTTCGTAGCGCGCCTTGCTCTGGATCAGGCCGAACGCGGCCTTGGGCGGCAGCGGCGTCGCGCCGGTCAGCGTCGCATAGCCGGCATAGATCTCGTCCGTCGTACGCCCGGTGATGACGAAGAAGGACACGCGCTCGCCCACCTCCGACGTCCAGCGCGTGCGCCCGCCGATCCCCGCCGACACGGTGGTCGCGGCCGGATTGTCCCAGACGATGCCATAGCCCTTGTTCGTGACCATGAAGGGGACGCAGACCGTCTCGCCCGTCGGCGCATCGTAATTGTGGCGGCAGTCGATCGTCCGGCCGCGCAGGTCGAGCGTCCCCTCCTGGTTCTGTCCCAGGCCGTAATAATGCTCGTCGGGCGCCGCGTCGAAGCTGGCGCCGACGCGGAACGTCTTTTCGCCGTTGACGGTGTGCGGCGCCATTTCCCAGCCGTTCATGTGCAGCAGCGTGCGGCCGCCCGCATCGGCCACGCTGATGTCGACCGGCGGCAGCGACGGCGCGAAATAGCGCTCCATCTGCGACGGAGCCTTGGGCCAGGGCTGCGCCTTCACGCGCAACGACAGCTTCGACGAGGTGTAGACGTCGTCGCCGTCCGCCACGCCGTGCGACCAGCCGGCCGCATCGGGGGCGGCATCGGGGCCGGGGCCGGGCGCGGCCTCCGCCAGCGCGGGGTCGAGCGCGATCGTCACGCGGACGATGTTGGGCGCATAGGGCTCTACGGCGACGCGCGCGCCGTTGCGGTCCAGCAGGCCCAGCGGCCGGGCGAGCGCGGGCGCGGCGGAGGTGGCGAGAAGCGCGGCGGCGAGCGCGACGGAGCGGCGAAAAGCGGTCATCGCACGATGCTAGCGGACCCGGCGGCAAATACATCAAGCAATTTGTAGAATTCTGGGTTATGCCCGCCCCGACACCGTCATGAAGGCGGGCGCGGCATCGCCGCGGGCCCCGCGAATCGGGAACGAGAGGATGGGAATGGGCAGGACTCTGGACGCAAATCTGGATCGTCGCGGGCTGCTGGGCGCGGCCGCGCTGCTGGCGGGCGGGGCGGGCGTGCCGGCGCTGGCGGCACCGTCCCCGGCGGCGACCGCGCCTTTCGTGCGGCGTCAGGGCACGCGGCTGATGATCGGCGACGCGGTCTATCGCTTCGCCGGCGCGAACATGTGGTACGCCGCCTATCTGGGCGCCGACGCCCCCTATGGCGACCGCGCGCGGCTGGGGCGGGAACTGGACGCGCTGGCGGCGATGGGCGTCACCAACCTGCGCATCCTCGCCTCCGCCGAGGAAGGGCCGCTGCGCAATTCGATCAAGCCCGGCTTCCGCACCGCGACGACGATCAACGAAACGCTGCTCGCGGGCCTCGACTATGCGCTGGCGGAAATGGCGAAGCGTAACATGCGCGCGGTCCTGTACCTGACCAATTTCTGGGAATGGTCGGGCGGGATGATGACCTATCTGTCCTATGTGAACGGCGGGCGGTTCATCAACATGAACGACCCCGCGCATCCCTGGCCCGCCTTCGCCAATTTTAACGCGCAATTCTATGGGAATCGCCGCGCGACGGACATGTATCGCGACTGGATCCGCACGGTGGTGTCGCGGACGAACACGGTGACGGGCCGGCCCTATGCCGCCGATCCGACCGTGATGGCGTGGCAGCTGTCGAACGAGCCGCGCCCGTCGGGCGACGCGGCGCATGCGAAGCTGGACCAGTTCTACGCCTGGGTGCGGGACAGTGCGCGGCTGATCAAGTCGCTCGACCCCAACCACCTCGTCTGCACCGGGTCGGAGGGGTTGAAGGGGACGCTGGAACAGCCGTCGATCCTGCTCGCCGAACATGGCATCCCGGAGATCGACTATCTGACCGCGCACATCTGGCCCAACAACTGGGAATGGGTGAAGCAGACGGATCTGGCGGGCACCTACCGGCGCGGCGAGCAGCTGACCGACGACTATATCGCCAAGCATGTCGACTATGCCCGCCAGCTGGACAAGCCGCTCATCATCGAGGAGTTCGGCTATCCGCGCGACGGCGGCAGCAACGACCCGAAGGTGGCGACGACGTTCAAGGATCGCTTCTATCGCCTGATCTATGCCGCGGCGCTGCGCGACATGCGGGCGGGCGGGCCGATCGCGGGCACCAATTTCTGGGCCTGGAACGGCGAGGCGCGGGCGCAGCATCCCGACTATCGGTTCCGCGACGGTGACGGCCAGTATATGGGCGACCCCCCGCACGAGCCGCAGGGCTGGTACGGCATCTTCACCGGCGACACGACGATCCGCCTCGTCGCCGATCACGCCGCCGCGATCGCGCGGCTGCCCGCGCCGCGCCGACCCGCATCCGCCAAGCCGCGCTGATCCGCGCCCATCCGCCGAAAGACCCGCCATGTTCCGTGACCTCACCCGCGCGCTGGCCGCCGCCGCCCTGCTGCTCCACACGATCGCGCCGGTCGCGGCGCAGGAGGTGCTGGACACCGATCCCAACACGCTCGCCCCGTCGAAGGACCCCAAGCGCACCGCCAACGGCCTCGCCAAGACGCCGCCGATGGGCTGGAACAGCTGGAACAAGTTCGCCTGCAACGTGAACGAGGACGTGATCCGCAAGACCGCCGACGCGATCGCGGCGAACGGGATGAAGGCGGCGGGATACAGCTATGTCGTGATCGACGATTGCTGGCACGGCACGCGCGACGCCAACGGCTTCATCACGGAGGATCGCCAGCGCTTCCCGTCGGGCCTGAAGGCGCTGGCCGACTATATCCACGACCGGGGTCTGAAGTTCGGCATCTATTCGGATGCGGGGACGAAGACGTGCGGCGGCCGGCCGGGCAGCCAGGGGCACGAATATCAGGACGCGCTGCAATATGCCCGCTGGGGCGTCGATTACCTGAAATACGACTGGTGCTCCACCGGCGTACGCAACGCGGAGGAGGCCTATGCCACGATGGCCGACGCGCTGCGCGCGACGGGGCGGCCGATCCTGTTCTCGCTGTGCGAATGGGGCAATTCGCGGCCGTGGCTGTGGGGCGCGAAGATCGGCAACATGTGGCGCACGACGGGCGACATCACCGACAAATGGGAAGGCAAGCACGGCTATAGCTGGGGCGTCGCGTCGATCGTCGACATGAACGAGCCGCTCTGGCCCTTTGCCGGGCCGGGCCACTGGAACGACCCCGACATGCTGGAGGTCGGCAATGGCGGCCTGACCGATACCGAATATCGCGCGCATTTCTCGCTTTGGGCGATGATGGCCGCGCCGCTGATCGCGGGGAACAACGTCGCGGAGATGACGCAGGCGACGCGCGACATCCTGCTCAATCGCGATGTGATCGCGGTCGATCAGGACGCGCTCGGCGCCCAGGGGCGCCGCGTCGCGCGCGACGGCACCAGCGAGGTGTGGGTGAAGCCGATGGCCGATGGCGGGCGCACGCTGCTGTTGTGGAACCGGGGCGACGCGCCCGCGCGGATCGGGGCGGACTGGACGACGCTGGGCCTGCCCGCCGCCGTGAAACTGCGCGGCCGCGACCTGTGGGCGCATCGCGACCTCGGCACGCTGTCGCGCCGGTATGAGGCGGAAGTGGCGCCGCACGGCGTCGTCATGATCCGGCTGAACCCGTGAGGCGCGCCGCTTTGCTCGCCTCGTCGTTTGCCATCGCGCTGGCGCAGCTGCCCGGCATCGCGCTGGCCGAGCCGCCGCGCCCGGCCGCCACCGACACCGCCGCGCCCGCCCCGCGCGAGCGGACCCAGATCGACGACGACTGGCGGTTCGCGCTGGGCCATGCCAACGACCAGGCGCGCGATTTCGGCTATGGCACGGCGGACTTCTTCTTTGCCAAGGCCGGCTATGGCGACGGCCCCGCCAATCCCCGCTTCGACGACCGCGCGTGGCGGCGCGTCGACCTGCCGCACGACTGGGGCGTCGAGGTGCCGTTCGACCCGCGCGCGTCCAGCAACCACGGCTCGCGCAGCATCGGGCCGGGCTTTGCCGAGCACAATATCGGCTGGTATCGCAAGGCGCTGACCATCCCCGCCAGCGATCGCGGCCGGCGTATCGCGGTCGAGTTCGACGGGGTGTTCCGCAACGCGACCGTCTGGTTCAACGGTCATTATATCGGGCAGGAGCATAGCGGCTATTCGGGCGTCCGCTACGACCTGACCGACTATGTCAATTATGGCGGGCCGAACGAGCTGGTCGTGCGCGTCGACGCCTCCACCTTCGAGGGGTGGTTCTATGAGGGCGCGGGCATCTATCGCCATGTCTGGCTGACCAAGACCGCGCCGCTGCACGTCGCGCCCTGGGGCACGTTCGTGACCAGCGCCGTCACCGGGCGCGACGCGGTCGTCACCGCGCGCGCGACGATCGCCAACGACGATGCCGATCCGCGCCGCTTCACCGTCGAGCAGGAGGTGCTGTCACCGGCGGGACGCCGCGTCGCCTTCGCCGCGCTGCCCGAACGCACGGTGGCGGGCGGCGCCACGGTCGACACCAGCGTCGCGCTGCCGATCGCCGATGTGGCGCTATGGTCGCTGGAGACGCCGGCGCTGCACCGGCTGGTCACGACCGTCCGGGAGGGGGGCACGATCCGCGATCGCTACGTCACCCCGTTCGGCGTGCGCACGATCCGCTGGGATGCCAATAGCGGCTTCTGGCTGAACGGCCGCCATGTGGAGCTGAAGGGCACGAACAACCATCAGGACCATGCCGGCATCGGCGTCGCGCTGCCCGACGAGCTGCAGGTCTATCGGCTTGAGCGGCTGAAGGCGATGGGCAGCAACGCCTATCGCGCGTCGCACAACCCGCCGACGCCGGAGCTGCTGGACGCCGCCGACCGGCTGGGGATGCTGGTGATCGACGAGCATCGCATGATGGGGACGACGCCCGAACTGCGCGACCAGCTGGACCGGATGGTGCTGCGCGATCGCAACCACCCCTCCGTCATCCTCTGGTCGGTCGGCAACGAGGAATGGGGGATAGAGGGCAAGCCGATCGGCGCGCGCCTGACCGCGCTGATGCAGGCGCGGGTGCGCACGCTGGACCCGACGCGCCCGGCGACGGTCGCGACCGCGAACAACGACACCAGCGGCAACGCGACGGTGACGGAGGTCGCGGGCTTCAACTATCGCGCGCAGCACGACACCGACGCCTATCACCGCGCCCGCCCCGACACGCCCGTCGTGATGACGGAGGAGGCGGCGACGAACACCACGCGCGGCGTCTATGTCGACGATCCGGCGGCGGTGCACCTGTCCGCCTACGACAGGCCCGCCCGCCCGACGGGGGCGAGCAGCGTCGAGCAGGGCTGGCGCGCGGTCGCGGAGCGGCCGTGGATCGCGGGCATGTTCGTCTGGACCGGCTTCGACTATCGCGGGGAGACGACGCCCTTCGACTGGCCGGCGATCAGCTCGCAGTTCGGGATGCTCGATACGACCGGCGCGTTCAAGGACAGCGGCTGGTATCTGAAGAGCCAGTGGACGACCGTGCCGATGGCGCACATCGTCGGCCACTGGACCTGGCCGGGGCGGGAGGGGCAGGCGATCCCGATCTGGGTCTACGCCAATGGCGATGCGGCCGAACTGATCGTCAACGGGCGCAGCCTGGGGCGTCGCCCGATCCCCGCCAACGGTCATGCCGAATGGCAGGTGCCCTATGCGCCCGGCACGGTGGAAGCGATCAGCTATCGCGGCGGCCGGGCGGTGGCGCGCGACCGGATCGCGACGACGGGCGCGCCCGTGCGGCTGGCGGCCAGCGTCACCTATCCGGCCACGCCGAACGCCGCCGCGCCGGGGCGGATCGCGATCGTCGATATCGCCGTGCGCGACCGTGCCGGCCGGGCGGTGCCCGTCGCGCAGGACATGGTCCGCTTCACAGTCGGCGGGGATGCGGAGATCATCGGCGTGGGCAATGGCGACCCCGGCAGTCACGAGCCCGACCGCTTCGCTGATCAGGTCGCGGTGCTGCCCTATCGCCATTGGGAGATGACGGACCTGCCCGCCGGCACGACGCGGCTGCCGGACCTGGCCGGGGCGGCATGGCGCGATCCGTTCCGCTGGTATGCGCCCGGCACGGGGCCGGCGATGCCCGCCGCCTTCGCGCTGCGCGCACGGCTGGAGGCGGCCCCGGCCGCCGGCGCGCGCTACACCATCTTCCTGCCGCAGATCGCGGCGCGGCAGCGCGTGCTGGTGGACGGCGTGGACCGCACGGACGCGATGGTGCGCGACGGGAAGGGCTGGTCCGTCGCGGTGACGGGGGCGGCGGCGCCGCGGGAGCTGGTGATCCTGATCCCCGACACCGCCGAACAGGCGCTCGCGACGTTGCAGGACATCGGCGACCACGGCAACAACGTCGCCTTCCTCCAGGCGACGACGCCCGCGCCGGGCTGGCAGCGGTCGCTGTTCAACGGCCATGCGCAGGTCATCGTGCGGCTGCGCGAGCCATCCGGCACCGCGACGCTGACGATGAGCGCGGCGGGACTGAAACCGGAGGTGGTGCGGCTAAACGCGGCGGCGGCGCCCGGCGGGAGGCGCTGAACCCCGCCACGGTCAGCCTTATCCGCCTCTACCCCTTCAGGCGTCCGGGGTCGTCCATGCCCCGGACCGGGCCCGGGGTGGGGCGCCGCCGCAAACGGCGCTTCCATGGAGCGGCCCGCCCGAGAGATGGCATGGCCGAGCGCCGGTCGCCCGCGTCGCGCCGCCTTACCGCACCCGCTTCAGCACCACGCCGCGCGCGCCGCCGATATCGGCGATATAGCTGCCCAGCGTGCCCTTGCGGATATGGACGGGCTGGCCCGCGCGCGGTTCGGGCGCGCCCGCGTCATAGGTCTGCCAGACGCTCTTGTCCGCCAGCACCAGCGTCCAGCGCCCTTGGCCAAAGGGCGTGACGCTGCCGACCGTCGAAACCAGATCGCGCACCGGCGCGGGGCGGGGTGGGCGGCTGCTGTTCCGTGCCGGCCGGTCCGCCGTCGCGACCCCCTCGGTCCGCGCCGTTGCAAGATAGCGGTCGAAACAGGCCAGCCGCTCACCCGCGCCCGCGATCGTCCCGCACGCGGCCAGTTCCTGCGGCACGGGCGCGGCCCTCGCGCTTCCCGCCGCCATCAGGGCCGCCATTGCCATACCGACGCAGGGCCACCCGCCGCGCATTCCGCCTCGTCCCATCGCCATGCCCATATCCTTCCCATTCAACCTGTTGGCGGGCGTCTATCATAGCAGGCGGCAAAGCCGAACCCGTCGGTGGCGCTTCGCGGCGGCGGCCGTTTCGCCGATTCGACCGGACGATCGGGCAGGGCGTTGGACTGAGACGTCATCCGGGAATCGCATGGCTTCGGCGCGATGTCCTGTCGGCGCCGGGCGTTCCCCATGGCCTTTTTCTTGTAGGACTATATGATCGCGCAATGACGGGGCGGACGCGGCGGAATGGCCGGGCCGCCCCTTTTCGAGAGGATGGACCATGCGGGGATCGGGCATCAACAGAAGGCAGGCCCTGACGGGCGCGGCGCTGACCGGGGCGGCGCTGGCGGGAGGGGCGGCGGTGGGCGCGCAGGCGGCGGGGCCGGCGCGGCGCGATGCGGCGATGCTCGCCCCGCGCCCGCCGATGGGCTGGAACAGCTGGAACAGCTTCGCCACCACCATCACCGAGGCGCAGGCGCGCGAAACCGCCGCGATCATGCGCGAAAAGCTGCTGCCGTTCGGCTATGACGTCTTCACCGTCGACATCCAGTGGTACGAGCCGGGGGCGTCCAGCTACACCTATGCCGCCCGGCCCACCCCGGCGCTGGACGGATATGGCCGGCTGATCCCGGCGCCCAACCGTTTCCCTTCGAGCGCCGACGGGTCCGGCTTCACGAAGCTGGCGGCGGATGTCCATGCGATGGGCATGCGCTTCGGCATCCACCTGATGCGCGGCATTCCCCGGCTGGCGGTGGAGCGGAACCTGCCGATCCTGGGCACCCGCTATCGCGCGGCGGACATCGCCGACCGGACCAGCATCTGCCCCTGGAACCCGGACATGTACGGCGTCGACATGGGCAGGCCGGGCGCGCAGGACTATTACGACAGCGTCTTCCGCCTGTATGTCGGCTGGGGCGTCGATTTCGTCAAGATGGACGATATGAGCCGCCCCTATGACGCGCACGCGCCGGAGATCGAGGCGGCGCACCGCGCGATCGGCCGCAGCGGCCGGCCGATCACGCTCAGCCTGTCGCCCGGCGAGACGCCGGTGATCCGGGGCGACCACGTCCGCCGCCATGCGCAGATGTGGCGCATCTCCGACGATTTCTGGGACGAATGGGCGATGCTGGAGGCGCAGTTCACCCGGCTGGAAAACTGGACGCCGTATCGCGGGCCGGACAGCTGGCCCGACGCGGACATGCTGCCGCTCGGCCGGCTGGCGCTGGGCACGCGCGACACGAAGTTCACGCCCGACGAGCAGCGGACGCTGATGACGCTGTGGTCGATCGCGCGCTCGCCGCTCATCATGGGCGGCGACCTGCGACATCTGGATGCGCCGACACTGGCGTTGCTGACGAACCGCGCGGTCCTGGCGGTCAACCAGGCCTCCACCGACAACCAGCCGCATTTCGTCGAGGACGGCACGCGCATCTGGTCCGCCCGGCCCGAAGGGGCGGCGGGCGATCGCTACGTCGCGCTGTTCAACACCACCGACAAGCCGAAGGCGGTCGGCATCCCGCTGCGCCTGCTGGGCCTGCCCGCATCGGTGCGCGGCATCGACCTGTGGAGCGGGCAATCGCTGGGGGCGGTCGCGGGGCGGCTGGAGCGCATGCTGCCGCCGCATGGCGCGGGGCTGTATCGCCTGACGATGTGACGGAAAGGGGCGGCGAAAGGGTATGCCCCTCTCGCCGCCCCTTTCGGCTTATCCCTTACCCGACCGGCGCGCCGGTCGCCCGATCAGAAGCGGACGGTCGCGCCGACCGCGATCTGGCGGCCCAGCGAGTCGTAGCGCTGCGGGATCGTGTTGCTGCGCGCCAGGCTGATATTGTACGAATTCGGCAGGATCGGCGCGCTGCGATCCAGCAGATTGTTCGCGATCACGCGGAAGGCGAACTGCTTTCCGACGTTGAAGGTCAGCGCGAGATCGAAATAGCTGGCCGGCGCGATCCGGTAGAAGGTGGTCTGCGCACGATCCGCCGTGCCGCCGATCGCCGCGTCGCCCGAATTGTTCGCGTTGGTCAGCGCCCCGACATAGCGCCAGTTGAACGAGGCGTTGAACACGCCGTCCTCGCTCGACCAGGTGCTGCGCAGGTTGTGCACCCATTTCGGGATCAGCTGGCCGCAGCCATTGCCGAAATAGCCCGCGCAGTTGCGCTGCGGCTGGACGGGCGAATCCTGCCCGCCGGCAAAGGTGGTGATCGAGCCGGTGAAATCGAAATTCACCCGGCCCGCGCCGCCCAGGCCCAGCGTATAGTCGCCGTTGAAGTCCCAGCCGCGCGCGATGCTGAAATAATAGTTGCTGGTGCCCGCGCGGATGAAGCCGCTGGTCGGATTGCCGGCGGCGGCGGCATAGAGCGTGCCGTTGGCGGCGCGCACGATGCCCGAGCAGAAGAACGGATCGCCATTCGAACGCAGGCAGCCATCGGTGTAATAGCTGTCGTCGTTATAGCCCAGCGAGTTGTTGATCTTGATCCGGTAACGATCGACCGAGAACACCAGCCCCTTGATGAAGCGCGGCTTCACCACCAGGCCATAGGTCTGGGTGTAGGCGGTTTCCGGGTTCGCGGTGAACCCGCCCGAACGCACCGTGCACTGGTCGTTGGGGCACAGCAGCGTCGCGCTGCCATACAGCGCGGAGGACAGGCCCGTCGCGGCGCAGACCGCCTGCGAGGCGAGTGGCGCGGTCGTGGTGATCGTGCGGCCGGGATTGTTGGGATCGGCGATCTGGCGCGGCACCGGCGCGCAGAAGTCGTTCTGCGAGCCGCCCTGACGACCGAAGCTGATGTTCGACGCCTGATACGCCTCCACCACCGTCGGCGCGCGCTGCGCCTTGTTGAACGACACGCGGAACGTCAGGTCGCTGACCGGCGCGTACAGCCCCTCCACCTTCCAGGTCGAGAAGTGGTTGGGATTGCTGCTGTACTTGGACAGGCGATAGCCGCCATTGACCTGCAGCAGATGCGCGAACCGCTGCTCCTGCATCAGCGGCGCCTGCGCCTCGACGTTCGATTCCCAGACATGCTGCGCAAGGTCGGACGGCGCGCCGCCATAATCCTCGATGAAGCCGGGCGTGAGGGCCGAGAACTGGCGATCCTTGCGGAATTCGGTGCCCAGCGCGATCGCGACGCCGTCATGCGCCAGCGGCGAGGTGATGCCATAGGTGCCGAGGTCGCCGGTGACGTTCGCCTGCACGTCGTACAGCAGGCCGACCGTCTTTTGCTGCGCGGCGCCGATGCCGCCATAGATATAGTTGATGTAGCTCTGGTTGCTGTTGCCCGCGCTGAACGCGTCGAACGGCACGCAGGCGCCGCCCGACACGCAGGTCGGCGTGCCGTTGACGTTGACGACGTTCAGCGAATTGTTGATCCGCGTGAAGTCCGGCAGGCGCGAGCTGTCCCAGATCTGCTGGTTGCGCGCGAACACGCCGCCCACGTCATAGGTCCAGGCATCGCCCACCTTGCCGCGCACGCCCGCCGTCGCGCGGATGCCGGTGTTGGTATAGGTGTCGACCATGAACGGCGCGGTGAAGCGATAGCGGATGTCGACCGGCACCAGCGTGCCCGTGCCCGCCGCCGCGCCGCACAGGATGCCCGCCTGCTGCGCCGACAGATAGGGGTTGTTGCAGTTCACCTGATACGGGTCGGAACCGTAATTGGCGGCGGCGAAGACGCGCATCGGATAGCGGTTGATCGACTTGTCGCGGAACCACAGCGCCGATGCGTACAGCTCCGCCTCTGGCGCCAGCTTCAGCGAGACGAAGCCGCCCGCGTTCAGGCGGTTGTCCTGCCGCTGATAGGAATAGCCGTCATAGGGGTTCGCCGCCTTGCCCGCGCCGACGCCATAGGGAACGAAGGCGCGCGTGCCGTCCGGGCTGTTGACATAGGCGGTGCCGCTGTTCGCGCCCGACAGCGGGCGGACATAGCCGCTGACCGAATAGGTCGACAGCGAGCAGGACAGGGGGCCGTCCTTGCCCGTCTGCAACAGCTGGCAGGCGGAGGTGGAGCGCGCGTCGTAGGGCACCAGATCGGCATGGCGATAGTCGACGAAGCCCATCACGTTCAGCGCGTCGTCGAACAGCGACTTGCCCGCCGTCAGCGTCAGATTGGCGCGGCCGCCGTCATTGACCTGGCCCAGCCGCGGCGAGAAGGCGCTGGCCTGCGCCGTCTGCGTCACCACGTTCGCGCGGTTGATGTGGTTGTAGAAATTGTAGTTCGCGTCCAGCTGGATGCCGTCGAACTTCTGCTTCATCACGAAGTTGATGACGCCCGCGACCGCGTCGGAACCATAGACGGACGAGGCGCCGCCGGTCAGCACGTCGACCCGGTCGATCAGCGTCACGGGGATGATGTTCGTGTCCTGGCCGTTCTGCGTGCCGAGCCGCTTGCCGTCGATCAGCACCAGCGTCCGCTCGAAGCCCAGGTTGCGCAGCTTCAGCCGCTGGCGGCCGTCCGAATCCTGATAATTCTGCTGGCTGTCGGGGGCGACCTGCGGCAGCCGGTTCAGCACCTCCTCGACGTTCAGCGGTGCCTGCGCGCGAATGTCGGCTGCGCTGACGGAGGTGATCGGCGCGGCGGCGGTCACGTTCGGGCGGACGATGCGCGTGCCGGTCACGACGATCTGCTGGTCGCCGGTGGTCGGCTCCGCAGCGGGGTCGGCGGTCGTAGACTGCAGGTCCTGATCGTCGATCTGAACGGTATCGGAATTGGTATGGTCGACAGGACCAGCCGCCAAGGCCGGCGACGCCGCAAACATCAGACCGCCGGCCAGTGCCAGCCACGAGACGTTGCTGTTCAACATGAATGATCCCCCTATCGCGCGGCCATAGTGTGCCGACCTGATACGAAAGGGTTGTCGCACAGACGCCGAAGCGGTCAATATATCGATATGACCTTTCTATGACATTTCATCGAAAGGTGTTGCCGCGCCGCACCACTACGACCCCGGGCGGTCCGCGCCCGATCTGCGAACTATCGCGTAAAAACAATGTGATGGCGTGGTCTGGGGCCGGCGTGGCACGGGGTGTGAAATTTATGTCATCGAGGACGGCGATGGTGTGTCGCGGGTCGCCGGTTCGCGCTGTCCTACACGCCGCCCGGCATGTCATGCGCTGATGGGATCAGCGATGGAGTGGCGTATGCGCGAACTGGTGGAACGGACGATCGACGGTCAGGGGCGGCCCCAGGGGCAATCCGCGTCTGGCCGGGGGCGGCGGGTGACGGTCAACATGGCCGAATCGCCGCTCGCCTGGCTGGCGGCGCGCGATCTGGTGACGCCCCGCCAGCTTGAGGCGGGCGAGCGGCTGCGCGCCGATTACGAACGCGCCGCGATCGCGCCCGGCACGACGATGCGCTGGGCGCCGCGCGTCGATGGCGGCGGCGGGCGCGTCGATCCCGCCACCGCGCGCCTGTCCGCGAAGCGACGGTTCGACGCGGCGACCGGCGCGGTGGGGCCGGGCCTGTCCGACGTGCTGTGGCGCGTGGTCTGCGCAGGCGAGGCGCTGCCCGTCGCGGAGCGGGCGCTAGGCTGGCCGACGCGGTCGGGCCGGCTGGTGCTGACGCTGGCGCTCGACCGGCTGGCGACGCATTACGGGCTGGGGTGAGGGGGCGGTTCGTTCCGGAACGGGCGAGCGCTGCCTCTGGAACCGGCCGATCCGCCACGGCCCCCAAGACATTCCGCCTCCGCGCGCCTACATCGCGGACGGCCCCCGCCAGAGGATTCATCGCGCCATGCGTCTGTCGTTCATCAAATGCCATGGTTCGGGCAACGACTTCCCGATGATCGACGCGCGCGACCTGTCGCTCTCCGACGCGGAATGGGCGGGCGTGGCGCGGGCGCTGGCGGACCGGACGGGGCCGGTGGGGGGCGATGGCTTGTTGCTGCTGCTGCCCGGCACGGGCGAGGACGCGATCGGCTATCGCATGTTCAACCCCGACGGGTCGGAGGCGGAGACGTGCCTGAACGGCCTGCGCTGCGTCGGCCGCGCGGGGCTGGCGGCGTTGGGGCGGGCGGCGGCGGGGGTGCGGCTGATCTCGTCGCGCGCCACGGTGGCGCAGGCGGCCGAACTGGCCCCCGGCGTCGTTACGGTGCGCGAGGTCGCGGGGCCGGCGACGCTCGATATCGCGGCATGGCCGATGCGGATCGGGGTGGACCGGCTGGTCGAGGCGCCGGTGCCGCCGCTCGGGGCTGCGCGCTTCACGGCGGTCGCGATCCCGAACCCGCACCTCATCGCCTTCGTCGAGGCGATCGACGAGGCGGAGCTGGTCCGCATCGGCACGCTGTGCGAGGCCGCGCCCGACTGGCTGCCGCGCCGCGCCAATGTCAGCTTCGCTATCGCGGAGGCGCACGGCCTGTTCGTTCGCACCTTCGAGCGCGGCGTGGGGCTGACCGACAGCTGCGGCAGCGCGATGGCGTCCGCCACCTATGCCGCCTGCCTGACCGGCCGCTGGCGCTTCGGCGAGTCGGTGACGGTGCGCAATCGCGGCGGCCTCGTCCGCGCGACGGCGGGGGAGGACGCGATGGTGACGATCGAGGGCAACGCCACCTATGAATGGGCGGGCGAGGTAACGGTCGATCCCGCCGCCTCGCGCGCGCGCGACCTGATCGTCACGCAGCGCTATCCCGACGAGGTAGCCGCTTGGGAGGGTTTGAAGCAGTCCCGGCGTTGATACGCCGCAAGCCTCAACAGTCTCAACGTTCGGCGCCCTTCCGCTCGCCAAGGGGCGCCCCATATCGCTGATATGGATGTCAGAAAGGCGATCGGCGACCGGGTGCGCGGTCTGGTGGGATCGGACCGGCTGGACCTGACCCGGCCGCCCGGCGATCCGGGGCTGTTCGGGCCGGGCTCCGCGACCTGGGCGTTGCATGGCGACTTCACCAGCATGATGATCGGCGGCGTCGCCTCTTTGCTGGTGCAGATGCTCCATCCGGCCGCGCTGGCGGGAGTGTGGGACCATTCGGACTTTCGCCGCGACATGACCGGCCGGCTGCGTCGCACCGCGCAGTTCATCACCGTCACCACCTATGGCTCGACCGAGGCGGCGGAGCGGATGATCGCGCGGGTTCGCGCCGTCCATACCCGCGTCGTCGGCACGCTGCCCGACGGCACGCCCTATCGCGCGGACGATCCCGCGCTGCTGACCTGGGTCCATGCGGCGGAGGTCGACAGCTTCCTGCGCGCGCACCTGCGCTATCGCGATCCCGCCATGCCGGTCGCGCGGCAGGACGCCTATGTCGCGGAAATGGCGACGATCGCCGCGCGACTGGGCGCGCCGGACGTGCCGGTCAGCCGCGCCGCGCTGACCGCCTATCTGTCGGCGATGCGGCCGGCGCTGCGCGTCGATGCGCGGACGCGCGACGTCGCGCGCCGCCTGATCCGTCAGCCCTCGCCCAGCCTGCTCAACGCGCCGGTCAATGCGGTGATGATGCAGGCGGGGATAGATCTGGTGCCGCGCTGGGCCGCGCGCCTCCACGGTTTCGACCTGCCGCTTGCACGGCGGCCGGCGGTGCGGCTGGGCGCGCATGGCGTGGGGCAGGTGCTGCGCTGGGCCTTGCGATGAGCGCGCCGGTGCGTCACCCTCCACCCCGGACATAGGAGAGGATCGGGCGATGGCGGCACGGGACAGCTGGTTTGTCGATGTCTTCCACGACGGCCCCTTCAGCGGCAATCCGCTGGCGGTGGTGGTGGCGGACGAGGGACTCGATACGGCGACGATGCAGCGCATGACGCGCTGGTTCAACCTGTCCGAAACCGCCTTCCTGCTGCCGCCGACCGATCCGGGCGCCGACTATCGCGTGCGCATCTTCACGCTGGAGCGGGAGCTGCCGTTCGCCGGCCATCCGACGCTGGGCGCATGCCACGCCTGGCTGGCCGCCGGGGGCACGCCGCGCGATCCGGGCTGCATCGTGCAGCAATGCGATGCCGGGCTGATCCCGATCCGCCGCGACGGCGATCGGCTGGCCTTCGCCGCGCCGCCGATGATCCGGTCCGGCCCGGTCGATCCCGCGCACGCGGCCGCGATCGCGCGCGTGCTGCATCTCGATGCCGGCGCGATCCGGGCGATGGAATATATGGACAACGGCCCCGGCTGGATCGGCGTGCTGCTCGACACGGCGGACGCGGTGCTGCGCGTCGTGCCGATGCGTCATCACCCCGGCCGGGTGGAGATCGGCCTGATCGCGCCGCAGCCGGCGGGGCGGGATACGGCGTGGGAAATCCGCACCTTCTTCTCCGACGCGCAGCATTCGGTGATCGAGGATCCCGTCACCGGCAGCTTCAATGCCTCCGCCGCGCAATGGCTGCGCGCGACGGGCCGGGTCGAGGGCGGCTATGTCGCGGCGCAGGGGACGAAGCTGGGGCGGCAGGGCCGCATCTTCGTCGATTACGATGCGGACGGGCAGGCGTGGATCGGCGGCCGGTGCACGACGATGGTCGCGGGGCGGCTACTCCCTCACGCCTGATCGCGGTCGCTGTACTTCATCACCAGGAAGCGCCCGCGCGTCTGCAGGCTGTCGAGGTCGCCCTGCGCCAGCCGCTCGGTCATCGCGCCGATCTCCCGCTCGATCAGCGCGAGGCCGTCGATCAGCGCGGCGTCGGGCGTGCGGCCGTTGCGCTCGGCCCGGCGCAGCGGCTCTGGCACGCGGGCATAGTCGCCGACGAAGGCGGGCAGCTGCTCGCCCACCAGCCGGCGGATATCCTCCGCCGCTTCGTCCCCCGGCGCGACGCGAGCGAGCTGCGGCGACAGGATGTCGAGCCGGTCGCCGATCCGGTCGACCAGATGCTGGGCGGGGGCGGGCAGGGCGGGGCGCTGCGCCGCCAGCCAGCGTTCGGTCTGCGCGGGCAGCGCCTTCAGGTCGATCTTGCGGAGCGTGTCGGGCGGCGGCGGCGGCCGGTCGGCGGCGGCGGGCCAGACGGCGATGGCGCCGGCGACGACCAGGATCGCGACCAGCGTCAGGAAGGCGCCCATGATCCCGATGGGGGAGACGATGCCCGCGACGAAGGCGACCGCCAGGATCGCGGCGATGGCGATCATCATCGCCTTCGCCCGGCGCGCGGCCGACCCGCGACGTCGCCGCGCGCGGGCCGGGGCGGCGCCCGACCCCGCACCCGCGCCGGGATCGCTGATCCGCGCCCAGCTGGCGCGCGCGGCGGCGATGGCGTCGTCGACCTCGCTCATGCCGCTTACAGCGCCTCCAGCCGGAACTGGTCGCTGGCCGGGCCCTTCAGCTGCGCCTGCGCGGCGCCCTCCGCACGGGCGATATAGCCGCGCGATTTCTCCACCTCATTGCCCAGCGTGTTGACCGTCGTCTTCATCGAATCGAGCGCCTTCAGCTTGAAGGTGTCGATCGCGTCCATCGTGTCGTAGATGTTCTGGAAGGCGCGCTGCAGCGTTTCGAGCGGGATGGTGGACGAGGCGGCCTGTTCGTGGATGCGGGCGGTGTTCTCCTTCAGCAGCTTGCCGGTCGAATCGATGATGTTCGCGGTCGTCGTGTTCAACTGCGTGATCTGTTCCAGCACCAGCTTCTGGTTGGTCAGCGCCTGCGCCACCGTCACCGCCGTGCGCAGCGCGGAGACGGTGGTGGTCGACGCGCGGTCGACGCCCTTCACCAGTTCGACATTGTTCTTCTTGACCAGATCGAGCGCAAGATAGCCCTGCACCGTCACCGCCATCTGCGTCAGCAGGTCCTGCGTGCGCTGGCGGGTGTAGAACAGCGCGGTCTCGCGGATCGCCTTCGCCTTGGCGGGGTCGCTGTGGTCGAGGTCGTTGGCCTTGTCCTCCAGCTTCTGGTCCATCGCCTTGGACAGATGGATCATCTGCTCCAGCCGACCCATCGCGGTCCACAGGTTCGCGCGCTCGGTATCGATCGCGGCATTGTCCATCAACAGCTCGTCCTTGCCCGACGCCAGGCTCTTCAGGATCGAGCTGATGTGCGTCTGCGACGATTTGTAGCTGTCGAAATAGTTGCGCATCTTGTTGCCGAACGGGATGATTCCGAACAGCTTCTGCGGCGCGGTCAGATTGCCCTTCCGGCCGGGATCGAGATCCTCGACGACGCGGCGCAGTTCCGCCAGGTCCTTGCCGACGCCGCTGTCCTGATCCATCGCCTTGACCGGGCGGTCGAGGAAGCGGTTCGACTGCCCGGCGGCGTCGCGGATCTCCTTGGCGCCCATCGCGGTGATCGCATCGACGCGGCGGCCGAATTCGGGGCTGTTCGGATCCTGCGCGACCAGATCGGCGACGAACTGGTCGACGCGGTTCTCCAGCTCGGTCTTCTTGGCGTCCTCTACGGGCACGAGGCCGGCCGCCTTTTCGGCCACCACGGTCGGCACGGGATCAGGCGGCGTGAGGACCAGCTCCTTTTCCTGGGTCAGCGTCTCGGCAGTGGTCGCCATCATCGTCCTCCAACAGATGCGCGCAATGTGCCGGGTGTGGCCCCGGGGTTCAAGTGTATGATGAGAATAATACGGCAGTGTCCGCCGTGGAGGATATCGGCGGGCGCCGCGGCGCCGCCGCTCAGGCGCGCCGTGTCCGCCCGCCGAGCGCGGTCGCGACGATCCAGACGGCGTAGGCGAGCGTCAGGCCGGCCCAGGCGGGGAGGTTGTAGACGGTGAGGTTCGGCGACCACGGCGTCGGCATCCGGCCGGACATAACCGCCATCACCGTCATCGGTCCGGCCTCGAACGCCAGGAACGACAGCGATCCGACGACGAGCGGCGCGTAATGCGGCCGCATCCGGCCGAGCAGCGCCGCGAACGGCAGCGGTGTCAGGATCATGACCGGAAGCGCGATCGCGGTGGACACGCCTCCGATCCGGTCCAGCAGCATGATGATGCCCATCGAGAGGAACAGGCTGACGAACGCGGCGGCGGGCATCAGCGCCAGCGCGGCGTAGAAGCGGCCGTCGCGCGTCAGCCGGTCGCGCAGGGCCGCGCGAAGGCAGCCGAACGCCCAGCGCGTACCGTGCCGGCCAGCCGCATCCGTTTCGCTCGCCATGGCGAGCACCCATTCCTGCCGCTCCGGCCCGGCGATCCAGTTGGCGAGGCGCAGGAGGAGGCGCGCGAACAGGGAAAGACCGCTCATGCCGGTTGCTCCTTGAAAGAAGGGGAGGGGGCCGTGCACGCCGCATCGAGGGCGGCGAGGCCGGGGGCGAGGATGCGATAGGCGTGGCGTGGCGGCCTGCCCGGCTCCGCCGCGGCGAGCCACTCCGCCTCGACCATCCCGCGCTCCGCACAGCGGATCAGGATGGGGTAGAGCGAGCCGGATTTCAGCCCCGTCAGGCGCGCGATCTCCAGCCCGTAGAGCCAGTCTGACGGCCGCGCCGCCAACGCGGCGAGCACGGCGAGCGTCTGGCGGGAAGGCGGGCGATTGCGCTGCATGGGCTTAACTCTACCATGGTAGAGTTAAGAGTCAAACGGATGGTTTCCTTCACGGCGTCAGCCGTGTCCCTGGGTCCCGGCCTGCGCCGGGATGACGAGAGAGGGATGGATGCGCCGTCAGCCCTTGAACCGTCGCTCCGTGCCGGCGGGCGCACGCTTCAGCGCGGCGCCGACCCGTGCCGGGCGATCGAGCAGTTCGCCGCCGCAGTTCGGGCAACGTTCGTCGAGCGCGTCTGCGCAGTCAGCGCACCAGGTGCATTCGAACGAGCAGATGAAGGCGCCGCCCTCATCCGCCGGCAGGTCGACGCCGCAGCGTTCGCAGTCGGGGCGCATCTCCAGCATCAGGCGGCGGCCTTTACCGCGTCGCAGATGCGGGTGACGACGTCCTCCACCTCGCGCGCGTCCTCGCCCTCCGCCATCACGCGGATGACCGGCTCGGTGCCCGACGGCCGGATCAGGACGCGGCCACGCCCGGCCAGCTGCGCCTCGGCGGCGGCGATCGTGTCCTTGACCGACCCGGCGTCCAGCGGCTTGCTGCCCGCCTCGAAGCGGACGTTCCGCAACAGCTGGGGCAGGGGATCGAAGCGGTGCAGCACCTCGCTGGCCGGCGCGCCCGCGCGCTTCACCTCGGCGAGGATCTGAAGCGCGGCGACGAGGCCGTCGCCGGTCGTCGCATAGTCGGACAGGATGATGTGCCCCGACTGCTCGCCGCCGACATTGTAGCCGCGCGCGCGCATCGCCTCCAGCACGTGCCGGTCGCCGACCTTGGTGCGGATCAGGCCCAGCCCCTGCGCCGCCAGATGGCGTTCGAGGCCCAGGTTCGACATGACGGTCGCGACGAGGCCGCCGCCCGCCAGCTTGCCGCGCCGCGCCCAGGCGGCGGCGATCGTGGCCATCAGCTGGTCGCCGTCCACCACCCGGCCGCGCTCGTCGACGACGATCAGCCGGTCCGCGTCGCCATCCAGCGCGATGCCGATATCGGCGCCCGATGCGACCACCGTCTCGCCCAGCGCCTCCGGCGCGGTCGAACCGACGCCGTCGTTGATGTTGGTGCCGTCCGGCTTCACGCCGATCGCGATGATGTCCGCACCCAGTTCCCACAACGCGTCGGGCGCGACCTTGTAGGCGGCGCCGTGCGCGCAATCGACGACGACGCGCAGCCCGTCGAGCCGCAGGTCGGAGGGGAAGGTGGACTTGGCGAAGTGGATGTAGCGGCCGGCGGCGTCGTCGATCCGCTTGGCGCGGCCGATCTGCGCGGAGGGGGCGAGGGGGACGTCGCCGTCGATCAGCGCCTCGATCCCCTCTTCCTGCTCGTCGGACAGCTTGTAGCCGTCGGGCCCGAACAGCTTGATGCCGTTATCGGCATAGGGGTTGTGGCTGGCGGAGATCATCACGCCGATGTCCGCGCGCATCGACTGGGTCAGCATCGCGATGGCGGGGGTGGGGAGCGGGCCGGTCATCACCACGTCCATGCCGACCGAGGTGAAGCCCGCGACCAGCGCGGATTCCAGCATATAGCCCGACAGGCGCGTGTCCTTGCCGATGACGACGCGGTGCTTGTGTCCGCCGCGCAGGAACCAGGCGCCGGCGGCCATGCCGACCTTCATCGCCATTTCCGCGGTCATCGCGCCGGCGTTGGTGGCACCGCGAATTCCATCGGTGCCGAAATATTTCCTTGCCATCGCCCGCGCCTTCCATCCGCTATGCCGGAGCCGAAATCGCGCCTTAGCCGTTCGGCAACGGACCATCCAGTCCCGACCCCGGTCGCGGCCCGAGCCCGTGATCCACGCAAAAGTCCGTCGCCGCTTCGCATCGCCGCGTTCGCGACGACGGGCATGAAAGACCCCGCCTTATGCCCTCCTCCACCCGCATCCTGCTGTCGCTGATCGTCGGGCTGGTCGCCGGAATCGCGCTGGCGGCCTGGTCGCCGCCGGTGGCGGAGGCGGCGATCCCCATCGCGCAGCCGATCGGCACCGCGTGGCTGAACGCGCTGCAGATGACGGTCGTGCCGCTCGTCGTGTCGCTGCTCGTCACGGGCGTCGCGGCCACGGCGGAGGCGGCGCAGGCGGGGCGGATCGCGGGCCGGTCGATCGCGGCGTTCGTCACGCTGCTGCTGGTGTCGGCCGTCGCGGCGGCGCTGCTGACGCCTTGGCTGCTCGACCTGGTGCCGCTGCCGGCGGACGCGGGGGCGCGGCTGCGCGCGGCGCTGACCGGGGTGACGGCGCCGCCCGCGCCGCCCGGGATCGGCGATCTAATGGCGCGGATCGTGCCGACCAACATCCTCGCCTCGGCGGCGGCGGACGCGTTCCTGCCGATGATCCTGTTCACGCTGGTCTTCGCCTTCGCCGTCACGCGGCTGGACGCGGACCTGCGCCGGCCGCTCGTCCAGTTCTTCACGGGACTGCGCGAGGCGATGCTGGTCGTGATCGGCTGGGTGCTGTGGCTGGCGCCCGTGGGCGTCTTCGCGCTGGCGCTGGTGGTCGGCGCGCGGGCGGGGACGGCGGCGCTGGGCGCGCTGGTCCATTATGTCGGCGTGGTGAGCACGGTGGGCGTGATCGTGTCGGTGGGCGGCGCGCTGGCGATGCTGGGGCTGGCGCGAACCGGTGCCGCGCGCTTCGTGACGGCGAGCCTGCCCGCGCAGGCGGTCGCGATCAGCACGCAATCCTCGATCGCCAGCCTGCCCGCAATGCTGAAGGGCGCGGAGCGGCTGGGCGTGCCGGTGCCCGTGGCGGGCCTGATCCTGCCGCTGGCGGTGGCCATGTTCCGCTGGACGGGGCCGGCGATGAACCTGGCGGTCGCTATCTATGTCGCGCGCTGGTTCGGCGTGGCGCTGACGCCCGGCACGATCGCGGCGGCGGTGCTGGTGGCGGCGCTGACCTCGCTCGGGTCGGTCAGCCTGCCCGGCCAGATCAGCTTCGTCAGCGCGATCGCGCCGATCGCGGCGGTGCTGGGTGCGCCGGTCGTGCCGCTGGGCCTGCTGGTGGCGGTGGAGACGCTGCCCGACATCATCCGCACGCTGGGCAACGTGACGATGGACCTGGCGGTCACGCGGTGGCTGGGGAGGGGCTCCCCCCCGCCCGCCGAAGGGGGGAGCATCGCGTAGCGACGGTGAACGGGGGGAGGGCCACGGCCGCCGCGCTGGCGGGCGGCCCTCCCGTGCCGGTAAGGACTACAGCCCCGGCTTCTGCTCGTCGCGGGTATTGGTGCCCGCCGCCGCCGGCTCGCCCAGCACGTCCTGCCCGGCGAGCGCGTGGTCGGGCTGACCCAGCGTGTCGAGGTGCATCAGCTTCGTGACGAAGGGGGCGAGCACCAGCACGACGACGCCGACGCCCATCGCGAACCAGCCGATCCGGCCATAGACCGCCAGCACCTGCGCCGGCCCCGCGCCTTCTCCACCCGTCGCCTGCGCGATGATGCCGGCGAGGAAATTGCCGGCGGCGGTGGCGAGGAACCACGTCCCCATCATCAGCCCGGTCATGCTAGGCACCGACAGCCGCGTCATCGACGACAGGCCGATCGGCGAGAAGCACAGCTCCGCCATAGAATGGAGCATATAGAGCAGGATCACGAAGATCGCCGGCGTCAGCCCCGCCGCGGGCGCGCCGAGGATCAGCGCGAAGAAGCCCAGGCCCACCAGGATCAGGCCGATGCCGAACTTCACCGCCGCGCTCGGCTCCCGCCCCTTCTTCGCCAGCGTCACCCACAGCCAGCCGAATACGGGGGCCAGCGTGATGATGAAGAACGGATTGACCGATTGGAAGACGGAGGCGGGGATGCTGATCCCCAAAATGCTGCGCTCCACCTGCTGGTCGGTATAGATGGTCAGCGACGATCCGGTCTGTTCGAACAAGGCCCAGAACAGCGGCGACAGCGCCGCCAGGAAGAGCGCGGCGAACACCCGGTCCCGCTCCTCGCGCGGCAATTTCAGGACGGCGGTATAGAGGATGTAGCCGACGGTGACGACGGATGCGACGACCAGCAGGATCGCGACCAGCCCCTGCGCATCCACCAGCTGCCACGCGCCGAACACCGCGACGAACGCGCCCAGATAGATCAGCCATTCGTTGGACAGGCCGATCGCGGAGCGCGCGGCCAGCGTGTGCGGCACGGGCGATTCCCCGGCGCCGTGCAGTTCGTGCTGGAGGAACAGATAGGTGACGAGGCCCAGCGCCATGCCGATCCCCGCCGCGCCGAAGCCCCAGCCCCATCCCACCGTCTCGCCAAGGATGCCGATCAGGATCGGGCCGACGAACGCGCCGGTGTTGATGCCCATGTAGAAGATGGAAAAGGCGCCGTCGCGGCGGATGTCGTCGCGCGCATACAGCTTGCCGACCAGCGCGGAGATGTTGCCTTTCAGAAAGCCGGTGCCGACGATGATGAGCGCCAGCCCCATATAGAAGCCGCTGAGCGTCGCCCCCTGCACGCCGCGCGGCCCTTCCACCAGCGCCAGCACGAGATGGCCGAGCGTGATGAACACGCCCCCCGCCATCACCGCGCGCCGCGCGCCCAGCAATTTGTCGGCGATATAGCCGCCGACGATCGGGGTGACATAGACCAGCGAGGTATAGGCGCCGTAGATCGCATAGGCGGGCTCGTCGCCCAGCAGGAAGTGCTTGGTCAGGTACAGGACCAGGATGGCGCGCATCCCGTAGAAGGAGAAGCGCTCCCACATTTCCACGAAGAACAGCATGAACAGGCCGCGCGGGTGGCCCAGCAGCGTTTTCGCATGGGGCGGTACGCCGCCACCCTGCATCACGGTCGCCATATAATCGGTTACTCTGTCATTTCGGTCAGGGGCGCGAACCTAGCGGCAACGGCGCGGCTGTAAATACGCGGCCGAGCGGCTAGAAGCGCGGGTATGTTCAATGACCTGACCAGCCCCGCCGCCTTCCTCTCCACCCGCCGGTCGGGCAAGCCGCGCGACCTGGTCGCGCCCGGCCCCGATGCCGCCACGCTGGACCGGATGCTGGCGATCGCCGCGCGCACGCCCGATCACGGCAAGCTGGCGCCGTGGCGCTTCGTGGTGATCGAGGATCGCGACCGCTTCGCCGCACTGCTGCGCGACGCGCTGACGGCGGAGCGGCCGGGCGCGTCGGCGGCGGACCTCGCGGCGCTCGACCAGTTCGCGCGGCAGGCGCCGGTGCTGGTCGCGGTGCTGTCCACCCCCAACACCGCGAGCCCCGTGCCCGTGTGGGAGCAGGAGCTGTCGGCGGGCGCGGCGTGCATGAACCTGCTTCACGCGGCCGGCGCGCTCGGCTTTGCGGGCGGTTGGCTGACCGGCTGGGCGGCGTTCAGCACGCAGGTGCGCGATACGCTGCTGGCGGCGGCGGGCGTGGAGGTCGGCCGGATCGCCGGATACGTGTTCATCGGCACGCCCGGCCGCCCGCTGGAGGAACGGCCGCGTCCCGATATGGACAAAATCGTTTGCCGCTGGTGAGTCGACTTTTGCTGTGACTGCTGTATTAAGGTAGCATGACAGCGATGCACAACGAGGACAGCCCGGTCTATCTGCGGTTGCGCGGCGCGATCGCGGCGGGGATTTTGCGCGGCGAATACCGGCCGGGCGACCAGCTCCCCTCGGTCCGCGCGTTCGCGGCGGAACATGGCGCCAATCCGCTGACCGTCGCGAAAGCCTATCAGGGTTTTCAGGACGATGGCTATGTCGAGGTGCGGCGCGGCATCGGCATGTTCGTGCTGCCCGGCGCGCCGGAACGCCTGCGCGCGGCGGAGCGCGAGACCTTCCGCCGCGTCCACTGGCCGCGCATCGTCGAGGCGGTGGAGCTGCTGGACCTCAACTGGGACGAGCTGCTCGAACGGGTGTAGTCGCCGCGCCCCGATTCGGGCGGCGCCGTCAGCCGGCGAACAGGCCCAGACCCGCCACCTCTTCGACGGTCAGCGAGATGCCGAACATCAGGCTCAGCCGCATCCGGTAGACGCGCGGATCGGTGATCTCCCCCTCGTTGGTCGTCCCCGCCGCGATCCGGCGATAGTTGCGGTCGGTCAGCGAGGCGAAGCCGTGCGGCAGGACGATGCTGGCGATACTGGCGCTGGTGAAGCGCGTACCGGGCGCGGTCGCGGACCATAGATTGCCCATCGCCAGATCGGCCGCGACCGCCGGCTCGCCGGTAAAGGCATATTGCGGCTGCCAGCCCGGCCCCGCGCCCCGCCCGTCGGTCGCGGCGGCGGACCCCAGCCGTTCCAGCATCCAGCCATGGCGCGGATCGGTGCGCAGGCGGAAGCGCGCGCCGTCGGGCGCCTCCGCCTCCGCGCCGTCTTCCATCGGCATGATCGGGGCATAGCTGCCGCCGAAGCCGGGGTCGGCGATCCAGTCCTGCCCTTCGACCGTCACCCGGCTGAACGTATGCGTCAGCGGCGGCACCGGCCCACCGTCCGGGTCGATGCCCAGCCACACCCGCGCCAGCAGCGGCACATGCGCGAAGCCCAGCGCGTCCAGCGCATCGCCGAACAGGCGGTTCTGTTCGAAGCAATAGCCGCCACGCCGCGCCGTCACCAGCTTGGCGAAGACGGAAGCGCTGTCGATGGCGATGCCGCGCCCCAGCACCACGTCGAAATTCTCGAACGGGATCGCCAGCCGGTGCGCGCGCTGCAACCGGGAAAGGCCGGCGGCGTCGGGCGTCGGCCGGGCGGGCATGTCGATGCGGGTCAGATAGGCGTCGAGGTCGAACATGGCGCCGGCTGTAGCGGCGCCGGCGAGGGAAGGCGACAGGCAATGCCGGGACCGAAGTCGCCATCGATACGCCCGAAGCACGCGCCGATAGGTCCGGTGCGAGATTATCTTGACGGCAGCGCCACTTCCGGCAATTAACAAAAATCAGTCGGGCAACTGCTATTGCCCTTGGATGCCATACATGTTCGGCCTCGACCCATCCTATGCGATCGGCTTCGATCCCGTGCGTGCGCAGATCCGCGCGCGGCTGGTCGGCCTGTGGACGCAAGACATGGTCGATCGCTATTTCGCCGATCTGGGCATCGCGATCGCGCAGCAGGCCAAGCGTACGCCCGCGTTCGGCCTGTTGATCGACGGGCGCGAATTCGCGGTCCAGCCTGCGGCCGTCAATGAGCGGTTCCGCACCGTCGCGGCGGGCCTGCCGCCCGTGGGGGAGGGGCCGCTGAAGGCGATCGCGATCGTCGCGGGGACGATGCTGAACAAACTGCAGGCGCGCCGGACGTTCGAGGCTTACATCGCCATCTTCCGAGACATCGATCGTGCGATGGACTGGATCGATGCCGAGATCGCCGGCGCCCGGCCGGTGGTGGAACCCGCCTGACGGGGCTGCGCCCGCCGCCTATCCCAGCCGCGCCACATCGACCGCGTAAAGGCCCGCCGCCGGCGCGGTCGCGGCGGCGTGCAGCCCATGCGCCTCCGGCACGATCTGATCGAGGTAGAAGGCGGTGACGGCGCGCTTGGTCGCGCCGAAATCGTCGTCCGGCGCGGTGCGGCCCTGCCGCTCCATCAGCCAGCCGCAGGCGGCGACCGACAGCATCGTCAGGAAGGGATAGCTGCCCGCCAGCCGGTCGTCCGGCGCGGCGGCGGCGAGATGCCGGGCCACCGCCTCGCTCAGGTCGATCAGCTGGACGAGGGCGGGATGCTCCGCCTCCGCCCGCATGTCCGCGATCAGCGTGGCGATCGCCGTGCCGCCCGACAATGCCAGCTTCCGCCCGACCAGATCGGCGGCCTGGATGCCGTTCGTCCCCTCGTAGATCGGCGTGATCCGCGCATCGCGCAAAAAGCGCGCGGCGCCCGTCTCCTCGACATATCCCATGCCGCCATGCACCTGGATGCCCAGGCTCGCGACCTCGCAGCCCAGATCCGTGGCGTGCGCCTTGGCCAGCGGGGTCATCACCTCCAGCCGGTCGCGCGCGGCGGCATCGCCCAGCGCCGCGCGATCGACCTGCCCGGCGGCGTAATAGACCAGCGCGCGCGCGGCATCGGTCTGCGCGCGCATCCGCATCAGCATCCGCCGCACGTCGGGATGCTGCGCGATCGGGGCGGGGGCGCCGTCGCGCGCGCCCTGCACGCGGTCCAGCGCATAGGCGACCGCCTTCTGCGTCGCGCCTTCGGCCACCTGCACGCCCTGCAGGCCGACATTGAGGCGGGCGTTGTTCATCATCGTGAACATCGCGCGCATCCCGCCATGTTCGGGACCGATCAACTCGCCGACGCAGCCGCCATGATCGCCGAACGACAGGACGCAGGTGGGCGAGATGTGGAGGCCCATCTTGTGTTCGATCGACACGGTGCGGATGTCGTTCGCCTCGGCCGGGTTCCCTTCCGCATCCAGCCGGAACTTGGGGACGAGGAACAGGCTGATCCCGCGCGTGCCGGCGGGCGCATCGGGCGTGCGCGCCAAAACGAGGTGGACGATATTGTCCGCCATGTCGTGGTCGCCGAAGCTGATGAAGATCTTCGTGCCCCGGATCGACCAGGTGCCGTCGCCGTTCGGCGTGGCGGTGGCGCGCAGCGCGCCGACGTCGCTGCCCGCCTGTGGCTCGGTCAGGTTCATCGTGCCGGTCCACTCGCCGGTCGCGAGGCGGGGCAGGTAGAGCGACTGCTGCGCCTGGCTGCCATGATGCGCCAGCGCCTCGATCGCGCCGACCGTCAGCGTCGGGCACAGCGCGAAGCCGGTATTGGCGGTGCCCAGCGTCTCCAGCACCGCCGTCTGGATCGCGAAGGGCAGGCCCTGGCCGCCCCACGCCTCCGGCGCGCCGATCGTGCCCCAACCGCCCTCCACATAGGCCCGATAGGCGGCGGCATAGCCATCGGGCATCGTGACGCCATCGGGCGTCCAGCGCGCGCCGACCGCATCGCCGATCGCGGCCAGCGGCTCCCATTCGCCGGCGGCGAACTGGCCCGCACCCTCCAGCACCGCATCGACCACGTCGTCGGACGCGGCGGCGAAGCGATCGGTGGCGGCGAGGTCCGCCAGACCCGCGACGGTATCGAGGACGAAGCGCTGCTCGGCGACGGGGGGTGTGAAAGGCACCATTCTCTCCAGCGTTTTGGATGGTATAGGCATATCCTGATGGACCCCGCAAACCCCCTTGTTCGATCTTACGGCACGGAAGCTATCGAAGAGGCGGCGTCACGAATTCGGAATGGCGGTATCGTGGCGGTGCCGACCGAGACCGTCTATGGCCTGGCCGCCGATGCGGGCGACGGCGCGGCGGTGGCGCGCATCTATGCGGCCAAGGGGCGGCCCAGCTTCAACCCGCTGATCGTCCACGTCCCCGATCTGGCGGCGGCGGAGGCGCTGGCGGTGTTCGACGATACCGCGCGCGCGCTGGCGGCGGCGTTCTGGCCGGGGCCGCTGACGCTGGTGCTGCCGCTGCGGCCGGGCGCGCCGGTGGCAGCGCTGGTGACGGCGGGGCTGGAGACGGTCGCGGTCCGCGTACCGGCGGGCCGTGCAATGCGCGACCTGCTGGCGGCGAGCGGGCGGCCGCTGGCGGCGCCCTCGGCCAATCGCAGCAACCACCTAAGCCCGACGCGCGCCGCGCATGTCGTCGCCAGTCTGGGCGATGCGGCCGGGCTGGTGATCGACGACGGCCCCTGCGCGGCGGGCGTCGAATCGACGATCGTGCGCGGCCGGCAGGTGCTGCGCCCCGGCCCGGTGACGGCGGAGGCGGTCGCCGCGGTGGTCGGCGCGGGCGACGTCGCGGGCGATGACGGCCGCATCGTCGCGCCGGGCCAGCTCGCGGTCCACTATGCGCCGGTCAAGCCGCTGCGGCTGAACGCCACCGCACGCGACGGCGACGAATGGCTGATCGGCTTCGGCGCGGTCGCGGGCGACGACACGCTCTCGGCAACCGGCGACCCCGTCGAGGCGGCCGCGCGCCTGTTCGACGCGCTCCACCGCGCCGACGCCAGCGACCGGGCGCGCATCGCGGTGGCCCCGGTGCCGGACGCGGGCGTCGGCGCGGCGATCAACGACCGCCTGCGCCGCGCGGCGGCGCGCTGAAATGCCCCCTCCCCGCGAGCGGGGAGGGGCCGGGCCTAGGCCGTCACCGCCTTCGATCGCGCGGCGAAGCTCTTGCGGAGCTTTTGCAGCTTGGGCGGGATCACCGCCATGCAATAGGGATTGGAGCGGCCCGACGTTTCCCAGTAATCCTGGTGATAATCCTCCGCCGGATACCAGTTGTCCGCCGTCTCGATCGTCGTGACGATCGGCTTGTCGGACGCCTGCTGCGCGCGGGCGATCGCCTGGTTCGCCTGCTCCTCCTGCATCACCGTCGCGGGGAAGATGGCGGAGCGGTACTGCGTCCCGATGTCGTTGCCCTGCCGGTTCAGCTGGGTCGGATCGTGCGTCGCGAAGAAGATGTCGAACAGGTCGGCGATGTCGATCTTTTCGGGATCGAAGCCGACACGGATAGCCTCCGCATGGCCGGTGTCGCCGCCGCAGACCTGCTTGTAGGTCGGGTTCTCGGCATGGCCGCCGATATAGCCGCTCTCGACGCTTTCGACGCCGATCACGTCCTTGAACACCGCCTCGGTGCACCAGAAACAGCCGCCGGCCAGGGTCACATATTCGGTCATCGCATCAGCACTCCTTTGCGGCCGATGTAGGAAGCGGTAAGGGCCGCCGCAAAGGGAGATATCCGATGGCGGTGATGGTGACGGGCGGCGCGGGCTATATCGGCAGCCATGCGGTACTGGCCCTGCTGGATGCGGGGCATGAGGTGGTGGTGGTCGACAACCTCGTCACCGGGTTCGACTGGGCGGTCGATCCCCGCGCGACGCTGGTGGAGTGCGACATTTCCGATGACGGGCGGGTGCGCGCGGCGATCCGGGGGCACCGGGTCGATGCGATCATGCACTTCGCGGGATCGGTGGTGGTGCCGGAATCGGTCAGCGACCCGCTGAAATATTATCGCAACAACACCGCCGCCAGCCGCGCGCTGATCGAGAGCGCGGTGGTGGAGGGTGTGAAGCACTTCATCTTCTCCTCGACCGCCGCGACCTATGGCAATCCGCAGAAGGTGCCGATCGCGGAGGGCGATCCGACCGCGCCGATCAACCCCTATGGCATGTCGAAGCTGATGACGGAGGCGATGCTTCGCGATGTCGCGGCGGCGCATCCGATCAACTATGCCTGCCTGCGCTATTTCAACGTCGCGGGCGCCGACCCGCAAGGGCGGTCGGGCCAGTCGACGGCGGGCGCGACGCACCTCATCAAGGTGGCGGTCGAGGCGGCGACGGGCAAGCGCAGCCATGTCTCTGTCTTCGGCACCGACTTTCCGACGCGCGACGGGACGGGGGTGCGCGACTATATCCACGTGTCCGATCTCGCCGCCGCGCATGTCGCCGCGCTCGACCTGCTGCGCGCCGAGCCGACGCGCAGCCATACGCTCAACGCGGGCTATGGCCGGGGCTTTTCGGTCAGCGAGGTGCTGGACGCGGTCGACCGGGTGACGAACATGACGATCGAGCGCCGCATGGAGGGCCGCCGCCCCGGCGATCCGGCGGAACTGGTCGCGGACAACAGCGCGATCCTGGCGGCCCTGCCGTGGCGGCCGCAGCGCGACGACCTGGAACTGATCGTCCGCGACGCGCTGGCCTGGGAACGCGCGCTGGCGGAGCGCCGCGCGGAGGATTGAGTGATAGGGGCGGGGGGCGGCCTATCGCTCCCCGCCGATCGCATGGCGGGTAAAGGCGGTGGCCCACCACCAGCCCAGCGCCCAGAGTGTCCCGAAACTCCAGCCGCCCAGCACATCGGACGGCCAGTGGACGCCCAGATAGACGCGGCTCGTGCCGATCGCCCCGGTCAACAGCACGGCGACGGCGAAGAGATAGCGGCGCGCGGCGCGCTGCGGCACCACCTGCGCGGCGAGCGCCGCCAGCGTCAGGTAGGCGAGCGCGCTCGACGCGGCATGGCCCGAGGGGAAGCTGGCGCTGGATACCGGCACGAGGTGCGGCACCAGATCGGGGCGGGCCCGCGCGAAATAGTGCTTCACGAGTCCCACCGCATAGCCGCCCGACGCCGTCGCCAGCCCCAGCATCGCCGCCGTCAGCCACAGCCGCTGGACCAGCAGAAAGCCGGCGACGAGCAGCACGACCAATGTGAGGATATTGCCGCTGCCCAGCGCCGTCAGGTTGATCGCGAAAGACGGTAGCCACGCCGGCCCGCCCCAGGCGCGCAGGCCCGTCACGATCGCGCGGTCGGCGGCGAAGGGCATCCGGTCGATCAGCCCGCCGATCGCGAGCACGACGATCGCGGCCAGCGCCAGCAGGGCAAGGCCGGCGAGTTCACGCGGCAGACGGCGGGAGAGGGTGGTCATGCGCGGGGCGCCTACCATGCGCGGCGCGGGTCCTGCCAGAGCGGTACGGGCGGGCGGGTGAGCGGCAGTGACGGGTGACGCCTCTATTGGCGCGCCCTGCCGCTTCCTCTAAGGCCCGCCGCGATGGCCCATCCGCACGCCCTGTCCCGCCCGCCAGCGACGATCGCCGCAGAGGTGGGTGCGCTGGCCCGGCTGGCGGGGCCACTGGTCGCGGCGAACCTGTTGCAGATGGCGGTGTTCGCGGTCGATGTGGTGTTCGTCGCGCGGCTGGGCCCGGTGCCGTTCGCGGCGGCGACGCTGGGCGTCTTTCTGTTCCACATCCTCGCCTTCGGGCTGGTCGGGCTGGTCGGCGCGGCTGAGCCGTTGATCGCCGCCGCGATCGGGCGCCGCGCGGGCGCGGTGCGGCAGGTGCGCCGTTCGTTCCGCATGGCGTTGTGGCTGGCGGTCGGCGGCGGGCTGGTCGTGGTGGGGGTGATGAACCTGGCGGAGCAGCTGTTGCGCGCCGCCGGGCAGGATCCGGTCGTCGCGGCGGAGGCGGGGCGGTTCTGCCGTATCCTGTCGGTCGCGGTTATCCCGGCGGTCGCGTCCGCGCTGATGCGGCTGACCGCCGCCGCGCTCGGCCGGCCGGGCTGGGCGCTGATCGTCACCGCGATCAGCCTGGTCGTCGGCATCGCCGCCAATTACGCGCTCGTCTTCGGCCATTTCGGTGCGCCCGCGCTGGGGCTGGCGGGATCGGCGCTGGCCAGCGTCACCGTCTCGATCGTCGCGACCTTCGCCTATGCGACGATCCTGCTGACCGACCGGCGGCTGCGCCGGTTCCGCCTGTTCGGCCGCTGGTGGCGGCCCGAAGGATCGCGGATGGTGGAGATCGCGCGGCTGGGCGCGCCGATCGCGCTTGGCTGGATCGCGGAGGGCGGGCTGTTCGGCGGCGCCGGGCTGCTGATGGGGATGATCTCCGTCACCGCGATCGATGCGCACGCCGTCGCGCTCAACATCGCCGCCATCGCGTTCCAGCTGCCGTTCGGGATCGCGCAGGCGGCGACGATCCGGGTCGGCTTCGCCTATGGCGCGGGCGATGCGCGGTGGATCGGGCGCGCGGGCACGGTCGCGATCGGGGCGGGGATCGGCATCATGGTGCTGACCGCCGCGCTGTTCTGGGCAATCCCCGCGCTGCTCGTGCGCATCTATCTGGACCCGGTGCGCGAGGCGGCGGTGGCGACGATGGCGATCGAGCTGCTCGGCATCGCCGCGCTGTTCCAGCTGTTCGACGGCGCGCAGGCGGTGGCGGCGGGCGTGCTGCGCGGCATCCAGGATACGCGCGTGCCGATGATGATCCAGATCTTCGGCTATTGGGCGATCGGCTTCGCCACCGCCGCCGCGCTCGGCTTCGGCGCGGGGCTGGGCGCGCCGGGCATCTGGTGGGGGCTGGCGGCGGGGCTGCTGGCGGTATCGCTGCTGCTGTTGTGGCGGTGGAGCGCGCGTGGCCGACTGGGCCTGATGCCCGGCACGGCTCGTCGAAAATAGTTCCCGCAGGGGCGTTGACGACCGCCGGGCCCATTCGCATATGAGGGGTGTTGGCACTCTCCGTCGGGGAGTGCCAGAAATCTGTCACACTGCTTGAAAAGGGCATGCAGCAATGAACTTTCGTCCGTTGCACGACCGCGTTCTCGTCCGCCGCGTCGAGGCCGAGGAGAAGACGGCCGGCGGGATCATCATCCCCGACACCGCCAAGGAAAATCCGCAGGAAGGCGAAGTCGTCGCCGCCGGTGCGGGCGCCAAGAACGACAAGGGCGAGCTCGCCCCGCTGGACGTCAAGGCCGGGGACCGCATCCTGTTCGGCAAGTGGTCGGGCACCGAGGTCAAGGTCAACGGTGAAGACCTGCTCATCATGAAGGAATCGGACATCTTGGGGATCATCGCCTGAGGCGATGATGCACAACCCCGGCGAACGCCGGGGCCCAGATCAGACGAATCCCAACTGGACCCCGGCGTTCGCCGGGGTGGCAAATAGAGAAAGGGTAGCCACATGGCAGCCAAGGACGTGAAATTCGGCCGCGACGCGCGCGAGCGCATCCTGCGCGGCGTCGACATCCTCGCCGACGCGGTGAAGGTCACGCTGGGGCCGAAGGGCCGCAACGTCGTGATCGACAAGAGCTTCGGCGCGCCCCGCATCACCAAGGACGGTGTGTCGG
>CAJYLQ010000009.1 GCA_913775975.1 uncultured Sphingomonas sp. | reverse complement strand
TGTTCGGACCCGCATTGCGCGGTCCACACAATGCGCAGAACGTCGCCGCCGCACGTATCGTCGCGGCGAGGCTCGACGTGCCCGCCGGCGAACTGTCCGCAGCGCTCGAAACCTTCACCGGCCTGCCCCACCGCATGGAGCGCATCGCCGACCATAACGGCGTCGCCTTCATCGACGACAGCAAGGCGACCAATCCGGAAAGCACCGCGCCCGCGCTCGGCGCGTTCCCGCGCGTCCACTGGATCGTCGGCGGGCGGGCCAAGGGCGACGATCTGGACGCGTGCGCGCCCTGGTTCGGGCATGTCGTCCATGCCTATACGATCGGCGAGGCGGGGCCGCGCTTTGCGGAGATCCTGTCGGCGCGGATGCCGGTGACGCGGGCGGAGACGCTGGACGTGGCCGTGGCCGCCGCCGCCGCCAATGCGCGCGCGGGGGACACGGTGCTGCTGTCGCCCGCCTGCGCCAGTTTCGACCAGTTCCGAGCTTACGAGGCGCGCGGGCAGGCGTTTCGCGACGCCGTCGCCGCGCTGCCGGAGGAGGACGCATGACCGACGTGGCGCGCGCGGAGCGGGGTGCCGGCAGGACCGCCGCGAGTGGCGGGGGCCGGCTGATGGCGCAGGTGAAGCGGCGCGGCGGGCGCGGTGACCGTTCGCCGCTGGGCACCTGGTTCTGGGATATCGACCGCGTGCTGCTGACGCTGACGCTGTTCCTGATCGCGATCGGCCTGGTCGCGGTCGCGGCGGCGAGCCCGGCGACGGCGGCCCGCTATTCGGGCGATCGGCACAAGATCGCGCCGCTCTATTATTTCTGGCGACAGCTGATGTGGGTGGGCGTGTCGCTGCCCGTGCTGTTCGGCGTGTCGATGCTGCCCGTCGTGCAGGCGCGGCGGCTGGCGGTGTGGGGCGGCGGCGTGTTCCTGGCGATGCTGGCGCTGACGCCGCTGATCGGCGTGGAGAAGAACGGCGCGAAACGCTGGTTGGAATTCGGCATCTCGCAGGTCCAGCCGTCCGAGTTCCTGAAGCCGCTGTTCATCGTCACCGTCGCGTGGCTGCTGTCGCTGAAGGCGAAGGATCGCGAGCTGCCGACCGTGCTGATGACCGGCGGGCTGACCGCGCTGGTCGCGACGATCCTGATGCTGCAACCCGATTTCGGGCAGACGGTGATCTTCTGCATCGTCTGGATGGCGCTGCTGATGATCGCGGGGACGCCGACGCGCGTGCTGGTGGGGCTGGTGGCGATGGTGCCCGCCGGGCTGGTCGCGGCCTATCTGTTCTATGGCACGGCGCGAGCGCGGATCGACGCGTTCCTGTTCCCCTCCGTCGAGGGCGAGGGCGCGGCGGACCATTTCCAGGTCGACGCGGCGCACCGCACGCTGACCGCGGGCGGCTGGACCGGCACGGGGCCGGGGGCAGGCGCGGCGAAGTTCGGCCTGCCGGAGGCGCATACCGATTACATCTTCTCCGTCATCGGGGAGGAGTTCGGGCTGATCGCCTGCGCGGTGATCGCCGTCGTGTTCCTCGCGATCGTGGTGCGCGTGTTCGTCAAGCTGCTGGACGAGCAGGATGAATTCAAGCTGCTGGCGGCATCGGGGCTGGCGGTGCAGTTCGGCGCGCAGGCGCTGGTGTCGATGGCGGTGAACACCGGCATGGCCCCGTCCAAGGGGATGACGCTGCCGTTCATCAGCTATGGCGGATCGTCGATGATCGCGCTGTCGATCGGGATGGGGTTGCTGTTGGCGTTCACCCGACGCAATCCGTTCCTGACGCGGTCCCCCTATGTGGTCCGCTGGAGCGGCGAATGAGCAAGCATTACGTATTGGCGGCGGGCGGTACGGGTGGCCACATGGTCCCCGCCGCCGCGCTGGCGACCGAATTGACGAAGCGCGGCCATCATGTCGCGCTGGTGTCTGACGAGCGCGGCGTGCGCTTTCCCGGCCTGTTCGACGGGGTGCAGACGCATGTCCTTCCCGCCGGGCGGTTCGCGGGCGGGCCGCTGGGCTATGCGAAGGCGCTGCGCGAGATGTGGCGCGGGCGGGCGATGGCGCGCGAGCTGTACCGGACGTTCCGCCCCGCCGCCGTGATCGGGTTCGGCGGCTATCCGGCGATGCCCGCGCTGCTGGCCGCCTTCGCCGAGAAGATCCCGACCGCCGTCCATGAGCAGAATGCGGTGCTGGGCCGCGTCAACCGGCTGGTCGCGCGGCGCGTGGATGCGATCGCGACCTCGTACGAGACGACCGAGCGGCTGCCCGAGCGGCTGATGCCCAAGGTGCATCTGGTCGGCAATCCGGTGCGCGAGGCGGTGCTGGCGCTGCGCGCGCAACCCTATCCGCTGCTGGAGGAGGACGGCATCTTCCGCGTGCTCGTGACCGGCGGCAGCCAGGGGGCGAGCGTGCTGAGCCAGGTGGTGCCCGACGGCCTCGCCATGCTGCCGCCCAATTTCCGCCGCCGGCTGCAGGTGACGCATCAGGCGCGGATCGAGGATATCGACGCCGCGCGCGCGCAATATGCGGAGCATCAGATCGCGGCGGAGCTGGCGACCTATCTGCCCGACCTGCCCGAACAGCTGGCCTGGGCGCATCTGGTGATCGCGCGCGCCGGCGCTTCCACCATCGCCGAGCTGACCGCCGCCGGCCGTCCCGCCATCCTCGTGCCGCTGCCCTCCGCCACCGACGACCACCAGACCGTCAATGCGCGCGAGATGACCAATGCCGGCGGCGCGCGCACCATCCCGCAGAAGATCTTCACCGCCGTGGAACTCGCCAAGCAGATGCAGAAACTGGGCCTGGACCCGCAGGCGCTGGAAAACGCCGCCGGCCGCGCGAAGAGCGTCGGCCGCCCCTATGCCGTCGGCGACCTGGCCGATCTGGTCGAAAGCCTCGACGCGCCGGCCGCGCGCCTGCCGGTCGTGGCGTCGCGGCAGAAGGCGGCTTTCGCATGAAGGGGATTGGCGCATGAGGGGTGTGGCGACCGATATCGGCACGATCCACTTCGTCGGGATCGGCGGCATCGGCATGTCCGGCATCGCCGAGGTGATGAAGAACCTCGGCTACCGCGTGCAGGGGTCCGACGTGGCGGAGGGCTATGTCGTGCAGGGCCTGCGCGCCAAGGGCATCCCGGTCGCGATCGGCCATGCGGCCGAGAATATCGGCGATGCGGCGGTGGTCGTCGTCTCCACCGCGATCACCCGGTCGAACCCGGAGGTCGAGGCGGCGCTGGAGCGGCGCGTGCCGGTGGTGCGGCGGGCGGAGATGCTGGCCGAGCTGATGCGCCTGAAATCGACCGTCGCGGTGGCGGGCACGCACGGCAAGACGACGACGACCAGCATGGTCGCGGCATTGCTGGATGCGGGCGGGGTGGACCCGACCGTCATCAACGGCGGCATCATCAACAGCTATGGCTCCAACGCGCGGCTGGGGGCCAGCGACTGGATGGTCGTGGAGGCGGACGAAAGCGACGGCAGCTTCCTGCGGCTGGACGGCACGATCGCGGTCGTGACCAACATCGATCCCGAGCATCTCGACCATTATGGCAGCTTCGACGCGGTGAAGGACGCGTTCGTCGAGTTCGTCGAGAACGTGCCCTTCTATGGCGCGGCGCTGCTGTGCCTCGACCATCCCGAGGTGCAGAACATCCTGCCGCGCGTGCGCGACCGGCGCGTGGTGACGTACGGCTTTTCCGCGCAGGCGGACGTGCGCGGCGTGAACGTGACGCCGATCCCGGGCGGCAACCGCTTCGAATGTATCGTGCGCGGGCGCGACGGGGCGAGCCGATCGATCGAGGGGATCGAGCTGCCGATGCCGGGCCGCCACAATGTCCAGAACGCGCTGGCCGCGATCGGCGTGGCGCTGGAGCTGGGCATCCCGGACGCGACGATCCAGAAGGGGTTCGAGGCGTTCGGCGGCGTCAAGCGGCGCTTCACCAAGGTGGGCGAGGTAGGCGGCGCGGTCGTCATCGACGATTACGGCCACCATCCGGTCGAGATCCGCGCGGTGCTGGCGGCGGCGCGCGAAGGTGCGCAGGGCCGCGTGATCGCGGTGGTGCAGCCGCACCGCTATTCGCGGCTGGGCAATCTGATGGAGGACTTCCAGACCGCGTTCAACGATGCCGACCGCGTGCTCGTCACGCCCGTCTATGCGGCGGGCGAGGCGCCGGTGGAGGGCGTCGATGCCGATGCGCTGGTCGCGGGGCTGAAGCGGCGCGGGCACCGGCAGGCGGCGACGATCGCCGATGCCGACGCGCTGGCGGACGTGCTGGCCGAGGATCTGCGCGCGGGCGACATGATCGTGTGCCTGGGCGCGGGTGATATCACCAAATGGGCCGCCGGGCTGGCGGACGCGATCGGAGCACGGCGATGAGCGACTGGTTCAAGGCATCGATCGACTTCCAGAAGCAGATGCTGGACGCGCAGGGGCGCGCGCTCGACTTCGGCGGGCAGGCGAAGACCGCCGGCGAGGCGATGGTGCAGGCACAGGAGGCCACGCGCAAGGCGGCGGAGGCGAACCTGGCGGCGTGGCAGGCGTGGACGCGGATCTGGGGCGTCGGGCCGTGGTGACATCAGACCTGCCGGCGGTACGCGGACGGCTGACGCCCGACGCGCCGCTGGCACCCCTGTTGTGGTTCAAGACGGGCGGCGCGGCGCAATGGCTGTTCGAGCCGGCGGACGCGGCCGACCTGTCCGCGTTTCTGGCCGGGCTGGACCTAGCGGTGCCGGTGTGGCCGCTGGGGCTGGGATCGAACCTGATCGTGCGCGACGGCGGGATGCCGGGCGTCGTCGTGCGGCTGGGCAAGCCCTTTGCCAGGGTCGCGGCGACGGATGGCGCGCTGACGCTGGAATGCGGCGGCGGGGCGAGCGGGGTCCTGGTATCCTCCACCGCGCGCGATGCGGGGATCGCGGGGCTGGAATTCCTGCGCTCGATCCCCGGCACGGTCGGCGGCTTCGTGCGGATGAACGGCGGCGCCTATGGCCGCGAGACGGCGGACGTGCTGGTCGATTGCGACGTGGTGCTCCGAACGGGTGAGGCGGTGACGCTGCCGGTCGCCGACCTGCACTATACCTATCGCCATTCAGACCTGCCGGACGGCGCGATCGTCGTGGCCGCGCGCTTTCGCGGGCAGGCGGGGGAGCCCGCCGCGATCCAGGCGGAGATGGACCGGATCGCTGCCGCGCGCGAGGCGTCGCAGCCGCTGCGGTCGAAGACCGGGGGTTCGACCTTCAAGAACCCGGCGGGGCACAAGGCCTGGGCGCTGGTCGATGCCGCCGGCTGTCGCGGGCTGACGCTGGGCGATGCGCAGGTGTCCGAGAAACATTGTAATTTCCTGCTCAACCTGGGCAACGCGACGAGCGCGGATATCGAGGCGCTGGGCGAGACGGTGCGCGACCGGGTGAAGGCGCATTCCGGCGTGACGCTGGAATGGGAAATCCAGCGGGTGGGGGTGAAGTGATGCACATCGCGGTTCTGATGGGCGGGTGGTCCGCCGAACGCCCGGTGTCGCTGCAGTCGGGCAACGGCGTCGCCGACGCGCTGGAGTCGCTTGGCCATCGCGTGACGCGGATCGACATGGGGCGCGACGTCGCGGCGCGGATCGCGGCGACGGCGCCCGACCTGGTCTTCAACGCGCTGCACGGCTCGCCCGGAGAGGACGGGACGGTGCAGGGGATGCTGGACCTGATGGGCGTGCCCTATACGCATTCGGGCCTCGCCACCTCCGTCATCGCGATCGACAAGGTGCTGACCAAGCAGGCGCTGGTGCCGCATGGCGTGCCGATGCCCGGCGGCCGGATCGTGAAGTCCGCCGACCTGTTCGTGCGCGATCCGCTGCCGCGCCCCTATGTGCTGAAGCCGGTCAACGAGGGGTCGTCGGTCGGCGTCGCGATCGTGACGGCGGACGGCAATTATGGCGACCCGATCGCGCCCGACGCGATGGGACCGTGGCAGGCGTTCGAGGAGTTGCTGGCCGAACCCTATATCCGCGGGCGCGAGCTGACGACGGCGGTGCTGGGCGACCGCGCGCTGGGCGTGACCGAGCTGATCCCGAAGAACGGCTGGTACGATTTCGACGCCAAATATACCGACGGCCTGACCGAGCATGTCTGCCCCGCGCGCATCCCTGACGAGATCGCGGACGCGTGCAAGGCGCTGGCGCTGGAGGCGCATCGCCTGCTGGGGTGCAAGGGGTGCAGCCGTTCCGACTTCCGATGGGATGACGAGCGCGGCGTCGACGGGCTGTTCCTGCTGGAGGTGAATACGCAGCCGGGCATGACCCCGCTGTCGCTGGTGCCCGAACAGGGCCGGCATATCGGGCTGGACTATGCCGCGCTGGTGCAGGCGATCGTCGACGAGGCGGTTCGCGATCACGCGCTTGAGGATCGGGTGGGATGAGCCGGACGATCAAGCGCGGCGCGTCGCCCAAGCGGCCGGCGCCGCGCAAGCGCCAGCCGGTGCAGAAGCAGTCGATGCTCGACCGGCTGGTCACGCGCCTGCCGGTCAGCGAGGAAACGCTGCGGCGCGCGGTGACGTGGACGATTACCGGCGTCGCGGCGGTCGGCGCGATCGCGGCGGCGACGTGGATGGGCGTGCCCGGCATGATCGGCACCGCCATCGCCGATACGGCGGGGCAGGCGGGCCTGCGCGTGCGCGAGATCGAGATCACGGGCCTGAAGCGGATGGACCGGATGACCGTCTATGCCGTCGCGCTGGACCAGCAGAGCCGGGCGATGCCGCTGGTCGATCTGGAGGCGGTGCGCCAGAAGCTGCTGCGTTATGGCTGGATCGCCGATGCGCATGTGTCACGCCGGCTGCCCGACACGCTGCTGATCGATATCGTCGAGCGGACGCCCGCCGCCGTCTGGCAGGATCATGGCGAACTGACGCTGATCGACGCGAACGGCGTGCTGCTGGAGCCGGTGCGGCCCGAGGCGGTGCCCGACCTGCCGCTGGTGATCGGCCCCGGCGCCGACCGGCAGGAGGCGAGCTATCAGGCGCTGCTGGCCGCCGCGCCCGCGCTGAAGCCGCGCATCCGCGCCGCGACCTGGATCGGCAATCGCCGCTGGGACCTGACCTTCCACAGCGGCGAGGTGCTGGCGCTGCCCGAGGAGGACGCGCCGCGCGCGCTGGTGCGTTTTGCCGAGCTGGACGGCGCGCGGCCGCTGCTGGGGCGCGGCTGGCTGCGATTCGACATGCGCGACCCCGCAAAGCTGGTTGCGCGAAAGCCCGGCATGAATCAGAATCACGCGCTGGCCGATCCGGCGACGATCGGTCCGGCTGGCACACCGGCGGGCACCGACGGACCGGCGGACGGCGACGGCAACGCGGCGGCGCCCACGGGCGTGGCGGGCGAAGGTTGATGACGCGGTTTATGCCGGGCGGCGGCGCGGCCGGCAGGGCAATGGGGGACGGACAATGGCGAAGGTAGCACCGGACGGGCTGATCACCGCCCTGGACATCGGATCGTCGAAGGTGTCGGCGATGATCGCGCGCAAGGGCGATGGCGGCGAGCTGGTGGTGCTGGGCACCGGCCAGCGCGAGAGCCGGGGCGTCAAGCGCGGCTATATCGCCGACATGTCCGCGACCGAGGCGGCGGTGCGCGAGGCGGTGGAGCAGGCGGAGCGGATCGCCGGCCTGAACATCGAGGACGTGTGGGTCGGCTTTTCGGCCGGCGGCCTGGTATCCGACGTCGCCGAGGTCGAGGTGGAGCTGGGCGGCCATCAGGTCGAGCAGCAGGATATCGATGCACTGCTCCATGCCGGGCGCCAGTCGATCGACCCGCAGGGCCGCATGGTGCTGCACGCGCAGCCCGCGCTGTATACGCTGGACGGGCTGACGGGCGTGAAGAAGCCGCTGGGCCTTCATGCCGACAAGCTGGGCGTGCACATCCATGTCGTCGCCGCCGACGGATCGCCGGTGCGCAACCTGGACCTGTGCGTCCGCTCCGCGCATCTGGAGGTGAAGTCGATCATCGCCTCTCCGGTCGCGACGGGCCTTGCCTGCCTGTCCGAGGAGGAGCGGGAACTGGGCGTCGCGCTGGTCGAGATGGGGGCGGGGATCACCAACGTATCGCTGTTCGCGGGCGGGATGCTGGTCGGCCTGTGTTCGATCCCGATGGGCGCGAACGACATCACCGACGACATCGCCTCCGCCTTCGGCACCCGCCGCCAGCAGGCGGAGCGGATGAAGTGCTTCCACGGCTCCGCCAACACCTCTCCGCGCGACAATCACGACATGATCCCGGTGACGCCGATCGCGGCGGAGGACGATGTTCATGCCGGGGTGCAGATCACCAAGGCGCAGCTGATCGGCGTGATCCGCCAGCGGCTGGAGCATCAGATGGGCGAGATCCGCAAGGCGCTGGCGCATCTGCGATTCGAGGGGCCGGTGGGGCGGCAGGTCGTGCTGACCGGCGGCGGTGCCGAGCTGAAGGGGATCGCGGACTACGCGCAGGCGGCGCTGGGCCGTTCGGTGCGGCTCGGCCGGCCGCGCGGGCTGACCGGACTGCCCGAGGCGCATGGCGGCCCCGCCTTCTCCACGCTAGCCGGGCTGGCCTTCTATGCCGCGTCCGACCCGGTCGACCTGCGCAGCCTGGCCCATGCGGGCCAGATGGTGACGCGGCCGGCGGGCGGTATGGGCCTGTTTCGCAAGCTGATTCAGGCGGCGCGCGCAAATTATTGAAGGTGCTGGCCCTCCACCGCCCTTTTCTGGTAGCGGCGGGGGAAACTGGCGATAAACAGTTTACTGATGGTTGCGGCCGGCGTTCTTCGGCCGAAACGGGCGGAGACTATTGGCGATGAGCATCGAATTCCTGGCCCCCGAGGTCGACGAGCTGACCCCGCGCATCGCGGTGATCGGCGTCGGCGGGGCGGGCGGCAACGCGATCGCGAACATGATGCGCGCGGACGTCCAGGGGGTCGACTTCCTGGTCGCCAACACCGACGCGCAGGCACTGAAGCAGTCGACGGCGCCCAACCGCGTCCAGCTGGGCGCGAAGATCACGCAAGGGCTGGGCGCGGGCGCGCGGCCCGAGATCGGGCGTGCCGCCGCCGAGGAGACGATCGACAGCCTCGCCAAGCAGCTTGAGGGCTGCCACATGGTGTTCATCGCCGCCGGCATGGGCGGCGGCACCGGCACCGGCGCCGCGCCCGTCATCGCCAAGGCCGCGCGCGACATGGGCATCCTGACCGTCGGCGTCGTGACCAAGCCCTTCGCTTTCGAGGGCAATCGCCGCTCCAAGGCCGCCGATGGCGGGATCGAGGAGCTGCAGAAATATGTCGATACGCTGATCGTCATCCCGAACCAAAACCTGTTCCTGATCGCCAACGCCAACACGACCTTCAAGGAAGCGTTCGCGATGGCGGACGAGGTGCTGCAGCAGGGCGTGCGCGGCATCACCGACCTGATGGTCATGCCCGGCCT
>CAJYLQ010000008.1 GCA_913775975.1 uncultured Sphingomonas sp. | reverse complement strand
CGCTTCAAGGCGCGTCAGGGCTAAGCCACTTGGGCTTGGCTCCAGCCGATGTCGAGGCTGCCGTCACGCCGACGGCGGTCATCTTCGATATCGGCCGGGTCTTGTACGACTGGGATCCCCGGATCCTTTACCGGCGCCTGATCGACGACGATCGGGCGCTCGATGCGTTCCTGCGCGACGTCGTCACGCACGAATGGCATTTCCAGCATGACGCTGGGCGCGACTTCGCCGAGACCTCGGCGGAGCTTTCCGCGTTGTATCCGCAGCATGCCGATCTGATCGCCGCCTGGGGGCCGCGGTTTCTGGAGAGCATCGGCGATCCGATGCCGGATATGCCCGCGCTGGTCGACGAACTGGAGGCAGCGGGCGTGCCGCTGTTCGGCATCACCAATTTCAGCCACGAATTTTGGCCGCCGTTCCGCGCGCGCGAATCGGCGATGTTCGATCGCTTCCGCGACATCGTGGTGTCGGGCGCGGAGAAATTGGTGAAGCCGGATCCGGCGATCTACCGGCTGGCGCTGGCGCGGTTCGGGCTGGAGGCGGGCCACACGGTGTTCATCGACGACAATGCGGCGAACGTCGCGGGGGCGCAGAACGTCGGGCTGATCGCGCTGCACTTCGAGGGTGAGCCGAAGCTGCGGCGGGAGCTGCAGGCGTTGGGGTTGCTGTAGGGGGCGTTGAGGGTCGAGCGCGGTGGCGCTCCCCTTTGTCGTCATCCCGGTGAAGGCCGGGATCCATGGTTTCGGTGTTGCTGATGGGGCGCGTGCCATAAGCGTTGCGCGTCCATGGATCCCGGCGTGCGCCGGGATGACGGAGGTTGGGTGGGCCGGCCTTTCCCCCGTTCCGTCATTCCCGCGGAGGCGGGAATCCATAACCTCTGGTATCGCCCTGCTTGCCGTGACGGTAGCGCGTCTGGATTCCCGCCTTCGCGGGAATGACCGGGACGGTGGGCGGCGGTTCCCGCGTCCCTACACCCGCTCCACCGCGTTGACCGCATCGGCGGCGCGCAGGGCGGCGATCAGGCGCATCAGTTGGTGGATGTCGTGGACCTCGACGTCGATGACGTTGGTGTGGAAGATCGTGTCGCGCGTATCGAGGCGCAGCGCGATGATGTTCGCGCGGTGCGCGCCGATGATCGTCGAGACGATGCCGAGCGCGCCGGGTTCGTTCTTCACCTGCACCGAAATGCGCGCGACGGCGCCCTCGCTCTGATCGCCCCAGTCGACATCGACCCAGTCGGTTTCGTCGGCGCCGCGTTCGGCGAGTTCGGCGAGGACGCGGCAGTCGATCGCGTGCACCTCGATCCCCGCATCCGGACGGCGCAGGCCGACGATGCGGTCGCCGGGCACCGGGTGGCAGCATTCGGCGAGGTCGAAGGCGACGCCGGGGGTCAGTCCCTTGATCGAGATGGCGGTCGATTGCGGCGCGATCAGCGCGAGGTCGGCGCCGGCCGAGCCCGGCATCAGCGCCTCCATCACCGTCGCGTCGGACAGCGTGCGCCGCGCGATCCCCGCCATCAGCGTCGCCTCGTCGCCCATCTTCAGCCTCGACAGCGCATGGGGGAGCGCATCGGGGCCGAGCGGCGCGGGCAGGCGGCGGACGATATCGTCGTAGAGCTTACGGCCGAGCGCGATCAGCTCGGCGCGTTCGGTCTGGCGCAAATGCCGGCGGATCGCGGCGAGCGCCTTGCCGGTGATCGCGAAGTTGAGCCAGCCGGGCTGCGGCACCTGCCCCTTGGAGCGGAGGACCTGCACCTGGTCGCCATTCTCGATGACGGTCGACAAGGGCACGACGCGGCCGTTGATCTTGGCACCCACTGCCTGGTCGCCGAGATCGGTGTGGACGGCATAGGCGAAGTCGACCGGCGTCGCGCCCTTGGGCAGCTGGATCAGCTCCCCCTTGGGCGTGAAGGCGAAGATCCGGTCCTGGTACATCGCCATGCGCGTATGTTCGAGCAGCTCCTCAGGGCTGTCGGCGGTGTCGAGGATCTCCACGAGGTCGCGGATCCAGCTGACCTGCGTGTCGGGCTGCGTACCCTGTTTGTACGACCAGTGGGCGGCCAGGCCGAAATCGGCCTCCTCGTGCATCCGGGCGGTGCGGATCTGGATCTCGATCCGGGTCTGTTCGGCGGTGAGGACGGTGGTGTGAAGCGAGCGATAGCCGTTGCGCTTGGGCGTAGAGATGTAATCCTTGAAGCGGCCCGGCACCATCGGCCAGCGGCGATGGATGACGCCCAGCGCGCGATAGCAATCCTCCTCCGTCGGCACGATCGCGCGGAACGCCATGACGTCGGACAATTGCTCGAAGCTGATGTGCCGCTCGTTCATTTTGCGGAAGATCGAATAGGGATGCTTCTCGCGCCCCGACACGTCCGCCTCCAGCCCGGCGCGCGACAGGAGCAGCTTCAGGCCGGAGGCGATGCGGGCGATCCGGTCGCCGCCGCCCAGCTTCAGCTGTTCGAGGCGGCGGGTGATCGATTCATACGCCTCCGGCTCGATCTGCTGGAAGGCGAGCGTCTGCATCTCCTTCATGAATTCGTACATGCCCACCCGCTCGGCGAGGGGGGCGTAGATATCCATCGTCTCCTTCGCGATCCGCCGCCGCTTCTCGGGCTTGGGAATGTGATGGAGCGTGCGCATGTTGTGCAGGCGGTCGGCCAGCTTCACCAGCAGCACGCGGATGTCGCCCGACATGGCGAGCAGGAACTTGCGCAGGTTTTCGGCCGCGCGCTCGTTATCGGTCTGCGCCTCGATCTTTGACAGCTTGGTGACGCCGTCGACCAGCCGGGCGACATTGGGGCCGAACAGGCGTTCGATCTCCTCCGGCGTCGCGACCGTATCCTCGACCGTGTCGTGCAGGATCGCGGTGGCGATCGTCTCGTCGTCGAGCCGCAGGTCGGTCAGGATGCCCGCCACCTCGATCGGATGGCTGAAATAGGGGTCGCCCGACGCGCGCTTCTGACTGCCGTGCGCGTGCATGGAAAAGACGTAGGCGCGGTTCAGCAGCGCCTCGTCCGCCTCCGGGTCATAGTCAAGGACCCGATCCACCAGTTCATATTGCCTCAGCACGCGCCCTAAATGAGGGGATGGCGCGGGGTTTGGCAACTCCATTGATCCGCTGGGAGATCGAAATGCCGCACGGAGGCGCGGATCAGTCCTGCTGCTCCGCCGTGGCCCCGGCCTTGCCGGCGTCGAGGACGAAGCGGACGCGGTCGATGCAGCCGGTATAGCCGCTGGCCGAAGCAGGCTTCGCGGCGGAGCGGATCACCTGTTCGGCCTGCCGGCCGAAGGCGGCGGCGGGTTCGGCGGCGAGGGTGCGGATATTGCCCGTCTCGCCCCAGGGGGCGACGTCATAGGCGATGATCGCCCAGCCCTCGATCTCGCGCCGGCGATAGGGATCAGGATAGGTCAGGACCGGGCGGCGCGCCCATTCGCCATGATCGGGGCAGGTGCTGCCGGCCGGGCGGAGGGATTCGGGATCGGGGCCCTCCGGCGCCACCAGCTTCACCGGATGCCGGTAATAGGGAAAGCGGCAGCCGGTGCGCGCGCTGGCGGTGAAGCGGGAGGCGCGGACCGCCTTCACGCCCGCGGCGTCGAGCGCGGTATTGCCGGTGCCGTAAAGGGTGCGGGCCGCGACCGGGCGACCGCGCTTGTCGAGATCGAAGGCGATCATCGTCCAGTCGCGCACGCCGGGTGTGCCGGGCAGTTTGGCGAAATCGGGCGAGACGCGGACGAGCGCCTGCGGCTGCGGATTGGTCAGGCAGTCGCTGCCCGGTTGGCGGATGGCACGCCAGCCCGCCTCGGGCAGGGGGCCATTGTCCGGGAAGATCGAATAGGCGATCAGATTGTCCACCGGCGTGTCGGCAAACCGCGTTACGCGACGGCTGTAGAATACGGTGCAGCCCTGCCGCGCCGCGCCTGCGGGGAAGCGGCTGGCGGCGAGCGCCGGCGCGATATCCTGCGCATAGTTGCCACCATTGGCGGCGCTGTCGTCGATCGTCAACGGTCGGCCCTGGGCATCGATGCGGAAGCGTATCGCGATCGGCGGACCCTGATCGCGATCGACGCCCCAGGTCATCGCGGGGTCGGGGCGGCGCACGGATATGGGCTTCACCGCCTGACCGTCGCACAGGACGGGGCCAGGCTCCCAGACGCTGATCCCGCGCGAATCGGGGGAGACAGGCGGCGGTGGCGGCACGGCCGCGGCCGGGACGGCGATCGCCGCGAGCGACAGGAACAGGATGAACCGGATCATGGCCCGCAGGGTGCGCCGCGACTGTTGCGACCGCAAGACAGCACCGCGTTCAGGCGGTTGTCACGCTATCGTCATGCGGCGCATCCTCGACGGCGCGATGGCCCCAGCGGACCAGCGACCAGGCGCGTTCGTGGAAATAGAACAGCGTGATCTTCGTCAGCACCTCCGTCCCCGCGATCGCGCCCGCGACATGCGCGTTGCCGGCGAAGATCAGCCCGAGGATGAATGTGTCGATCGAGCCGACCGTGCGCCACGACACCGCCTTGATGAACGAGCGGGGATGGCTTTCCAGGCCGTTGAACAGGAACATCGGCGGCACCTTATTATCCGGCAAGGACGCCAGCGTAGCGGTCCACCCGCCGCCCCGCCACGAAGAGCGGCGGGGCGTGCGGCGAACTTAATCTATCGCGCGGCAGGTCCCCCGCGCCGTGCCGCGAAGAAGGTGCGCAGTAGCGCCGCCGCCTGCGATTCGCCGATCGCCGGATAGATTTCCGGCCGATGATGGCAGGTCGGGTGCGCGAAGACGCGAGGGCCATGCTCCACCCCGCCCCCCTTGGGATCGCTGGCGCCGTAGAACAGGCGGCGGATACGGGCATGGGCGATCGCGCCCGCGCACATCGCGCATGGCTCCAGCGTGACCCACAGGTCGCAATCCTCCAGCCGGTCGCGGCCAAGCGCGGCGGCGGCGGCGCGAATCGCCAGTATCTCGGCATGGGCGGTGGGATCGTGCAGGCGGCGCGGCGCATTTGCCGCGACCGCGATCACCGTATCGCCGCGCGTCACCACCGCGCCGACCGGCACCTCGTCCGATTCGGCGGCCTCGGCGGCGGCGGCCAGCGCGCGGCGCATCGGTTCGGGCAGCGGGATCATCGCGTCCGCCCTGCCGGATGCGGGCAGACGGGTCAAAGCCCGCCGATGCTTACTTGGCCGGGCGCTCGACTTCCACGGTGGGGACGGCGACCGTCTTGTTCTCGGTGCCGACCGAGACACGCGCGACGTCCGCCTCGAATCGGGGCGCCTGCACCACGGCGGGCCGGGTCTGGTCGATCGAGATGAAGCCGAACTGCATCGCGGCGGCCCCCGCGATCAGGACAAGGGCCAGAATGACCAGCAGCGCGCGCATAACTCTCTCCCGGATTGTCGATTTCGAGGTTATCAACGCCGTGCGGCGCGACGCGTTGCATCGCGCGGCGGCGCATCGCGGTTGACAGAACCGCATCCTTGCCGCTAAGCGGCCGGCCTTTCCGGGCTCTTGCCTGAAACCAGGATATTCGATCATGTCGCGCATTTGCGAGCTGACCGGCAAGGGCCGGCAGGTGGGCAACAACGTTTCCCACGCCAACAACAAGACCAAGCGCACGTTCCTGCCGAACCTGCAGAACGTGACGCTGCTGTCGGACGCGCTGGAAACCGGCGTGCGCCTGCGCGTGTCGACGCACGGCCTGCGCTCGGTCGAGCACAATGGCGGCCTCGACAACTGGCTCGTCAAGACCAGTGACGACAAGCTGTCGCTGCGCTGCCGTCGCCTGAAGCGCGACGTCATCAAGAAGCGGGCCGCCGTCGCGGCGTGATCCGCGCACCGGCGATTGCCGGTGTGACGACGAAAACCCCTCGCCAGCCCGGAAGCGGGCCGGCGGGGGTTTTGTCGTGTCCGGAAAGCCGGATTGCTTGCCCGGCGGCGGGGCGGCGGGGCGTGGGTCTTCCGGCACGGCGTGATGATCACGCGCGGGCCGATCCCATGGCGGCGCGGGCCGCCATCGTGCATCCTGCCGCCGGGTGGCGCGTTCGGTGCGGGCAGATGGGAGGAATCATGATTCAGCATCACCGTGCCGCCGGCCATGGCGGGGACCGGCGTCGATGATCGTTCGTGAACGCGTGGAGAATGGCGGGCTTATCCTGTTCGTCGTGCTGGCGACGATCGGGCTGGCGGCGATCGTGTTCAGCTTCGTGGGCGCGCTGCTGTGGGCGGGTCTGGCGGCGCTGTTGTTCCAGCCGCTGTTCCAGCGCCTGCTGCGCCGCTGGCCGGGACGGCGCAACGTCGCGGCGGCGGTGGCGCTGCTGATCATCACCGTCGCGGTGGTGATCCCCGCGCTCATCATCGCCAGCCTGGTCGTCGATCAGGCGGCCAGCCTCTACACGCAGCTGCGCAGCGGGCAGATCAACTTCGCCGCCTATTTCGAACAGGTCCACGACGCGCTGCCCCGGCGGATCCAGCGCCTGCTCGATTCGTCCGGCTTCAACACGTTCGAGCGCGCGCAGGCGCAGGTCGCCGACGCCGTCGGCAACAGCGCGAGCGTGCTGGCGCGCAGCGCGCTGTCGATCGGCGCCAACGCCGCCGCCTGGCTGCTGGCGTTCGGCGTCGGTCTGTACGTCACCTTCTTCCTGCTGCGCGACGGCGACCGGATCGGGCAGGGCATCGTCCGCGCGCTGCCGCTGGAGCCGGAGGTGGCGGCGCGGCTGGCGGACAAGTTCGTCGCGGTCGTCCGCGCGACGATCAAGGGCTCGGGTATCGTCGCGCTGGTGCAGGGCGCGCTGGGCGCCGCGACCTTCTGGATCGTCGGGTTGCCGGCGGCGTTGCTGTGGGGCGCGCTGATGGCGATCGCCGCGCTGCTGCCGGCGGTGGGGCCGGCGATCATCTGGGGCCCGGTCGCGATCTATCTGCTGGCGACCGGCGCGATCTGGCAGGCGGCGGTGGTGATCGCGTCGGGCGTGTTCGTGATCGGGCTGGCCGACAACATCCTGCGCCCGATCCTGGTCGGCCGCGACACCGGCATTCCCGACTGGCTGGTGCTGGTGACGACGCTGGGTGGGATCGACCTGATCGGGCTGAGCGGCATCGTCGTCGGCCCGCTGGCGGGCGCGCTGTTCCTGACCGGCTGGCAGATCCTGACCGAGCAGCGCGGGCTTCGCACCGAAGGCGCGGCGGAACAGGCGGAGCGGGAGACTTCGGTGCCGCAGCGGCCGGACTGACCCCGCGCCGCCGGAGCGAGCCCCTAAGTCCGTTCCAGCGTCGCCAGCGTCCCGAACATCCAGTCGTGGAACAGCCGTACCGGGCGCGACAGCATCGCGCGCGGGCGGCAGACGAACCAGTGGCTGTAGGGGCTTTCAACCTCGATATCGGGGAACAGCCGCACGAGGCGTGGATCGTTGGCGTGGTTGAAGTGGCTGGCGTGCATGAAGGCGATGCCCAGCCCCTGCGCCGCCGCCTCCAGCATCAGTCCGCCCGCGTCGAAATAGTCGACCGCCATCGGCTTGATCGCGCCGAACCCCGCCGCCTGTCCCCAAGCGCTGATCGTGTCGGGCATTTCCCGGTGCAATAGCGCGGTGTGGCCGGCCAGCTGCTCCGGCCGGGTCAGCGCGCGCGGTCCCTCCGCCAGCGCCCGCGAGCCGATCAGATAGACCGAGTTGGTGTCGAACCGCTTGGCATAGAGTGCCGGGTCGATATCACGGGCCAGCGCGATCACCGCGTCCAGCCCGTCGCCCAGCCGTGCGATGCCGTGGCCGGCGGTATCGATGTCCAGATGCAGTTCGGGATGGCGGCGGCGCAGGTCGCCCAGATGCGGGAACAGCCGCTGCGCCGCGAACAGCGGCAGCACGCCCAGACGCAGGCGCAGCAATTCGGTGCCGGCCGTCATCTCCTCGACCGAATCGGAAAGCTGATCCAGCAGCGGCGCGATCCGCACCAGCAGTCGCTCGCCATCCTCGTTCAGCGCCATCGCCTGATGCCGGCGGGCGAACAGCGGCCGGCCGATGAAGCGTTCCAGCGACTGCACCCGGCGCGACAGCGCGGGCGCGGATAGCGCCAGTTCCTCGGCAGCGGCCTTGACCGATCCCAGCCGAGCCACCTGTACGAACGCCTCGATGGCGCCAAGGGGGGGTAGCCTTCGCATCTCTCCTGTCGTCCCTGGTCTAAAGCGCCTGACGATTGCAGATCGTGCAACCATACAGAAGCTTTTCGCACTTGCAACATCGCTCGCCGCACCGCAATACGGTCGTGCCTTTCAGGCATCCTCTCCTAAAAACTATTCCGGGTCGGCTCCATCGGGGCTGGCCCTTTTTTTCGTCCGCGTCATCGCTACGTCTCGCCCCGCGGCAGCCGGAACCCGTCCAAAGGTTCGCGCGCTTGCCGGCGGAAAGGAAACATGATGGCCGACGGCGATACCCCCTCCAGCGAAGGCGCCACGCGCAGGATCCAAGTGGCGAACAGCCGGCCAGAAGATTCGGGCCGTGGCCTCGCGCACCTGCCGCGCACGCTGATGGCGGCACTGGGCGTGGGCGAGGGCGATATCGTCGAGATCGTCGGCAAGCAGTCCACCCCCGCGCGTGCCGTCGCTCCCTATCAGGAGGATGAGGGGCTGGAGATCCTGCGCATAGACGGCCTGCAGCGTGCCAATGCCGGCGTCGGTTCGGGCGATTTCGTCGAGGTGCGGCGTGCCGTGTCGCGGCCCGCGACGCGCGTGGTGTTCGCGCCGGCGCAGCAGAATCTGCGATTGCAGGGATCGGCCAACGCCCTGAAGCGAACGTTCCTCGGCCGCCCCTTCTGCCAAGGGGACGTCGTGGCGACGGCGGGGCATCAGCGTGTCGCGGACATGCCGCCCAACGTGCAGCGCTTCATGAACGCGCCCGCCTATGCGTTGCAGGAAATCCGGCTGCAGGTGATTTCGGCAAGTCCCAAGGGCATCGTTCACATCGACGAGAATACCGAGATCGAGTTGCGCCCCGAATATGAGGAGGCGCGCGATACCCGCCGCGCCGACGTCACCTATGACGATATCGGCGGCATGGCGACGACGATCGACCAGCTGCGCGAGATGGTGGAGCTGCCGCTCCGTTACCCCGAGCTGTTTGAGCGGTTGGGCGTGGAGCCGCCCAAGGGCCTGCTGCTCTATGGCCCGCCCGGCACCGGCAAGACGCGGCTGGCGCGCGCGGTGGCGAACGAGAGCGACGCGCAGTTCTTCCTCATCAACGGGCCGGAGATCATGGGCTCCGCCTATGGCGAATCGGAGGGGCGGCTGCGCGAGATCTTCGAGGAGGCGACGAAATCCGCGCCCTCGATCGTCTTCATCGACGAAATCGATTCGATCGCGCCCAAGCGCGGCAATGTGCAGGGCGAGGCGGAAAAGCGCCTCGTCGCGCAGCTGCTGACGCTGATGGACGGGCTCGAATCGCGGGCGAACCTGATCGTCATCGCCGCGACCAACCGACCAGAGGCGATCGACGAGGCGCTGCGGCGGCCGGGCCGGTTCGACCGCGAGATCGTGGTCGGCGTGCCCGACGAGCGCGGACGACGCGAGATCCTGGGCATCCACACACGCGGCATGCCGCTGGGCGAGGGCGTCGACCTCGCCGAGCTGTCGCGCACCACATACGGCTTCGTCGGCGCGGACCTCGCCGCGCTGACGCGCGAGGCGGCGATCGAGGCGGTGCGCCGGATCATGCCGCAACTGAACCTGGAGGAGCGGACGATCCCGCCCGAGGTGCTCGACACGCTGTCGGTGACGCGCGACGACTTCCTCGGCGCGCTGAAGCGGGTGCAGCCGAGCGCGATGCGCGAGGTGATGGTGCAGGCGCCGACCGTCAAATGGTCGGACGTCGGCGGCCTCGACGACGCGCAGATGCGGCTCAAGGAAGGCGTGGAGCTGCCGCTCAAGGACCCGGACGCCTTCCGCCGTCTGGGGATCCGCCCGGCGAAGGGCTTCCTGCTCTACGGGCCGCCGGGGACGGGCAAGACCCTGCTCGCCAAGGCGGTGGCGCGCGAGGCGCAGGCCAACTTCATCGCCACCAAGTCGAGCGACCTGC
>CAJYLQ010000007.1 GCA_913775975.1 uncultured Sphingomonas sp. | reverse complement strand
CAGTCGTTCAACAGCGTGAACACCCTGCGCGTCCTCGGCCGATGGATGCGGATGGTCACGATCCCGAACCAGTCCAGCGTCGCCAAGGCGTTCGAAGAATTCGACGACGCCGGCCGCATGAAGCCGTCCAGCTACTATGACCGCATCGTCGACGTCATGGAGGAGCTGGTTCGCTTCACGGTCCTGCTGCGCCCTCATGCCGCCCAGCTGGTCGACCGATACTCAGAACGGAAAGAGGCTTGCGTTCCGATCGACGCGGCAACCGACCTGTCCAGCATCGCGACGGCATTGCAGAGACCTAGCTGACCGAATGGCACCTATTAGCTCGACTGCGATAACCGGAAATCTGCTCGTGATCATCGACGGGTGCTCGGGCCCATGGCCGGCAGGACCCACTTGCCGACATTCACGGCGCCTATGCATGAACTGCCAGGATCGGCTGCCGGCCTGCGTGATCCTCAGATACAATCCGCCCCCGTCAGAGTGCCGCCCCGGCTCCTTCAAAGCCGCCACTTGCCGAACATTCAGCTTGTTGAGCGCTCGCGACATTCCACAACCCTACGTCGTGACGGGGCAAATGGGCCCTACGCCGTGCCCACTTTTGTGCCCATTTCAAAAACGGTCGTCAACGAGCACGCCCGAACGACTAAGGCCATAGAGCGACTTCGGAAGGGGCAAGAATGCCCGCTTTCTCCGGATTTTATAAACTTTGACGATCGTTGGCGAACGGCGACGGTCCATATAGTTCTACGGACTCCCTCTCCGCCATTTTCTGCCAATAGTGCAGCGGCTTAACGCATTCGCCCGGCCAAGCGGCCGAACATCGGCTGTAACGCGCGACCTTTCCCCCATCGGCTTTATAAGTTTTTTACCGGCGGGCGATACGGCCGGACCATGTCCGTAGGCGGAAAATTCCTGAGGCTGTACTGGTCCCGCCGGATGGCGCGCGTGATCGGGGAAGAGCGCGCGGCGGTCCTTCTCGAATTCGCGCTTCTTGCTCCGATATTCATGGCGCTGCTGGTCGCGTGTGCGGTGATGGGCATCACCGCCTTCGCCCAGCAATGCGTCCAGACCGCTGCCGAAACCATGTCTCGCCAGGTCCTGACCGGGCAGGTCCAGATGGGCGGCATGACGCAGGCCGCTTTCAAGCAGAAGACGTGCGCCGCGCTGCCGTCGTTCATGGACTGTTCGCGCGTCATCATCGACATGCAGCGGGCGGACGATTTCAACTCGGTCGACACGAGTCTGCCGGTCCTCGTCTACGACAGCAACGGCAACATCATCAACACATGGTCCTTCACGCCGGGCACCGCCGGCGACATCGTGATCCTTCGCGTCCTGTATATCTGGCCGGTCAGTACTGGGCCGCTGGGGTTCGATATCAGCAACATGGGTCCGGGCCAAAGGCTGCTTATGGGTACGATGGTGTTCAAGTCGGAGCCGTATTCATGAGCCGGCCGCTGCTCGCCGGACTGGAGCGGATCGCGGTCGAAGACCGGCGCGGAACGGCGCTGGTAGAATTCGCGATCCTGCTGCCGATCCTGCTGTCGATCTATCTCGGCACGTTCCAACTGATCGACGGATCGTCGTGCAAGCGCCGCGTCACGTCCACCGCACGGGCGATCGCAGACCTGACATCGCAATATGCCACGCTGACGACGTCGCAGGTCGACAGCCTGCTGACCGCCAGCACGAAGATCATGGCGCCCTACGCCATCGCACCGTCCACCGTCCGCGTGTCGGAAATCGAGATTGACGGATCGAAGGTGGCGAGGATCGCATGGAGCCGTGGCCTGCGGATCGCCGCCCGCCCCGCCAACCAGATCTTCATTCTGCCCGCCGGACTTAAGGTGCCCAACAGCGCCTATGTCTATGCCGAGGTGTCCTACACCTACACGCCGGTCATCGCCTGGATCACCGGGCCGATGACCTTCACCCAGACGCAGTTCATGCTGCCGCGTCGCTCCGCCAAGATCACGTTGCAACCCTGAGGGCCTGATGCTGCCGGATCGACGCCATTCGAGGGACCTGCCCCGGCTTCGCCAGCTGGTCGACGACCATCGGGGCAATGCGATGATGATCTTCGCCTTTGCGCTGGCGCCGCTGCTGATGGCGACCGGCATGGGCATCGATTATGCCGGCGCCATGCGTATCCAGAACCGGCTGAACGCGGCGGCCGACGCCGCCGTGCTCAGCGCGACCAGCCAGCAGATGATGTCGCAGTCGACCACCGTGGCCGCGGCGCGGGCAAAGGAAGTGTTTCGAACGACCGCCGGGATGATCCCCGGCCTGTCGTTCAACATCGACGATCCCAACCAATTCAGCATCTCGGTCCAGGACGTCATCGGCGCATCGAACCAGCGGACGGCGACCGTCACCTTTGCAGGGACATCGCAGAATTCCTTCGCCAGCATCATGGGTATCCGCACCCTGCCGGTAAAGGGAACCGCCGGCTCGATGGCCAAGACGGCGCCGGATATCGACTTCTATATCCTGCTCGACACATCGAGTTCGATGGCGCTGCCAGCGACCTCTGCCGGTCTGACCCTGCTGACGAGCAAGACTGGCGGCTGCGCCTTTGCCTGCCATTCGACCAATGACGCCACGGCGCTCGACGCAAACGGGAACTGGTCGGATTATTATCAGGTCGCCGTGTCCTACGGCATTCCGCTGCGATCCGACGAGGCGAAGCGCGCGGTCCAGAACATGATGCAGACCGCGACGGCGACATCGCAACAGAACAACGCCGCCTATCGCGCAAGCCTGTATACCTTCGCCGCCCTGGATTCGCGCACGAACAATTCCTTCACGTCGCTCCAGAAGATCACCGCGACGTTGAGCGACGTGGCGACAGCGGCCAACAAGGCGAACACCTCGCTTTATTACAGCAACAACTATCCCACGCAGTCCTTCTTCAATAACGATTCCGACAGCGCGACGAGCGATGCGTTCACGCGGATGAACAACATCATCCCCAATCCCGGCAACGGCACGAAACAGTCGGGCGACACGCCGCAGGCGATGCTGTTCGTCATAACGGATGGCATGCGGGACGAATATCGCCCCAATGGCCAGCCGGAAGCCGCGATCGACGAAAACCTGTGCGCCACGATCAAGAACCGCAACGTCAAGATCGCGGTCCTCTACACCGAATATCTGCGCGAATCGCTGTCCGACCAATGGTCGCGGGCCAACGTCCTGCCCAACCTCCCCAAGGTGGAACCGGCGCTGCAGAATTGCGCGTCGCCGGGGCTCTATTACAAGGTAACGACCGACGACGATATCGCCGCCGCGCTGAGTAACCTGTTCATGAAGGCCGTCGCCACGTCCCGCCTGACGAAGTGACGCAAGGGAGGGACCCGCCGAGCCCGTCACGATCTTTTCGCGATATGCGGCGGCGGGGACACTCCGATCGTTCAGCCGCCAAACCGGACAGGCGAACATCATCATGGACTATATCAAGCTCGGCACCACCGGCCTCGACGTATCGCGCCTCTGCCTCGGCTGCATGACCTATGGCGTACCCGACCGCGGCAACCACGCCTGGACGCTGGACGAAGATGCCAGCCGCCCGTTGCTGCGGCAAGCGGTGGAAGCGGGGATCAACTTCTTCGACACCGCCAACGTCTATTCGGACGGCACGTCGGAGGAGATTGTCGGCCGCGCGCTGAAGGATTTCACCCGGCGCGAAGAGGTCGTGATCGCGACCAAGGTCCATGGCCGGATGCGCCCCGGCCCGAACGGCGCGGGACTGAGCCGCAAGGCGATCATGACCGAGATCGATGCCAGCCTGACGCGGCTCGGCACCGACTATGTCGACCTCTACCAGATCCACCGCTTCGACCATGAGGTGCCGATCGAGGAGACGCTGGAAGCGCTGCACGATGTCGTGAAGGCGGGCAAGGCGCGGTACATCGGCGCCTCGTCAATGGCCGCCTGGCAGTTCGCGACGATGCTGCATGTCGCCGAGGCGAATGGCTGGACGCGCTTCTCGACGATGCAGAACTACGTCAACCTCCTTTACCGGGAAGAGGAGCGCGAGATGCTGCCGCTGTGCGCGGCGGAGGGCATCGGCGTGATCCCATGGAGCCCGCTCGCACGCGGGCGGCTGACGCGCGACTGGGACGAGACGACCAACCGCTCCGACACCGACGAATTCGGGCGCACGCTTTATGCGGCGACGGCGGAGGCGGATCGCAAGGTGGTCGAAGCTGTTGCGGCCGTCGCCAGCGAACGAGGCGTGCCGCGCGCGCAGATCGCGCTTGCCTGGGTGCTGGCCAAGCCGGAAGTGTCCGCGCCGATCGTGGGTGCATCCAGGCCCGCGCATCTGACCGATGCCTTGGCCGCGCTCGATATCGTGCTGTCGGACAGCGAGATCGCACGACTGGAGGCGCCGTACATTCCGCACGCGGTGGTGGGCTTCTCCTGAACGATTACGGCTTCGCTGCGATAGCGAAGCCGGTTCGTGCCATGGCGGCTACCACCCCATGCTGCCCGGCACGCCCTTGAATGGACCGGCAAGGTCGGATGTGATCCAACCGCCGTAAAAGCCACCGGGTTGCGGGACAACCTGCTCACCATCCACCGTGCACCGATCGAGCGGACCGGCATAGAAGGCGACGTGGTCGCGCAGGATTGCAAAGGCGGGTGTCGGGTCGGGGTAGCTCCACGCCACGTCGCGCAGCACCTGATCGCCGATCACCAGATGCCAGTAGACCGCCTGCCCTTTCCACTCGCAGAGTGAACGGCGGTCCGATCGTTGCAGCAGGCCGGGCGTCAGGTCGGCAGGCGGCAGATACCAGCTTGGCGGATGGCTGGTTTCCAGCGTGCGAACGGCATGGCGGGTATCCGCGACCAGCACGCCGCGATGCTCGATACGGATCCGCCGGCCGCTGGTTTCCGCGATGGCGGGCCGGGGGTAGCGCCACACGCTTTCCTGCCCCGCCGCGGGCGTGTCCGGCCGGGGCCTCATGCCCGCGCTGCCCGCCGGGTCAGCCAGCGTTGCAGGCGCGGTCTGATACGCAGAAAGCCGAGGTACAGCCTTTCCAGAGCGGCCAGGATCAGCCGATTGCGCGCCAACTCTCCCAGCGGTCGCAGCACCGGGATCGCGCGCCACATCGCGGCGAATGCCTCCGCCCCGGATACCAGCGGGCCGCCCTCTTCCCGGGCATGAAGACGGGCGAGCATGGCGGCGCGGTCCAGCGGACACGCGCCGCCGCCGGACACGTCCACGAACGCGATCGCACCACGCCTGTCGAGCCGACGCATCGCCGCGATCTCGCGCTGGCAGAGCGGGCAGCCGCCATCATGCCAAACCGTGACCCGCCTCATCGGCCACCGGACGGGTTGTCGCGCCAGATCCGTTCGGCGAGCAACGTGGCGAAGCCCAGCCAGCCGACGAACGGCACCGCCAGGGCCGCGGCCGGCCGGTCCACCCTCGCCGCCGCGACGGTATAGGCCGCCCCGCTGGCGATCATCGCGCCCGACGCGACCGCGCTGGCACCAAGCCGCCTCTCGCGAAAGAACAACTGCGTCCAGCCACCCACCATCGCGGTGTTGGCCAGCCACAGGCCCAGCGCGGCGTTGCGCGCATTGCCCGCTGGCCGTCGCATCAACCGATAGCCGCCGATCGCCAGACCCGTCTCCAGCACCGGCCAGACCGCGCCGAATGCCGCGTCCGGCGGCGTGTAGCCGGGCTTGTCCAGCCGCCGATACCAGCGGCGAATGCCGGGATGCGACGGGTCGGGCGCATTGCGTCTGCCGACCATCGCGCTCGCACCGAGTACGACACCGACCGCCGCCAGCGCGGCGAACCGCGTGAAGCCGCCTGCGGCCCGACGATTCTCGTGCGCCATCTGCTCAGCCCCGAGCCAGCCGGCGTTCCAGATCGTCGCTGCCGCCGATCCGCTCGCCATCGATGAAGATCTGCGGCGTCGTCGCGACGCCCTGCTCCGCCTTGAAGGCATCGACCTCGTCGCGCGACGCCAGGACGCGATCGTCGACGGTGAACCCCTCCGCTTCCAGCATCTCCTTTGCACGAACGCCGAACGGACAGGTGTGGTCGGGCAGCACCATCCGGTACAGCGTCGCCATCCTGTTCTCTGCCATCGTCCATCTCCACGGGACGTGAGCGCCCGTGCCGCTATAGCGACCGATGCGGCACGACGTTCCGGGCGGCGGCATGCATTTCCGACGCGAAAGATTCGCCTGGGGCCGCCATCCGCTGGAGAACATCAGCTGGGTTTATATAGCCGCCCTTCCGCTGGACGTTACCGCGAACGGTTCGGCATGGTCGACAGCAAAATCTCCCGAACATCGACCGCAGCACCGGACGCGCAAAGCACCGGTCCATAGGCTCGAAGTTTCCGTTATGATTACGTTTTCTATCAATTCTTTGCACAACCAATCGTGACTCCCGCGATATCGCACGGTTACGAAAATATTAGGCATCATGGCATATTGCGCACCCTCGGAGGCCGATATGACGATCCGTAGCAAACTCTTCGCATGCCTGACGGCGCTGGCCGTTTCGATCTCGTTACTCGCGACCCTGTCGTTCTCGAGCATGAGTGACAGCAAGGCGGCGTTGGACACCATCATCCAGGATCGTGTCGTTCCGATGCGCGACCTGAAGATCGTGGCGGACAAATATGCCGTCGACATCGTCGATGCCTCCCACAAGGCCCGGAACGGCAATGTCAGCTTCGGCTGGTCCGCCGCGAAGGTGCGTGATGGCGCGCGGATGTTGCACGAACACTGGAAGGCCTATCGCGCCACCCGAATCAGCGGGGAGGAAGCCGCCCTGGCGGCGGAGGCGGAGGCGCATATGCGCACCGCCGACCAGCATGTCGCCGAACTTCAGGCGATCCTGGCCAGGGGCGACCGGCCCGCGCTCGACAACTTCGTGCAGAACACGCTCTACCAGAACATCGATCCCGTGTCCGACTCCATCGGCAAGCTGGTCGACCTCCAGCTGAAGATCGCGGAGCAGACCGGCAGTGCCGCCACCGCCACCGCGCAGACCAACCGCGACATCATGATCGGCCTCATCCTGGCCGCGATCGCGGTGCTGGTCGTGTCACTCTTCATCATCTCATCGAAGGTCGTCGCGCCGATCAAGCGGCTGGCAGAGACGATCCGGGGACTGGCCTCGCAGAACGGCACGGCCGATGTGCCGCACCTCGATCAGAAGGACGAGATCGGCGACATCGCCCGGGCGGTCGACGTCTTCCGCCAGGCCGTGGTCCGCGCGGAACAGGAAAAGGCGGTCGCCGCCGCGCAGGCGACCGACGCGCTGGCGACCGGCCTCGCGTCGCTGGCGGCGGGCGATCTCACCTGCCAGCTGAACGGGGCCTTCCCGCCCGCCTATGCGAAGCTGCAGTCGGATTTCAACGAGGCGGCAGCCTCGCTGCGCAGCGCGTTGTCTCAGGTCACGGAGGCCGCCAGCGGCATCAACAGCGGCGCCAGCGGCATCCGCCAGGCCTCCGACGACCTGTCACGGCGAACCGAACAGCAAGCCGCCTCGCTGGAGGAAACGGCAGCGGCCATGGACGAAATCACCTCGACTGTCCGCTCGACGGCGGAGCGCGCGGAACGGGCCGCCGCGGCGGTCGGCGGCGCCCGCGAGGAGGCGAAGCGGTCGGGCGACGTGGTCAGCCGCGCCGTCGATGCGATGGGCGGTATCGAGCGTACCTCGGGCGAGATTTCCGAGATCATCTCCGTGATCGACGGCATCGCGTTCCAGACCAACCTGTTGGCGCTCAACGCGGGTGTGGAGGCCGCGCGCGCCGGTGATGCCGGCAAGGGTTTCGCGGTGGTCGCTTCCGAGGTTCGGGCGCTTGCCCAGCGGTCGGCCGAGGCGGCGAAGGATGTGAAGACGCGGATCACCGCATCCACCGCGCAGGTGGCGGCGGGCGTGCAGCTCGTCGGGGAAACCGGCGATGCGCTCAACCGCATCATCGGCAAGATCGGCGAGATCAGCGCCCTCGTGACCGAGATCGCCGCGTCCGCCGCGCAGCAGTCGACGGGCCTTCAGCAGATCAACACCGCCGTCTCCGAAATGGATGGCGTGACGCAGCAGAACGCCGCGATGGTGGAACAGGCGACCGCCGCCGCACGCAGCCTGGCCTCCGAGGTCGACGGGATGAGCCGCCAGATCGCACGCTTCCAGACGGGCGGCGTGTCGGTCGCCCCCGCCTCCCCGGTCCACGCCCTGCAACACCGCGCCGCCACGGCGCGGCCCCCTGTCGTGGCACCGCGTTCGGTCGGCAATGCGGCGCTGGCGATACCCGAAGACGACTGGTCCGAATTCTGAGGGGATCGGGATCGCGACCCGCGATCGCGATCCCGAACCGACGACACGCGTTCCAGCCACCCCTCCGGAGGGGGCGACAGGCCCTCTCAGGTCGTGCCGCCGCCGGAATTGGCCGATGCGAACCGCAGGCCATAGCGTTCGGCGCGCCGGACCGCCTTTTCGCTGATCGCCAGCGCCGCCTTGCGATCAGCCTCCGCCGCAGCTGCGCGGCCCAACCCCTGCTCGGCCAGCGCGCGGCCGTAATGCGACCAGGCGTTGCGCGGGTTGGCTGCGATCGCCGCATCGTAATCGGTCATCGCCGCGTCCAGCTCTCCCCGGCGCAGATGCACCAGCGCCCGGCTGTCGAGATAGGAGGCATAGCCGGGCCGCATATTCAGCGCGCGATTGCAGTCCGACAGCGCGCGGTCCAGCTCCCGGTTCAGCAGCCCGCGAGCCCAGCAAAGCCCGTTATAGGCGGTGCCGCGATCCGCATCCTCGCCGTGCAGCTTCAGCCATGCCTCGTAATTGGCGATCGATGCCTCGGGCGCGTCGAGCGCGCCGTACAGACCCGCCAGCCGCAGCCGGTACTGGGATCCGGGCGGCAGGCTGTGGTCGGCGGCATCGGCATCCTGTCGCGCGCCATCGGGATCGTGGCTGCGCAGCCTCAGCTCAGCGCGCTGCAGGCGGACGTCCACGTCGTCGGGCATTAGCTCCGCGGCCTTGTCCAGATCGGCGACCGCCAGCAGCAGCTGGCCGTTCGCCAGCCGCCCCTGCGCACGCAGATAGCGATAGCGGCCCTCCCCCGGCGCCAGCGCGACCGCCTTGTCCAGATCGGCAAGCCCGTGGACGACGTCGTGCCGCGACATCAGCACCGCCGCACGCCGCGCATAGCCCGCCGCATCGGTCGGTTCGGCAGCCGTATCGGTCAGGTCCAGCTTCGCCCCGTCGGCCGTCCGCGCGCCGGTCGGCGTCACGCCGAAGAAAGGCCCCCCTTCATACGTCATGTACAGCCGGTGCTGCGCGTTCGACACGAAGATGCGATGCGTCAGGAAGAAGTCGAAGCCGATCAGCATGTCGCCGTCGATCGTCATGTCGGTGATCTGCAATTTGGGATGCGACACGATCTCGCCACCCAGATCGATGCGGTCGAACGGGGCCAGCCATGCCGACAGCCGTTTCGCGCCCAGGCCCGTGAACGCCCCGACCGGCACGACGCCGGGACTGTCGGGTGTCACGCCCGCCCGCTTCGCGGCGGCAAGCGTCATGATCGTGGTCTGCGCGCCGGAATCGAACACCGCGCGCATCTTCACGCCGTTCACCAGCACTTCGCCGATCGTGTGCGGCTTCCACCGGCTGTCGATCTGCCGTTCCAGCGTGATGGTCGAGAAGGGCTTGCCGGTCGACCAATAGGCCAGCGCCGTGCCGCCGCACCCGCGCGCCTGCATCAGCCTTACCGCGCCATGCGGCAGATCGTACTCCACGTCCGCCAGCCCCAGGATATTCTGCCCGAGCAACCCGGCGGTGCCGGTATCGCTGCCGCCGACGATGAAGTCGGCATGGGGAATGGATACGCCCGCCAGCGAGAAATCCCGCGCCTTGCCCACGTCGGCGGACGCGTCGCCGTTGATCCCGCGCAGCCGGAACCAGGGCGGCGTCGGCTGCGTCGGCATACCGAACTCTGCGGCGGAGGCGCGCGAAACGGTACTGTAGAAAGCGCCGCTGTCGACGATAAAGCGGGTCGCATGGCTGCCGAACGCGGCATCGACCATCGCGCGGCGGCCGATCAGCGTGACCGGCATCTCCACGAACTTGGCGACCTTGCAGTCCGCCAGCGCGGGCGTCGCCGGCAGCAGGCACAGCATCGCGGGCAAGCCCGCCCGCATCAGGCCCCGCATTCGCCCTGTCCGTCGCATATCGCCCCCAGCCGCGTGATCGTCGCAACGCTGTACCCATGGGCATGACCGGCGCATGACAGGCGCGTGAAGATAGCGCGGGCGGCGAGCCAGTTAGAACGCGAACGGCGGCCTCCCTGCCCGGGAAGGCCGCCGCCCGATACTTCCGCGCGCGATCAGAACTTCAGGCTGAGCCCCGCAAAAAACGTGCGCCCCAGCGCGTCATAGACGTTCGGGAAGGTGTTGCCGGAGTTCGACCCGCTGCTGCCCGCCGAACCGCCGACGATCGGCGGCGTCACGTCGAACATGTTGCTGACGCCCAGGCGGAATGTGTAGCGCTGGCTGACGTTGAAGCCGATCGTCGTGTCGAAATAGGAATAGGACGGGATGTGCTGGACCAGGATCTTGGTCCCGCCATCGGCGTCGACCGGCCCGATATAGCGCCACCGCTCCTGGATCGACACGTCGCCCAGATCGAGGATCGCCGCCGCCTGATGCTTCCAGCGGGGGATCGGGTTGATCGTGCCGGCCGCGCAGCTGTTGCCGAACTTGCCGGCGCAGCTGATCGGCGTGGCGCTGCCGCCCGGGTTGAAGGAATAGGCGTCGACATAGGTGCCGGCCATATTCAGCGTCAGGCTGTTCCCCGCCCCCAAGCGGAAGCGATAGTCCGCCGTCACGTCGATCCCGCGCGTCTTCAGCGTGGCGATGTTGACCAGCAGCTCGCTGACGCCCGGGAAGCGTCCGTCGGCATTGGGCGATCCGGCCAGCTGCCCCGTGATATTGCTGCGCACGATCATGCTGCAATAGGACGAGATGTTGTTGTTGAAACACTGGTCGGAGATGTCCTGCGACCCGTCAGACGCGATATAGCCGTTGATCTGCATCCGGTAGTAATCGACCGTCACGTTCAGGCCCGGCAGGAACCGGGGCGAGAACACCGCGCCCGCCGTCAGCGTATTGGCGGTTTCCGGCTTCAGCTGCGTGTTGCCGCCCGCGTTGATGTTGGTCTGGTTGGCGATCACGTCCTGGATGACGCCGTTGTTGACCAGATTGGCGGGTGCCCCTTGCGCGATGCAGATCGCCGCCAGCTGCGCATTGCCGCGCGGGCGGCCGTTGGCGCAGGGATCGGTCTGCAGCACGTCGGTGCCGGCCTGGGTGATCGGGCTGTTCAGCTCCTTGATGTTGGGGTCGCGCGTCGCGCGGTTGTAGATGGCGCGCAGGCGAAGGCCGTCGACCGGCGTCCAGTCGCCGCCGGCCTTCCACGTCACCGCGTTCAGCCGGTTGCGGCCGGCCGTGGTGTTGTTGGTGTAGGACGAATAGCGGACGCCGCCCTCGAGGTTCAGCGCGCGGACGAACGGCCGGTCGGTCACGAGCGGCAGCTGCAGTTCCCCGAACACTTCCTTGACGTTGAACGAGGCATTGGGCACCGCCGTCCCCTGGCCATAATAGATCAGGTTGCCCGACCCATAATTGGCGTCGACCGCCTGGCTGCCGGTTTCACGCCGATATTCCGCGCCCAGCGCGATCGCCGCCGGGCTGTCGGCGAAGGGGCTTTGCAGGAAGTTCAGGTTGCCCGAGATGTTACCGCCCGTGACGAACTGCGTGTAGCGATTGTCCTGCGTGCCGCTGGCCGTGATGAACGACAGCGCCGCCGCCGAAATCGGCTGCGAGGTGAACAGGTTGACCGGCACGCAGCCATTGGCCTGGTTGACGCAGACCGGCGCGCCGCCCGCGCCGGTCGTCGCATTGATGGCCTGCGCCGTCCTGTTGTAGTCCAGGTCGTTCAGCAGATCCTGATGACGGCGCGTCACGCCATATTGCGCGAACACATCGTAATGGAATCCGCCCAGGATCTCGCCGCGCACGCCGGCGATGCCGAAATAGACGTTGTTGCGGAAATTCTGGATGCGCCCGCCCGTCTCGGTCACGCGGCGGCGGATCGCGACATTGGCGGTGCCGTCCGCATTCAGATTGTTCGGATCGCCGAAGATCAGCGCCGAATTCGTGGCATTCAGATAGGGGTTGGTCGGGGATATGGCGAAGTTGAACCCGCCCGTCGCGGTCGGCGCGAGGATCGCGGTCACGTCGCTGCGCGTATAACTGCCCCGCGCATACACCTCCACCGCCGGCGAGAACTGATAGCTGGCCAGTGCGGTAACGTTGTACCGCTCCAGCGGCACCTGCAGGTAATTGGCGGGATTGAAGTTGTAGGGCTTGTAGAACGGGACGAAATTGTCCGTACCACCCGCCTGGCTGCCGTCGTTGATCTGATAGCGGCCCGACGCGATATCGATGACGGTCGGCGTCGCGTTGCTCGATCCGCTCGGCTTCAGATTGGCGTCCAGGTTCTGCGCCGAATAGCCGCGCGCGGACTGATAGACGCCGTCGCGCTTGGTATATTGGCCGGCGATCACGAAGTGGCCGCCCTCGCCGAACTTCAGCCCGGCGGCGATGCCGGCATTGTATTGCGGTGCGTCGCCCCGGCTGGTGACGGACGAGCTGGCGTCGGCGCGGACCCCGACCAGCTTGTCGTCCAGCACGAAGTTGACGACGCCCGCGATCGCATCCGCGCCGTACACCGCCGATGCGCCGCCGGTCAGCACGTCGACCCGCTTGATGAGAACGGTCGGGATCGCGTTGATGTCGACCGCACCGCCGATGTCGGAGGGGACCATGCGGCGACCGTCGACCAACACCAGTGTGCGCGAAGAGCCAAGGCCGCGCAGATCGACGGTCGCGGTGCCGCCATTGCCGTTGTTCGTCGTTCCGGACGCGGCGGGTACGAACTGCGGCGAGGTGGACAGATAGGATTCGGCCGTGACGGTGTTGGTCGTCGCCAGCGCGCCCGCGCTGATCGTGGCGATCGGACTGTTGCTCTGCAGATCGGGTCGCTGGATGCGCGATCCTGTCACGACGATCTCGTCCGAAGTACCGGCATCCGCTGGCGCCGTCGCAGGCGTCTGCCCGGCGCCGCCCGCCGGCACGCCCTGCGCGTGAGCCGCCGTCGCGGTCAGCACGATCCCGAGCCCCGCGCCGACCGACATCAGCGTCTGCAAGGCGGTCCCGTGCCGCAGCCGCTGGTTCAGGGGGGAAATAGTGGCCTTCATATCGTGTCCTCGCTCTGCCTCGGCGCGGGGGCGGCGCGGATGATCCGCGCCGGCCTTTTCGCGCCATGCCACTCCCATCGCTCGAAACGATCGGGATAATGCAGCGAGGAAGACGTCACGGCGACAACAAGTAAAGGCACGGTTCTCGACCGCGAATGCAATCGTAGTCCGGCTGTAACAGAAAGGTCACTGTTTATGATGAGGCGATATCAGCGCAGTTTATCTAGCTGTCATCATGACGGTATCATGATACAATTTTCACACGCAGGTTCCTATTTGCAATATGTAAAAATATATTATTGTCGTTCACATCGCTAACTTGACCCGGTGACGGGCGCGCCGCCGCAGCCCTCCCGATTCCGCTACGCGATCACCGCCCGATCGCCGCCGCCAGCCCCCGCACATCGACCCGCGCCTTCAGCCGCGCCGCGAGCAGCGCGGTGCCGCTGACCTTTCGCTGGACGAACAGCGTCTCGACGTCGGGGACGTGCCAGGTGTCGCGATCGGCGACGAGGGCCTTCGCCTCCTCGCGCACGATGGGGACGAAGGCGCGGTCGCCAAAGTCGAACGCCCCCGGCCGGTTGAGCGCCTCGTCGATCGCGGCGATGATCCGGTCGATGGCCGGCCGATGCGCCGTCGCCGCGCGCTCACCGATAAAGCCGGTTTCCACCGCCACGTCGCGGATCGCGTCACGGTCCCGCGCCAGCCCCGCCTCGATCAGCCGGCGATAGGCGTCGGCGGTCGTGGGCGGCACCGCGCGCGTGGCACCGAAATCCAGCAGCACGATCGCACCCGTTTCCGGCTGCCAGCGATAATTGGCGAAGTTCGGGTCGGTCTGCATCTCGCCGAAGGCGAACAGCTCTTGCAGCACGAGCGTGATAAGCGCGGTCATCACCGCATCGCGCGCATCCTGCGGCGCGTCCGCCAGCGTTTCGATCGGACGCCCCTCGATAAAGTCCATCGCCAGCACGCGGCGGGTGGTCAGCGCCGGCTCCAGCCGGGGCACGACATAGCGGATATCGCCCGCCAGCCGCTCGGCATAGCGGCGCATATGGTCGCCCTCGCGCGCATAGTCGGCCTCTTCCGCCAGCTGCCGCTTCGCCTCTGCCAGCAAAGGCGACAGGTCGATGCTGGGCGGCAGCACCCCCGATACGCGCAGCAGCGTCGCGACATTGTCGACATCGGCGTCGATGCTGTCGGCGACGCCGGGATACTGCACCTTAACCGCCAGCATCCGGCCATCGGGCAGCGTTGCGCGGTGGACCTGCCCGATCGAGGCCGCCGCGATCGGCGCCGCCTCGAAATGGCGGAACCGCCGCCGCCAGTCCGCGCCCCATTCCTGGCGCAACACCTTGTCGAGCTGCGCGGGCGGCATCCGGTACGCCTGATCGCGCACCCGCGACAGGATCGCGGACAGTTCGGCGGGCAGCACGTCGCCCGCATCCATCGAGATCATCTGCCCCAGCTTCATCGCCGCGCCCCGCAGATGCGACAATCGGTCGGCGACGCGCGCGGCATTGGCGGGGGTGAGGACCAGATCGCTCATCCGGGGCCGCTCGCCCTGCGCCAGCCGCCGCGCGCCCTCCGCCAGCATTCCGCCCGCGACGCCGCCAGCCAACCGGCCAAAGGCGCCCATGCGCGCGATACGGCCGCTCGGCACCGCCCGATGGCGCACGGGCGCCCTGTCATCATCCTGCTGCATCCGGGCATAGCGCGGCGCGGCGCGGCAGGTTCCGGTCAGCGGGCGGGCATCACCTCGATCCGCTCGACCACCACCTGCGGATCGACCAGCCACAGGTGCAGGCGATGCCGGCCGGGCGTGGCGCCGGGCAGCGCCGTGCCCGCGATGCGGCGATTGTCGGCGACCGCGCGGGACCATGTCGCGTTCGTCTCATCGCCAAGCAGATCGACGATCACCGGCGCACCGTCGTCCAGCGACAGCGCGACGCGGTGATGACCCGTCCCCCGCACGTCCAGCCCCGGCGCGGCGACCACGTCGAAACGCAAGGGTCCGCCGGCCGGCAGATCGATCGCATAGCTGATGCGCGGCCCCGCCCCGCCGGGCCGCTCGATCGCCGGCGCGGTGGCTGGCGTGGCGACCATCGCCCCGCCTTCCGCCGTGAAGCCCGCGATCCGCTGCCACGCGATACCCGCGCCATCGGTCGCCCGCCCGGAATCGGCGGGAATGCTGCGCAGCGGACGGCGCAGCAACGGCGCGGGCGTCGGCAATGGCGCGACGGGCCCCAGCGCCGGCATCACGTCGGCGTCGGGCTGCTGCCAGCCGGTGTAGCCGATATGCGTCTGCGCCATCATCTGCGTCCATTTGCCGCCCGACAGCCCCTCATAGCGACGGCGCAGGGCCTGATCCTCCGCGAAATAGCCGCGCGCGCGTGTCGCCCAGCGTTCCGCCGCCTGTCCGTCGCCCCGGCGTGCCGCCGCGCGATTTTCGGCCACCGCCGCGTACAGGCGATGCAGGTTCGTCATCGCGTCGATCCGGTGCAGAACCAGCTGGTCGTAGGCGGCCCGCGCATCGGCCGCGATGCCGGGCTGCAGTCGCCGCGCCTCCGCCTGCAACGCCGCCCATTCCCCGATCACCCGGTCCCAGCCGCCCTTGCCGATCGGATAGGTGTCGGCGTCGATCAGCTCGGGCTTCCGCCGGCTCGCCAGCTGGCCATAGCGGGTCAGCATCGCACCGATCGCCGCGCCGTGGCGGGTGCCGAACTGCTCGGCTGCCCAGCGCGCGGGATAGGCCTGCATCGCCGGCAGTGTCATCGCATCCGGGTTCCACGCCATGTCGAGGAAAAAGGCGGTCGGATATTCCACCGGCTTGATATCGCCGACATTGACGATCCACAGCCGGTCGGCGCCGAACTGCCGCGCCATCCGCATCTGCTGCCACACGCGCGGGATCGCATTCGTATCCAGCCACTTGTAGTTGCGCGGATCGCCGACATAATCGAAGTGATAATATACGCCCGCGCCGCCGGCGCGCCGCTCCCCCGGCGCCGGCAGGCGGCGGATATTGCCCCAATTGTCGTCCGCGAACAGCAATGTCACGTCATCGGGAACGCGCATCCCCCGGTCGTAATAGTCCTGCACCTCCTTGTAGAGCGCCCAGACCTGCGGCGTCCGCTCCGCCGGCTTGCCGGTGACGTCGGCGATGATCCGGCGCTGGTCGGTGATGATGCGGGTGAGGAGGTCGATCGCCGTCCCCTCCGTCATCGGTTCGTCACCGTCGCCGCGCATCCCGATCGTGACGGGGTCCTCCGCCGCGCCGCGCCGCACGATGCCCGCCCGCCAGAAGGCGCGCAGCGCCGCCGCGTTGGTCGTATAGTCCCATGCGCCGCCACCCTGCCGCTTCCAGTCGACCTGCGCACGCTGCATCGGTTCGTGATGCGACGTGCCGAGCAGCACGCCCATCTGCTGCGCGAGCGGCGCGGTGGAGGGATCGTCCTCCCACAGCGACTTGCCCCACATCGCCGGCCACAGGAAGTTCGCCTTCGACCGCAGCAGCAGCGTGAACACACGCTCGTATGCGCCACGATTGACCCCGCCGAACCGCGCCCGCGCCCAGCCGCCGAACGCCGGCTCCTCATCGTTGATGAAGATGCCGCGATATTTCACCGCCGGCCGGTCCGCGACGCGGCCCGCCGTCAGATAGAGGGTCGTGTGGCGCTGCGCCGGCACGTCCGCCCACCAGGTCCAGGGGCTCACCCCCGCCTTGCGGCTGATGTCGTACAGGCCGAATATGGTGCCTCGCCGGTCCGCGCCGACGATCACCAGCGCGCGGGCGATACCGGGCGCGGGGCGATCGACGACCTGCTCGACATAGCCCTCCCACTGACCCGACAGGCCGGACACGTCGACCTTGCCCGCGCGTACCAGCGCATCGATGAGCCGACTATGGCCGAGCGTGCCCGCGATTATTGTCGTGCCGGCGGCCATCTCGTCCGCCAGCCGCGTCGCGCCGCCGCCCACCGCCTTCAGGTCCGCGACGAGATCCCCCGCGGCCCGACGGACGCCGGGCTCGTCACCGGGATCGACCGCAACCACCGCCGCCCGGCCCGGCATCAGCAGGGGCAGCGCGCCGGGGCTCTCGGCCGCGCAGGCGATGACCGGTCCCGTGCACGCATCGGGTGCGGCGATGGCGGGCATTGCCGTCAGGATCAGCGGTAGCGGCAGCAGCGCGAGGAACGGGCGCATCTTTTCTCTCCGGACAAGGCACGTGCTGGCGACGCGCTGCGAAAGGAGATAACGCTATCATGAGCCGGCGGTCAAACCGCCGCATGACGAGGATGCGGGAGGGATGATGACGATACGGCACTGGCGGGGCCTGACTTTCGGCCTGATCCTCGCGGCGATGACGTCGGCCGCTCCCGCGCGCTGGGTGCCCGGCTGGGGCGCGGCGCAGATGGCGGTCAGCGGCGCGGATGCGGACCGGCTGGCGGCGATGGGCAGCGTGACGATCCGTCAGATCGTCCAGCTCTCCGCCGGGGGGCGCGCGCTGCGGGTCCGGCTGTCGAACGTCGCGGGCGACCAGCCGCTGACGATCGGCGCGGCATGGCTGGCGACGGGCGCCGTGCCCGGCCGGGCGGCGGTGACGGAGGGGCGTGCGCTCACCTTTGCCGGCGCCACGACGGTCACGATCCCGGCGGGGGCGGAGGTCTATGCCGATCCCCTGCCCGCCGCGACGCGGGCCGGACAGGATCTCGCGATCAGTCTCTACCTTCCCGCGCCCGCCGCCCGGCGCACCGGCCATTCCGGCGCGCGCGCCACCACCTTCGCCGCCCCCGGCGACCAGAGCGCGGCGCCGGCACTGACCGACGCGGTGACAATCGGCAGCTGGTGGGCGCTGGCCGATGTCGAGGTATCGGGCGGGCCCGACCGCGCCATCGTCGCGATCGGCGATTCGATCACCGATGGAAAGGGCATCCGCGACGACAGCAACACGCGCTGGCCCGACCTGCTCGCCCGCCGCCTGGCCGTCGATCCCGCGACGCGCGGAGTTGCGGTGGTCAATGCCGGGATCGGCGGCAATCGCGTGCTGCTCGACGGGCTGGGGCCGAATCTGATGGCGCGGTTCGACCGGGACGTGATCGCCCGCCCCGGCGTCAGCCATGCGATCCTGCTGGAAGGGGTCAACGATCTCGGCACCTTGACGAAGGACGCGCCCGCCGATCCCGCCACGCATCGTCGGATGGTGGAGGCGATCACCGGCGCCTATCGCCAGCTAGCCCAGCGCGCCCATGCGCATGGCATCCGCCTGATCGGCGGGACGATCACGCCGTTCGTCGGCAACGACTATTATCATGCCGATGTGGCGACGGAGGCGGACCGGCAGGCGATCAACCGCTTCATCCGCACGTCCGGCGTGTTCGACGGGGTGGTCGATTTCGACGCGGCCCTGCGCGACCCCGCCCATCCCGACCGGCTGCTCCCCGCCTATGATTCGGGCGACCACCTGCATCCGGGTGAGGCCGGCTATCGCGCGATGGCGGAGGCGGTGCCGCTACGCCTGCTGGCGCGCCCTTCGACGGCGCAGCCAGTGGAATAGCCCGGTCGCAAACAGGATCGCGGGCGCGAAGCCCATCAGCACCGCGAGGATGCGCGTCGGCAGGCCCGCGACCGATCCGTCGTGCAGCGGCCGGATCCAGCCCGCCGCCAGCGTGCCGATGCCGCCCCGGCGATAGTCCTGCACGGCGAGCACCCTGGCCGACACCGGATCCACGAAGACGTAGCTGGCGGGGAAGCGGCCATGCGGCTCTCCGGGCGCCTGCATCCGCACGCGGATCGGCGCATCGCCGCGATCGGGCACGTCGACGAACACGATCCGCCCGCCTGGAATCGCGCCGCGTGCCGCCGCGAACGCCTCGACCACCGAGATGCGTCGCACGCCCCGCTCCACCACCGCAGGCGGCGCGAGCGCGGCGGGTGCGAACAGCGCGCGGGTGACGACCGGCAGGGCCAGCAGCACGCCCGTCGCGACGAAAATCAGGAGCAGGATCAGGCTCCACAGCCCGGTCAGCTTGTGCCAGTCGCGCAGGCGCCGGATCGGCGCCGCGCCCCGCTTGAACGCCAGCGCCTTCGCCCAGCTGCCGCGCGGCCACCAAGCTATCAGCCCGGTGACGAGCAATAGCAGCAGCGCGACGCCCGCCCAGCCGACGAACTGCAACCCCGCCTCCCCGGCCAGCAGCTCCATGTGCAACTGATAGAGAAAGCTCATCAAATATCCGCCCCACGGCTCCGCGCGCAGGATGCGGGCGCCATCGGCGGAGAACCACGCCATCTGCCGATCGGCATGATGGCCGGCGGCGGCGTAGTAGCGGGCGGGGATCGCCCCGCCCTCCCCCGTCACCTCCAGCGACCAGCGGCCGCCGGGGTCGTTCCAGCGCGCCCGCCCGGTCGCGAGCGCGCGATCCCAGACGGGGGAGCGCCAGTCCGGCGCCGCCTCTCCCGCCGCCGCGCGGGTGGCGGGATGCAGGGCGCTGTCGATCCCGACATAGAAGACCAGCGCCGATCCGGTCAGTCCGATCACCGCGAACACGAGCCCCAGCGACAGGCCCAGCCACAGATGAATGCGCCGGATCAGAAGGCGATACGGCGCCATCGTCAGAACCGGCTCGCCAACGCGACTTCTACCGAGCGGGGCGCGCCGATATAGACGTTGGTCGTGGGATAGCCCGAATATTCGCCGTAAAAGGCGTCGGTCAGGTTCCGTCCGCGCAGCGTCAGCGTCATCTGCCGCGCGACGGGCACGGACAGGCTGGCATCGAACACGCTGTGCCCTGCGACGCGAATCGTGTTGGCCGTGTCGGTGTAGAAATGCCCCGCATGGCGCAGGAAGCCGCCCAGCGTCACCTTGCCCGCGATGGTATAGAGCGCGGACGCGTTCACCGTCGTCGCGGGGACGTTGATCGGCCGGTTGCCGCTGCGGTCGATCCGCACGCCGCCGACCAGTTCGGACAGTTCGTCGTAACGCGCATCCGTGTACGACACTCCGCCGGAAAAACGCAGCGATGGCAGCGGGTTGACGACCGCCGACAGTTCCACCCCCTGCGACGACTGGCGCCCGCCCTGGACGCTGAGCGTGGGATTGTTGGGATCGCGGGTCAGGATATCCCGCTGCTCGATGCGATAGGCGGCCGCCGTTACGCTGGCACGGCCGCCCCAGCCGCTCGCCTTCAACCCCGCCTCGTACGCGCGGCCCTTGGTCAGGCGGAAGCGGCTGTTGGCGATCGAGGCGAGCAGGATCGACGATACGGGCGACACCGCCGTCGTGTATTGCGCATAGAGCGTGATGCCGGGTGCCGCCTCCCACGTCGTACCCGCGCGCCACGACACGGGATCGAAGACGGGGCTGTTGCGATCCGCCGCGCCCGTCGCGTTCTGGATCGTCGTCCGGTCCAACGCCATGTGATCCCAGCGGATTCCGCCGACGAGCAGCCATCGCGGCGTCAGGTTCAGCGCGTCCTCGGCAAACAATGCCGTCTGTTTCAGGCGGGAATCGAAGGTGACGTTGGTGGTGGTGAACACCGCGCTGGACGTCGGCAGCGGGGCCGGAACGGGCGCGCGGACGTCGATGGCGGGCAATGCGGAGGTGGGCGCCTGCTGGCGGAGGCTGACAAAGTCCGTCTCGTTATGCTCGGCGCCCAGCGTCAAGCGGTTGCGCAGGCCCGCGATCCGACTGTCGTTGGCGACTGTGGCACGACCGTTCCAGAACTGGTGATCGTGGCGAAAGTCCTGATAGGACTGGCGAAAACTGCCGTTCGGAAAGGCGGCGGTCGGGGCGGTGAAGGTTTGCGAGTCCGCGAGCACGAACGCGCGTTTCGCGGTATAGGCGGTCAGGTCCACCGCTGCCGTCCAGCCGCCGCCGATCGCATAGTCTAGCCGCGATCGGATCGTCGTCTCGTTCGCGCCGGAATAGGCGCCGGCCGGATTATAATTGTTATGCCGCAAGGCCTTGTCCGCTACCAGCCCGGTCGGTGTAGTGACCGCATCGCTGGGATCGAGCGCATAGCGGCCGGGGATCAGCGGCAGGCCCTGATAGGAGGAATCGTACCGATCCTCGAAATGATCGACCGCGATCAGCAGCGACAGGCGGTCGCTGGGCCGCCACAGCGCGCTGCCGGTCAGGCCAGCGGAAAAGGTGGTGTTGCGATCGACGTCATACAGGCTGTCGGAATGGAGGTAGCTGGCATCGGCGCGGATCGCGACGGTGGGGCCGATGGGCATATTTATGCCAGCCCCGGCGAAAACTGTGTCGAAACTTGCCCACGAGACGAGACTGTCGAGATAGCGCTCCCGCAGCACCGGCTTGCGCGTCACCTTGTTGATGACGCCGGCCAGCGCGCCTTCGCCATACAGGACCGATGCGGGCCCTTTCAGCACCTCGACGCGATCATAATGCCACATGTTGGTATCGCGCTGGACGACGGTGGAGGTCGATACGCGCACTCCGTCCTGCAGGATCGACACGGTGTTGCCGGCAAAGCCGCGCAAGCTGACGACCGCCGGATTGCCCGGCACGTTGCCGGCGACCGCGCCGACGACGTCGTTGAACGCCTCGCGCGCGGTGCGCAGGCCGCGCACCTGCAGGTCCTGCTGCGTCAAGACCTCGACACTGGCGGGGGTTTCGCGGATCGACAGGCCGAGGCGGCTGGCGGCGCCGGCGGTTTCATCCAGCTTCAGCGGATCGCGCTGGCCGGTGACGACGATGGCGGAATCGCCGGTCTGGGCGGCGGCGGGCATGGCCGCCAGCAGGCAGGACGCGACCGCGCCCGCCCGGAAAACATATCGGGACATTGCAGATACCTTCGACCGGCCGGGCACGCCTGTGCCGCCCGGCCGCAGTTCAGGATCGCGCCGGGCGGGCCGACGCGTGAGGACGGGTCAAAGGGGGAGCGGCGGCCCGCGCAGGGGTGGCCGCAGATAGGCCGCGCGGCGCGGCGCGGGCGGCGCCGCAATTAGCAGCCCCGCCGCGAGGACGAAGGCGATCAGCGTCGCGAGCAGGATCGGATCGACCGGCCCCAGCAGCGCCGCCGACAGGCCCGCAAAGGCGCAGGGCGTATCCGCCCGGTCGTGCGCCTTCGACCCGTCATGATGATGGGCGGGCGCATGAGTCATCGCGCCATCATCCATCGTCATGTGATGGCCCATCCCCCCGGCGGCGGCATCGGCGACAGGGCCCGACGCGGCGGGCGGCAGCGGCCCGGCGGAGGGGCAGAGGGTGATGGCGATCCGCTGACCCTCCACCGCGATCATATAGCCGGCGGGAACGAGCAGCTTCATCAACAGCGCCGCCGCGCAGATCAGCGCGGCGAGGTGGCGTTGCGCAAGAAGATGCCGGACGGTTCGCACGATTTGGTACGCCTATAGGGCATGGCGCGGCGTGTCACCGGGACAATAGGTCTCATGTGGGCGGTGATGGGCAGGCTGTGTTTGTGGGCGATCGGTCGTTTTCGGGGCGGTTCGGGCCGGATGGCGATGGGTCGATCATCGCTGCCCTTCGGGGAGGCGCGCTTTCACGAAGGGTGCGCTGGCGGTGACGCCCCACCCCAACCCCTCCCCTGAAGGGGAGGGGTTGGTTGGCTGGTTGTATGGTCTCGGGCTTCGGGCTGCGGGTCGCGAGGGGCGATGGGGCTTTGCGGCGGGCCTTCGGGGAGGATCGCCATTGGTATGTGCCCGGACCTTCATCACGGTCTGCGTCCGCGCAGGGGACAGGCGAGCCCCCGCCCCTTGCGGGATGCGCAGCGCGACGCACGCCTGCCGTCCCGGCAAAGGCGGGGGATCGCCGTATCCAACCATGGCGGGCGGCAACTGGCGGGCGTGCCCTCCTCCGCCCGCGCGGCGCCGGCTTTACGCTTTCGAATGCGCCTTTCACGTCACCCGCATCGCGACGCGGTAGCGCGGGTCGTCCCACCGGCGGTGTTCCAGAATGTCTTGCAGCGTCTCCACCGCCCGCCAGACATCGGCATGGGATAGATAGAGCGGCGTCAGGCCGAAGCGCAGGATATCGGGCGCGCGGAAATCGCCGACCACCCCCTCCGCGATCAGCGCCTGGCACAGCGCATAGGCATGGGGGTGGCGGAACGACACGTGGCTGCCCCGCGCGGCCGGATCGCGCGGCGTCGCCAGTTCGAGGCCGAAGGCGGCGCAGCGTTCCTCCACCCGGTCGATCAGCAGGGTGGAGAGCGCGACCGACTTGGCGGTGACCGCCGCGAAGTCGACCGCCTCGAACAGCGCCAGCCCCTCCTCCAGCGCGGCGAGGCCCAGGATCGGCGGCGTGCCGCACAGGAAGCGCGTGATGCCCGGCGCGGGCTGATAGCCATCGTCGAAGGCGAAGGGCGCGCTATGCCCCATCCACCCCGACAGCGGCGAGCGCAGCCGCTCCTGATGCCGCGCCGCGACGAACAGGAACGCGGGCGCCCCCGGCCCGCCATTGAGATATTTATAGCCGCAGCCGACCGCCAGATCGGCCCCAGCGCCGTTCAGGTCGAGGGGCACCGCGCCGACGCTGTGGCTGAGGTCCCACAGAACCAGCGCGCCCGCCGCGTGCGCGGCGGCGGTGATCGCCGCCATGTCGAGCCGGCGCGATGTCTTGTAATGGACGTGCGTCAGCAGGACGACGGCGACGTCGCCGTCGATCGCCTCGACGATGCGGTCCGCCGGCACGGTCTTCAGCGTCGCGCCCATCACGTCCGCGACGCCCGAGGCGACGTACAGGTCGGTCGGGAAATTGCCGGGTTCGGACAGGATCGTGCGGCGGCCCGGCCGGTCGGCCAGCGCGGCGGCCAGCAGCTTGAACAGGTTCGCGGAGGTCGAATCCGCCACCACCACCTCGCCCGCGTCCGCGCCGATCAGCGGTGCGATCCGGTCGCCGATCCGGGTCGGCGCGCCGATCCAGTCATGCGTGTTCCAGCTGCCGATCAGGTCCCGGCCCCATTCAAGGGTCACGACCCGTTCCATCCGCGCCATCGTCGCGGCGGGCAGCACGCCCAGCGAATTGCCGTCGAGGTAGATTACCCCCTCGGGCAGCGAGAACCGCGCGCGCATCGGCGCCAGCGGATCGGCGGCGTCGTGCGCCAGCGCATCGTCCAGGGTCGCGATTCGCATCATCGTCTCCATCACAGCGCCATGCGCAATCGTCTTCATCACAGCGCCACGCGCACGGTCAGCAGTTCGGGGAAGAACACATGATCGATCACGCGCGCCAGATAGGGAACGCCCGCCGTGCCGCCGGTGCCGCGCTTGAAGCCGATGATCCGCTCGATCGTCTTCAGATGCCCGAACCGCCACAGCTGGACGCGGTATTCCAGATCGACCAGCTTTTCGGCCAGTTCGTACAGATCCCAGAAACGGTCGGATTCAGCATAGACCTCTCGCCACGCCGCCTCCACCGCCGGTGACGCGACATAGGCGAGGGTGAAGTCGCGCTCCAGCCGGTCGGCGGGGATCGCGAAGCCGCGCCGGGCGAGCAGCCGCAGCGTCTCGTCATACAGGCTGGGCCGGGCCGCCGCCTCCGCCAGCATCGCGTGGACGGAGGGATCGCGTTCGTGGACCGCGACCATCTCCGCATTCTTGTTGCCCATGATGAATTCCAGCGCGCGATATTGCGCCGACTGGAAACCCGAGCTCGATCCCAGCGCGCCGCGCATCGCCGAATAATCGGCGGGGGTGATGGTGGCGAGCACGTCCCAGCTCTGGATCAGCTGCGTCTGCACGCGGGCGACGCGCGCCATCATCTTGAACGCCGCGCCCAGCCGGTCCTCCACGATCGCGCGTCGCGCCGCCTCCAGCTCGTGCAGGCACAGCTTCAGCCAGAGTTCGGACGCCTGGTGGATGACGATGAACAGCAGCTCGTCATGCGTGTCCGACAACGGCTCCTGACAATCGAGCAGCCGGTCGAGGTGCAGATAGCCGCCATAGGTGATGCCGGCGGAGGCGGAGGAAGGTTCGCGCATGTCCATGGCCCCACCCTATACCCGTCGCCAGCGGACGGTATCGGCAAAATGGCTGGGCGGTGGCAGGCGGCCGGGATCGTTCGCGCAAGGCGTCGACGGCGGTTCAGGATCGGCGAGCGACGGCGAAGCCGACCGGTCGCGGCGCTGCGGCGATCGGCCGGGCCATTCGTCGATGTGCTTGGGAAGGCGGTGACGGAGCGCGTCAGCGCGGTACGGATGGTGGAGCCGAGGGGGATCGAACCCCTGACCTTCGCAATGCCATTGCGACGCTCTCCCAGCTGAGCTACGGCCCCATTCCGTGGGAGGCGGCCTGTTAGCTGGCCGCCCCGGGCTTGGCAAGCGGCGTTTTCACGCCGCCCGCCAAAAATTTCGGATCAGTGTTCGTCGTCTTCGGTCGGGGCCTCGACGCCCAGATCGTCGTCGCCGCCCAGATCCACCTCGTCGTCCGCCGAGGGCTCCTCGTCGTCGCCGGCGATCGCCTCCAGATCCTCGTCCTCGCCCTCCAGATCCTGGTCGGGCTTCTGCTCGGCCTTCACCACCTCGAACGGCAGCGGCTGCTTGGACTTCAGGATCGGCTCCGGCTCCCACGCATAGCCGCAGGCGATGCAGGTGACGGGCTCGTCCTTTTCGAGGTCGTAGAAGCGCGTCGCGCATTTCGGGCACGTACGCTTCGTGCCCCATTCCGGCTTGATCATGCCGCCTGATGCCTTTCGGAACTGGATTTCGCGGAGCAAAGCCATGCCTCGCCCCGTCAAAGTGGGGCGCGCCTTGCCATACGACAACCCGGCTGTCAAAGCGCGACGCCGATGAGCCACTCCCTGACCCCCCAGCCCCTTTCCGTCGCCGCGCGCGGCCCGCTCAGCGGCCGCATCACCGTGCCGGGCGACAAATCGATCAGCCACCGCGCGCTGATGCTGTCCGCCCTCGCGGTCGGCGAAAGCCGGGTCGAGGGGCTGCTGGAGGGCGAGGACGTGCTGGCCACCGCCGCCGCGATGCGCGCGATGGGCGCGACGATCGCGCGCGGCGACGACGGCGTGTGGCGCATCCACGGCGTGGGCGTGGGCGGGCTGCTGCAACCGGCGGGCGCGCTGGACATGGGCAATTCGGGCACCTCCACGCGCCTGCTGATGGGACTGGTGGCGAGCCATCCGATCACCGCGACCTTCACCGGCGACGCCTCGCTGTCCGGCCGGCCGATGGGCCGCGTGATCGAGCCGCTGTCGCGCATGGGGGCGGACATCACCGCCTCCCCCGGCGCGGACGGCAAGGGCGGGCGGCTGCCGCTGATGCTGCGCGGCCTGTCGCCGGCGGTGCCGATCACCTACACGCTGCCGGTCGCCTCCGCGCAGGTGAAGTCGGCGATCCTGCTGGCGGGCCTCAACACGCCCGGCATCACCCGCGTGATCGAGCCGGTGCCGACGCGCGACCATTCGGAGCGGATGCTGGCCGGCTTCGGCGCGACGCTGACCGTGGAGGATTCGCCCGAGGGCAAGATCATCTCCATCCATGGCGAGGCGGAGCTGAAGCCGCAGCATATCGTCGTGCCGGGCGACCCCTCCTCCGCCGCCTTCTGGCTGGTGGCGGCCTCGATCGTGCCGGGATCGGATATCGTCGTCGCCAATGTCGGGCTGAACCCGACGCGCACGGGCATCATCACCGCGCTGCGCATGATGGGCGCCGACATCACCGAGGAAGACCCGCGCATCGTCGGCGGCGAGCCGGTGGCGGACCTGCGCGTGCGCCACGCGCCCCTGACCGCGATCGAGGTGCCGCCCGACCTCGCCCCCAGCATGATCGACGAATATCCCGCACTGTTCGTCGCCGCCGCCTTCGCCGAGGGGCGCACCGTGGCGCGCGGCGCGCACGAGCTGCGCGTCAAGGAATCGGACCGGATCGCGGCGATGGCGGCCGCGCTGTCGGCCTGCGGCGTGACGGTGGAGGAACATGAGGACGGCATGACCGTGACCGGATCGGGCGGCGCGGCGATCCGCGGCGACGCGACGATCGCCTCGCTGCTGGATCACCGCATCGCGATGAGCATGACGATCGCGGGCCTGCACGCCGCGCGCCCGGTGACGATCGACGACGTGGCGCCGGTCGCGACCAGCTATCCGGTGTTCTACGCCTCGCTGGACCAGCTGACGGGCGCGGCATGATTATCGCCGTCGACGGTCCCGCCGCCAGCGGCAAGGGCACGATCGCCCGCGCGCTGGCGAAGCATTACGGGCTGCCGCACCTCGACACGGGCCTGCTCTATCGTGCGGTGGCGCTGACGGTGATGCGGCTGGGCCTCGATCCGGCGGTTGAGGCGGACGCGGTGGCGGCGTGCGATTTCGATGATCGGCTGCTCGCCGACCCGGCGCTGCGCGGCGACGATGTGGGGCAGACCGCCTCGATCGTGTCGGCGCACCCGCTCGTCCGATCGTCGCTGCTCCAGCGGCAGCGGCGATTCGCGGCGCAGCCGGGCGGCGCGGTGCTGGACGGGCGCGACATCGGCACCGTCATCGCCCCGCAGGCGGACGCCAAGCTGTTCGTCAAGGCCGCGGCCCAGGTCCGCGCGCGCCGGCGCCATGCCGAATTGCAGGCGGCGGGCGCGACGATCGGCTTCGACAAGGTTCTGGAGGATATCCGCGCCCGCGACGCGCGCGATTCCGAACGCTCCGCCGCGCCGCTGGTCCAGGCGCCCGACGCGGCGCCGCTCGATACCGGCGCGCTGACCATCGCGGAGGCGGTGGCGCGCGCGATCGAGATGGTCGAGGCGCAGGCCGCGCGCCGGCGGGGAAACCCGCCCCCCCCGGCCGGCTGAGCAATAGATACTATCCCGTAACAATTCTTTCGGTTAATATCCCTAAGGGGGACGTCCCGCGACGGGACGCAGGTCTGTCTTGCGATTCGCCGTACGAACGGGGATTGCGGCGGAACTGATTACGGGGGAATTTTTTCATGAACCGCTTCTTGATGGCCGCAGGGACCGCGACCGCGATCGTGGCGGCAATGCCGGCACAGGCCGCGACGCCCTTCACGCTGACGTTCGACAATGCGGCGATCAAGTCGGTCGAAACCGGCGCGGGGATGTACGGCAACAGCCAGACCTTCACCTTCAAGACCGGCAACGAGACGCTGAACGTGAAGGCGACGGCGTGGCACCGCACCGCGGTCGATCCGGACTATAACAGCGTCCGGTCCGCCTATCTGGGGCGCTTCACGGACGCCAATACGGGCCTGGGCGTCACCGCCCGGAACGAGGGTAACGGCAGCGGCAACACGCACACGGTCGACAACCAGAACGGCTGGGACTTCATCGTCTTCCAGTTCGACAAGATGGTGACGCTGGACAGCGCGGTGCTGAACCCGTTCCAGCTCAGCGGCCTGAACTACAAGGACAATGACGCCTTCGTCGCGGTCGACAATCTCGGCGGCGCGTGGAACCAGACGCTGAACATCACCGACTGGGCGAAGTTCAGCGCCGGGTTCGACAAGTCGATCAACACCAGCGGCGACGGCGTGACCGCCCGCCAGTCGATCGACATGAGCGGCAAGAGCGGCAACATGTGGATCATCGGCGCCTCGATGGGCGGCCCGGACTGGATGCACGACGCGTTCAAGATCGGCCAGCTGCAGGTGACGGCGGTGCCCGAGCCCGATACCTGGGCGATGATGCTGGTCGGCTTCGGCATGGTCGGCGCCGCCGCCCGCTATCGCCGGCGCAAGACGGTCGCCGCGATCGCCTGATCGCTCCCGAAAAGGACGCACGAGGCCGGCGGACTGCAATTGCGGTCCGCCGGCTTTTTCGTTATGGGCGCACCATCCAGCGGGCAGGCGCCCGTGGAGGCAGGCGCGGGAGGATATCCTCCACGCGCCGTTTTCGCATGGCGTATGGCGCCCCCGCGTTGACCCCCTCCCCGACGCCCGATCGCCGGATGCCGTGACGGCATGGGGCCGGCGCGGCGTTTTGGCCAAGACCAGCGGATCCAACCGCTTGGCCGGAAACACCACGAGGAATACGCATTTCTATGGCAACCCAGGCACCTACCCGCGACGATTTCGCGGCGATGCTCGATGACATGTTCGGCGGCGCCGACAGCTTCGAAGGTCGCGTCGTCCACGGCACCGTCACCGCGATCGAGAACGACATGGCCGTCATCGACGTCGGTCTGAAGTCGGAAGGCCGCGTGCCGCTCCGCGAATTCGCCCCCGCCCCCGGCCAGAAGGCCGAGCTGAAGGTCGGTGACGAGGTCGAGGTCTATGTCGACCGCGTCGAGAACATGCACGGCGAAGCGATGCTGTCGCGCGACCGCGCGCGCCGCGAGGCCGCCTGGGACAAGCTGGAGCTGGAATTCTCCAAGTCGGCCCGTGTCGAGGGCACGATCTTCGGCCGCGTCAAGGGTGGCTTCACCGTCGACCTGTCGGGCGCCGTGGCGTTCCTGCCGGGCAGCCAGGTCGATATCCGCCCCGTCCGCGACGTCACGCCGCTGATGGACATCCCGCAGCCGTTCCAGATCCTGAAGATGGACCGCAAGCGCGGCAACATCGTCGTGTCGCGTCGCGCCGTGCTGGAAGAGACCCGCGCCGAGCAGCGTTCGGGCCTGATCCAGTCGCTGCACGAGGGCCAGATCATCGACGGCGTCGTCAAGAACATCACCGATTACGGTGCGTTCGTCGACCTGGGCGGCATCGACGGCCTGCTGCATGTCACCGACCTGTCGTACAAGCGCGTCAATCATCCCTCTGAGATGATCGCGATCGGCGACACCGTGCGCGTCCAGATCATCCGCATCAACAAGGACACGCAGCGCATCAGCCTGGGCATGAAGCAGCTCGAGAGCGATCCGTGGGATGGCGCGAGCGCGAAGTAT
>CAJYLQ010000006.1 GCA_913775975.1 uncultured Sphingomonas sp. | reverse complement strand
CCCTCGCTGATCGGCAGCCATCGCAGCGTCTCGGTGCCGACCGGCGGATCGGGCTGGCGGCGGCTGGCGGCCTTCATGGGGCCGGGCTTCCTCGTCGCCGTCGGCTATATGGACCCCGGCAACTGGGCGACCGACATCGCCGGCGGGTCGGCCTTCGGTTACACCTTGCTGTCGGTCATTCTGCTGTCGAACCTGATGGCGATCGTGTTGCAGGCGCTCTCGGCCCGACTGGGCGTCGCCTCCGGCCTCGACCTCGCACAGGCCTGCCGGGCCTATTACAGCCGGCCGGTGTCGTTCGCGCTGTGGGCGCTGGCGGAGGTCGCGATCATCGCCTGCGACCTGGCCGAAGTGCTGGGCACGGCGATCGCGCTGAAGCTGCTGTTCGGTATCCCGCTGGTCTGGGGTGTGATCCTGACCGCGCTCGACGTGTTCCTGATCCTAGCGCTGCAACGCTATGGCTTCCGCAAGATCGAGGCGTTCATCATCGCACTGCTCGTCATCATCGCGGGCTGCTTCGCGTTCGAGCTGTTCCACGCGAAGCCGGACGTCGGCGCGATGCTCGCGGGCCTCGTCCCCAGCCCCGGTATCGTCACCGATCCAGCCAAATTGTACCTCGCGATCGGCATCCTTGGTGCGACGGTGATGCCGCACAACCTCTATCTTCATTCCTCGATCGTCCAGACCCGCGCCTTCGAACACACCGACGCCGGCAAGGCCGAGGCGGCGCGGATGGCGACGATCGACGGCACGATCGCGCTGGGCCTGGCCTTCTTCATCAACGCCGCCATCCTCGTGACGGCGGCGGCCGTGTTCCACACCGCGGGCCGCACCGAAGTCGCCGAGATCGACGAGGCCTATCGCCTGCTCGCCCCGATGATGGGCATCGGCGCGGCGAGCGTCGTATTCGGCATCGCGCTGCTGGCCTCCGGCCAGAACTCCACCGTCACCGGCACGCTGGCCGGGCAGATCGTGATGGAGGGCTTCCTCCAGCTCCGCCTGCCCGTCTGGTTGCGCCGCCTCGTCACGCGGCTGCTCGCGATCGTACCGGCGGTGATCGTCGTTGGCGCCAGCGGCGACGGCGGTGCGACCCGGCTGCTGGTGCTGAGCCAGGTCATCCTCAGCCTGCAACTGCCCTTCGCCGTCGTGCCGCTGGTCCTGTTTACCGGCCAGTCACGCGTCATGGGCCGCTTCGTCAGCCCGCGTTGGTTGCGTCTGCTCGCCTGGTTGATCGCCGCGATCATCATCGGGCTCAACCTGACGCTGCTGTTCGGCATGCTGTGATGCCACTTCGGCCATTTAGAGGGTGACTTTCGCCGGCACCTATCGTTTAGTTACGGCAGCGTATCCCTCTTCTTCCCCGGATCGATCGTGACCGAACCAGCTGCCGCATCCACCCCTGCGCAGACCCATGCGCTTGCCCCCGACCTCGCCAGCGAGATCGTCGACACCCTTGTCCATCGCATCGGCAAGGACCGGCAGGCCGCCCGCCCGCACGATTGGCTGGCAGCGACGATCTTCACGCTGCGGAACGAGATCATCGAACGCTGGATGCGCTCGACCAAGGAAGCGCACGCGGCGGGCGCGAAGCGGGTCTATTATCTCAGCCTCGAATTCCTGATCGGTCGGTTGCTGCGCGACGCCCTGTCGAACCTGCGGCATAACGACGAGGTCGCACAGGCGCTGGCCTCGCTCGGCGTCGACCTTGCGGTGATCGAAGAGATCGAGCCGGACGCGGCGCTCGGCAACGGCGGCCTCGGGCGGCTGGCCGCGTGTTTCATGGAGAGCCTCGCGAGCCTCGACCTGCCGGCCTATGGCTATGGCATCCGCTACGTGAACGGCATGTTCCGCCAGCGGCTGGACGATGGCTGGCAGGTCGAGCTGCCCGAAACCTGGCTCGCGCACGGTAATCCGTGGGAGTTCGAGCGGCGGGAAAGCGCCTATTTCGTCGGTTTCGGCGGTGAGGTGACGACGCTGGCCGACGGCCGCAGCCACTGGTCGCCCGCCGAAGCGGTGGAGGCGGTCGCCTTCGACACGCCGATGGTCGGCTGGCGCGGCAAGCGCGTCAACACGCTGCGGCTGTGGAACGCCCGCGCGTTCGATCCCATCAAGCTCGACCAGTTCAACGCCGGCGATTTCGAAGGCGCGCTCGCCGGGCAGCTCCGCGCGGAAACACTGACCCGCGTCCTCTATCCCAATGACAGCACGCCCGCCGGCCAGGAGCTGCGACTGCGGCAGGAATATTTCTTCTCGTCGGCCTCGATCCAGGACATCGTCCGCCGCCACGTCCAGTATTTCGGCGATATCCGCACGCTGCCGGACAAGGCCGCGATCCAGCTCAACGACACGCACCCCGCGGTGTCGGTCGCCGAACTGATGCGGCTGCTGAAGGATTTCCACGGCCTGACTTTCGACGAGGCGTGGGACATCACGCGGCGGACGTTCGGTTATACCAACCACACGCTGCTGCCCGAGGCGCTGGAAAGCTGGCCGCTGCCGCTGTTCGAGCGGCTGCTGCCGCGCCACATGCAGCTGGTCTATGCGATCAACGCCAAGCTGCTGCGCGAGGCGCGGGCGAGCGGAGCGGACGACCGCGCGATCGCCGCGATCAGCCTGATCGACGAGGGCGGGTCGCGCCGCGTGCGGATGGCGAACCTGGCCTTTGCCGGCAGCCATTCGATCAACGGCGTCGCCGCGCTGCACACGCAGCTGATGAAGCAGACCGTGTTCGCCGACCTGCATCGCCTCTATCCCGACCGGATCAACAACAAGACGAACGGCATCACGCCGCGCCGCTGGCTGCAACAGTGCAATCCGGGCCTCGTCGACCTGATTCGCTCCGCGATCGGTGACGCCTTCTGCGACGATACCGAGAAGCTGGAGGCGCTGGCCGCGCATGGCGACGACGCCGCCTTCCGCGAGCAGTTCGAAAAGGTGAAGCGCGCCAACAAGGCGGCGCTGTCGCAGCACCTGAAGGAGCAGATGGGGCTGCGCATCGATCCGGACGCGATGTTCGACGTGCAGATCAAGCGCATCCACGAATACAAGCGCCAGCTGCTCAACATCATCGAGACGGTGGCGCTGTACGACCAGATCCGCAGCCATCCCGAACGCGACTGGGTGCCGCGCGTGAAGCTGTTCGCGGGCAAGGCGGCGTCGAGCTATCACAACGCCAAGCTGATCATTAAGTTGGCGAACGACGTGGCGCGGCGGGTGAATGCCGACCCGGCGATCGGCGGGCTGCTGAAGGTGGCGTTCGTGCCGAACTACAATGTCTCGCTGGCGGAGAAGATCATCCCCGCCGCCGACCTGTCCGAACAGATCAGCACGGCGGGCATGGAGGCGTCCGGCACCGGCAACATGAAGTTCGCGCTGAACGGCGCGCTGACGATCGGCACGCTGGACGGCGCGAATGTCGAAATCCGCGATCATGTCGGCGAGGAGAATATCGTGATCTTCGGCCTGACCGCCGAGGAGGTCGCGGCCAAGCGCGCCGATGGCTACAACCCGCGCGCGGTGATCGAGGGGTCGCCCGAACTGGCGCAGGCGCTGTCGGCGATCGCGTCCGGCGTGTTCTCGCCCGACGATCGCGATCGGTACAAGGGGCTGATCGGCGGCCTGTACGATGGCGACTGGTTCATGCTGGCCGCCGATTTCGACAGCTATGCCGCCGCGCAGCGGACGGTCGACCGGCGATGGTCGGATCGAAACGACTGGAACGCGGCGGCGGTACGGAACGTTGCCCGCGTCGGTTGGTTCTCTTCCGATCGTACGATCCGCGAATACGCGAAGGACATCTGGGGAGTCCTGTGAAGCCACCGAGTGACGCGCTTACCGCCCTGCTGGAAGGGCGTCACGACGACCCGTTCTCTTTGCTGGGGATGTTTCCGGGGCCGACGGGCAGTTTCGCCCGCACCTGGATCCCCGGCGCCGAGCGGGTTTCCGCCGAGACGCTGACGGGCGAGCAGCTGGGCGCGCTGACCAGCGTGGGCGGCGGGCTGTTCGAAGGGCCGGTGGCGGGCGATCCGCAGCCGCTCCGCTATCGCGTGGAACGGGGTATGGAGAGCTGGCAGGTCGCGGACCCCTACAGCTTCGGCCCGGTGCTGGGGGACCTGGACGAGTATCTCTTCGGCGAGGGCACGCATCTGCGCCTTTGGGAGCGGATGGGCGCGCACCGGATCGAGCATCAGGGCGCGAGCGGGATGCACTTCGCGGTGTGGGCGCCCAACGCCCGCCGCGTTTCCGTCGTCGGCAATTTCAACGGCTGGGACGGGCGGCGCCACGTCATGCGGCGACGCGGCGGCGTCGGCGTGTGGGAAATCTTCCTGCCCGACCTGCCCGCCGGCGAGGCCTACAAGTTCGAGCTGATCGGACCCGACGACGCGCTGCTGCCGCAAAAGGCGGACCCCTATGCCTTCGCCGCCGAACTGCGTCCACGCACCGCCTCCCTCACCACCGCGCCGTTCGCGCACCAGTGGCAGGACGAGGGCCATCGCGCGCATTGGGCGGCGATCGACCCGCGCCGGGCGCCGATCTCCATCTACGAGGTTCATGCCGGATCGTGGGAGCGCGACGAGCATGGCGGCTTCCTCAGCTGGGACCGGCTGGCCGACCGGCTGATCCCCTATGTCGTCGACATGGGCTTCACGCATATCGAGTTCATGCCGATCAGCGAGCATCCCTATGATCCGTCATGGGGATATCAGACGACCGGCCTCTACGCCCCCTCCGCCCGGTTCGGCGATCATGAGGGGTTCGCGCGGTTCGTGGATGGCGCGCATCAGGCGGGCATCGGCGTGCTGCTGGACTGGGTGCCCGCACACTTCCCGCTCGACGCGCACGGCCTTGCCCGGTTCGACGGCACGGCGCTGTACGAGCATGACGATCCGCGCCAGGGCTATCACCCCGACTGGAATACCGCGATCTACAATTTCGGGCGGCGCGAGGTGGCGAACTATCTCGTCAACAACGCGCTGTTCTGGGCCGAGCGCTATCATATCGACGGCCTGCGCGTCGATGCGGTCGCATCGATGCTGTACCGCGACTACAGCCGCAAGGACGGCGAGTGGATCCCCAACGCCGAGGGCGGTCGCGAGAATTGGGAGGCGGTGGAGTTCCTGCGCGACGTGAACCGCGCCGTCTATCGCGAACATCCCGGCATCTTTACCGTCGCGGAGGAATCGACCAGCTGGCCCGGCGTGAGCCAGCCCGCGCCGCCGCCCGGCCATCGGGACGGCGGGCTCGGCTTCGGCTTCAAATGGAACATGGGCTGGATGCACGATACGCTCCAGTATATGGGCCGCGAGCCGATCCACCGGCAGCATCACCATGGCGAGATCACCTTCGGCATGGTCTACGCCTATTCCGAGAACTTCGTCCTGCCGATCAGCCATGACGAGGTCGTCCATGGCAAGGGCACGGTGCTGACCCGGATGCCGGGCGACGACTGGCAGAAGTTCGCCAATGTCCGCCTCTATTATGCGTTCATGTGGGGCTATCCGGGCAAGAAGCTGCTGTTCATGGGCCAGGAGTTCGCGCAGCGCGAGGAATGGACCGAGGCGCGTGAGCTGGACTGGCACCTGAGGTGCAGCCACGCGCATGAAGGCGTGCGCAACCTCGTCCGCGACCTGAACCGGCTGTACCGAGACACGCCCGCGCTCCATGCGCGCGACTGCGAGCCGGAGGGGTTCGAATGGCTGATCGGCGACGATTCCGCCAATTCCGTCTTCGCCTGGCTGCGCCGCGCGCCGGGGGAGAAGCCGGTCGCCGTGATCGCGAACATGACGCCCGTCGCGCGCGCGCCCTATCGCGTGCCCCTGCCCCATGACGGCCGCTGGCGGGAGATCATGAATTCCGACGCGGCGACCTATTGGGGGTCGGGCCTCGGCAATATGGGCGGCGTGGAGGCGCGTGACGGCGCGGCCTGGGTCACGCTGCCGCCGCTGGCGACGATCATGCTGGAATTCACCGGGGAATAAACCGCTCCGCGATGGATGCCGCCTCTTGCCCGGTCCGGCCGGCTGGCTCAAAGTCCGGGGCGAGTGCCCCCGATGTCCGGCCGGGGGCCGGCAAACAGGAAGGACATACGGGAGATGGAACACCGCAGGGGCCAGCCGCTGGCGCGCGACGCGATGGCCTATGTACTGGCGGGCGGCCGGGGCAGCCGCCTGTTCGAGATGACCGATACGCGCGCGAAGCCCGCCGTCTATTTCGGCGGCAAGAGCCGGATCATCGACTTCGCGCTGTCCAACGCGCTCAATTCGGGCATCCGCCGCATCGGCGTGGCGACGCAGTACAAGGCGCACAGCCTGATCCGCCACCTGCAGCGCGGCTGGAACTTCCTGCGTCCCGAACGCAACGAGAGCTTCGACATCCTGCCCGCCAGCCAGCGGATCAGCGAGTTCCAATGGTATGAGGGCACCGCCGACGCGGTGTTCCAGAATATCGACATCATCGAAAGCTATGGGCCCGAGTTCATGGTGATCCTGGCCGGGGATCACATCTACAAGATGGACTATGAGATCATGCTCCAGCAGCACTGCGACAGCGGTGCGGACGTGACCGTCGCGTGCATGGAGGTGCCCCGCAAGGAGGCGAGCGGGTTCGGCGTGATGCATGTCGACGCCGCCGACCGGATCGTCGATTTCGTCGAGAAGCCCGCCGATCCCCCCGCCATTCCGGGCAACCCCGACGTCGCGCTGGCGAGCCTGGGCATCTACGTCTTCGCCACCCGCTTCCTGATCGAGGAGCTGCGCCGCGATGCGGCGACGGCGGGGTCGAGCCGCGATTTCGGCAAGGACATCATTCCCTATCTGGTGAAGCACGGCCATGCGCAGGCGCACCGCTTCTCCGCCAGCTGCGTCCGATCGGAAGAGGAGCCCAAGGCCTATTGGCGCGACGTGGGCACGATCGACGCCTATTGGGAAGCCAATATCGACCTGACCGACGTGGTGCCGGAGCTGGACCTGTACGACAAGAGCTGGCCGCTCTGGACCTATTCGGAGATCACGCCGCCGGCCAAGTTCGTCCACGATATCGACGGGCGGCGCGGATCGGCGGTCGCCAGCCTGGTGTCGGGCAACTGCATCGTCTCGGGCTCCTCGATCAACCGTTCGCTGTTGTCGACGGGCACGCGCGCACACAGCTTCTCGATGCTGGACGAGGCGGTGGTGCTGCCCAATTGCGAGATCGGCCGCGGCGCGCGGCTGCGCCGGGTGGTGATCGATGCCGGCGTGAAGATTCCCAACGGACTGGTCGTCGGCGACGACCCGGTGCTGGATGCCGGCCGTTTCCGCGTGACGGAGAAGGGCGTGTGCCTGATCACCCAGCCGATGATCGACCGGCTGGCACTGTGATGCGCGACGTGTGTCGCCCGCGCCGCATGGGCGGAGTCTGAGCCGTGACGCCCGTCCTGTCCGTCGCCTCCGAGGCGTATCCGCTCGTCAAGACGGGCGGTCTTGCCGATGTCGTCGGCGCGCTGCCGGAGGCGCTGGCGCCGCATGGCTATGAGACGACGACGCTGCTGCCCGGCTATGCCGCGCTGGCGGACCTGATCGCGGAGGGCGAGCCGGTGCATCACTGGCCCGACCTGATCGGGGCGGACGCGCGGCTGATCGCTTCGCGGCTGGGCGACCACCCGCTGCTGATCCTCGACGCGCCGTCGCTGTTCGAGCGGCCGGGCGGCCCCTATGGCGATGCCGGCGGGCGCGACTGGGGCGACAACTGGCGCCGTTTCGCCGCCTTCGCCCGCGCGGGTGCGGAGCTGGCGAGCGGGGCGGTGCCGGGGCAGCGGTTCGCGCTGCTCCACGCGCATGACTGGCAGGCGGGGCTGGCGCCCGCCTATGTCCGCGCACTGGGCGGGCATGCGAAGACGGTGATGACCGTCCACAACATCGCCTTCCAGGGGCGGTTCGATCGCGCGCATTTCCCGGCGCTGGGGCTGCCGGACTGGATGAACTCCATCCATGGCGTCGAATATTATGGCGCGCTCGGCTATCTGAAGGCCGGGTTGCAGGCGGCCGATGCGATCACGACCGTGTCGCCGACCTATGCGCGCGAGATCCGCTTCCCCGAGTTCGGCATGGGGCTGGAGGGGCTGATCGTCGATCGCGCCGATATCGTGTCGGGGATCGTCAACGGCATCGACCCGGCGGTGTGGAGCCCGGCGAGCGACCCTGCGCTGCCCTCCACGTACACCGCCGACACACTGGCGCGCCGCGCCGCCAATCGCGCCGCGGTGGAGGAACAGTTCGGCCTGACGCCGGGCAGCGGCCCCATCTTCACCGTGGTCAGCCGCCTGACTTGGCAGAAGGGCATGGACGTGCTGGCCGAGGTGCTCGACGCGCTGGTCGCGATGGGCGGGCGGCTGGCGATGCTGGGATCGGGCGACAAACCGCTGGAGGCGGCGTTCCGTGCCGCCGCCGAGCGGCATCCGGGGCGGATCGGCGTGCGCATCGGCTATGACGAGCGCGTGTCGCATCTGTTGCAGGGCGGAGCGGACGCGATCCTGATCCCGTCGCGGTTCGAACCATGCGGGCTGACGCAGCTCTATGGCCTCGCCTATGGCTGCGTGCCGGTCGTCGCGCGGACGGGCGGGCTGGCCGATACGGTGATCGACGCGAACGAGGCGGCGTTGGGCGCGGGTGTCGCGACCGGCATCGTCCATGACGGTGTCACCCTCGAGTCGCTGACCCATGCCATCGCCCGCACCATCGCGCTGCATGGCGACCCGCTCCGCTGGCGGCAGACACAGCGCAATGGCATGACGGCGGACTTCTCCTGGGACGAGAGCGGCCGCCGCTACGCCGACCTTTACCATCGACTGTTGGAACAGGCATGATCCGCGAACATCAGACCACACCTTATCTGGACCAGAAGCCGGGCACGTCGGGCCTGCGCAAGAAGGTCCGCGTCTTCCAGCAGCCCAATTACGCGGAGAATTTCGTCCAGTCCGTCTTCGACGTGGTGGACGGCAAGGACGGCGCGACGCTGGTGATCGGCGGCGACGGGCGCTTCCTGAACCGCGAGGTCATCCAGGTCGCGATCCGCATGGCGGCGGCGGCGGGATATGGCCGCGTCGTGGTGGGGCGCGGCGGCATCCTGTCGACGCCCGCCGCAAGCAACCTGATCCGCATCCGCAAGGCATCGGGCGGGCTGGTCCTGTCGGCCAGCCACAATCCCGGCGGGCCGGACGAGGATTTCGGGATCAAGTACAACATCGCCAATGGCGGCCCCGCACCCGAAAAGGTGACGGAGGCGATCCACGCGCGCACGAAGACGATCGACGTCTGGCGCGAGGTGGCGGGCGACGACATCGACCTCGACAGCCTGGGCGAGGTGCGGGTCGGCGACATGACCGTCGAGGTCGTCGATCCGGTCGCGGACTATGCCGCGCTGATGGAGAAGCTGTTCGACTTAGCCGCGATCCGCGACGCGAAGCTGACGATGGCGTTCGACGCGATGAGCGCCGTCACCGGCCCCTATGCGCATGAGATCCTCGAAAACCGGCTGGGCTTCGCGAAGGGAACGGTGCGCAACGGCACCCCCCTGCCCGATTTCGGCGGCCACCATCCCGACCCCAATCTCGTCCATGCGCACGAACTCTACGAGACGATGATGGCGGCCGACGCGCCCGATTTCGGCGCGGCGTCGGACGGGGATGGCGACCGCAACCTCATCATCGGGCGCGGCCGGTTCGTGACCCCGTCCGACAGCCTGGCGATGCTGGCGGCCAACGCGCATCTGGCGCCCGGCTATGCGGCGGGGCTGAAGGGGATCGCGCGGTCGATGCCGACCAGCGCGGCGGCGGATCGCGTTGCGGCGAAGCTGGGCATCCCCGCCTTCGAGACGCCCACGGGGTGGAAGTTCTTCGGCAACCTGCTGGATGCGGGCATGGCGACGATCTGCGGCGAGGAGAGCGCGGGGACCGGCAGCGATCATGTCCGCGAGAAGGACGGGCTGTGGGCGGTGCTGCTGTGGCTCAACATCCTGGCGGCGACGGGCAAGTCGGTCGACACGATCGCGCGCGAGCATTGGGCGACGTACGGCCGCAACTATTACGCCCGCCACGATTACGAGGGCGTCGAGAGCGAGCGCGCCGATGCGCTGATGGCGGACCTGCGTGGCAAGCTGGCCGACCTGCCCGGCCAGCGCTTCGGCGACCTGACGGTCGAGACGGCGGACGATTTCGCCTATGAGGACCCGACCGACGGATCGGTCAGCCGCAACCAGGGCGTGCGTGTGCTGTTCGAGGGCGGCAGCCGCGTCGTGTTCCGCCTGTCGGGCACGGGCACCAGCGGCGCGACGCTGCGCGTCTATCTGGAGCGGTTCGACGGCAGCCGGATCGACGAGGATACGACCGCGATGCTCGCCGATATCGTCGCGGCGGCGGATCAGATCGCCGGGATCGTCCGCCATACCGGCCGCACCGAGCCCGATGTGGTGACGTGAGCATGGGGGGAAGCGGGGGCGCCCCCTATCGATCGATCCTGCGCCGCGTCGGCGAGTTCTTCTGGCCGCCGCCCGTCGCACCCGGCACGCTGGGCGCGCATCCGACCGAGGGGCGCACCGATTTCGCGGTGCGCGCGCCCGAGGCGGAGGCGATGTGGCTGTGCCTGTTCGACGCGCCGGATGCGGGCGGCGCCGAACGCCGCCTGCCGATGACGCGCGCGGGGGACCGCTGGGTGCTGGCCGCCACGGGCGTCGGGCCTGGCCAGCGCTATGGCTATCGCGCGGAGGGACCGGCGGTGCGCGGTTTCGACGCGGCCAAGCTGCTGGTCGATCCCTATGCGGTCGAGCTGGACGGGTCGTTCCGCTACGACCCCCGGCTGGGTATCCGGGGAGAGGACACCGCCACGCTGGTGCCCAAGGCGGTGGTGCCGGTGCCATGGGCGGACGATCCCCTGCCCCCGCGCCTGTTCCAGCCCGGCGGGCTGGTCTACGAACTGAACGTGCGCGGCTTCACGATGCGCCATCCCGACGTGCCGGAGGCGCAGCGCGGCACGATCGGGGCGCTGGCGCATCCGGCGGTGATCGCGCACTTCAAAAAGCTGGGCGTCGCGGCGATCGAGCTGATGCCGATCGCGGCGTGGATCGACGAGCGGCACCTGCATGCGCTGGGGCTGCGCAACGCCTGGGGATATAACCCGGTCACGATGATGGCGCTCGACCCGCGCCTCGCCCCCGGCGGGACGGAGGAATTGCGCGCGACGGTGGCGGCGCTGCGCCAGGCGGGGATCGGCGTGATCCTCGACGTGGTGTTCAACCATACCGGCGAAAGCGACGAGGGCGGACCGACGCTGTCGCAGCGTGGCCTCGACCCGGCCAGCTATGCACGCGGGTCCGACGGGCGGCTCATCAACGATGCCGGCACGGGCAACATGCTGGATTTCGCGAAGGCGCATGTCCGCGATCTGGCGCTGGACACGCTGCGCCACTTCGCACGCCTGGGGGTGGAGGGCTTCCGCTTCGATCTGGCGCCGGTGATGGCGCGCGGACCCGGTTTCGATCCCGCCGCGCCGATCTTCGCCGCGATCGCCGCCGATCCGGTGCTGTCGACGCGGCAGATGATTGCGGAGCCGTGGGATATCGGGCCGGGCGGCTATCAGCTGGGGCATTTCCCGCCCGACTGGCTGGAATGGAACGACCGCTTTCGCGACGATGTCCGCCGCTTCTGGCGTGGCGACGCCGCCGCCGGACCGCTGGCGACGCGGCTGGCGGGATCGTCGGACATCTTCGCCGCCTCCGCCCCGCATACGCGCAGCGTCAATTTCGTCAGCGCGCATGACGGCTTCGCGCTGGCCGACGTCGTGGCCTATGCCGGCCGCCACAACGAGGCGAATGGCGAGGGCAATCGCGACGGCCATGGCGAGGAAGTCAGCTGGAACCACGGGGTCGAGGGCCCGGCGGACGATCCCGCGATCCGCGCGGCCCGCGATGCCGACGTGCGCGCGCTGCTCGCCATCCTGTTCGCCGCGCGCGGCACGCCGATGCTGACCGCCGGCGACGAATTCGGGCGGACGCAGGGCGGCAACAACAACGCCTATGCGCAGGATAACGAGACGAGCTGGCTGGACTGGGCCGGGCGCGACACCGCGCTGGAGGACTATGTCGCCGCCCTCTCCCGCTTCCGCCGCGACAGCCCCTTGCGCGATCAGGCGTGGCTGGAGGCGGCGGACTGGCGCGACATGACCGACCGGCCGATGACGCCCGAACGCTGGGACGCGATGGGCGGGCTGCTGCTGCGCCTGCCCGATGGCCCACGCCAATTCTATATCCGGGTCGATCGCGGCGAACGCCGCGTGACGCTGGCCCGGGCCGACCTGCTGGAGAGCCGCCCCTGATGCACCGCCTGCTGATCGCCGCGCTGATGCTGCCGCTGTTGACCGCCGCCGCGAAGGCGCCCCCGGCTTCGGTCCCGACCCCGCAACAGCGGTTCGGCGACCTGTTCGTCGCGGTGCAGATGAAACAGGTATTTCCCGACGGGAAGACCTTCGTCGATGCCGTGCCGCGCCAGTCGGACGCGGCGATCATGGCGGCGTGGCGTGCCTGCCGGTGCGGGGACGATTTGCCGAAGCTGCGCGCCTTCGTGGCGGCGCACTTTATCGCGCCCGAAACGCCGCCCGCGCCGCGCCCGGCTGAACGGCTGCCGCTGACCGAGCATATCGACCGGCTCTGGGCGCACCTGACGCGCTCCACGCCGACCGTGCCGGCGGGATCGAGCGCGCTCACCCTGCCGCGCCCCTATGTCGTGCCGGGCGGGCGGTTTCGCGAGATGTATTATTGGGACAGCTGGTTCTCCATGCTGGGCCTGCCGATCGCGGGCCGGCAGGATCTGGTGGAGGACATGGTCGTCGATTTCGGCAACCTGATCGACCGCTACGGCCATGTCCCCAACGGCACGCGCAGCTATTACCTGTCGCGCTCGCAGCCGCCCGTATTCTACCTGATCGCCGGACTGTCGAAGGATGCGGCCACGCTGGCGACGCGGACGCGGCAGCTGCGCGCCGAGCACGCCTTCTGGATGCGCGGCGAGGCCGGGCTGAAGCCGGGCGGGGCGCGTGCGCGCGTCGTGCGGCTGGCGGACGGCAACGTGCTGAACCGCTATTGGGACGATTCCGACAGCCCCCGCGACGAAAGCTATCGCGAGGATGTGGAGTTGGCGAACGCGACGCCCGATCGCGACCGGCGCCAGCTGTTCCGGGACCTGCGCGCGGCGGCGGAGAGCGGCTGGGACTTTTCCTCGCGCTGGCTGGCGGACGGGCGGACGCTGGCGACGATCCGCACGACGCGGATCGTGCCGGTCGACCTCAACAGCCTGCTGTACGGGCTGGAACAGGCAATCGCGGCGAATTGCCGGACGCTGGGCGATACCGCCTGCGCGAACGCGTTCGCCGCGCGGGCGGAGGCACGGGGCGCGGCGGTACGGAAGCATTTGTGGAATGGGCGGTTCTTCGCCGATCTGGACCTCGATACCGGGCGCGCGAACGACCGGGTGACGGCGGCGATGGCCTTTCCCCTGTTCGCGAAGATCGCGACGCCCGACCAGGCGCAGGCGACCGCCGCCGCGCTGACGCCGCTGATCGGCGAGGGCGGGCTGGCGACGACGACGGTGCATACCGGACAGCAATGGGATTCGCCCAATGGCTGGGCGCCGCTGCAATGGGTCGCGTGGCAGGGCCTGCAGAACTATGCGCTCGCCGAGCCGGCGGATCGCATCCGCACGCACTGGCTGGCGACGGTGGCGCGCGAATATGCCGCGTCGGGCAAGCTGCTGGAGAAATACGACGTGATCGAGCGGCGGCCCGGCGGCGGCGGCGAATATCCCAATCAGGACGGCTTCGGCTGGACCAACGGCGTCACCCGCGCGCTGATGGCGGCGGGCGGCACGCCGCAATGACGGCGGTGCCGCGGCGGGTGCGCAGCGCGCTGTTCCTCCCTGCCTCCAATCCGCGTGCCATCGCCAAGCTGGCGTCGCTGGCGTGCGATATCGCGATCCTCGATCTGGAGGATTCGGTCGCGCCCGATCGCAAGGTCGAGGCACGCGCCGCCGCCATCGCGACGCTGGCGACGGGCGGGCGACCACTGGTGGTGCGCGTCAACGGTGCGGGCACCACGTGGGCGGCGGACGATCTGGCGGCGCTGCGCGATGCCGGCGCGGCGGCGGTGCTGCTGCCCAAGGTCGATGGCCCCGCCGACGTCGCGGCCGCACGGGCGGCGCTGGGGACGGACGGGCCGCCGCTCTGGGCGATGATCGAGAGCGCGCGCGGGCTGCTCGCCCTCCCCGCACTGGCGGAGGCGGCCGCCGGGCTGCGGCTGGCGGCGCTGGTGGCGGGGACGAACGACCTTGCGCTTGACCTGCGGGCCCGGCCCGATGCGGCGCGCACCCCGCTGCTCCCCGCGCTGGCGCAGATCGTGGCGGGCGCGCGGGCGGGCGGGATGCTGGCGCTGGACGGCGTGCTGAACGCGACGGACGATCCCGAGCGGCTGGCCGCCGAATGTGCGCAGGGCGCGATGTTCGGCTTCGATGGCAAGACGCTGATCCACCCCGCGCAGATCGCGACGGCCAATGCCGCCTTCGGCCCGGACGCGGCTTCGATCGCCTGGGCCGAGGCGGTGATCGCGGCGTTCGCGCTGCCCGAGAATGACGACAAGGGCGCGATACGTCTGGACGGCGCGATGGTGGAACGGTTGCACTTGGCGGAGGCCGAGCGGATCATCTCGCTGGCACGGGCGTAGGCGCGTCTGGCATCGCCGATTGATGGCGACCGCCAGGGGAAGCGTGCCCGAACCGTCAGGCGGATGCCGCCAGAGGGGAAATGGCGTGAAGTCGAACCGAGGTCGTCATTGCGAGTGCAGCGAAGCAATCCAGGGCGTCTTGGTCCGGCTCTGGATTGCTTCGCTCTGCTCGCAATGACGGGTCAACCTAACGTCATTCTGCTATCAGCGGAAACGACGAGGGGTGATGCCCCTCCCCTCCAGCGGAGGAACCCGGGGCGAGCCTCTATCGCGAATGCCGCCACCGATGCGGGCAATCTGGCACGGCGCGTCGATCAACCGGCGACGCGGCGGCTCAGGCTGCCGGCATGACGGCCGGACCTTGCACCGATTGGATCCCCGGCCGGTGCGCGGTCAGCGCCCGATCCAACCCGCCACCTCCGCCGCGACCTGATTGGCCGCCTGGTTGAGCGCGGTGCCCGCGCTCATCGCGTCGATCGCCGCGATCGGCACGCGCGCCTCGAACCGGCGCTTTTCGATCTTCGCGGCGCCATCGCGCATCAGCGCGGCGTCGAAGGTGACGACCGCCTGCCGCCGGTCCGCGTCGAGGCCGAAATTGCGCAGCTCGCCATCCAGCTGGTCGTTGCTTTCGCCGACCGCCTGCACGGGGCTGACGACGATGCGGCCGGTGCGCGCGGCGACCGTGTCCGACACCAGCCGGGCGAACAGGCGCGCCGGCGGCTCCGCCCATTGCGCGTCCTTGACATAGGCCAGGCTGGTCGCGCCTGTCTGCACCGGCACACGCGGCACCGCGATCGCGGCGGGCGTGGCGGGCACGGTGATGACGATCGCCTTGGCCGACGCACCGTCCTGTTCGCGGCCGATCGGCACCTGATCGGCGGCCTGCAACGTCAGCAGCTGCTTGGGCGGCTTCGCACCGAAGCTGATGCAGCCGGAGAGCGGCAGCGCCGCCGCGAGCGCCAGCGCCAGCGTCGTCGCGCGGACCGGCAGGCGATGATGGATGTTCGTCATGGCGGCCCTCACTTACCCTTGTAATCCGGGAGCTTCTGCGATCCGATCAGCGACGATGCGCCGCCCTGATCGACCTTCTCCGCGATCGACGACAGCGCTGCCGAGGTCGTGCGCAGATCGCGCACCAGCCGGTTCACCTCCGGCACCGTCTGGCGCGAGAAGGTCTGCAGGCCCGGGCGCGCATCACCGATCGCGGCATTCAGCGTATCCGCCGATTTCTGCGCGGACGAGATGGCACCGTTCAGGTTGTTGATCGTCGGCTTGATGTCGTTCGCCAGCACGCCGTTGGTCGTGGCGGCGAGCTCACCGATCTGCTGCGCGGCATCGCCGGCCTGCTGGATCGCGACGCGGGTCTGCGCCAGCGTGGCGGCGATCTCCGGCCCGCGATCCGCGAGCGCGTCGGTCAGCCGGTTGGTGTTGTCGAGGATGCCCGCGATCGAGGCCTGGTTGCGATCGCTGAGCAGGCCGGTCAGCCGCTCGGTCAGCGTCGACAGCCGCTCCAGCAATTGCGGCGCGGAATTGAGGATCGCGCCGAGACCGCCCTGCTTGGTCGGGATCACCGGCACACCATAGGGGCAGGACTTCACTGGATCCTGTTCGGGGCAGGTGATTGGCGGCGCGCCCTTGCGCGCGCCATCCAGCGACACGGTGCTGGTGCCCGTGAAGCTGCCGACGACGGTCGCGGTCGTGCCCTGCAGCACGGGCGTGTCGTCATTGACGCTGATGCGCACGCGCACGAACTGCGGATCGATGGGCCACAGCGCGATCGACTTCACCTGACCCGACGGCACGCCCGAATAGGTGACGGCGGAGCCCCGCGCGAGGCCATCGACCGACTGGCGGAAGAAGATGTCATATTCCTTCTCCGACGTGCCGCCCAGCCGGGCGATCCAAACGGTGAAGAGCGCCAGCACGGCCAGCAGGATCAGCACGACGGCGCCGACCAGGACGTGGTTCGATCGGGTTTCCATCAGTCTGTTCCCTGCCTGTATCCGGCATCGTCGCCGGCCGCATCGTGTTCATCGTCACCGGCGCGGTTCGCCGGCTCGGCGGCATCGCCGCCATTCGCGGCGTTGGCGCCGAATTCGTCGGTTGTCGCGGCCGCTCGCCCGCGCGGTCCGCCGAAATATTCACGGATCCACGGATGGTCCGTCGCGATCAGTTCCGGGATCGTGCCGACCGCGATCACCCGCTTTTCCGCCAGCACTGCCACCCGGTCGCAGATCGCGTAGAGCGTGTCGAGATCGTGCGTGATGAGGAACACGGTCAGGCCCAGTGTGCGGCTGAGCGAGCGGATCAGCTCGTCGAACGCCGCCGCGCCGATCGGATCGAGGCCGGCGGTCGGCTCGTCGAGGAACAGCAGTTCAGGGTCGAGCGCCAGCGCGCGCGCCAGGCCCGCGCGCTTCTTCATGCCGCCCGACAGCTCAGCGGGATATTTGGGGCCGGCATTCGCGGGCAGGCCGGTCATCACCACCTTGTAGGCGGCGATCTCGTCCAGCAGCGCCTGCGGCAGCTGACGGTAGAATTCGCGCAGCGGCACCTGCACATTCTCCGCCACGGTCAGCGTGGAGAAGAGCGCCCCGCCCTGGAACAGCACGCCCCAGCGCTTGCGGATATCGGTCGCCTCCGTCTCGTCGCGGCCGATCGTCGGCTCGCCGAAGACGGTGATATCGCCGGCCACTGGGGTCTGGAGGCCGATGATCGAGCGCATCAGCACCGACTTGCCCGTGCCCGACCCGCCGACCACGCCCAGAATCTCGCCCCGGCGGACCTGCAGATCGAGATTGTCGTGGATGACCTGCTCGCCGAACGCGTTGCGCAGGCCGCGCACGTCGACGATCACCTCCTGATCGCGGCGCGCCATCAATCCCATCCCACCCAGGTGAAGAACACCGCGAAGAACGCGTCGAGCACGATGACGAGGAAGATGCCCTGCACCACCGCGGCGGTCGTGCGCAGGCCCACCTGCTCGGCGTCCGCCTCCACCTGCATGCCCTGGAAACAGCCGGCGATGGCGATGATCGCGCCGAACACCGGCGCCTTGATGAGGCCGACATACAGGTCGGTGATCGGCACCACCTCGCGGATGCGCGCGATGAAGGTCACGGGCGGGATGCCGAGCGATATCCAGGCGAGCAGGCAGCCGCCGACCATCGCGACCAGACTGGAATAGAAGCCGAGCAGCGGCATCAGCACCACCGCCGCGACCGTGCGCGGCAGCACCAGCGCCTCCATCGGGGAGACGCCGATCGTGCGCATCGCGTCGATCTCCTCGGTCAGCTTCATCGTGCCGAGCTGCGCGGCGAAGGCGGAGCCGGAGCGACCGGCGACCATGATCGCGGTCATCAGCACGCCCAGTTCGCGCAGCGTCAGCCGGCCGACCAGGTTGATCGTGAACACCTCCGCACCGAACTGGCGCAGCTGTACCGCGCCCTGCTGCGCGATGACGATGCCGATCAGGAAGCTCATCAGGCCGATGATCGCGAGGGCGGAGACGCCGACCGTCTCGAATTCATGCACCACCGCGTTGAAGCGGAAGCGGCGCGGATGGCGGATGACCGCCAGCATCGCCAGCGTCGTCGCGCCGAGGAAGCCCAGCAGGCCGAGCAGCGTGCGACCCGCACCGACGACCGCGTCGCCCACCTCGCCCAGCACGCGGATCAGCGGGCTGCGGATACCCTCAGGCCGGGCGACGGGCTCATCGGCCTTGACCACCTGTTCGAACAGTGCGCGATTGTCGTCGTCCAGCCCCTCGACCGGTGCATTGAGCCGCGCGGCGAAGCGGTGGACGACCCAGGCGCCGACCGTGTCGATCCGATCGACCGACCCCAGATCGACGCGCGACACCCCGCCGTCGATCGCGTCCAGCCGCTCGGGCAGCTTGCCGAGGCGCGACAGCAGCAGATCGCCGGTGAAGCGGACGGTGCCCTGATCCTGCTCGAAATCCGCGATAGCGCTCATCGAGTCGTTCCTTGCGGGAAACGCGGCCGGTCGGCAAGCCGGGAGTGGTTCGCGACCGATGGCGACGGGGGATGCGCGCTGGTCATCAGCGGTTCACAAAAGCACATCGACACAATGGATTGCAAGGCCGACAAGGCCACCAACCAGCGTTCCGTTGATGCGGATGTACTGAAGGTCGCGGCCCACCGCATTCTCCAGCCGGCCGGTGACGGTGCGTACGTCCCAGCTGCGCACGGTTTCCGATACCAGCCGCACGATGCCGTCGCCATAGTCCGCCGCCAGCGCCACCGTCGCGCGGCGGACGAAGCGGTTGATGCGGCGCGACAAACGCGGGTCGTCGCGCAGCGTGGTGCCGATCTGGCGCAGCACATCGCCCAGCCCGCCGCGCATCGCCGCCTCCGGGTCGTGCGCGATGCGCAACAGCGCTGCGCGCGCCTGCTCCCACAGGCCGTCGAGCCAGCGGGCCATGGCCGGATTGGCGATCAGCTCCGCCTTCATCGCCTCCACGCGGGCCTGCATCGCTGGATCGTGCTGCAGGTCCCAGGCGATGCGGTCCAGCCCCTCCTCTGCCTTCAGGCGAAGGGGGTGGTCGGGGTCGTCGGCCATGTCGGTCAGCAATGTGTCGAGCCCACCGATCAGCTTGTCGGCCAGCGTCTCGTCCAGCCCCGTCCAGCGCAGGATCGCCCCGGCGCGCTGGTGGATCATCTGGCGGACCAGCTGGTCGTTGGAGGCGAGCGCGCCCGCCGCCCAGCGGATCGCGGCGTCGAGCAGCGGCTTGTGCCGCCCCTCCGCCATCGCCGCCTTCAGTAGCTGGCCCAGCATCGGCGCGACGCGCGTGTCGGACAGGCGCGCGGCGACGGCGGACTTAACCATGCCGCCCAGCCGATTGGGGTCCAGCCCCTCCAGCACCTGCGCGACGAGGCGGGAGGCGCCGCGCCGGAACTGCCCGCCCGCCCCCTCGGGCGGATCGGTCAGCCAGCGCGCGAGCGCCGACGCCACATCGACGCGGCGCATCCGCCGCGCGACGACGCGCGGGATCAGGAAGTTGGAGCGCAGGAAGCTGGCCAGCTGGTCGCCGATCCGGTCCTTGTTGCGCGGGACGATCGCGGTGTGCGGGATCGGCAGGCCGAGCGGATGCCGGAACAGCGCCGTCACCGCGAACCAGTCCGCCAGCCCGCCGATCATCGCGGCTTCGGCGAAACTGCGGACGAAGCCCCAGCCGGGATGCGCCGGCTCCATCGCGCGGCTGGCGAAGAACAGCGCCGCCATCAGCACCAGCAGCAGCCCCGCCACGCGCCGCATCCGTGTCAGGCCCGGCGGAACGGGGTCGGGACGCGCGGCGGTGCGGTTCATCACACGGACAATGTGCGAGCCCGGCCTTTGTTCATTTCGCGCCCCCAACGATCCGCCGGCAGATCACTCCGCCGGCTGGCCCAGCTGCGGCCGCGCCGGCCCGCCCTCGATCACCGGGCCCAGCTCGTCGCCGGGCTTGTAGGTCAGCAGCCGCTTGCCGAGGCGCGGGCCGATCCATTCCTCGATGCCGATCGCCAGGCTGAAGGCGGCGGGCACGATCACCAGCGTCAGGATCGTCGACAGGATCAGGCCGCCGATCACCGTCACCGCCATCGGCTGGTTGAACGACCCGTCGCCGCCCAGCGACAGCGCGGTCGGCACCATGCCCGCGACCATCGCGACCGTCGTCATCACGATCGGCTGCGCGCGCTTGTGCCCGGCATCGAGGATCGCATCCGTCGGCGGCACGCCCACGCGCATCTCCTCCAGCGCGAAGTCGATGAGGAGAATCGAGTTCTTCGCGACGATGCCCAGCAGCATCAGCAGCCCGATCAGCACCGGCAGCGAAATCGCCATGCCGCACAGGTGCAGCGCGATCGCCCCGCCCAGCGGCGCCAGCACCAGCGAGCCGAGATTGACGAAGGGCGGCACCGCGCGACGATAGAGCAGGATCAGCACCGCCAGCACGAGCAGGATGCCCGCGATCACCGCGATGATGAAGTTGCGGATCATCTCCGCCTGCCACTTGGCGGAGCCGGCGGCGGCATAGTGCACGCCGGCGGGCAGCGCCTTCATGATCGGCAGTTCCATGACCTTGGCGCGCTGTTCGCCGCTGATCGCGCCGGGGGCCAGATCGGCGTCGACGATGATCCGCCGCTCCTGATTGTAGCGGCGGATCTCGGCCGGGCCGGAGCCGTAGCTGATGTCGGCCACCACGCCGAGCGGCACGGTGCCGCCGCGTTGCAGCTGCACGGGCAGGTTGCGGATCGTGTCCAGCTGCCGCCGGGCATTGGGATCGAGCGCGACGCCGATCGGGATCTGGCGGTCGGACAGCGAGAATTTCGCGCTGTTCTGCTCGATCTCGCCCTGTGTCGCGATACGGATCGTCTGGCTGAGCGCGGCGGTGCTGACGCCCAGTTCGGCCGCCAGGTTCAGGCGCGGACGGATGATGAGTTCCGGCCGTGGCATGTCGCCCTCCACGCGCGGCGCGCGCAGATCGGGCAGCGTCTTCATCTGGTCGGCCAGCTTCGTCGCGGTGGCTAGCAGCGCCTTGGGATCGTCACCCGCCAGCATGATCGACACCGGCCGGCTGCTGCCGCCACCGCCATCGCTCGACGAGAAGCTGATCCGCGCATCGGGGATGGTGTTCAGCAGTACCGCCGTCTCGCGCTCGAAATTGATCGAGGAACGCGCGCGGTCGTCGCGCAGCGTGACGTCGATCGAGGCGGAGCCGGGCTTGATCTGCTGGACCGCGGTCAAGACCTCCTGCTGCTTCTTCAGGATGTCGTTCACCTTGTCGGCGACCGCCTCCGTCTGTTCCAGCGTCGTGCCGGGCACCATGGAAATGGAGACGGAGCTGAAATTCTGGTCCTGCGGCGGCTGGAAGGTGAAGGGCAGCGTGGCGAAGGCGGCGATCGTCGCGAGGAAGGCGGCAAGGCCGAGGCCCATCGTCTTCCACCGATGGCGCAGCGTCCAGTGCAGCACCGCCATGTAGCGGTCCATCGCCCAGCCGCCGCCATGTTCCTGATGGCCATGCGCCTTCAGGAAATAGGCCGCGACCATCGGCGTGATGAGCCGCGCGACGGCCAGGCTCATCAGCACCGCGACGACGACGGTGATACCGAAATTCTTGAAGAACTGGCCGGCGATGCCGGGCATCAGCCCGACCGGCAGGAACACCGCGACGATCGAGAAGGTGGTGGCGACCACCGCCAGCCCGATCTCGTCCGCCGCGTCGATCGAGGCCTGATAGGCGGATTTGCCCATCCGCATGTGGCGGACGATATTCTCGATCTCCACGATCGCGTCGTCGACCAGCACGCCCGCGACCAGGCTGAGGCCCAGCAGCGTCATGAAGTTCAGGCTGAACCCCATCAGCGACATGACCCAGAAGGTCGGGATCGCCGACAGCGGGATCGCCAGCGCGGAGATCAGCGTCGCCCGCTTGTCGCGCAGGAACAGATAGACGACGACGACTGCCAGCAGCGCGCCTTCGACCAGCGCCTTGATCGCGGAGTGGTACTGCTTCTTCGTATAGTCGACGCTGGTGAACTGCTGGACGAAGTGGATCTTCGGATTTTCCTTCTCCAGCTTGTTCAGCTCCGCGACGGTGGCGTCGTACAGCTGCACCTCCGACGCGCCGCGCGCGCGCAGGATGCCGAAGCCGACGACCTGCCGGCTGCCGACCTTCGCCAGCGCGCGCTGTTCGAGCGAGGCGTCGCGGACCTGCGCGATCTCGTTCAGCCGGACGGTGCGGCCGAGCGACTGGCCGAAGCCGCTGCCGTCCGTCACCTGGTTGCCGGTGATCGGGATCTGCGTCTGGCCCAGCGTATAGGCGTCCGCGGCGTTGCCGACGATGCGCAGCGACTGCTCGCCGCCGCCCAGCTCCACCCGGCCGCCCGCCGCGTTGGTATTGGCGCTGCGCAGCGCCTGATTGACCTGCGAGGCGGTGATGCCCAGCGACTGCATCTTGGCGGGATCGAGCGTCACGCGGATCGCGCGGGTGACGCCGCCGTCCAGCCGGATGCTCTGCATCCCGGGCACCGCGAGCAGACGGTTGCGGACGACGCGGTCGACGAAGTTCGACAGCTCCTCCATCGTCATGTCGTCGCCCTCGACCGACCATTGCGCGACCGCGCCGCCGTTGATCGTGACACGCGTCACCTGCGGCTCGATGATCCCTTCAGGCAACTCGCCCCGGATCGAGGATACCGCGTTGCGCACGTCATTGACCGCGCGGTCCACGGGCGTATCGAAGCTGAACTGGACGAAGGTTTCCGAACTGCCCTCGCGCACGGTCGAGTTGATCTCGTCCACGCCCTCCAGCGCGCGGATCGCCGCCTCCACCCGCTGCGTGATCTGCGTCTCGATCTCGGTCGGCGCGGCGCCGGGCTGGGAGATGACGACGACGACCGCCGGGAAGGTGATTTCCGGGCTGTCGTTCACCGGCATCCGGCTGAACGACAACAGGCCGGCGATGGTCAGCGCCAGGAACAGGACGATGGGCGGCACCGGGTTGCGGATCGCCCAGGCCGACATGTTGCGGAAACCCATGGGATCAGCCCTTTCGCGCCTGACGGATCGGCTTCACCTTCTGCCCCGGCACCAGGAAGGCGCCGGCCGACTGGACCACCGGCTCCGTCCCCGACAGGCCGGCGGTGATGGCGATGCCCGTGTCGGACACGGTGCCCAGCGTCACGTCGCGCCGCTCCACCTTGTCGTCCTTGCCGATGATATAGACGTAATTGCCCTTCGCATCGCTCAGCACCGCCGATTCCGGCACCATCGGCGCGGCGCTTTCACCCGCGACGATGCGCGCGGTCGCGAAGCCGCCCGGCCGCAGCGCGGGATCATAGGTAAGCGCGATGCGCGCGATCCCCTGCCGCGTCGCGGGATCGACGACGGGGGAAATCTGCCAGATCTCTCCGGCAAAGGCGCGGGTCGTGCCGACCGGCGTCACCTGCGCCGGCGCGCCGACGTGCAGCGCCTGCAGATCGCCCTCCGGCAGCTGCGCGCGCAGCTCCAGCTGACCCTTCTCCGCCATGCGGAACAGGACGCCGGTGCCCGCGCCGACGATCTGCCCCTGCTCCACCTGCCGGGTAAGGATCAGACCGGCGGCGGGGGCGCGGATATCGAGCCGGCCGTTGCGCGCGCGCGCCTCGCCATAATTGGCGGAGGCGACCTTCAGCCGCGCGGCGGCGGCATCGCGCGTCGCGACGCGGCGCTGCAGGTCCGCCTTCGAAATGAAGCCGCGATCGACAAGCGAGTTGGCACGATCGACCTCCGCCTGCGCCAGCGTCAGATCCGCCTGCGCGACGCCCACCTGCGCGCCCAGCGACTGCGCGGTCTGCGCCTGGACGGAGCGGTCGACGGTGGCGAGCACCTGACCCTGCCGGACCCACTGGCCCGGCTCCACCAGCACGCGCGTCACCAGGCCGCCCTCGCCCGCGATGCCGACCGGCATGTCGCGGCGCGCGGCGATCGAGCCGGTGGCGGCGATGACGCGATCCGACTGGCCACGGCCAGGCACGATGACGGTGACGGGCGACAGTTCCTCGGCAGACGCGGCGGCACCGGCGGGCGCGGCCTTCTTGTCGCCGCGGAACGCGAAGGCGGCGACCGCGACGGCGATCACGGCGACCAGGATCGCGACGATCACCCAGCGCCGGCGCGACGGCGCCTCCGGGCCCGTCAGCCGTTCCTGCGTCATCGATCCCGTCTCAAAATTCATGCCGCTTCGACCCTAAACCGGGCGCGCCACGCGCCCTCCCCCAGATGATCGAAGCTGTGTTATAGCAATATAGCACTCGGCTCAAGGCCGGTTGCATCGATCGTGTCGTTCTATTGCCCCAGCCGACAGGCACATACAATCGCTGCAATCGTTCAGGCGCGGTTGAGGCACGGTTCGTCATAGGCCGCCGTGCATTTCCAAGGGAGACTTCGATGCGCCACATGATCCTGCCCCTGTTGCTGGCGACCGCCACCGCCGCCCCGCTGCCCGCGATGGCGCAGGCACCGGCGGACGGCGCGGTGCCGATGGTGCCCGCTGTGGGTACGCTGCTGGACGTGACGGCGGAGGGGCGGACGACGCGCGTGCCCGACCTGGCGACGATTCGTGCCGGCGTCGTCAGCACCGCCCCCACCGCCGCTGCCGCGCTGCGCGACAATGCCACCGCGATGGCGCGGGTGATGGCGGCGCTGCGCAAGGCGGGGGTCGCACCGCGCGACCTGGCGACCGCGACGGTGCAGATCGCGCCGCAATATCGCTACGCCGACAACCAGCCGCCGGTCGTCACCGGCTATCAGGCGACCAACAGCGTCTCCGTCCGCTTCCGCGACGTCGGGCGGTCCGGCGCGATCCTCGATACGCTGGTGGCGGAGGGGGCGAACCAGATCGACGGGCCGAACCTGTCCGTGTCCGAACCCGATGCCGCGCTGGACGAGGCGCGGACCGATGCGGTCCGCCGGGCGCAGGCGCGGGCGGCGCTGTATGCGAAGGCCGCGGGTCTGCGCGTGACGCGGATCGTGTCGATCACCGAGGCGGGGCAGGACGATGGCGGCTCCGGCCCGCGCCCGCCGATGCTGATGGCGCGCGCGATGGCGGCGGACGCCAAGACGGAGATCGCGCCGGGCGAGAAGGAGATCCGCGCGACGCTGCAGGTGCGGTTCCTGCTCAACTGACGCCGGGGCGGCGGCGGTCGGGCGGATCGCCCGGCCGCTCCGCCCTCTCACGCTTGCCGAAGCGCGAGGGCCGCCTCCACGCCGCGCATGAGAAAGGGGCCGCCCGGTCGCCCGGACGGCCCCTGTTCTTCAGCGCGAAAGGCTGTTCAGCGGATCAGCGCACCCGGCCGCGACGGACCAGGTTGACGATCGCGAGCAGCACCACGGCACCCAGCAGCGACACCAGGAACGACGTCACCGTCAGCGGCGCGTTGTTGATCGAACCGCCCGAGATGATCAGGCCGCCCAGGAAGGCGCCCACGATGCCGACGACGATGTTCAGGAAAATGCCCTGCTGCGCATCGGTGCGCATGATGATGCTGGCCAGCCAGCCGATGATGCCGCCGATGATAAGCCACAGAATAATGCCCATGATCGTCCCTCCGTTCTATGGCCCGCGAGGCTTGCGGGCGTTGACGGAAAAACTGGTATTGGGCGAAGTTGTTCCGGGCGCGATCCTTTCAGTATTTATGCTGGCGTTCGTACAGCGAGCGATAGTGCTGGATCCGGGTCACGCGCAGGCCCGGCATCCCCGAGCGATCGATGGCGCGCTGCCATCCGGCGAATTCCTCCGCGGTCAGTCCATAGCGGTCGCAGACCTCGTCGATCGACAGCAGCCCGCCGTTCACCGCAGCGACCACCTCCGCCTTCCGACGCACCACCCAGCGGGTGGTGGTGGGCGGCGGCAGCGTGTCGATGGTCAGCGGCTCCCCCAGGGGACCGATGACCTTTGATGGGCGGATTTTCTCGCTCTGGATCATGTATTAAACCTCTGCCGGGGTCCGAAGGCCCCTCGAAACGGTAAGGCGGGTTTAGGTGCCGGGGTTGAAGATCACCTGAAACGCCTCGGTAAACGTGGGATTTATCTCTCCTTCCAATCCGTCAGCATCCGGGCGACGGCCGTATTGAAACAGCCCTGCGCCACAACGGGCACGAAAACGGGCAGGCCGTGCGCGCAGGGTTCGGCGGCAGGCTGCGGCACCCGCACCTTCCAGTCCGTCATGATATGCTCCTGCTGCAAACCGGCCCTCCCGTGCCCTGCCCGATGCGAGCGGCCCTTGTGACGCGGGAAGGTGAAGGTCCGGTAAAGCCTGTTTTGTCCGGGACTTCCGCCTTGGCCTTTTGCGCGGCCCGTCGCCGATGTATGGGCGCGCAGGTGGATATGATCGCGGATTTCGGACTCGATGAACTGCCCGGCGGATCGGGCGCGGGGCGGCGCATCGTCGTCGCCATGTCGGGCGGCGTCGACAGCTCCGTCGTCGCGGCGCTCGCCGTGCGGACGGGCGCGGAGGTAATCGGCGTCACGCTGCAACTCTACGACCATGGAGAGGCGACGGCGCGCGCGGGCGCCTGTTGCGCGGGGCGCGACATACGGGACGCGCGCGCGGTGTGCGACCGGCTGGGCATCGCACACTATGTCTTCGACCATGAAAGCGCGTTCCGCAGCGCGGTCGTCGATCGCTTTGCCGACGAATATCTGGCGGGGCGCACCCCCATCCCCTGCATCCAGTGCAACATGGGGCCGAAATTCACCGACCTGTTCGGGCTGGCGCGCGAGCTGGGCGCCGACTGCCTGGCGACCGGCCATTATGTTCGCCGGGTACGCGGGCCCACCGGGCCGGAACTGCATCGCGCGCACGATCCCGCGCGCGACCAGAGCTATTTCCTGTTCGCGACGACCGACGCACAGCTCGACTATCTGCGCTTTCCGCTGGGCGGCCTGCCCAAGCCGCGCGTGCGCGAGATCGCGGCGGAAATGGGCCTGTCGGTCGCGGGCAAGGCGGACAGCCAGGACATCTGCTTCGTCCCCGATGGCGATTACGCGCGGCTGGTGAAGACGTTGCGGCCGGAGGCGGCGGCGGGCGGCGACATCGTCGACATGGCCGGCGACAAGCTGGGCGAGCATCGCGGCCTCGTCCACTATACGGTCGGCCAGCGGCGCGGGCTGGAGATCGGTGGCCAGGCGAGCCCGCTCTATGTCGTGCGGCTGGAGCCGGATACCCGCCGCGTCGTCGTCGGCCCGCGCGAGGCGCTGGCGGTGGCGGCGATCACGCTGGCGGACGCGAACTGGATCGGGCCGCGCCACACCGGACCCGTCACCGCGAAGGTGCGTTCGATGGCGCGGCCTGCCCCGGCGCGGCTGGACGGCGACCGACTGATCTTCGACCAGCCCGAATATGGCGTCGCGCCCGGTCAGGCGGCGGTGCTGTACGACGGCGACCGCGTGCTGGGCGGCGGCTGGATCGCCACGACAGAGGCCGCGCGCATCGCCGCGTGACGCAGGGCCCGAGTTTCGACATCGCTGATTTGGGAAAGTCGCGGGAGAGAGCGGCGGCAACCGCCGCGCTCAATCTCCCGCGCCATCGCGTCACCGCTGCCGGTTTGACCGGCGGCTCCACTCCGCATTCGTCTTTTAATTGACGGCGCAGCGACGGCAGGCACGGACTAGCCGAACGTCGGGCAAAAAAAAAGGCCGGACGAGCCGGCCATGAAAGTTTTTAGGAGAGGATGCCTGAAAGGCACGCTCTTTGTGCAGCGCAGCGCGATTGTTCGCAAGTGCAACTTTTTCGGCTACGATTGCATTTTATGCAATCACCGACCGTTCAACTGCGAAAGCGTCATTCGCGAACCACGAAGCTTCCTGTCTTTTCGGTTGTGACGCCGCCACTTAGCCATATCCGGGCAGCCTCGACCACGATCGACAGCCGTCCTCCCCGCGGGCTCGCCTGCACGGCGGACAATCGCGACAGACCGAGTTTTTCACTCCACCATCCCGCGATTGCGGCATGGGCGGATCCGGTCACGGCATCTTCCGGCGCGCCATAGGCGGGCACGAAGACGCGGCTGATGATGTCGCTGGCCTCTCCCGGCGCGGTGATAGTGATCGAAATCGGGCCGATCGCCGCCAGCGCCGCGAAATCGGGTGCGACTCGCCGCACCGCATCCTCGTCCGCCAGCACGACGACCGCATAGCCGCGTGCGTCCCACAGCGTCGCGACGGGCGGCGGGACATCAAGGGCGGCGACGATCGCCGGCAACGGCGTAGGCACCGGGGTGATCCGGGGCAAGCCGATCGCGGTCGCGCCCTCCTGCCGCCGCACCTCCAATATCCCGGCCTTGCGCGTCGAGAATCGCAGGGCCCCGCCCTCACCCGCTAGGACATAACCGGCCGCCAGCGTGGCATGGCCGCATAGCGACACCTCCGCCGTCGGGCCGAACCAGCGAATCGCATGATCCGCCTCCGCTCCGGGCGTGGGTACGACGAACGCGGTCTGCGGCAGCGCCAGCCGCGCCGCCAGCGCCTGCATCTCGGCATCGGCCGGCCAGTCCGCCAGGCGCACAACGCCCGCCGGGTTGCCGAGCAGCGGGCCGTCGGCGAAGACGGAGAGCTTCCAGAACGGCGCCTCCACCGCGCGCGCGGTCGGCGGCGGATCGCGGGTCAGACGCGCTTGCCGAACCAGTGCGGCGTCACGTCCGCCTCGACCAGTGGATTGTCGGTATCGACATGCCCCTCCGGGTCCAGATGGATCAGCACCTCCACCTTGGGGAAGCGCTCCTTCAGGTTGCGCTCGACACCCTCGACCAGTTCGTGCGCGCGCGCGACGGTCAGGGCCGGATCGACCTCCATGTGGAACTGCGCGAAGTCGTGGCTGCCCGACCGACGCGTGCGGAAGTCGTGGATGCCGCGCAGCCCCGGCTGGCGCGCCGCCACGTCGAGGAAGGCGGCGCGTTCCGACTCCGGCCACTCCTTGTCCATCAGCTGGTCGATCGCGTTGGACGAGGCCTGGAACGCCCCCCAGGCCAGCCACAGCGCGATCGCGATGCCGAAGATCGCGTCGGCGCCGTGCCAGCCGAAATACTGGTCCAGCACCAGCGCGACGATGACGGACGCGTTCAGCATCACGTCCGACTGGTAATGGACGTTGTCCGCCATGATCGCGACCGACCCGGTGCGGCGGATGATGCGCCGCTGATACCAGAGCAGGACGGCGGTCGCCGCCATCGCGGCCACCGACACGCCGATGCCGAATTCCGCATCCTGCGTCGCGCCGGGATCGCTGAGCGCCTGCACCGCCCGCCACGCGATGCCGGCGGCCGACGCGGTGATGAGCGCGACCTGGAACAGCGCGGCCAGCGCCTCCGCCTTGCCATGGCCGAAGCGGTGGTCGTGATCCGCCGGCTCCGCCGCCAGCCGCACGCCGTACAACGTAACGAGCGAGGCGAGCAGGTCGAGCGCGGTATCGGCCAGCGATCCCAGCATCGCGACCGATCCGGTGTGCCACGCGGCGAAGCTCTTCAGCGCCAGCAGGAACAGCGCCATGCCGACGCTGGCCAGCGCCGCCCGCGTCGCGAGCGGGATCAGCGAGCGGCGTTCTTCATGCGTCATGGGAACAGCAATCCTTCGGTCCAGCCGCCGCCTGCGCGCGTGAAGACGCGGCGTTCGTGCAGGCGGTGCGCGCGATCCTGCCAGAATTCGATCTGCGTCGGCGCGACGACATAGCCGCCCCAGTGCGGCGGGCGGGGCACGTCCTGCCCCTCGAACCGCGTCTGCATCGCCGCGAACCGCGCCTCGAACGTCTCGCGCCGGTCGAGGGCGCGCGACTGGTCGGACGCCCAGGCGCCCAGCTGCGAATCGCGCCCGCGCGAGGCGAAATACGCGTCGGACTGCGCATCGCTCGCCAGCGTCACCGGCCCCTCGATCCGCACCTGCCGCCGCAGCGACTTCCAGTGGAAGAGGAGCGCGGCCTGCGCGTTCGCGGCCAGATCGCCCGCCTTGCGGCTGTCGCGGTTGGTGTAGAAGACGAATCCGTCCGGGCCATGCCCCTTCAGCAGCACCATGCGCACCGACGGGCGGCCATCCGCATCCGCGGTGGCGAGCGCCATGGCGTTGGGATCATTGGGTTCCGACGCGACGGCCTCTGCCAGCCACGCGTCGAACATCGACAGCGGATCGTTCATCGCCGCGCCATAGCCGATTTGCCGCGCGAACGGAACGAGTCCGTCGCCACGGACATTCAACCCGTTCCAGAACAAGGGTTCAGCGATGGCCGCGCGCGCATATTGGCAGGGTCAGATCCGGCTCGCCCTCGTCTCCATTCCCGTGGAGATCTATTCGGCGACGAAGAGCGGCGCGGCGGTGCAGTTCCGCCAGATCCACGAGCCGTCCGGCCAGCCCATCCACTACGAAAAGGTCGCGACCGGCATCGGCGCCGTCGATGTCGACGAGATCATGAAGGGCTACGAGGTTTCGAAGGGCGAATATGTGCTGCTCGATCAGGACGAGATCGACGCGGTAAAGCTGGAATCGAAGAAGACGCTGGAACTGACGCGGTTCGTCGACGCCTCGGACATCGACGTGCTCTATTATGAGAAGCCCTATTTCGTCGTGCCCGCCGACGATCTGGCCGAAGAGGCGTTCATCGTTCTGCGAGAGGCGCTGCGCCGTACGAAGAAGGTCGGGCTGGGTCAGCTGGCGATGCGCGGGCGCGAATATGTCGTCAGCCTGAAACCGTGCGGGCGCGGCATGGTGCTGGAAACGCTGCGCTATGCCGACGAGGTGCACAAGGCGCAGGGCTATTTCCGCGACATTCCCGATGCCAAGCCGGAGCCTGAACTGCTCGATCTGGCGGAAGCCCTGATCGCTCGCAAATCGGGCGATTTCGACCCCGCCGGCTTCCACGACCGCTACGTCGATTCCCTCAAGGCGCTGGTCGAGAAGAAGCGCAAGGCAAAGGGCCGCAAGATCATCGAGGACAAGGGCGGCGACGAACCGAGCGGGACCAATGTGGTCGACCTGATGGCGGCGCTGCGCAAGTCGATGGGTGAGAAGCCGGCGTCAAGCGCCGCTTCGGCGAAGGCATCGGATGCGAAGAAGGCGCCCGCCAAGAAGGCACCGGCAAAGAAGGCGACGGCGACCAAGGCGACAGCGCGTAAGCCGGCGGCGAAGAAACGTGCCTGATCGCGGCCTCGCGCACCCCCGCCGTGACCCGGGCCGGATGAGATGACGGCCGACCCGCTCGCCCGCTACAATGCGAAACGCGATTTCGCGAAGACGGCGGAGCCCGCCGGTACGCTGGCGCCGGGACATGGCAACAGCTTCATCGTCCAGAAGCATGACGCGACGCGGCTGCACTGGGATTTCCGGCTGGAGGTGGACGGCGTCCTGAAAAGCTGGGCGGTCACGCGCGGGCCCAGCCTGGACCCCGACGAGAAGCGGCTGGCGGTGCGGACGGAGGACCATCCGCTATCCTATGCGACGTTCGAGGGGACGATCCCCGCCGGCGAATATGGCGGCGGCACGGTGATGCTGTGGGATCGCGGCACCTGGTCGCCGGTGAAGGGCAAGAGCGCGAAGGATCTGGACAAGGGCCATCTGCACTTCACGCTCGATGGCGAACGGATGCGCGGCGAATGGCTGCTGATCCGGCTGAAGGGTCGGCCCAAGGAAAAGCGGGAGAACTGGCTGCTGCGCAAGATCGCCGATGGCGAGGCGGGCGGCACGGATACGCTGGTCGACGAGGCGCTGACGAGCGTCACGACCGGACGCACGATGGCGGAGATCGCGGAGGGAAAGGCCCCTGCCCGGTCGCGGGGCGGGAGACACGCGAAGTCGGCGGACGCGAGCGGGTTGAAGGCGAAGCGATCGCGCACGTCCCCCTCCACCACCCCGGCTGTGCGCGACGGCCCCCCGCCCCGTGCCGGCGAGGCGTTGTCGTTCCGCGAGCCGCAGCTTTGCACCCTCGTCGATACGCCCCCCGCCGGCTCAGGCTGGCTGCATGAGGTGAAGTTCGACGGCTATCGCGCGATCGTCGCCGTCGATGGCGGCACGGCGACCGTGTTCACCCGCAACGGCCTCGACTGGACGGACAAGTTTCCCGCCATCGCGCAGGCCGCCGCCGCGCTGCCCGGCCGCCTGGTGATCGACGGCGAGATCGTGACGCTGAAGGACGGCAAGCCCGACTTCGCCGCGCTGAAGACCGCGATTGCCGAAGGCGGCGCGATGACGCTGATGGCGTTCGACCTGCTGGATCAGAATGGCGACGACCTGACCGGCCTGCCGCTGACGGACCGCAAGGCACGGCTGCGCGACGTCATCGGCGAGGGCAGCGAGGCGCTGCGCTTTTCGGACCATGTCGAGGGGTCGGGCGAGGCGCTGTTCGCGCAGATGTGCGCGGAGGGGCTGGAGGGCATCGTCTCGAAACGTGCCGATGCGCCCTATCGCGGCGGGCGGACACGCGGCTGGCTGAAGGCGAAGTGCATCGCCCGGCAGGAGTTCGTGATCGTCGGCTGGCAGCCCTCCACGCGCGGACGCGGCTTCGCCTCGCTGCTGCTGGGGGTGCGCCAAGGGGACGGCTATGCCTATCGCGGGAAGGTCGGGACCGGCTTCACGCAGGACACGATCGCATCGATGCTGCCGAAACTGGAGAGGCTGGCCCGCAAGAGCGCGCCGGTCGCGGCGCCGCGCGCGATGGTGCGCGGCGCGCGCTGGGTGACGCCGAAGCTGGTGGCGGAGGTCGCCTTTGCCGAGCTGACGCCGGACGGGATGCTGCGCCATGCCAGCTTCATCGGCCTGCGCGGCGACAAGCCCGCCAGCGAGGTGGTGGACGAACGGCCCGCCGCCCCGCCCGCCGATGCGCCTGACGATGCGGCCGCCGCCCCACCCGCGCCGACCGTGACGGTCAGCAACCCCGACCGCGTGATCTTTCCCGAATCGCATGTGACCAAGGGCGATCTGGCCGACTATTGCGTGGGCATGGCGCCGCTGATCCTGCCCTGGACCGGCCACCGGCCGATCAGCCTGGTCCGCTGCCCGCAGGGGCGGGCGCGCGCCTGCTTCTTCCAGAAACATGATGCCGGCAGCTTCGGCGAGATGGTCCACCAGGTGCCGATCCGCGAGAAGGACGGCTCGACCGAAAACTACCTGTGGGTGGACAGCGTCGATGGCCTCGTCGCCTGCGTGCAGATGGGGTCGATCGAATTCCATGGCTGGGGATCGCGGGTCGAGGATGTCGAGCGGCCCGACCGCATGATCTTCGACCTCGATCCCGACGAGGGGCTGGGCTTTGCCGAGACGAAGGCGGCAGCGGAGCATCTGAAGGCGCAGCTGGCCGAACTGGGGCTGGTCAGCTTCCCGATGCTGTCGGGGGGCAAGGGCGTGCATGTCGTCGTGCCGCTGACGCCCGCCGCGGAGTGGCCGGCGGTGAAGGACTTCGCCAGCCGCTTCGCCCGCGCGCTGGCGCAGGCGGAGCCCGATCGGTTCGTCGCGACGATGGCCAAGGCGAAGCGCAAGGGCCGGATCTTCATCGACTGGCTGCGCAACCAGCGGGGATCGACCGCGATCCTGCCCTATTCGGCGCGCGCCCGCGCCGGCGCGCCGGTCGCCGCGCCGGTATCGTGGACGGAGCTGCGGACGATCGAAACCGCCGCACGCTGGTCGGTGCGCGACGGCGCGGAGCTTCGGCGGCGGGCCGCATCGCGAGCGCTGGCGGGCTGGGGGACGGCCGACCAGACGCTGCCCGACCTGTAACCTCCCTCCCCACGCCGGCCCCGCTCAGCGCGGGAAGACCAACGCGTCCGAGAAGAAGGGCATCATCACGTCCTGCACGCGGCCCGCGACGCCGCTGGTATGGTCGCCCGGATAGATCTGGAAGCGATTGGCGATGCCATAGCGGTCCATCGCCTCGTGCAGCCGTTCGGCATCGGCCTTCAGCCCGTCGCGATCGCCGACGTCGATGCCGATCGCGCGATAGCGGCGCAGGTCGCCGACATGCTGGTCGAACATCGCGAGCGGCGCGTTGGCGCTCCACCGGGCGAGCACGTCGGGCTGGGGCACGCCGTCCTTCACCGGCAGGTCGAGATAGAGCGGCGGCGCCTTCGGATTGGGGGACCAGGCCGCCGCCGTCGCCAGCTGCGCGCGCAAACCCCAGGACAGGGTGGCGCTGTCCGCCGGCGAACGCAGCGCGCGGATCGCCTTTTCCTGCTCCGCGTCGGTCTGGCCGAGCGCGCGGGTCGACAGGCAGCACGGGCTCATCATGTAGATCGCGCCGAACACGTCCGGGTGCAGCATCCCGATCCGCGCGGTGCCGTACCCGCCCATCGAATGGCCCGCGAGGCCCCGGCTCTGCCGGTCGGCGACGGTGCGGTAATGCCCGTCGATATAGCGGACGAGGTCGCGCGACACGAACGTCTCGAAATCGCCGACCGTCTGCGAGCGGGAATAGAAGGAGCCGTTATGCGCCGTCTTGCTGTCGGGCATCACGACGATCATCTCGCGCGCGCCCTTCGCGAAGGCGCCCTCGATCGTCTGGGGCACGTGGATTTCCTTGGCCCATTGCTCCGCGCCGATCGAATAGCCGTGCAGCGCGTAGACGACGGGATAGCGGCGCCCCGGCGAGGTGCGATAGCTGGGCGGCAGCAGCACCAGCACCGCCCGGTCGGGGCTCTCCCCCTCCAGATTGCCCTCGATCGCGGGCGAGTGGACGGTGATCCGCTCGATCGTCACGGGCTTCGCGCCGGGCACGGCGGCGGGCGCGGGCGTCTGCACCTGCGCCGCCAGCGTTGCCGGGACGATGGCGGCGGGGGCGAGCAGGGCGAGCGCGGTCAGCATGGTCTTCATCGGTGGAAACTCCCGGATCAGGCGATGGTCAGGCCGGCGCCGCGCAGGCGGACGGGGCGGCCGGGTTTCAGGTCGAGCGTGACGGCGGCGGCACCCAGCCGCACCCGGCGGCGGCCGGCAATGGCGGGGGTCAGCACCGCCTCCTCCAGCATGCCGTCCCGCCAGCGCAGCGCGACGCCGCAGCCGCCGCGCGCACGCAGGCCGGTAATGCTGCCGGTCGGCCAAGCGCGCGGCAGCGCGGGCAGCAGCAGGATCGCGTCGTCGCGGCTTTGCATCAGCATTTCCGCCATCGCGCGCGCGCCGCCGAAATTGCCGTCGATCTGGAAGGGCGGATGTGCATCGAACATGTTCGGATAGGTTCGTGCGGGGCCGAGCAGATAGGCGATGATGCGATGCGCATGGTCGCCATCGCCCAGCCGCGCCCACAGATTCGCGCGCCACGCGGTCGCCCAGCCGGTCGATTCATCGCCGCGCTGCTCCAGCGAGCGCCGCGCCGCCGCCGCCAGCGCGGGCGTGCCGTCCGGCGTGATCTGGTCGCTGGGGAACAGGGCATAGAGGTGCGAGACGTGGCGGTGCTTCGGCTCCGGCGCGGCCTGGTCCCAGTCCTCGCGCCATTCCTGCAACTGGCCGCCCGCGCCGATCCGGTCGGGGGCGAGGCGCGCGCGGGCGGCGGCGAACTGGCGGACGAGATCGGCGTCGGTGCCCAGCAGCGTCGCGGCGCGGCCGACCTGATCGAACAGGTCGCGCAGGATCTGGTTGTCCATCGCCGGCCCCGCGCAGATCGACGCGCCCTTCGGATGGACATTTTCCGGCGACAGCGACGGATTGGTCATCAGCCCGCCCGTCGCGGGATCGACCTGCAACGTATCGAGGAAGAACAGCGCCGCGCCGCGCAGGATCGGATAGACCGACCGCAGGAAGCCGAGGTCGCGGCCATAATCGTAATGGTCCCACAGATGCGTGCACAGCCACGCGCCGCCGGTCGGCCACAGGCCCCATTGCGCGCCGTCGACCGGCGCGGTCGCGCGCCACAGATCGGTATTGTGATGGCAGACCCAGCCGCGCGCGCCGTACATGTCGCGCGCCGTCCGCTCCCCCGTGATCGCCAGTTCGCGCATCATCGCGACGAAGGAGGCCATGCACTCCGGCAGGGACATGACCTCGGCCGGCCAGTAGTTCATCTCGGTATTGATGTTGACGGTATATTTGGACTGCCAGGGCGGATCGACGCGATCGTTCCAGATGCCCTGCAGATTGGCCGGCTGGCCGCCCGCGCGCGACGACGCGATCAGCAGGTAGCGGCCGTAATGGAAATAGAGCGCGGCCAGCGCCGGGTCCGCCTCCAGCCGGTCGGCGGCGATGCGCGCGTCGGTGGGCGCGGCGGCGGCCGGCGTCTCGCCCACGTCCAGCATCGTGCGGCGGAACAGCGCGCGGTGATCGTCCAGCATCGCCTGCCGCAGCGCCGGCTCCCCGCGTGCCGCGACGCGCGCCAGTGCGGCCTGCGTCAGCGCCTCGGGATCGCCGCCGACATCGTCGAAGCGGCGATGGCTGGTGGCCATGGCGAGGTAGAGGGTGACGCCGCGCGCGCCCTCGACCCGCAGCCCGTCGCCCGCCGCCGCAACCCGCCCGCCGCGATCCGGGACCGCGTGCAGCCGGGCGGCGAGGCGCAGGCCGCCGGGGATGCCGACCCGCGCGCGGTTGCGCCCGGTCAGCGTCAGCCGGTCCCCCGTCGCGGGCACCGCCACCCGCTCCTGCGGAGAGGTCAGGCCGACCGACAGCGTGAAGGGGCGATCCGCCGTCAGCCGAACGACGATCACCGGCTCCCCCGCCGCCGCATATACCTCGCGGCGGAAGCGGGTGCCGCCCTGCGTGAAGACGGTGGTGGCGATCGCCCGGTCCAGATCGAGGTCGCGGCGATAGTCGCTCGCCTCCCCCGTCAGCCCCGGCAGGTCGAGGATCAGGTCGCCCAGCGGCTGGTACGCCATCTGCGTCAGCGGCCTGGCCATCACCTTCGCATTGGCCAGCGCCTGCGCCTCCGCATAGCGGCCCGCCATGATGAGCGCGCGCACCTGCGGCAGCGCGGCCCGCGCCTCCGGATTGACGGGATCGTAGGGGCTGCCGGTGTGGAGCGTCGATTCGTTCAGCTGCACCCGTTCGGACGCGGTGCCGCCATGCACCATCGCGCCGACACGGCCGTTGCCGACCGGCAGCGCCTGCGTCCATTCGGCGGCGGGAGCGCGATACCAGAGCGTCGTTGCGCCCGGCCCGGCCCCGGCGCCTTTGGCGGCTACGGCAGACACCGGCAGCGCGGCCAGCGCGGTCGCCGCCGTGCCGGCCTCCAGCACCGTCCGGCGGGTCGGATGCGGGCCATCGATCATCGCGGCGTACCGGGGTGCGTCGGCATGGCCCGGACATAATTCGTCACGCAAGGCCCGTATCGCCGGCCCCGATGCGCACGCCGCGCCCCTGCCCCCGTCTGCCGTCCGCGCATGGCGCTTTATCCTCTCGAACCAGTCATTTGACGATCGTTGGCGATCGCGTTTCGGCGGGTCTGGGGTGACGGTATCATGGCCCGCCGGGCCCCGTGTCAACAGTCCAACAAATTTGCCGGGGGCAGTTGGCGAACGCAATTGTTAGCGCTACACTGGTCGTCAAAATCGCATAGACGACAGGAGAGACGCATGATCCGCCCCCAGCTTCTGGCAGCAGGCGCCGCACTGGCGCTGGCGGCCGGCGCGACGCTGTACGCGCAGGAGCCGACCGCGCCTGACGGCCGCCATTACCTGTCGCAGCCGCTGGTGACGAAGATCTACACGGCCGATCCCTCCGCCCATGTCTTCAACGGCAAGATCTACGTCTATCCCAGCCACGACATCGCGCAGCCGCTGCCGTCCGACGATCTGGGCAACCAGTACGCCATGCGCGACTATCGCGTGCTGCGGATGGACCGGGTCGGCGCGCCGGTGACGATCGGGCCCGTCGCGCTCGACGTGAAGAACGTTCCCTGGGCCTCGCAGCAGATGTGGGCGCCTGACGCCGCCTATCGTAACGGCACCTACTATCTGTACTTCCCGGCGCGCGACAAAACGAAGGACAAGAACGGCCTCGGCGCGTTCAAGATCGGCGTCGCCACGTCGAAGAATCCGATGGGCCCGTTCAAGGCGGAGCCGAAGCCGATTGCCGGCAGCTTCTCGATGGACCCGGCCGTGTACACCGACAGCGATGGCAAGGTGTACATGTACTTCGGCGGCATCTGGGGCGGGCAGCTTCAGCGTTACAAGAACGGCGTCTACGACCCCAACGGCTCCGATACCGATCTGAAGCAGGACGATCAGCCCGCGCTGTCGGGCAAGGTCGTGCGGATGAACCCGGACATGAAGACCTTCGCCGAGCCGGTGCGCGACGCCGTGATCCTCGACGAACAGGGCCAGCCGGTAAAGGGCGGCGACCATGACCGCCGCTTCTTCGAGGCATCGTGGATGTTCAAGCGCGGCGGCAAATATTATTACACCTATTCGACCGGCGACACGCACTTCATCAACTATGCGATCGGCGACAATCCCTATGGCCCCTTCACCTACAAGGGTCATATCCTGAACCCGGTGCAGGGCTGGACATCGCACCATTCGATCATCGAGCATGACGGGAAGTGGTGGCTGTTCTATGCCGATACGCAGCTCAGCAACCAGAACCACCTGCGCAACGTGAAGGTGACGGAGTTGAAGTTCAACCCGGACGGGACGATCCCGACCATCGACCCGCTGGTGCGCTGATGTTCCTCGGCATCGATATCGGCACGTCGGGCGTCAAGGCGGTTATCCTCGACGAAAGCGGCGCGGTCGTCGGCCAGGGCACGGCGGCGCTCAGCGTGCAGCGTCCGCAGCCGCTCTGGTCGGAACAGGATCCGGAGGCGTGGTGGCTCGCCACCACCGCCGCGGTGCAAGCGATCGATCCGGCGATGCGCCGCTCGGTGCGCGGCATCGGGCTTGCCGGGCAGATGCACGGCGCGACGCTGCTGGGCGAAGACGATCGCCCCCTGCGCCCCGCGATCCTATGGAACGACGGCCGCTGCGACGCGGAATGCGCGGAACTGGAAGAGGCGGTGCCGGACCTGCGCCGGATCACCGGCAACATCGCCATGCCCGGCTTCACCGCGCCCAAGCTGGCGTGGGTGCGCAAGAACGAGGCGGACGTCTTCGACAAGGTTCGCACCGTCCTGCTGCCGAAGGATTATGTCCGGCTGCGGATGACGGGCGACAAGGCGTCCGACCTGTCGGACGCCGCCGGCACCTTGTGGGTCGACGTCGCGGCGCGGCGCTGGAGCGACACGATGCTGGCCGCGACCGGCCTGTCGGAAGCCGCGATGCCGCGCCTGTACGAGGGCTCGGAGATCACCGGCACGCTGCGCGCCGACGTCGCCGAATTGTGGGGCATCCCCCCCGTTCCCGTCGTCGCCGGTGGCGGCGACAATGCGGCGGGCGCGGCGGGCGTCGGCGTGGTGAAGGACGGCGACGCACTGCTGTCGCTCGGCACGTCGGGCGTGATCTTCGTAGCGACCGACGACTTCCGCCCCAATCCGGCGCGCGCGGTCCATGCTTTCTGCCACTGCCTGCCGAACATGTGGCACCAGATGAGCGTGCACCTGTCGGCCGCCTCCTGCATCGACTGGGTGGCGCGGCTGACCGGCGCGGCGGGCGCGGCGGACCTTTTCGCGCGCGCCGAGGCGGCCGGGCCGGGCACGGGGGGCGAGATCTTCCTCCCCTATCTGTCGGGCGAGCGGACGCCGCATAACGACGCGCGGGTGCGCGGCGCGTTCCTGGGGCTCGACAACGATACCGACGCCGGTCGGCTGGCGCAGGCGGTGCTGGAGGGCGTCGCCTTCGCGCTCGCCGACGGCCTCGACGCGCTGCGCGATGCAGGTACGCAGGTGCAGCAGCTGTCCGTGATCGGCGGCGGCGCGCGCTCGGGTTACTGGGGCCGCATCATCGCCGCCGCGTTCGATACGCCGCTCGTCTACCTCAAGGGCGGCGAGGTCGGGCCCGCGCTCGGCGCCGCGCGCCTCGCCCAGATCGCGGTCGACGGCGGCAGCCCCGCCGAGGTCTGCGTCGCCCCGCCCGTCGCGTCGCGGATCGAACCCGATCCCGCGCTCGTCGACCTTCTCGCTCCCCGCAAGGCGGTCTTCCGCCAAGCCTATCCCCGCATCACGCCCAAGAAAGGTTCCTGATGTCCAGCATTACCGACTATTTCGCCCAGCTGCCGACGATCAAATACGAAGGCCCTGACAGCGACAACGAGCTCGCCTATCGCTTCTACGACAAGAACCGCGTCGTTCTGGGCAAGACGATGGAAGAGCAGCTGCGCTTCGCCGTCTGCATGTGGCACACCTTCTGCTGGCAGGGGTCGGACGTGTTCGGTCCCGGCACCTTCCACCGCCCGTGGCAGGCGCATGCCCATGCCGCCGAGGCGGCGGCGGCGAAGCGCGAGGTCGCGTTCGAGTTCATCAAGAAGCTGGACCTGCCCTTCTACTGCTTCCACGACGTCGACGTGATGGAGGCGGCGAGCACCGTTTCCGAATTCCAGTCGCGCTTCGGGGCGGCGGTCGACCATCTGGAGCAGCTGCAGTCCGGCTCCGACGTCAAGCTGCTGTGGGGCACGGCGAACCTGTTCTCCGACCCGCGCTACGCCGCCGGCGGCGCGACCAACCCGAACCCGGAAGTGTTCGCGTTCGGCGCGATGCAGGTCCGCGCCGCGCTGGAGGCGACGCATCGCCTGGGCGGTTCGAACTACGTCCTGTGGGGCGGTCGCGAGGGCTATGAGACGCTCATCAACACCGACCTGAAGCGCGAGCTGGACAATTACGGCCGCTTCCTGAGCCTGGTCGTCGAGCACAAGCACAAGATCGGCTTCAAGGGCACGATCCTGATCGAGCCGAAGCCGTTCGAGCCGACGAAGCACCAGTACGACTTCGACACCGCGACCGTGTACGGCTTCCTGAAGCGGTACGGCCTGGAGAACGAGGTCAAGGTGAACATCGAGGCGAACCACGCCACGCTGGCCAGCCACACGTTCGAGCATGAGATCGCGACGGCGGGTGCGCTGGGTATCTTCGGCTCGATCGACGCCAATCGCGGCGACCCGCAGAATGGCTGGGATACGGACCAGTTCCCGAACTCGGTCGAGGAGTCGACGCTGGCGGTGCTGGAGATCATCCGGGCGGGCGGCTTCACCACCGGCGGCTTCAACTTCGATGCGAAGGTGCGTCGCCAGTCGGTCGACGCAGAGGATCTGCTGCACGGCCATATCGGCGGCGTCGATGTCGTCGCGGCGGCGCTGCTGAACGCGGAGAAGATCATCCAGGACGGTCGCCTCGATCAGTTCAAGAAGGATCGCTACGCCGGATGGGAGAGCGAGCTGGGTCAGAAGATCCACGCTGAGGGCACCAGCCTGGCCGATATCGCCGACCTGGCGATCGAGCGCGACCTGAACCCGCAGCACAAGTCGGGCAAGCAGGAGCGGCTGGAGAACATCATCAACCGCTTCGTGTGATGACGGCGGGAGGGCTACCGCCCTCCCGTATGACTGCGAAAAAGGGGAGGATCGGGGTAACCCGGTCCTCCCTTTTTATGCGCGCCGCTCGTCCTGAGCGAAGTCGAAGAAGAGCCGCCAGCGTTCCGCAGGGTGTCTCGACTGCGCTCGACACGAACGGCAGTTAACACCCCTCCCCTTCAGGGGAGGGGCCGGGGGTGGGGCGCTTCCGCGAGCGCCACGCCTATGGCTACTCGCCACCCCAACCCAGTATCGGGTCGGTCAGGCTTTCAGCCTGACCTGAAACGCGCGGGCGCGCGTTTCACCCGACGCTCCTGAAGGGGAGAGGCTTGAAGCCCTACCGCTCCATGAACCGCCAGCGCCCGGCGTCGCTCTTCGGATCGAAGCGGGTCAGCGTCACCGTGCTGGTGCCGATCGCCATCAGCGCGGTGTCCTCGCCCTTGGCCTGCACCTTAGGCGTGATGCGGTAGCTGCCGTCGGTCAGCTGGTCGATCCGCCACAGCTGCGCGTCGGCGCCGGTGAAGCGCGGCACTGCCTCCACCTCCCCCGCGCCGGTCGCGGCGAGCGCGCGCTCGGTGCCGGCGATCGTGATCCGGTAGAACGGCGCGCCCATATAGCCGCCGGCGGCCGGCACCGGCGTCACCGTCCATTGCTGGTGCGGGCGGATCATATAGGCGGCCATGTCCACCCGTACGGGGCCCGCCGGCCAGCCGGCGCTATCTTCCGCCAGGCTCTGGCCGGGCAGCGATTCCACCGGATCGGTCGGCTTGGCCATGAAGCTGCGCCGCGCGTCGAACGGGATGCGGACGAAGTCGGTCAGCAGTTGCAGCGCGTTGCCGCTGCGTTCCGACTTGATCTCGTAGCTGCCCGGCCGGACGTTCGCGCCCGCGACGGGCCAGCCGTCGCGCCACAGCAGCGGCTCGATCGCCAGCACGCTGCGCCCGGAGCGGTTCATGTCCGCCTCGTAGTGCATCGAGAATTTCTGCATGTCGCCGCCAAGGTCGATCAGGCCGAAATGCCCCGGCCCCATCGCCCGGCCGCGTGCGCTGACCACCAGCTTGCCGCCGCCCTTCAGCAGCGGCTGGCCCATCGCATCGACATAGGGGCCCAGCGGACTGCGCGACCGGCCGACGCGGATATTGTAGGTGGAGTTCGGCCCGTCGCAGCAGGTGCCGTGCGTGCCCAGCAGGTAATACCAACCGTCGCGATGCATCAGCGCCGTCGCCTCCATGTCGATCGCGATATCGACCGGCTGGTTGCCCGCCATCCGCTGGCCCGTCGCCGGGTCCAGCTCGACGATGCGGATCGCGCCGAAATAGGTGCCGTAGCTGAGCCACAGACGGCCATCGGCCAGCAGGAAGGCGGGATCGATCGCGTCGTTATTCTCGACGCCGTTGCTCGACGCGACCGTGCCGACGTCGTGATAGCCGAAGTCGGGAGATTTGGGATCGAGCGTCTTCGTCCACATGATCTTCACGTCGCTGGCATGGCCGCCCGACATGCCGCCGCCGCCGACCGCATAGGCGACGTAATAGCGATCGCCGATCCTGATGATGTCGGGCGCGACACCGCCGCCGGTGCGCACCGCCCCGCTCCGCCACGTCCAGCCATCGTCGGAGATCAGGCCGCCGCCGCGCGTGCCGAACGTGTACCATTTGCCGTCGGACTGGGTGACGGTGGAGGGATCGTGGATGAACACCTCGCCCGCCAGCTGCGCGGCGGCGGGGGTGGCGGCGGCAAGAGCCAGCGCGAGGCCGGCGGTGAAGGGCGCGGGGCGCATCGGCGAAGCTCCGGGGATCATGGGGCGGGTCACTGGACAGTCACGGTCAGGTCGCGGACCGGCTGCCCGCCCGTATCGACGAAGCGCACCGCGAAATCGCTGAGCCCGGGCCCGTTGATGATCGCCCCGCGCAGGACGTTGCGCCCCTTCTTCAGCGTGATCCGGTCGGACAGCACATCGTCCATCACCATCCGGCGATCGTCGTACAGGTCGGCGACGTTCGCGCCGTTCAGCCACCAGCGCGACGCGGAGTTGGAACCGACCGCCAGGCGCACGTCGCGCATCTCTCGCGGGCTGTTCACGACCGTCGCGACCCAGAAGATCACGCCATAGGTCGGCTTGCCCAGCGCCTGGGCAAGGTTGAAGAGCTTCGCGTCCCACAGCCGCGAATCATAGGCATGCCAGCGCAGCGTCTGCTCGCCCGCGCGCACCGTCTGACCTTCGCGCGGCAGCGCCGCCCAGCGGCCGGGATAGGTCGCGGGTCGCAGCGCGTCGCGCACATAGGTGCCGGTGAAGACGGCATTCGTCCGGTTGGGCTTCGCCACCGGCTCCAGGATCAGCCAGCGACGCAGGAAACCGTCAGCATCGGGCGCGGCGGGGGCGGCGGTGACGGGCTGGAAATAGTCCGAGAGCGGCGGCACCTGTGGCGGCGGTGTCTGCGCCGCAGCCGGCGCGGCCGCCGCCATGAACCCTGCAAGCATTGCCAAGCGGCGCATCGTGCCCTCTCCCTCCGAACCGATCGGGCCGATGGTCGAACGCCGCCGGCTTCCCAATCCGATGCCGAGGCTAACGGCAAATGGTAGCGCGTCAACTTTTGTGATGACTGCAAACGGTTGGTGCCGCGCGTCGCGCTGAAAAGCCGGCGGATTGCCGTTGCGCACCTTCCGGACTTGCTTCACGTTGGCGCTAACATCGGGCCATCGTGATAGCGAGGCGGACATGGGAGAGAGGATGATGGCGGCAGGCTGGCAGCGGCGAATCACGAAGGGCGCCTGTCTTGGCATGGGGCTGGTCGCGGCGGCGCTGGCCGGCGCGGCGGAACCGGCGACCGAACATGGCAGCGGCCGTTTTCCGGCGGTGTTCGAAGAGCGTGCCGATCTGCCCGACCATGTCGTGTACCGCCCCGCCGACCTGAATGCGCTCGGGCGCACGCGGCTGCCCATCTACGTCTTCGGCAATGGCGGCTGCGGGGCGGACGGCACCGCGTCGCGCAACCACCTGCTGGAGATCGCCTCCCACGGCTATCTGGTGATCGCATCGGGCACGATCCCCCGCCCCGGTCCGGCCAAGCCCCCCGCGGCCGGCGGTGGCGGCGGGCTGACGGCGCAGACGCAGACGCATCTCTTGTCCGACGCGATCGACTGGGCGGTGCGCGAGAATGGCCGCGCCGGCAGCCCTCTTCGCGGCCATGTGAAGACGGATGCGATCGCGGTTTCGGGGTGGAGCTGCGGCGGGTTGCAGGCGCTGGTCGTCGCCGCCGAGCCTCGTGTTACCACCAGCGTCATCATGAACAGCGGCTTCTTCCCGGCAGGCACGAATCCCATTCCCGGCATCGTGTCCGACAAAGCTTTGCTGGCGAAGCTGCACGGATCGACGCTGTACGTGCTGGGCGGGCCTACCGACATCGCCCATGCCAATGGCAGCGACGATTTCGGCCGCATCACGCGGATCCCGGCCGCGCTGGTCGATGTGCCGGTCGGCCATGGCGGCACCTATATGCAGCCGCATGGGGGCATCGCGGCGGAAGTCGTGACCGCGTGGCTGGACTGGCGGCTGAAGGGCGATGCGCGCGCCAGCCGCCGCTTTGCCGGGGCGGATTGCGGTTGGTGCCGCGACCCGCGCGTGACGATCCGGCGCAACGCCCTGCTGTCGAACGAGACGATAAAGAACGGTTCAGGAGAGTGAGCGTGTCGAAATCCCATCGCCGGATGCTGCTGATCGCCGCCCTGATCGGCGGCATATCCGTGATGCCGGCGCTCGCGCAGCAAAGGCGGGCGGCAGCGTCCCCCGCCCCTGCCCCCGCCCCACTGCGGCTCGATCGATCGGACTATTTCGAGGCGCCGGGGGTGAACTGGCTGGTCTTCTCCAACGTCAACGAGGGGCTGTTCGCGGACGCCAAGATCAGTGGGCTGGAGCTGATCCAGCAGGGCCTGCGCACCGCGACCAACGGCGACGTGCGCCTCGCCGCGACGCCGGGCCAGTGGGATCCCGCAGACCAGTTCGTCAGCCGCCGCGTCGACAAGGCGGCGGGCGTGATCGAGGCGGTGATGCGCTACCCCGACTTCCAATACACCGTCCGCGCGGAACGGCGCGGCGCGGCGATCGTGCTGTCGGTCCTGCTCGATCAGCCGCTGCCGGCCGCGATGGTGGGAAAGGCGGGGCTGAACCTGGAATTCGTGCCGTCGGCCTATTTTCACCGATCCTATACCGCCGATGGAAAGCCGGCGCTGTTCCCCCGCTACCCCAACGACGCGATGACGCTGACGCCGGAGCGCAACGCCGCCAGCGGCCGCAGCGACGGGCCGGGCGCGGAGCCGCTGCCCTTCGCCACCGGCCGGCAGCTCGTCCTGTCGCCGGAGGATGCCGCCCGGCGCGTCGCGATCGCCACGCGAGAGGGCAGCCTTTCGCTGTTCGACGGGCGCAACCAGGCGCAGAACGGCTGGTATGTCGTGCGCCAGCTGCTGCCGGGCGGCCGGACGGGCAAGGTGGTGGAATGGACGCTGGACGCGGCCAGCGTGCCCGGCTGGCTGCGTCCGCCGGTGATCGGCCATTCGCAGCTGGGCTATCTGCCCGATGCCACGAAGATCGCGACGATCGAGCTGGATCGCGACGACGCCCGCGCGCTCCAACCTCGCCTGTTGCGCGTATCGGATACGGGCACGGTGACGCCCGTGGCGCTGCCGCCCGCGAAGGATTGGGGCAATTACCTGCGCTATCGCTACCGGCAGGTGGATTTCAGCGGGGTGACGACGCCCGGCACCTATATGCTGGAATATAGCGGCACGCGCACCGCGCCCTTCCCGATCCGCAGCCACCTGTTCGACGACGCTTGGCACCTGACCAGCGACGTCTATCTGCCGATCGCGATGGACCATATGGCCGTCAACGAGGGATATCGCATGTGGCATGGCGACCCGCATCGCGACGATGCGCGGCAGGCGCCGGTCAATCACGAACATATTGACCTCTATCGCCAGGGGCCGACCACCGACACGCCCTACAAGCCGGGCGAGCATATTCCCGGCCTGGCGGTCGGCGGCTGGCTGGATGCGGGCGATTTCGATATCCGCACCCAGACGCAATATCAGGTGATCGTGCAGCTGGCGGATGTGTGGCACGACTTCGCGCCCGATCGCGACACGGTGTCGGTCGACTGGGATACGCGGCGGGTGGAGATGCACGTGCCCGACGGCACGCCCGACATCCTGCAGCAGATCCGCCACGGCAGCATCCAGCTGCTCGCGCAGTTCGACGCGGTCGGCCATGCGATCAACGGCATCGTCGAGCCGGACGTCGGCCAGTACACCCATCTGGGCGATGCCGCGACCAAGACGGACGGGCTGGTCTACGACCCGAAGCTGAAACCCTATGAGCGTGCCTATGACAGCAAGGGCGGGCGCAGCGGCACGCCCGACGATCGCTGGGCCTTCACCAGCAAGGCGTCGGCGCTGGATTACGGCGCCGCTGCGGCGCTGGCGGCGACCGCGCGCGCGTGGAAGGGCCGCGACGACGCCTTTGCAAAACGCTGCCTCGACCGCGCGGTGGCGGTGTGGAAGGACGAGCACAGCCACGCCCCCGACACCTTCCGCCACGGCAACACGACGGGCGGCCCGCTGGAGGCGGAAGAGTTCGGCGCGGCGGTGGAATTGCTCGCGGCGACCGGCGACCAGCAATATGCGGCGCGGATCGCCGAACTGGCGCCCGCGATGACGCGCTTCTTCGGCTTCAGCGCGGGCCCGATGGTGAAGGCGATCCCGTTCATGCCCGCCAGCTATCGCGCCTCGCTGATCCCCGCCGTGCGGAAATGGGCCGCCGACGCCGAAAAAGCGAAGACCGCCAACCCCTATGGCGTGCCGATCACCACCGGCGGCTGGGCGGGTAATGGCAGCGTGCTGGGCTTCGGCCTGGCCGGCTATGCGCTGCACCGCGCCTTCCCCGAGCTGGTCGATGCGGGCACCGTTCACCGTGCGCTCGATTATCTGCACGGGCACCATCCCGCCTCCGACCGGTCGTTCGTGTCGGGCGTGGGCGCGCTGTCGAAGGAGGTCGCCTATGGCAACAACCGCGCCGATTTCACCTTCATCCCCGGCGGTGTCGTGCCCGGCGTGCTGGTGCTGAAACCGGATTACCCTGAAAATCGCGACGATTGGCCGTTCTTCTGGGGCGAAAACGAATATGTCGTGCCAGAGGGCGCGTCGTACATCGCGCTCGCCCGCGCGGCGCAGGCGCTGGAGGCGGATCGGTGATTATCGCGCGACTTGGTCGGTAATCGACCAAAGCCGCCTGTCCTTAAGATGATCTTTCCCATCAGGGGGGCATCGCCTAGTCAGCCGACGATACAGGACAGGCGGACCAGCGAGTGAACAGGCCCAGGCGACCGACACGCGGCGCGACGATCATCGACGTGGCGGCGCAGGCGGGCGTTTCCGCGATGACGGTGTCGCGCGTCATCAACAATCGCGAGGGGGTGCGCCCGGAAACGCGCGAGGCGGTCGAGCGCGCGATCCGTGCGCTCTCATACGCCCCCAACGCCGCCGCGCGCAGCCTGGTGACGGCGGGCGAGCTGCGCATCGGCGTGATCTATTCGAACCCCAGCGCCGCGTTCATGAGCGAATTCCTGACCGGCGTGTACGAAGAAGCCTCGACGCGCGGCGCGCGGCTGATGCTGCTGCGCGGGCCGGGAACCGCCCCGCCCGACCGGGCGGCGATCGACCAGTTCACCGCGACGGGCCTGTCGGGCATCATCCTGGCGCCGCCGCTGGGCGAGGCGCCGATGGTCGTGGAGGCGCTGCGCGACACCGGGCTGCCGCTGGCGGCGGTCGGTGCGCACGGCGTTCCCGGCGCCACCTGCGTGCGGATCGACGACCGCCGCGCCGCGCAGGAGATGACCGGCCACCTGCTGGCGCTGGGCCATCGGCGGCTCGGCTTCGTCCTGGGCAATCCCGATCAGGCGGCCAGCGCGGAGCGGATGGCCGGCTTCTACGCCGCCGTACGCCAGCAGGGGGACGTGGAGGTGAAGGTCGCGCAGGGCGATTTCAGCTATGCCTCCGGCCTCGTCGCGGGCGAGCAGCTGCTGGACGGCCCCGCACCGCCCACCGCGATCTTCGCCAGTAACGACGACATGGCCGCCGCGATCGTCTCTGTCGCGCATCGGCGGCAACTGGACGTGCCGGGCGCGCTGACGGTGGCGGGGTTCGACGACACGACCGCCGCCGTCACGCTCTGGCCGCCACTGACCACGGTACATCAGCCGCTGCGCCAGCTGGCGGCGGAGGCGCTGGCGGCGGTGGTGGCGGATGCCGCCGCGCCCGTCGCCGCGCGGTCGGGCCGCGAGATCGTGCTGGACCATGCGATCGTGACGCGCGATTCGACCGCCGCGCCTCAATCCTCGCCGCGATAGCGAAACCATTCGAAGTCGGCGGGCAGCCCCGCGCCCGACATGTCCTGACACGCCATGCCGACGAAGCTGCCGGTGAAGTTCGGCAGGCCGGGCAGCGTCACCTCGTCCGACAGCTGGCTGGCATCGCAGGTGACGGGCGCTTCCCGCCAGTCCATCCCCTCCCCCCGCCAGGCGAAGCGCATCGCCGCGCCGTCCACCGCGACCCGCAGCTCGATCGGGCCGTCGGGCAGCGCCGCGACCAGCGGCATGATGGTGCAGCCGGTATCGGGCGTCGCGCTCATCAGCTGCAACTGGCGGACACCGGCGTCGGCGGTGACATGGAGATAGTGGAATTTCGTACCGTTGTAATAGCAGACCAGCCCCGCCGCCTGCTGGAAATGGCGCGGAGCGAAATCCATCCGGGTCGTCGCGGTATAGCGGCCATGCTCCTGCCGCCGCGCGACGAGCGCCTGTTCGAAGACGCTGCCGATCGTCTCGCGCCCCCACAATCGCAGATGGCCGGGCCGCGCGGTCAGACTGAACAGCGCATCGGGCCGGGGCGTGCGCAGCCACTGGAACGCGGCGGGCAGGTCCGGCCCGGAAAAGCCGCCATCCCAGTCGTCCGCCGGCCAGGGCGCGGGCGGCAGATCGGGTGCCGGCGGCGCGGGATCGGGCGCGGCGTCGCCAGCCAGCGTCCGCAGCCACCCGTCCGCATCCCAGCGCATCGGCTGGATCGCCGTCTCCCGCCCCAGCACGCACCGCTCCAGCCCCGGCAGCGGGCGCCCGCACAGATAGGCGAGCCACGGCGTGCCGTCCGCCAGCTCGACCAGATCACCATGCCCGGTGCGGGTCAGCGCGCCATCGGTCCGGCCCGCGGCGGTCAGGACGGCGCCGTCGGGATGCACCTCATAGGGCCCCAGCAGCGACCGCGATCGCGCCATCACCACCGCATGGTCCCAGCCCGTGCCGCCTTCCGCGACCATCAGGTGATACCAGCCGTCGCGCTTGTAGAGGTGCGGCCCCTCGGTAAAGCCGCGCTCCGTCCCGGCGAAGATCAGGTGCCGCTCCCCCACCAGCCGCATCGCCGCGCGGTCCAGCTCCTGCGCCACGATGCCGCCGAAACGGCCATGCCCGGGGCGATGGTCCCACAGCATGTTGAGCATCCAGCTGCGCCCATCATCGTCATGGAACAGCGCCGGATCGAAGCCGCTGCTGTTGAGGTGGACGGGATCGGACCAGTCGCCGTCGATCCGGTCCGCGGTGACGACGTAATTGTGGAAATCGCGCAGCGACGCGCCGGTCGCGCCGTTCACCGTCGTCTGGCCGTAGCGCTTGACGTCGGTGTAGATCAGCCAGAACCGGCCGTCCGCATGCGACAGGTCCGGCGCCCAGACGCCGCACGAATCGGGATCGCCGCGCATGTCGAGCTGGCTCGCACGGCGCAGCGGCCGGGTCAGCAGCCGCCAGTGGATCAGGTCGCGGCTGTGATGGATCTGGATGCCCGGATACCATTCGAAGGTGGAGGTCGCGATATACACATCCTCCCCCACCCGCAGGATCGAGGGATCGGGATTGAACCCGCGCAGGATGGGGTTGCGGATCGTCGTCATCGGGGTTTGCGCACCAGCGTCCAGAGCAGCGCCGCGCCGACCAGGTCGAGCACGCCGAGCAGGATGAAGAAGGGTTCGTAGCCGACCCGGTCGACCATCCCGCCCAGCGTAACGGAAAAGACCAGCACGCCCAGATTGCCGGCCAGCCCAGCCAGCCCGGCGGCGGTCGCCACCTCGCCCCGGCGGAACAGGTCCGACGCCATGGTGATGACCGTGACCGACAGGGTCTGGTGCGCGAAACCGCCCAGGCACAGCAGCGCGATCGCGGCATAGGGGTTGGTCGCGACGCCGACGAACGCCATGCCCGTCATCATCACCGCCCCCAGCGTGAAGGCCCAGCGCCGCGCATCGATCAGCGCCACGCCGCGCCGGTGCAGCAGCGCCGCGACCGCCGGGCCGAACAGACAGCCGAGATCGGCGGCAAGGAACGGCAGCCACGCGAACATCGCGATCTGCGCCAGGTCGAACCCGCGCACCCGCGCCAGATAGAGCGGCAGCCAGAAGGACAGCATCCCCCACACCGGATCGGCGAGCAGGCGGGGCAGCGCGATACCCCACAGGTCACGTCGACGCAGCAGCGCGGGGATCGAGGGCCGCGCCCCCGCATCGGCCAGCCGCGCCTCCTGCCCGGCGGCGATGTGATCGCGCTCCACCGGCGAAAGCGCGCGGTGGCTGGCGGGCGTCTGATACCAGAACAGCCAGATCGCCACCCAGACGAGGCCAAGCCCGCCCGCGACGACGAAGGCCAGCCGCCAGCTTTGCGTCAGCACCGCCCAGGCGACGAGCGGCGGCGCGATCACCGCGCCGAACGAGGCGCCGATATTGTAGATGCCGCCCGCCAGCCCGCGTTCGCGCGCCGGAAACCATTCCGCCACCAGCTTCTGCCCGGCGGGCTGCGCCGATCCCTCCGCCAGCCCCAGCAGGCCGCGCAGCGCCGCGAAGCCCAGCCAGCCGCTGGCGAAGACATGCGCCATGGTGATGAGCGACCACGCCGCCGCACAGATCGCGAAGCCGATCCGCAACCCGGCCCCGTCGAGCAGCCAGCCGGCCAATGGCTGCAGCATCACGCCCAGCTGGAACGCGCCGGTGATCCAGCCATATTGCGCGCTGCTGATCTCCTGTTCGGACAGGATCGTCGGCGCGGCGACACCCAGCACCGCGCGCGCCAGATAATTCAGGACCATCGCACCGACGAACAGGGCGATGATCGTCCAGCGCAGCCTGGGTATGCGGGATCCCGTCACGACCTCTCCGTTAACGTAAACACGGCTGACATTCCGTGGATGCCCGAAGGTTGAAATCCGCCCGGTAACCTGGTCCGAAATCTGCCATCCGTAATATCGTTATAAGCTATGACACGTCGGGGCGGCCGTTGACAACAAATATCGCCAGCCGTATACGAATGTTGTTAACGTTATCAGACGAGACGTGGCGCAGACCGTAATGCGCACGCCTTGGAACAGGGGCCGCGTCGCCATCACATCGGCGACACGGCACCGGCAACGTTTGCGGCAATAACTGTCCGGGATGAAGCGCGGCAAACGCGGCCCGGCATCGACGACCAAGAATAGTCGCGTACAGGGAGAAGAGGATGTTCGCACAGGCCCCCAATCAACGCCCCGCCCTGTTGCGTGGCGCGTCCATCGCCGCCGTCGTGGCGATCATCGGCGTGCTGCCGCTGCCCGCACTGGCGCAGTTGCCGCCGTCTGAGGCGCCCGCCGCCGATGCGTCACCCGCGACGCTGCCCGATACCGCGCCCGACACCGCACCGGCGACCGGCACGGGGCAGGCGGAGGGCGCGGGCGAAGATACACTGTCCCGCGACATCGTCGTCACCGGATCGCGTATCGCCACCGGCGGCTTCACCGCCCCCACCCCCACGACCGTCGTTGGCGAGGCGCAGATCGCCGCCAACGCCCAGCCCAACATCTTCGCGACCATCGCGCAGCTGCCGTCGCTGCAGGGATCCAGCGGAACGCAGGTCAACACCTTCAGCACGTCCAGCGGGCAGCAGGGGCTCAGTTCCTTCTCGCTGCGCGGTGTCGGGGCCATCCGCACGCTGACGCTGCTCGATGGCCAGCGCGTCGTCGGCGCGAACGTCACGGGCGTTCCCGATATCAGCCTGTTCCCGCAATTGCTGGTGAAGCGGGTGGAGGTGGCGAATGGCGGCGCCTCCGCCTCCTACGGGTCCGATGCGGTCGGCGGCGTGGTGAACTTCATCACCGACACGCGGTTCCGCGGGATCAAGGGCAACGTGCTGGGCAGCATCACCACCTATGGCGACGACGCCACCGGGCTGGTGCAGCTGGCGGCGGGCGAAAGCTTCCTGAACGACCGGCTCCACGTCGTCACCAGCGTCGAATATGACAAGGAACAGGGCGTCGGCCCCGGCCAGTTCGGGCTGGCGCTGGCCAATGGCCGCGACTGGTTCAAGCAGACGACGCTGGTCAATCGCGGCGTCCTGAACGACGGATCGCCGCAATACCTGATCCGCGACTTCGCCCAGTCGACCACCTTCACCAAATACGGCCTCATCACCGCCGGACCGTTGCAGGGCATCGCGTTCGACCAGGCGGGCAACCCCTTCCAGTTCCAGTACGGATCGAACGGCGTGCCGGCGAAGAACGCGGCGGGCACGATCATCGGCTGCTTCCCCGGCTTCTGCCAGGGCGGCGACCTGTCGGGCAATGTCGATGCGGGTCGCTCGCTGAAATCCGCGATCGAGCGGGTCAACAGCTATGGCCGGATCGGGTTCGACTTCGCTCCCGACAACGAGATCTATGCGACCGTCAACATCGGCCAGGTGAAGACGAACAATCAGCCGGTCAACGGACAGAATCGTCCCAACCTGACGCTGCAATGTTCGAACCCCTTCGTCCCGCAATCGGTGCAGCAGGCGTGCGCGACCGCGGGCATCACCAACTTCCAGTTCGGCACCAGCAACGCGTCGCTCGGCAGTTCGAAGGTGTTTACGGAGCGGCGGCAATATCGCTTCGTCGTCGGCGGCAAGGGACGCATCCCGGTCGCGGGCACCGACTGGACGTACGACATCTATGTCGAGCACGGGACGAACTATACCAACATCGACGTCCGCAACATCCTGCTCAACCCGCGCTTCAACCAGGCGATCGACGCGATCTCGCTGAACGGCGCGATCGTCTGCCGCAACGCGACCGCGCGCGCGAACGGCTGCCAGCCGCTCAACGTCATCGGCGGCAATCCGTCGGAGGCGGCGCTGCGCTACATCATGCCGGGCGCGGGCCCCTACCAGCGCACGCGCCAGACGCAGGACGTCGCCAGCCTGAACTTCTCCGGCCAGCCGCTCGACCTGTGGGCGGGGCCGCTGTCGATCGCGTTCGGCGGAGAATTTCGCCACGAATTCTACCGGGTGAACGCCGATCCCTATGGCGCCGGCTTCGACAACACGCCCGCCAATGGCGACTATCCGGCCGACCCGGTCCTGAGTGCGGGCGGCAACAACTGGTATGCCGGCAACTACAAGAATGGTCGCGGCGCCTACAGCGTCAAGGAAGCCTTTTTCGAGGCGGACCTGCCGATCATCAACTCCGATGCGGCGGGCCGGGCGAACATCAACGGCGCGGTGCGCGTCACCGATTACAGCACGTCGGGCACGATCTGGGCGTGGAAGGTCGGCGGCACCTGGGATCTGCCGATCAGCGGGCTGCGCCTGCGCGGCGTCACCTCTCGCGACGTGCGCGCGCCCAACCTGTCCGAACTGTTCGCCGCGCCCGTCACGCAGACGCTGCCGAACTTCTTCAACCCGTTCACCAACCAGAACATCCTGGTGATCCAGAATTCGATCGGCAACCGCAATCTGCGCCCGGAAATCGCGCGCAACACCACGGCGGGCATCGCGCTGGCGAACCCGGACTGGCTGCCCGGTCTGAACCTGTCGTTCGATTATTACTCGCTGAAGATCAAGGACGTCATTTCCAGCATCGGCGCGGCGGACATCGTCAACCTGTGCTTCCAGAACCTGAATCCCGAAACCTGCGGCGCGTTCAACCTGGCCAACACGGCGGGGTCCAACTTCGTCAACGTGCAGGCGTTCAACCTCGCCTCGATCGACACGCGCGGCTTCGATATCGAGGCGAGCTATCGCTGGCGCCGGCCGCTCGGACTGCCGGGCAGCCTGACGCTGCGCGCGCTGGCGACACACGTCATCGACTATATCACCGACACCGGCCTGCCCGGCACGCTGCCGGTCGAGAACGCCGGCAACAATCTGGGCGCGACGCCCAACTGGAAGTGGCTGGCGATCCAGAGCTACGAGACGGACCAGTTCTCGCTGCTGGTGCAGGAGCGGTGGTTCAGCGACGGCACGATCGGCAACCAGTATGTCGTGTGCCAGGCGGGCGGCTGCCCCGCCTCCACCGCCGCGCGGCCGACGATCGAGAGCAACTTCATCCCCGGCGCCTTCTACATCGATGTCGGCGGCACCTATAACGTCACGTCGAACGTGACGGCCTATGTGAAGGTGGACAATCTGCTGGATCGCGATCCGGCACGCTCGACCATCTTCAACAACCCGACGCTCTACGACCAGATCGGTCGCACCTATCGCGCGGGCGTGCGGTTCAAGTTCTGACGGGAATCGCCTTCGCAGGACGTATCGCCCCTGGCACCATGTGCCGGGGGCGATGTGCCGTTATTCGCTCGCCATGACGGGGCCCGCCCTCGCCGGGCGCTTATCAGGGGAAGCGCGCCTCTTCTTCCTTGCGCGCTTTGTTGATCGCGCGATTGGCGCGCGCGGCCTGACCGAAGCAGCCGGTCGCGCCGCCCGGACCGACGGGCGAGCAACTGCCGATCCCGTTCACCCCGACACCGGCGTTCAGCGTATCCTGTGCGCGCACCGCCCAGCTGCGATTTTCGGGCGTGATCTCCAGATTGCGGAGCTCCTTGGGGACGCGATACTGTTCCTTCGCGTCGCGATATTCGCAGACGACGATTTCCTCGCCGCTGGCATTGGTCGGGCAGCGTTCGTTGCCATAGAGGATCAGCACGCCGTTGACCGGCGCACCCCGGCCGACGCCGCCCTGCTGCTGCACCGGGCGCGGACGCTCCGCGCCGGGCAGCGCCACCTGCCGCGCGGCGGGGGCGGCGGCGGTGGTGGGCGTCGCAGCCTGTTGCGCGGCGAGCGGCGTCGCGCCGGTCAGCGCCCCCGTCACAACCGCGATGATCGACAAGCCCTTCATCGGCCCACTCTCCCTCAGATCCGTTTCGCCGCCGCGATCGCGACCTTGCAGCCCAGCCGGATCATCCCGGATAAGACCGGATAGGCGAAGGCGTTCTCCGCCCCGTTCGCCAGCGCATGATCGCGATGCTCCAGCTCCTCCGCCTGAAAATCGGCGATGGCCTCGGATAGTTCCGGGTCGCTGTCGCCCAGATCCGCCAGCTGGTCGGCATAATGTTTGTCGATTTCCGTCTCGACCGCGGCGGTGCACGCCATCGCCGCGTCCGGCCCGATCGCCGCCGTCACCGCGCCCAGCGCGAACCCGGCGACGTTCCAGAACGGCTGGAGCAGCGTCGGCCGCACGCCCCGCTCCGCGATCAGCCGGTCGAAAAAGGCACGGTGGCGCTCTTCCTGCGCGGCCATGTGATGGATCGCGCGGGCGGCGGGATGGCGATCGCCCAACACCGCCAGCTGCCCGGCATAGATGCGCGTCGCGCCATATTCTCCCGCCTGGTCGACGCGGATCATCGCCTTCGTCGCCTCTCGCCGGTCGCCGGGCTTCCAGCCGCTCGTCGCACGCTCGCTCATCGCACCCTCCTCGCCAGTGTCAGCGTGAAGATGGTGGCGGCCCCCACCAGCGAGAAGAGGGCGTTGAACCCGGCCAGCGAAATGCCCAGCAGCGTCCATTGCGGCCGGTCGCAGCGGATCAGCGGCGCGCGCATGATCGCGTCCAGCTGCTGCGCGGCGGACAGCCCCTTCAGCTGCATGTTGGACGTGCAGGGCGTGAAGCCGCGCCACCAGCCATATTCCACCCCGGCATGGGCGACTCCGATCAGCCCCGACGTCGCGATCAGCAAAGCCGCGAGCAGCACCAGCGCCCGCCGCGCGCCGCCGGCCGGTACGAGGAAGGCGAGCCCGGCGACCACGACCGCCGCATAATGCGGCCAGCGCTGC
>CAJYLQ010000005.1 GCA_913775975.1 uncultured Sphingomonas sp. | reverse complement strand
GAGCCGGTCCTGCCGGACTGGTCGAGCGGTGCGGTCGCGCTCCATCTGCTCACCCCGCCCGGCACGCTACGTCCGGCGCGCGTCGCGGTACTGATCGAGTTTCTTTCCGCGCGGTTCCGCAGCGCCTGTCCCCGCGATTAGCCAGCGAAATCAGACTGATCTTTTTAACCAACGGATTTCACGGAACGTTTTCCATTAGTCAGAAATTAACCTTTTGCGTTCAGAGGTGTTTACGTTAATGTTTTGGTCGCGCGCAAATAGGAACGCGTGCCGCGAAACCGGGGACTGCCCATGCGCGTGCTGTTGATCGAAGACGAGCCGACGACCGCCAAGGCGATCGAGCTGATGCTGACGACCGAAGGGTTCAATATCTACACGACCGATCTGGGCGAAGAAGGCCTCGATCTGGGCAAGCTGTATGATTACGACATCATCCTGCTCGACCTGAACCTGCCCGACATGCACGGCTATGACGTGCTGAAGAAACTGCGCGTCGCGCGGGTGACGACGCCGGTGTTGATCCTGTCCGGCGTCAGTGAGATGGATTCGAAGGTGCGCAGCTTCGGCTTCGGCGCCGACGATTATGTCACGAAGCCGTTCCACCGCGAGGAGCTGATCGCCCGCATCCACGCCGTGGTCCGCCGGTCGAAGGGGCATTCGCAGTCGGTCATCCGCACCGGCAAGCTGGCGGTGAACCTGGATGCCAAGACGGTCGAGGTCGATGGCGCCCGCGTCCATCTGACCGGCAAGGAATATGCGATGCTGGAGCTGCTGTCGCTCCGCAAGGGCACCACGCTGACCAAGGAAATGTTCCTCAACCACCTGTATGGCGGGATGGACGAGCCGGAACTGAAGATCATCGACGTCTTCATCTGCAAGCTGCGCAAGAAGCTGAGCCTGGCCTGCGACGGCGAGAATTACATCGAGACGGTCTGGGGCCGTGGCTATGTGCTGCGCGAACCCGACGAGGTGAACGCTGCGGCGGTCGCCTGATGCCCCCTCCTTGCCGCTATGTCCGTTCGTGCTGAGGAGGCACTAAGCGAAGTCGAAATGCCGTCTCGAAGCACCTGTTTTTCGAGATGAGGCTTCGACTGCGCTCGGCCTTCCCTCAGGACCAGCGGCGTTAGAGCGGTCACTTCCGCTCCCACACCTTCTCGCCGCCGACCCAGGTTTCCTGCACCTTCGTCGCCCGCAGGTCGGCCGGTGTCGCGGCGAGCGGATCGCGATCGACGATGATGAAGTCGGCGCGCTGGCCCGGTGCCAGCCGCCCGAACTTGTCCTCCGCGAACGCCGCATAGGCGCCGCCCTGCGTGAACGCCTGCCACGCCTGTTCGCGCGTCAACGCCTCTTCGGGATGCCAGCCGCCCGGCGGCATTCCGTCCGCGCCCTGCCGGGTGAAGGCGGCGGCCCAGCCCGCGAACGGATCGGGGCTCTCGACCGGATAGTCGGAGCCGAACGCCAGCTTCGCACCGTTAGCCAGCATGGATCTCCACGCATAGGCGCCCGCAAGTCGCGCCGGGCCAAGCCGCGCCTCCGCCATGATCCGGTCGCTGGTCTGGTGGACCGGCTGCATGGAAGCGATGATGCCGTTCCTGCCGAAGCGCGGCAGGTCGGTCGGATCGACGATCTGCGCATGTTCGATCCGCCAGCGGCGATCACCCTTGTAGGTTTCGACCAGCTCGTCGATCGCGCCCAGCACCTGCGCGTTGGCGCGGTCGCCGATCGCGTGGACGGCGACCTGATACTTGTCCATCGCCGCGCGGCTCATCAGGTTGCGCAGCACCGTGTCGGTCTGGAAGCCCAGCCCCTGCTCACCGGCCGCATCGGCATAGGGCGCCTTCAGCCACGCCCCGCGCGAGCCGAGCGCGCCGTCGCCGTACAGCTTCACGCCCGCCAGCCGCAGCCGGTCGCCATACAGCCACGGCGTCGGCCCGGTGCCGCCGATCCGCGTCGTCACGTCGATCCCCGCGCCATAGCTGACGATGCGCACGCGAAGCCCGTTCACGTCCGCCATCCGCCGATAGCTGAGCCAGTCGTCGATGCTGGTGCCCATGTCGGCGGTCGCGGTGATGCCCAGCGACAGCAGTAGCGCCTGCGCCTTCACGAGCGCGACGTCGCGTTCCTTGGGCAACGGCTGCGGCACCACCTTCATGATAAGGTCCTGCGCGGCGTCGACGAACACGCCGGCGGGGCGCCCGCCCGGCCCCTTCTCGATCCGGCCACCTGCCGGTGCCTTCGTCGTCGCGGTCACGCCCGCCTCGCGCAGCGCGGCGCTGTTTGCCCAGCCGGCATGGCCGTCGATCCGGGTCAGGAAGACGGGCTTGTCGCCAGTCACCGCGTCCAAATCGGCGGCGGTGGGAAAGCGGCCCAGGCCCCAGGTTTCCTGGTTCCAGCCACCGCCCAGGATCCACTTGCGCTCGGGATTGGCGGCGACATAGGCGGCGATCCGCGCCTTCGCCTCGTCCAGCGAGCGGGTGCCGGACAGGTCCAGCTCCAGCTGGCGGAAGCCCAGTTCCATGACGTGGCCGTGCGCGTCGACGAAGCCGGGCATCAGGACGCGCCCCTTCATGTCGGCGCGCCAGTCCAGCCGGTCGGGCCGCTTGTCCTTCGGGCCGAGCAATTTCACCACCTTGCCATCGGGCGTCATCAGCAGCCCGGTGAAGCGTACGACCTTGCCATCGGCGTCCAGCGTGATCCCCGCGACATTGTCGACCAGCGCCTCGGCATGGGCGGCGCCGGGGGCCAGCAGCGCGGCGGCGGACAGGAAAAGCAGGGTCAAACGGTTTGCCATGCCGGGTGGCATAAGCGGTGTTCCCCAACCGCGCCAGACGGTCTAACGCGTCGGGATGGCAACTCGGATCAAGCAAGACGACGCGGGCCTGCCCGTGACCCTCCACGACGTCACCGCGGCCCATGCCCGCATTCGCGACGCGATCGTGCGCACGCCGACGCTGATCAGCCGCACACTGTCGCAACTGACCGGCGCGACCGTCTATCTGAAGTTCGAAAATCTCCAGTTCACCGCCGCCTACAAGGAACGCGGCGCGCTCAATACGCTGCTGCAACTGTCGGAGGCGGCGAAGGCGAAGGGCGTGATCGCCGCATCGGCCGGCAACCATGCGCAGGGGCTGGCCTATCACGCCAACCGGCTGGGCGTGCCCGCGACGATCGTGATGCCGCGCAACACACCGACGGTGAAGGTGGTGCAGACCGAGGGGCATGGCGCGACCGTAGTGCTGGAGGGCGATACGTTCGACGCAGCCTACGCTCATGCCCGCGTGCTGGAGGGGGAGCGCGGCTACACCTTCGTCCACCCGTTCGACGATCCCCGGATCATCGCCGGGCAGGGCACCGTCGCGATCGAGATGTTCGAGGACGTGCCCGCGATCGACACGCTCATTACGCCGATCGGTGGCGGCGGCCTTATCTCCGGCATGGCGACGGTCGCGCGGGCGCAGGGGCGGCCCGTCGAGGTGATCGGCGTGGAGGCGGAACTGTTCCCCTCCATGTACAATCGCATCAACGGCACGGACATGCCCTGTGCCGGCGATACGCTGGCCGAGGGTATCGCGGTGAAGGAGCCGGGCGGCATCACCGCGCGCATGGTCGCCGCGCTGGTCGACGACATCCTGCTCGTCAGCGAGCGCAGCCTGGAAGAGGCGGTCAGCCTGCTCCTCCAGATCGAAAAGACGGTGGTGGAGGGCGCCGGCGCGGCCGGGCTGGCGGCGCTGCTGGCGCATCCGGGGCGGTTCGCGGGCAAGACGGTGGGTGTCGTGCTGTGCGGCGGCAATATCGATACGCGGTTGCTCGCCAATGTGCTGCTGCGCGATCTGGCGCGCTCGGGCCGCCTCGCGCGGCTCCGCATCCGATTGCAGGACCAGCCGGGTGCACTGTTCCATGTCGCCCGCCTGTTCGATCAGGAGCGGGTGAACATCATCGAGGTCTATCACCAGCGGGTCTTCACGACGCTGCCGGCCAAGGGGCTCATCACCGATATCGAGTGCGAGACGCGCGACCGCGCGCATCTCGACCGGCTGATCGCCGCGCTTCGCAATGCCGGGTACGAGACGGCGCAGGTGGAATTGGCCTGACGCGTCAGCGCCGGCGCCGCTTGCCTTTCTGCGGAGCGGGCGGGGGCGCGATCACCGGCGGGTCGGGCTGGCGCAGCAGGACGATCCGCAGCGGGGGGTAGATGCCGGGCTCCGCGGGAAACGCCGCGCGCGCCTTTTCGAAGGTGAAGCGCGCGCGGGCGGCGCCGGGCGCATCCGCGCTCGCGCCCACCCAGCGCCAATGCCACGGTTCCCACTTCACGCCCTGACGGTTGCCGGGCGGAAAGCTCAACTCGAAGCCGTATCTCGGCGCATTCTCGCGCAGCCAGCGCGCGGCCGGCAGGATCGCCATGCACGCCTCCGCATCCGGACAGCCGGCGGCGGGGCGGATCGCGAAGTCGATCGCATAGCCGGTGCTGTGCTCGGTATGGCCGGGCGGCGCGACGGAGATGGCGCGATCCGCCGCATCGTCTCCGCCCGATCGGAACAGGCCGCCCTGACGCGGGATGGAGCGATGGCATGACAGGCCGCGGATCGTGCCGCCCGTGCGCGGATCGGCGGCCGCGGCGGCGAGCAGCCGGACGAGATCGGGATAGACGTCGCGCCGGATGCGGCAGGCATGCAGGCCAAAGCCGGGCGGCGCGTCGACCAGTTCGCTGGCCGCCGCCTCGCCATAGGGGAAGTGCCCCAGCAGCCGGCCGTCCGTCGGCACGGGCGGTTGCGGGGCAGGGGCCGCGAGCGGGGCTTGCGTCAGCGCGACGAGGGATAACAGCGCGAGCATGATGCGCTCGCCTCTGGCATGCCCGCGCGCGCGGTGGCAAGGAGCGGCCCATGCATGGCGACCGCGTATTGTTCATCGACGGCGAGGCCCTGGTCATCGACAAGCCCGCCGGGCTGCCGGTCGACCCCCCGCGCGACGGCTCCCTCAGTCTGGAGAACCACCTCGAATCATTGAAGTTCGGCTTTCGCCGCTGGCCGGTCGCGGTTCATCGTCTGGATCGGGATACCAGCGGCTGCCTGTTGCTGGCGCGCAATCCGAAGGCGCAGGCGCGGTTCCAGCAGGCGTTCGAGGCCGGTTTGGTCGAAAAACGCTACCTCGCCGTGCTGGACGGCGTGGTCGAAGGTGAGGGAGAGATCGCGCTGCCGCTCGCGAAGGTCAGCACGGCCGAGGCGGGTTGGCGGATGGTGCCCGACGATCGCGGCAAGGCTTCGCTCACCCGCTGGCGTGCGGTGCGCAGCGAGGGCGGGCGGACGCTGGTCGAATTCCGCCCCGCGACCGGCCGGACGCACCAGATCCGCGTCCATGCGGCGAGCGGACTGGGGGTGCCGGTGGTCGGCGACCCCGTCTATGGCCGGCCCGATTGCGGCGGGATGCTGCTTCATGCGGCGGAGCTGGTCGTGCCGCGCCCCGGTAAGGATCCGATCCGCGCCGAAGCGCCGCTGCCGGAGCGATTCGGCGCATGGTAGACGTGCCGCCCGAGGCGATCGACGAGCGGTTCCTCGCCGCGACGGGACCGGGCGGGCAGAACGTCAACAAGGTCGCGACCGCCTGCCAGTTGCGGGTCGACGTGTTCCAATTGGGGTTGCACCCCGAAACCTATCGGCGGCTGAAGCTGCTGGCGGGCAGCCGGCTGACGAGCAGCGGCACGCTGGTGCTGACCGCGCGGCGCTATCGCACGCAGGAGGCGAACCGGCAGGATGCGCGCGACCGTCTGGCCGAACTGCTCGCCAAGGCGGAGGAGCGGGAGGCGCGCCGGGTGAAGACCAAGCCGTCAAAGGCCGCGAAGGCGCGCCGGGTTGACGAGAAGAAGGGCCGCAGCGCCGTGAAGGCGGGGCGCGGCCGGGTAAGGACGGACTGATGTACCAATTCGATATCGCGGGCGGGACAAAGGCTTCGCTCTATCGCGACATGCTGGCGGCGCTCGACGCGCTGACGGATGGCGAGGCGGACGGGATCGCCAACATGGCGAACGCATCCGCGCTCATCTGGCAATATCTGCCCGACCTGAATTGGGCGGGATTCTATCGGGTGGTGGACGGCGAGCTGGTGCTGGGGCCGTTCCAGGGCAAGGCGGCGTGCATCCGCATCCCGCTGGGCAAGGGGGTCTGCGGCACGGCGGCGGTGACGCGGCAGACGCAGTGTGTGGCCGATGTTCACGCCTTTCCCGGCCATATCGCCTGCGACGCCGCCAGCCGGTCGGAACTGGTCGTGCCGCTGGTCCGCGATGGCGTCGTGCTCGGCGTGCTGGATCTCGACAGCCCCGTCCCCGATCGCTTCGACGTGGCGGACGCGGCCGGGTGCGAGGCGCTGGCGGCGCTTCTCGCCCAACGGATCTGACCTGTCCCGATCGACCCGATCAGGGACATTTCGCGCGCTGGCGAGTGGCGGCACCATCGTGTATTGTGCCCGTTACGGACACCTGATGACATCCGGGGAGGGATATCCATCGGGCCGAGTGGCCGCCCCGCCGCCGGGGTGTCATTCGCGATGCCGCCCCGCCTGAACTCCCGCGGGGCGGCGTTGCCGCCCTATCGCCCGGCGAAGGTGACGAGGCTTTCGGCGCCGTTCGCGCCGATCGCCGATACCCCGACGAAATGATCGTCCACCGGCACCTGCCGCAGGATTGTGGTCGTACCGCCGACCACCTCTCGCGTGTCGGTCCAGCCCGGCGAATCGGTCCGCCGCCATTGCACGCGATACCGCACGGCGCCGGGCACGGCCGGCCACGTCACGGTGGTGTCGCGCGAAAGCGCGCCCGCGATCGTCGCGGATGGCGGCGCGGCGGGGGCGGCGGCCAGCCGGGCGAGCGTCGCGACGTTGATCGCGGTCACCTTCGCCAGATACGGAAAGTCCATCCGATCGATCGTATCGCCATAGACGACACCCTTTTCCGTCCGCAGGTCCTGATGCTGCGCGTCCCAATTCTCGTTGGCGACCGAAAAGCGCACGGCGGGATAGCCGAGCTTGAGGAACGGTTCGTGATCGCCGCCCCGGCCGAAGCGATCGGGGCGCCGGTCTAGGAAAATGCCGAGGCCGAACCGGCCCTTCGCGGCGATCCCGTCGATCGCCTTGGCCAGCGCCCGGCTGGGGCCGTCGTCCTCGCCGCCATTGCCGCGCCGCGCGATCTGGCCCGCCATGTCTTCCGACGCGCGGATCCCCTCCGAAAAGACGCGGACGTACCGATCCTCGCGCTTGCCGCCCTGACCGATCGTGTTGCCGACGATATCGTTGTTGAGCATCGCGGATACCTGCCACCCGCGCGCCTTTGCGGTGTCCGCCAGCAGCGTCGCCCCCCACAGCCCCTGCTCCTCACCGGAGAAGACGGCGTAGACGATCGTCGCGTCGAATTGCCGGCCGGCGAGCAGCCGCGCCGCCTCCAGCACCAGCGCGACGCCCGATGCGTCGTCATTGGCGCCGGGGGCATCGCTGGTCGTGTCCATGACGTCGCTGACGCGGCTGTCGATATGCGCGCCGACGATGACGACCCGGTTCGGGTCGCGACCCGGCTGGATGCCAAGCACGTCCTGCACCACCACCCCGCCGGGCGCGCGCGGGCCGGTGAAGCTCCGCTCGATCCGCTCCACCCGGATGCAGCCGCCGCACGAGGCGCCGATCACGCGGAATTGCTCGGCCGCCCAGTCACGCGCGGCGCCGATGCCGCGCCGCGGATCGGTCGTCGTGGACGCGGTATGGCGCGTGCCGAAGCCGACGAGCGTCGCCACGTCAGCCCGCAGGCGGGCGGGCGAGGGCGGTGGGGCGGGGGTGGCGGCGGCGACGGCCGCGGCGGCGAAGGTCAGCGTTGCGATCATGCGCGCATCCTGACGGCGAGACCGGCTTCACTCAACAAGCCATTGACCCGCCATGTGACAGGCAATGCAGATAATTCCCGTCATCGTGCTGAATCAGGACGATCTTCACCATAATCCATGGTGGCACCGAACGGTAAATCCGGGGTTAATCCGCGCATGACGAAGCGAACCCTGTCCCGCCGCCTGGTCCTAACCCATGAAGGGGCACGCCATCCGTTTCGCCGGACGCTGCCGCCGCCCGTACAGCCCACGCGCCGCGCGGACGATCAGGATTTGCGCCTGTTCTTCCTGAGCTTTGCGGCGTTCTTCATCTGCTTTTACAGCTTCATCTTCTGACCGTCTGCCGCCCCCGCTCAGTGGAGCGGTCCCGGCGAGCGGCCGTCGCCACAGGGGAGGCAGCCGTCCTCGCGATCGCAGACGCGGTGCAGCTTCAGCGCCAACAGGGCTGACATCACGCACATGCCCGCGACGCCGAACAGCATATCTTCGGGCCGGACGCCCATCGCGCTGACGATCATGACGGCGATCGCGCCGATCGTCATCGCGCCGGCATTGACCACGTTGTTGGCCGCCACCGTCCGCGCCGTCTGATCCTTTTCCACGGTCGTCGTCAGGAAGGCGTAGAGCGGCACGACGAACATCCCGCCCGTGATCGCGATCGCCAGCAGCGTCGCCAGCATCGCCAGCGCGCCGGGATGCTCCAGGAATTCGGCCCAGCCCATCAACTGCCCGGCCGCCGGCTGGTCCCAGCCATGCGCCAGCAGCGCGAACACCACGACGAAGCCGCCCATGCCCAGCACGGATGCGGGGGCATAGCGAGCGGATATGCGCCCCTTCAGCATCGTATTGATGATGACCGACCCCATCGCGACGCCGATGGAGAATACCGCGATGGCGCCGCTCGCGACCCGCTCGTCGGCGGCCAGCACGTTCTTCACCAGCGGCGGGAAGACGATGATGAGGACCGACCCGATCGTCCAGAAAAAGCTGATCGCGCAGATCGCCAGGAACAGCCGGGGAATATGCATCGTCGCGGAAATCAGCCGCCACGATGCCGTGAACGGGTTATAGTCCAGCTTCAGCGGCGGCCCCTGTCGCGGCGCCGGCGGCACCTGCCGGCCCGCGAACCAGCCGATCCCGGCGATGACCAGCACGGTTATCGCCGCCGTCTCGATATGGATCCAGCCGGCCAGGACGGTGCCCGCCAGGATCGCGAGATAAGTGCCCGCCTCGACCAGCCCGGTGCCTCCCAGTATGTCGCACGGCGCCAGATGCTGCGGAAGGATGGCGTATTTGATCGGCCCGAAAAAGGTCGAATGGATGCCCAGCAGCAGGACCGCGAACAGCATCAGGCCAAGGCCCACCGTCTGATAGCCGTGCCGGGCCAGCATCAATCCCGTCGCGCCGAACGCCATGATGCCGATCTCCGCCGCCTTCACGGTGCGGATGATCCGTGCCTTGTCGTGGCTGTCCGCCAGCTGCCCGGCCAGCGCGGACAGCAGGAAGAAGGGCAGGATCGACAGGCCCGTCGCCAGCGCGTTGAACTTCGCCTCGTGCGCGGCATCGTTGAAGATCGCATAGGTCGCGAACAGGACCATCGAGGTCTTGAACAGATTGTCGTTGAACGCACCCAGGAACTGGGTGACGAACAGGGGCAGGAAGCGACGCCGCTTCAGCAGCCCCAGCGCATTGATCATGATGCGGCCTTGAAGATGGTTCTCGGCGCCGCTTGTAGCGCGATGGCCGGCGTAAAGCCAATGCTTTGCCCATGGAACGGTGCGAACACGGGGGCTTCCCGCCGCGCGCGCGCGGGGATAGGGACGGCAGGGATGCTGACCCTGCCCAACCTTTTGACCCTGTCGCGGATCTGCGCGGTGCCGCTGCTCGTCGGCCTGTTGTGGTGGCCGCAATGGGCGGCAGGCTACGCCATCGCCTTCGCAGTGTACTGTCTGATGGGCATCACCGACTATTTCGACGGCTATCTGGCGCGCGCGAACGGAGCGGTGTCGCGGCTGGGCATCTTCCTCGATCCGATCGCCGACAAGATCATGGTCGCAGCCGTCATCCTGATGCTGGTCGGCACGCGCGATATTTCGGGCCTCAGCCTCGTCGCCGCGCTCGTCATTCTGCTCCGCGAGATCGCGGTGTCGGGACTGCGCGAGTTTCTGGCGCCGTTGCACGTCTCCGTCCCCGTATCGAAGCTGGCGAAGTGGAAGACGACGCTGCAGCTGGTATCGCTGGGCGCGCTGATCCTGGCCGGTGCGATCCCGTCCGCGCCATGGATCGGCCAGGTCGGGATCGCGGCGCTTTGGGGCGCGGCCGCGCTGACGCTCATCACCGGCTGGGACTATCTGCGCGTCGGCCTGAAGCACATGGATTGAGAGGGATGGGCTTGCGCATACTCTATTTCGCTTGGGTGCGCGAACGCATCGGCATGGGCGAAGAGCAGCTCGATCCGCCGGCCGGCACCGCGACCGTCGCCGACCTGGTCACATGGCTGGCCGGGCGGAGCGCCGGCCATGCCGCCGCATTCGCCGATCCGGCGCGGCTGCGCGCGGCGGTGGATCAGGCGTTCGTGCCGATGGACACGCCGATCGCCGGCGCGCGCGAGGTCGCCCTCTTTCCGCCCGTGACCGGCGGATGATCCGCATCCGCGTCGATCCGGCGCCGATCGACCTCACCGCCGAGACGGCATTGGTAGAAGGGCGTGGGGAGGGGGCGGTCGCGACCTTCACCGGCCTGGTGCGCGGTGATCCGGCGGCGGACGGCAGCGTCGAGACTCTGGAGCTGGAACATTATCCGGGGGCGACGGAAGCCGCGCTGACGAATCTCGCACAGGCCGCGACCGACCGCTGGTCGCTGTCCGCCGCGACGATCGTCCACCGGGTCGGGTCGATGCGGGCGGGAGAGAGGATCGTCTTCGTCGCGGCGGCGTCCGCGCATCGGGCCGCGGCGCTGGAGGCGTGCGCCTACCTGATCGACCGGCTGAAGACGGACGCGCCCTTCTGGAAGCGGGAGGTGCGTGGCGGCGAAGGGCGCTGGGTGGAGGCGCGCGACGCGGATCATGACGCGGCGGCGCGCTGGCGGTAATGAGACACGCCCCTCCGCCCGATGATCGGGGGAGGGGCGCGGTGCGGATCAGCCCAGCTTGGGAAGGCTGATGCCGTTCGTCGAATGGATGATGCCGTTCGACTCCTTCATGTCAGGCTTGTCGATATAGCTCTTGTTGCCCACCGCGTCGGTCAGCAGGATCGCCTGGCCTTCCAGCGAGGCGGTGATCGCCTGGCCCGACAGCGTGTTCAGCGTCGCCTTGCCGCCGCCCGCCTGGATCGCGGCGCGCAGCTGATCCGACGTCATGGCGCCGGATACGACATGGTTCTTCAGGATCGTGGTCAGGCTGGCGACATTGGCCGGCGCCAGCAGCGTGTCGAGCGTGCCGGCGGGCAGCAGCGCGAAAGCCGAATCCTTCGGCGCGAACACGGTGAAGGGGCCCGGGCCGGCCAGCGTCGCATCCAGCTTCGCCGCGACGAGCAGACGCTGCAGCGTCTTGTGGTCGGGGGATGCCGCGATGGCGGCGGCGATCGTCATATTCGACGCGGGCGCGGCGGCGGTGGCGGGGGCCGGCTCGGTCGCGGGGGTGGCGGCCGACGCGGTGGTCTGCGCGGCGGCGGGGCCCGCGATCAGGGCAGTGGCCAGCAGGATCGGATGGATACGCATGAATGGACTCCCGAGATGAACTCGGCGTCATTCACGCGCGAAACGGCGGATCGTTCCTTTTCGACGCGCTGACGTGCCGCTTGCGCGAGATCAGCCGATGTCCGCCAAGACGCCCGCCAGCAGGCGAAAATCGCTTTCGCGCGGAGACGCGCGGCGCCAGACCAGCGCGACATGGCGCACCGCATTTTCGGCGGCCAGCGGCCGCGCGGTGACGCTGGTATGCTCCAAAATCCCCGCCTTTAGCGCCATTTCCGGCAGCACCGTCATGCCCAGCCCGTTATCGACCATCTGAACGATGGTGTGCAGCGACGTACCCAGCATCGTCGCGCCCGCGCGCAGGTCCGGCCGGTTGCAGGCGGCGAGTGCATGGTCCTTCAAACAATGGCCGTCCTCCAGCAGCAACAGACTGTCGGGCGCGATCGCATCGGCATCGATCTGTGCAGGCGCGCTGTCCGGATCGTCGGACTGGAAGGCGACGAACAGCCGGTCCTCGAACAGCGGCGCCGACGCGACCTCGCCACAGGCGAAGGGTAGCGCGAGCAGCACGCAATCGGCGCGACCGGCATGAAGGCCCTCGCACGCGGCGGCGCTCGATTCCTCGCGCAGGAACAGCCGGAGGTCGGGGTAATCGCGGCGCAGCCGGGGCAGGATGCGCGGCAGCATGAAGGGCGCGATCGTCGGGATCACGCTCATCCGCATCTCGCCCGTCAGCGGCCGTCCGGCGGCGCGGGCCAGATCGCCCAGCTCCTCCGCCTCGCGCAGCACGCGCCGCGCCTTGTCGACGAAGCGGTCGCCCAGCGGCGTGAAGCGCACGACCCGCCGCGTCCGCTCCACCAGCACGACGCCGATCAGCGTCTCCAGATCGCGAAGCCCGGCGGACAGCGTCGACTGGGTGACGAAACACGCCTCCGCCGCGCGGCCGAAATGGCCGTGGTCGCGCAGGGCGACCAGATACTGGAGCTGCTTCAGCGTCGGAAGATAGGTGGCGGCCATGCCGCCCTCGCTACCCTAGCCGTGCAGCGCGCGCCACAGCCCGAACAGGCTGGTGACGATCAGGACGATGCCGACCATCAGCATCAGCCGCCGTGCCGGCACCCGCTTGGCCAGCATGGCCCCGAACGGCGCGGCCGCGATACCACCGATCAGCAGGCCCAGCGTTGCGGTGGTGAATGCCGCCCAGCCCAGCTGCGTCAGGAAGGTCGCGGAGATGGTCGCGGTCAGGAAGAATTCCGCGGTGTTGACCGAACCGATCGTCGTGCGCGGGCTGGCGCCCTGCACCAGCAGGTTCGACGTCACCACCGGCCCCCAGCCGCCGCCGCCCGCCGCATCCAGGAATCCGCCGGCCAGCCCGAGTGGCTCCACCACCTTGGGCTCGCGCTGCTTGGGCGGATAATGCAGGCTGCGCCACAGCAGGTAGATGCCGATCCCCGACAGATAGGCCAGGATGAACGGCTTGGCGACGCTCGCGTCGATGTTGGACAGGACATAGGCGCCCAGCACGCCGCCGATCACGCCGGGGATCATGATCCGCAGGAACAGGCGCCAGTCGACGTTGCGATGCGCGACATGGCTGATCCCCGACACGGCGGTGGTGAAGGTTTCCACCGTATGCACCCCCGCGGAAGCGGCGGCGGGCGGCACGCCGATCCAGAGGAGCGCGGTGTTGGAGATGACGCCGAACGCCATGCCCAGCGCCCCGTCCACCACCTGCGCGGCGAAACCGATGAGGATGAAGGGCAGGATCTGTGAGAAGTCGAACGACAGCAAATCGGGCATCAGGTTCCTTTCACTGACCTGAACGTGCAATGCCCGCACAATCTCCACAAGGAAGATAGGCTTTGCATTGGGTGAAGCCTGACCATTGCCGCCCCCCGGTCGGCTCCCTAGATGAAGCCGATACGCAGCGGCAACGACCGCCTGGGGGAAGAAGATGGCCAGTCGCCTCGTCGCCTATATCGATTCGATCCGCGCGCGCGATCCCGCGCCGCGCAGCCGGGCCGAGGTTTTGACCTATCCGGGCGTCTGGGCGCTGGCGGGCCACCGGGTGGCGAACCGCCTGTTCCGGGCGCGGCTTTTTCTGCTGGCGCGGATCGTCAATCACTGGACGCGCGCCTGGACCGCGATCGACATTCATCCGGGCGCGACGATCGGGCGCAACTTCTTCATCGATCATGGATTTGTCGTGATCGGCGAAACCGCGCACATCGGGGACGACGTGACCATCTATCAATGCGTGACGCTGGGCGGAACCAGCCCCGACAACGGCATCGGTGGAAAGCGGCACCCGACGCTGCTGGATGGCGCGATCATCGGATCGGGCGCGCAGGTGCTGGGGCCGATCACGATCGGGCGCGGCGCGCGCGTGGGTGCGAATGCGGTGGTGACGCGCGACGTGCCGGACGGCGCCGTCATGGTCGGCATCCCCGCCCGCCCGACAGTAGTGGAGGGCGGCCCTGCGCCGAAGCCCGACTTCCTGCCCTATGGCACGAAATGCGCCGAAACCTTCGATCCGGTGACGCAGAAGACGGAACTGCTCCGCTGCGAAGTCGAGCAGTTGCGTCGGCGGCTGGACGCGCTGATCGCCGAGCGCGACGCGCCCGGAATGCGACCGGATGACGAGGCGCGCGACCGCGCCTGATGGGTATCGTCCCCTTTCCGCAGCGCATCGAGCCACAGGTCGGTTTCGATCGGCAGGAGCTGACGCGGATCCTGGACCTGTACGGTCGGATGGTGGCGGCGGGGCATTGGCGCGATTATGCCATGGATCTGGGACGGGATGCGGCGATCTTCAGCGCCTTTCGCCGCACTGCCGAACGTCCCGAGGTGCGGATCGAAAAGCGACCGGCGCTGCGGCACAAGCAGGGAATGTGGTCGCTGATCGGCGAAAATGGCTTCGTTTTGAAGCGGGGGCAGGAACTGGGCCCCGTGCTTGCTCCCGTCGAGCGGCGCTTGCTGAAACTGGTCGAGGAATAGTCGAGTCGGCCATCTTTTGATCGCGTCGCGACGGACGCGCCGCCGTCAATCGCAAAACGGCGCCCTCCCGCGAGGGAGAGCGCCGACGATAGCGGTCCGGCACAGGCCCGGACCGCTCATCTGAAGGTGGCGACGGTTACTTGCCGCCGCGCTGCCGGCACTGATCGTACTGGCCCTTCTTGCAGATCGGATAGCTCTTCAGCGGGGCCGGCGGCGGGAAGGCGACCGACGGCGCGACCGAAGGCTGGAACACGACCGGCGCACCGGGGGCGGCGGTCGGGGTCGAAGTCGCGGGCTGGTATCCGCCCACGGGCGTACCGCCGGCCGTGGTCATCGGCGCGGTCGCCGACACGCTGCCCGCCGCGTCACCGCCCGGCGTCTGCATCGTCTCGGTCGCGGTCACGGTCGCGTCGCCAGCTGGCGGCTGCATCGTCGCGTCGCCGGTGGTCGTGCTCTGCGTCGAGCTGGGCGTCGCACCGGGCGCCATGTCCTGCGCCATCACGGGTGTGGCCAGCAGGGCGGTCGCGGCAAGAAGCATGAACTTCATTTTGAGGGTCTCCTCGAAGAATTTTGCCGTAACAAGCGTTACGCAGCCGTCCCAACGTTCGACTTGTCGGTTGGGTCCGAAGAGATGATCACATGGACATTTGAAGTCACGCCTTGCGGAGGCGACGCGATGTTCTTGTCCGACAAGGCTGGGTGTGCCGATCGGCGGCTCAATTCAGCGATCAAGTTACAGCTTATTCGCCAAAAGCAGGGGACGGCACGCGTTCGCGTAGCCGCTCCTGTTGTACGGAATCTTCCGGACATTCATCGCCTTCAAACGGCAGGGGCCGGGATCGTTCGCCTTACCCCCGGCCCACAACCTTTCAGCCGTCCGCGTCCAGCGCGTAACCGGCGGATCGCACCGTGCGGATGATGTCCGACCGGCCACCGACGTTGATCGCCTTGCGCAGTCGGCGGATATGCACGTCGACCGTCCGGCTTTCGATATCGCTGTCGTGCCCCCACACGCTGTCGAGCAGCCGCTCGCGCGAGAAGACGTGGCCGGGATGCTCCAGGAAATGCTTCAGCAGCCGGAACTCGGTCGGGCCCAGCGCCACCGTCTCGCCGCCGCGCTTCACCTTGTGGCCGACCGTGTCCATTTCGATGTCGGCGTAGTTCAGCGCCTCGCCTGCCAGTGCCGGCCGCACGCGGCGCAGCACCGCGCCGACGCGCGCCACCAGTTCGCGCGGAGAGAAGGGCTTGGTGACGTAATCGTCCGCGCCGGTTTCCAGCCCACGCACGCGATCCTCCTCCTCGCCGCGCGCGGTCAGCATGATGATCGGCACGTTCTGCGTCTCGGGCGCGCGGCGCAGGCGGCGGCACACCTCCAGGCCGGAGATGACGCCCTCGATCATCCAGTCGAGCAACACGATATCGGGCGCGCGCTCGCGCGCCAGCAGCAGCGATTCCTCGCCATCCGCGGTATGGACGACCTCGAAATCCTCGCGCCGGAAGTGAAAGGTCAGCAGCTCCGCCAGCGCCGCATCGTCCTCGACCAGCAACATCGTCACGCGTGCCATGTTCGTCAGTCCTTCTCGCCGCCGCGTTCGCGGTCGGACAGATGCTCGCCGGTGGCGGCGAAATAGACCATTTCCGCGACGTTCGTCGCATGGTCGCCGATCCGCTCCAGATTCTTGGCGATGAACAGCAGGTGCGCGACCTGGCTGATCGTCGCCGGATTCTCGACCATGAAGGTGACGAGGGTGCGGAAGATCGAATCGTAGAAATCGTCGAGCGGCGGATCGCTGTGCCAGACGCGCGCCGCCTCTTCCGCGTCGCGCGCGGCGAAGGCGTCGAGCGCGTCGCGCACCATCTCGGCGGCCATGCGGCCCATCGCGGGCAGCACCGACACGGGCTCGATCCGGTGCTCGCTCTCGATCAGGGGAACGCGGCGGGCGATGTTCTTGGCATAGTCTGCGATCCGCTCGACCACACTGGCGATCTTCATCGCCGCCACCACCTCGCGCAGGTCGACCGCCAGCGGCGCACGCAGGGCGATGACGCGGACGGCCAGGCTCTCCACCTCCGCCTCCAGCTGATCGATGCGCCGGTCCGCCTCGCGCACCTTCAGCGCGAGCGCCAGGTCGCTGCGTTGCAGCGCCTGCATGGCGTTGGCGATAGCTTCCTCGGCCAGCCCGCCCATCTCGCTGATGAGGCCGCGCAGCTGCCCGATATCGGAATCGAAGGCCTTGACGGTATGTTCGTTCATGACGGTATCTCGCTCAGCCGTAGCGGCCGGTGATGTAATCCTTCGTCCGTTCCTGACGCGGATTGGTGAAGATGTCCGACGTCGCGCCATATTCCACCAGCGTGCCGAGGTGGAAGAAGGCGGTCCGCTGGCTGACGCGCGCGGCCTGCTGCATGTTGTGCGTGACGATCGCGATGGCGTAGCGGCCGCGCAGCTCGTGGATCAGCTCCTCGATCTTGGCGGTCGCGATGGGGTCCAGCGCGCTGCACGGTTCGTCCATCAGGATCACCTCCGGGTCGACGGCGATCGCACGGGCGATGCACAGCCGCTGCTGCTGGCCGCCCGACAGCGCGGTGCCGCTGTCGGACAGCCGGTCCTTCACCTCGCCCCACAGGCCGGCACGGGTCAGCGAGCGTTCGACGACGACGTCCAGGTCCGCCTTGCTGGCGGCCAGGCCGTGGATGCGCGGGCCGTAGGCGACATTCTCGTAGATCGATTTGGGGAAGGGGTTCGGCTTCTGGAACACCATGCCGACCCGCGCGCGCAGCTGCACCACGTCCATGTCGGGCGCGTAGACGTCCTGCCCGTCCAGCCGGATATCGCCCTTCACCCGCGCGGAGGCGACGGTGTCGTTCATCCGGTTCAGCGTGCGCAGGAAGGTCGATTTGCCGCAGCCCGACGGGCCGATGAAGGCGACGACGCGGTCCTGCTCGATATCGATCGAGACGTCGTCGATCGCCAGCTTCGGTCCGTAATGGACGCTGACGTTCCGGGCGGTCATCTTCGGGGTCATTACCAGCGGGTCTCGAAGCGGTTGCGGAGGTAGATGGCGAAGCCGTTCATCGCCAACAGGAAGACGAGCAGCACGATGATCGCGGTCGACGTCTTCTCGACGAAGCCGCGATCGACCTGATCGGACCAGAGGAAGATCTGGACGGGCAGCACGGTCGCCGGGCTGGTCAGGCCGGATGGCGGCGCGGCGATGAAGGCGCGCATCCCGATCATCAGCAGCGGTGCCGTCTCGCCCAGCGCCCGCGCCATGCCGATGATCGTCCCGGTCAGGATGCCGGGCAGCGCCAGCGGCAGGACGTGGTGGAACACGACCTGCACGGGCGAGGCGCCGATGCCCAGCGCCGCGTCGCGGATCGACGGCGGCACCGCCTTGATGGCGTTGCGGCCGGCGATGACGATGACCGGCATCGTCATCAGCGCCAGTGTCAGCCCGCCGACGATCGGGGCGGATCGGGGCAGGCCGAACGTGCCGAGGAACACGGCGAGCCCCAGCAGCCCGAAGATGATGGACGGCACGGCGGCTAGATTGTTGATGGACACCTCGATCAGGTCGGTCCAGCGATTCTTCGGCGCATATTCCTCAAGGTACAGCGCCGACAGGACGCCGATCGGGAAGGCCAGTGCCAGCGTGACCGCCATGGTCAGCAGCGAGCCCTTGAACGCGCCCCAGATGCCGACGCGGGTCGGATCGGTCGCGTCGGCCCCGAACAGGAAATCGCGGTTCAGACCGCGTGACAAGGCACCCGCCGACTTCAGCCGGGCAACCTCCGCCGCCACGGCGGGCGCGGCGTGGCCGCTCTTCGCGGCGACGTCGATCGTGCTCGACGTGGGCAGGTCGAAGGTCGCGGTGCGCTGGAGCAGCGACGGGTCGGCCTTGATAGCGTCACGCACCCGCAGCCACGCGCCGCCCGACAGGATCGCGGCATCGCCCCACGCCCTGGCGGCGGCCGACCCCACCACGCCCTCCAGCCCCGCACCCGCCAGCGCGAGGTCGGCGGCACGGCCCTGTAGCTGCTGCGGCGTGACGGGCAGCTTCGCGGCGGCGAGATCGATCGGCACGCGCACCCGCGTCTCGGTGAAGCCGCCCAGCCCCTGCGCCAGCATCGTGACGATCAGAAAGGCGAGGAACCCCGCCGACAGGATCACGGCGCCCAGGCCCATCAGGCGAAAGCGACGCTCCGCGGCATAGCGCCGGCGGATGCGGCGCTGCATCGCGGGGGTGGTCCAGTCCGTCGGCACGCGGGCGGGCGCATCGGGCGCGGCCCCTGTCGACGGTTTCCCGGCGACGCGCGAGCTATTCATAAGCCTCCCGATAGCGCTTCACGACCGACAGCGCGACGATGTTGAGGAGCAGCGTAACGACGAACAGCGTCAGCCCCAGCGCGAACGCGGCCAGCGTTTTCGGGCTGTCGAACTCCGCCTCGCCCGTCAGCAGGTCGACGATCTGGCGCGTGACGGTGGTGGCAGAAGCGAAGGGGTTGGCGGTCAGCGTCGCGACGCCGGACGCGGCCATGACCACGATCATCGTCTCGCCGATCGCGCGGCTGACCGCCAGTAGCACGCCGCCGACCACGCCCGGCAACGCGGCGGGCAGCATGACCTTGCGGATCGTTTCGGAGCGCGTCGCGCCCATCGCCAGGCTGCCGTCGCGCATCGCGTCGGGCACCGCGTTCAGGCTGTCATCCGCCATCGAGGAGACGAAGGGGATAATCATCACGCCCATGACCAGCCCGGCCGCCAGCGCGCTTTCGGACGAGGCCCATTGCACCCCCAGCCGCGCCGCCAGATCGCGCACCGCCGGCGCCACCGTCAGCGCGGCGAAATAGCCGTAGACGACGGTGGGAACGCCGGCCAGCACCTCCAGGATGGGCTTAATCCAGCGGCGTGTGGCGGGGGTGGCATATTGCGTCAGATAGATCGCGCTCATTAGGCCGAACGGGATCGCGACCGCCATCGCGATCACCGCACCGATAAAGAACGTTCCCCAGAATAGCGGCACCGCGCCGAGGTTCGCGCCTGGATCGCGCGGGTCGATCACCTGCGGGCTCCAGTGCGTGCCGAACAGAAAATCGCCGACCGGCACGATCGCGAAGAAGCGCCCCGCCTCGTACAGCAGCGACGCGACGATGCCGATCGTCGTCAGGATGGCGATCAGCGAGGCGGCAAGCAGCAGCCCCATGACGATCCGCTCCACCTTCGTCCGCGCGCCGAACCCCGGCCGGATGCGGACGAGGGAGAAGGCGCCGCCGGCAAAGCCCAGCAGCAGCGCCAGCCCCGTCGCGATCCAGTCATAGCGGTTCTGCGCGGCGGCATAGGCGGGGGCGAGCGTGCCGGCGAGCGCGTTGAACGCACCATAGGCGCGTCCCTCCGCCAGCGCGCGCGCCTCGGACAGGATCGCCGCGCGCTCGAAACCCGATGGCGGCAGCTGCGCGGCGGCGGGATGCGTCAGCACCGCGTCCGTCACCATCGCGGGCGATACCATCGACCAGATCGCGAGAAAGACGAGCGGCGGGACGAGCGCCCAGAGCGCGACATACCAGCCATGATGGCCGGGGAGCGAGCTGAACCGCTGGATCCCGTCGCGGAAGGCGGCGGCGCGCGCGCGGGCGACCAGCCAGCCGATCAGAGCGAGCCCGCCTATGACGAGGATCAGCGCGATGCCGCTCATTGCAGCGCCGCCGGATCGAGACGCGTTTCGTCGGCGATGATCGCGGCGTTCCGCGCCCGGACATCGGCCGGCGCCGCGATCAGGCCGCGCCGCACGAGCGGCCCGTCGGGCCCCCAGTTGCGTGCGTAGAGCGCGAGGAACGTCTTAAGATGGGGAATGGCGGACAGGTGCGCCGTCTTCACATAGATATAGAGCGGCCGGCTGCCCGGATATCGGCCGTCCGCGATCGCCTGATATGTCGGCGCGACCCCGGCGATCGGCACGCCGCGCACCGCGCCGGCATTCTCCTCCAGATAGGAATAGCCGAAGACGCCGATCGCATTGGGGTTCGACTGCAGCTTCTGGACGATCAGATTGTCGTTCTCGCCCGCGTCGATATAGGCCCCGTCCTCCCGCACGCGGGTGCACAGCGCCTTGTGCGCGTCGGGATCGGACCGGGCCAGCGCGGGCGCGGCGGGGTTCGATGCGTCGCAGCCGCGCGTCAGGATCAGCTCCGCCAGCGCGTCGCGCGTGCCGCTGGTCGCGGGCGGGCCATAGACCTGGATCGGCGTGTCGGGCAGCGCGGGATCGACGTCATGCCAGGTTCGCCGCGTATTCGGCCGCCCGCCCGGCGCGGCGGCGAGCGCGAGATAAATCTGCGCTGGCGTCAGGTCCATGCGCGGGCCGTTCATCCCCTCGGCAAAGGCGATGCCGTCGATGCCGACCTGCACCTCCATGATCGCGGAGACGCCATGCGCCGCGCAGTCGCGATACTCGCTCGCCTTCATCCGGCGCGAGGCATCCTCGATATCGGGATAGGCGGCACCGATCCCCGCGCAGAACAGCTTCATGCCCGCGCCCGTGCCGGTCGATTCGATGACGGGGGCCGGTACGTCCGGGTCCGACGCGACCAGCTGTTCGGCGATCATGGTGGTGAAGGGGTAGACGGTGGACGATCCGACGACGCTGATCTGGTCGCGCGCGCCCGCGCCGCCGCCATTCGCCTGATCGCGGCACGCCACGAGCGCGCACGCCGCGATCGGCGCCAGCATCAGCAGGCCGGGCAAAGGGTGGCGCAACATCGGGTTCCCCGTCGCGAAAGAGCCTCCCGCTCCCCGCCGGCCGCCCTATGTGACCAAGCCGTTACGCTTTAATGACAGCGTCCCCGGATGCCGTGCCGGTCGCTGCTACGGCGCCGTTCGCGGGGGGCAGAGTCACCGAAACGGTGGTGCCGACGCCGACGCGACTCGCGATCTCCAGCCGGCCGCGATGCCGTTCCGCGATGTGCTTCACGATCGCCAGGCCCAGCCCCGTCCCGCCCAGCGACCGGCTACGCCCGGCATCGACGCGGTAGAATCGCTCGGTCAGGCGGGGCAGGTGTTCGGGCGCGATCCCTTCGCCCTCGTCGACGACGCTGAAGGCGATGTTGCTGCCGGCGCGGCGCAAGGCGACGGTGACGGGCGTACCCGCCCGGCCGTATTTCAGCGCGTTGCCGATCAGGTTGTGGAACAGCTGCGACAGCTGCGCGCGATCGCCCGCGACGGGCGGCAGGTCATCCTCCATCGACAGGACGAGGTCGGCGGCGCGCGGATTGCCGCCGCTGCGCATCTCCGCACACACCTCATCCAGCAGCGTGACGAGATTCAGCGCGCTGTCGGGATGGCGGAACTTGTCCGCCTCGATGCGCGACAGCGACAGCAGGTCCTCGACCAGCCGCTGCATCCGCCGCGCCTCGTTCATCATCACCGTCAGGAAACGCTGGCGCAGGACCGGCTCCTCGCCCGCCTCGTCGCTCAGCGTCTCGATATAGCCCATGATCGAGGCGAGCGGCGTGCGCAGCTCGTGGCTGGCGTTGGCGACGAAATCGACGCGCATCCGCTCGGCCGCCGCGTGCTGCGTGCGATCGACCAGGTTCACGACCGCCAGCGCGTCCGAAATCGGCACGACGCGCATCTCCCAGCGGCGGTCGCGGCCGGCAAGTCCCACGATCTCCACCGGATGCCCGTCGCGCGCGGCCAGCGCCTGCGCGGCGGCGGGGTTGCGGATTGCGACCCGCACATCCTCGCCGACGACATGCGCGCCCAGCGCGGTCCGGGCGGCGGCGTTGGCGATGGTGATGCGGCCATGCGCGACCAGCAGCACCGGGTCCGCGACGCCGTCCAGCATCGCCTCCATCGTCGGCGTCACGGGGGAGGGGGAGGGCGCGGTATCAACCTTCACCTCGCGGCGGCGCGCCAGCAGCGCGGCGGCGATCGCGCCGACCAGCGTCACCGCCGATCCGTCCCACCCGCCGCCCAGCAGGAAGACGGCGATGGCGGTCGCGCCCGCCAGCACCAGTGCGGGCACCGGGCTGACGACGCCGTTCATCGCAGGCGGGCCAGGGTGGGGACCAGTTCGTCGAAGCCGTCGATCACCGCATCGGCGCCCAGATCCTCCACCGGGCGATCGAGAAAGCCGAAGCTGCAGCCGATCACCGGCACGCCCGCCGCCTTCGCCGCGCCGACATCATAGACCGAATCGCCGACGAACGCGGCCGTCCCGCCGCCGCAGCGCCGGATCATCTCCAGGATCGGATCGGGGGCGGGCTTGCCGCGCCCCGGACCCATCGTGTCGCCGCCGATCAGGCAGGCGAAGCGATCCGTCAGCCCCAGCGCGTCGAGGACGTGCGCGGCATAGCCTTCCAGCTTGTTGGTCACGACCGCCAGCGCCACCCCCTTCGCCGCCAGCGAGTCCAGCGCGGCGAGGGCATGGGGGTAGGGCGCCGTGTGGACGACCATATTGTCCTCATAATAGGCCAGCAGCCGGCGGTGGAGCAGGTCCAGCTCTTCCTCGTCGCAGCCGCCGGTGCGGGCCATGCCCAGCGCCAGCATATGGCGCGCGCCGCCGCCGATCATCGGCTTGATCTGCGCCACCGACAGCGTCGGCCGCCCGGCGCTTTCCAGCGCATGATTGACCGCGGCGGCCAGATCGCCGCTGGTGTCCAGCAGCGTGCCGTCCATATCGAATCCGACGATGGCGAAGGGGAAGTCCGTCATGGACGCGGGAGGTGCCAGTAGCCCTATGGCGTTGGCAAGCCATTCGTGCGAACCGGCGCACCATGAACGACACCGTCACGCCGCTGGCCGCCGTGATCCTTGCCGCCGGCAAGGGAACGCGGATGAAGTCCGACCTGCACAAGGTGCTGCACCCGATCGCGGGGCGGCCGATGCTGCTGCATCTGGTCGACAGCCTGGACCGGGCGGGCGCGGTGCGGCGCGTGGTGATCGTCGGCGCGTCCGGCGAGCAGGTGGAGGCGGCGGTCGCGGGCCGGGGCGTCGATATCGCCTGGCAGCGCGAGCAACTGGGCACCGCCCATGCCGCGTTGCAGGCCAGGGAGGCGCTGGCCGATTTCGACGGGGTGGTGCTGGTCTGCTTCGGCGACACGCCGCTCCTGTCTGCCGATACCGTGACGCGGCTGACCGCGCGGCTGCTGGCGGCGGATGCGCCGACCGTCGCGGTGCTGGGCTTCCGCCCCGCCGATGCCGCCGCCTATGGCCGGATCGTCGCGGATGCCGATGGCGGCATCGCGAAGATGGTGGAATACAAGGACGCCAGCGCCGAGGAGCGCGCGGTGGCGCTGTGCAATTCGGGCGTCACGGCGGTCCGTTCCCGCGACCTGTGGCGGCTTCTGGCGGCGGTGGGCAACGACAATGCGGCGCGCGAATATTACCTGCCCGACATCGTCATGCTCGCCATCGCGGAGGGCGGCCGCGCGGTCTGCGTCGAAACGGGCGAGGATGAGGTCGCAGGCGTCAACAGCCGGGGAGAGCTGGCCACGGTGGAGGCGGGCTGGCAGGCCCGCCGCCGCGTCGCGGCGATGGCGGCGGGCGTCACGCTGCTGGCGCCCGACACCGTCTGGTTCGCGCACGATACGGTGCTGGGGCGCGACGTGACGGTCGGGCAGAATGTCGTGTTCGGCCCGGGCGTCAGCGTCGCGGACGGTGCGACGATCCATGCCTTCTGCCATCTGGAGGGCGCCACGGTCGGCCCGCAGGCGGAGGTCGGCCCCTATGCCCGGCTGCGTCCCGGCGCGGTGCTGGAAGAAGGGTCGAAGGCGGGCAATTTCGTCGAGATCAAGAAGGCGGTGCTGGGTCGCGGGGCGAAGGCGAACCACCTGACCTATCTGGGCGATGCGGAGGTCGGCGCCGGCGCGAACATCGGCGCGGGCACGATCACCTGCAATTACGACGGCTTCTTCAAATACCGGACGGTCGTCGGTGAGGGCGCGTTCGTCGGATCGAACAGCGCGCTGGTCGCGCCCGTCGCGATCGGTGCGGGCGCGATCGTCGGCGCGGGATCGGTGGTGACGGCGGATGTAGAGCCGGGCGCGCTGGCGCTGGCACGCGGCCGCCAGGAAGCGCGGCCCGGCTGGGCGACACGGTTTCGCGAGATGATGCGCGTACGCAAGGCGAAGGGGCAAAAGGCATGAGCGAAACGGCGCCGCTGGTCGCGGGGATCGAACTGGGCGGTACCAAGTGCATCTGCATCCTCGCGCGTGGCCCCGATGCGATAGAGGATCGGGTGCAACTGCCCACCACTCGCCCGGAAGAGACGCTGGCGGGGATCGAGGCGGTGCTGGATCGCTGGTCTGGCTTTGTCGGGCTGGGCATCGCCAGCTTCGGCCCCGTGTCGATCGACCGCAACGCCGCCGATTTCGGCTATATCACCTCGACGCCCAAGCCCGGCTGGGCGAACCAGAATGTCGGCGAGCGGCTGCGTCGCCATGCCGGCGTTCCCACCGGCTTCCACACCGACGTCGTCGGCGCGGCGCTGGCCGAGGCGCGCTGGGGCGCGGCGAGCGGCCTTGCCGACATCGCCTATGCCACGGTCGGCACGGGCGTGGGCGTCGGCCTGATCGCGGGCGGCCTGCCCGTCGACGGGCTGACCCATTCGGAATTCGGCCATATCCGCCCGGTGCGGGTGCCCGGGGACGACTGGGTCGGCAGCTGCCCCTATCACGGCGCCTGTGTCGAGGGGCTGGCCGCCGGTCCCGCGATCAAGGCGCGGACCGGCATCGCCGGGCCCGACCTTGCCGACGATCATCCCGCCTGGGATCTGGTCGCCCATGCGCTGGGCCAGCTGGTCCATACGCTCGTTCTGACGGGCGTGCCGCGCCGGATCGTGATGGGCGGCGGCGTGATGGTGGGCAACGACCATGTCTTCCCGCGCGTCCGCGCCGCTGCGAAGGCGAGCCTGGCGGGCTATGTCGCACTGCCGGAGGTCGCCGACATGGACACGTTCGTCGTGCCCCCCGCGCTGGGCGGCAATGCGGGGCCGCTGGGGGCGATCGTGCTCGGCGGGCAGGCGTTGCAGCACCATTTGGGCCATACCTACGCCTAAGCGGACCGGCCGGATCAGAAGGGCAGGGGCGGCTGCACCACGGAATCGTCCTCTGCCGGACCCAGCGCCGACAGCGTCAGCCCCAGCAGCCGGATGCCGCGCGGCACCGGCAGTTCCGCCTCCAACAACGCCGCGCCAATCGCCAGGAACGTCGCCCGATCGGTGATCGGCGTCGTCCCCGACCGGGCGCGGGTGATCGTCGTGAAGTCGTGTCGGCGCAGCTTCAGCGTCACCGTCCGCCCCGCCGCCCCGGCGCGCTCCACCCGCTCCCACGCGGCATCCGCGACGAAGGCGAGCCGTTCCATCAGGACGGCGCGATCGGTCAGGTCGTGTTCGAACGTGCGTTCCGCGCCGATCGACTTGGCGATGCGATGCGCGCGGACGGGCCGGTGGTCTTCTCCCCGCGCGGCGCCGTGGAGATATCCGGCGAAGCTGCCGAAATGCTGCTCCAGCCAGGCCATCGGCCGCGCGCGCAGGTCCGCCCCCGTCTGGATGCCCAGCGCTTCCATCCGCCGCGCCGTGACGGGCCCGACGCCATGGAAGCGCGATACCGGCAGGCTGGCGACGAACGCCGCGCCCTTCGCCGGCGGGATCACGCAGAGGCCATCGGGCTTGTTCTGATCGGACGCCAGCTTGGCGATGAACTTGTTGTAGCTGACCCCCGCAGACGCGGTGAGGCCCGTCGTCTCGCGGATGCGCGCGCGGATCGCCTCCGCGATCGCCTTGGCGGAGCCGAGCCCGTGGCGATCCTCGGAAACGTCCAGATACGCCTCGTCCAGCGACAGCGGCTCGACCAGATCGGTATAGTCGCGAAAGATCGCGCGGATCTGGTGCGATACGTCGCGATACACCTCGAACCGGGGTTTCACGAAGATGAGGTCGGGGCACCGCCGCACCGCCGTGGAGGAGGGCATGGCGGATCGCACGCCGAACCGCCGCGCCTCGTAGCTCGCCGCCGCCACGACGCCGCGCGCCCGGCTGCCGCCCACCGCGACGGGGCGGCCGCGCAGCGCGGGATCGTCCCGCTGCTCCACGGACGCGTAGAAGGCGTCCATGTCAACATGGATGATCTTTCGCTGCGGAGGCGGGGGATCGGGCGGCGCCGTCATGCCCGCCCAGATGTCGATGGCGGGCGCGAAAGGGAAGGGGTCAGCCGCCCGCCCGCCGCGCCGAGACCAGATCGGCATAGGCGGCGAACAGCCGGTTGAAATGGGTATCGAGGTCGGTGACGGTGTCGGCGGCGGCGATCGCGCGCAGGCGCTGGCCCTGCGGATCGCCGGCCAGATAGTCGCCGATCGCGGCGCGCAGCGCGGCGGCACTGCCCGCGCGCCAGGCGATGCCATGTTCGAACTGGTCGTACGCGCCGCCCCGGTCCGGCACGATCAGCGGCAGGCCGCTGGCGCGCGCCTCTGCCGCCGCGAGGCAGAAGGTTTCCGCTTCGCACCCATGCACCAGCGCATCGCCGCTCGCCAGGATCTGCGCCAGCGCCGGCCGTTCGCGCACGGGGGCGAGCAGTTGGATATGCGGATTGTGCGCCACCGCGCGCACCACCCCGCCGCGCGCGGTGCCGTCACCCAGCAGCACCATGCCCACCGGATGCCGGGCGCCTGCCGCCGTCACCGCGTCGATCACCATAGGCCAGCGCTTTTCCGCCCCCAGTCGGCCCATGCCGATCAGCAGCGTCGCCTCAGGCCCCAGCGCACACCGTTCGAGCAGGCGCGCGCGCAGCCCCTCGTCGCGCAGGGATGGGGAGAACAGCCCCTTCTCCACCCCCAGCGGGATCGTCACGACCCGGTGCAGGCCGCCCGCGACCAGCCGGTCGTGAAGATGCCGGCTGGGACTGACGACGAGGTCGAACTGCTCGTCCAGCCGCCGCAGATGCCGCCAGAACCGCCCGAACATCTTGTCGATCGCCGAAATCGGCAGCGCCCGCCCGAACCAGCGATAGGCATAGGCGGACAGCGGATCGGCATGGAGGAACAGCGCGCGCGGCGCGGTCCCCGGCCAGCGCGCGACCATCGACGGGCTGGACCAGGGGGAGCTGGCCTCCACGACGTCCGGCTCCAGCGAATCGAGCAGGCGGTGCAGCGCCGGCTCGTCGGAAAAATAATGATAGCGCCGGTCTAGCGGGAAGGAGGGGCCGGGCGTGAAGATGATCTTGGATCCCCCCGCCATCTCCACCACGTCATAGGAGGGGCCGGGGGCGATGATGACGATCTCATGCCCCGCGCGCGCACCGGCGGCGAGCTTTCGCTCCACATAGGTGCGCACCCCGCCGCCCTGGGGGGCGTAGAAGGCCGCGACGTCGACGATCCGCATGGCGTGGCGGCCTCAGGCTTCGCCGCGACGCCGGGTTTCGCCGGCATGGATGCGGTATTCGTCGACCAGGTCGGACATGCCGAGCAGCGCGCCCAGCACCAGGTGGATCAGCAGCACCAGCCCCGCTAGGATCGCCGCGCCCGCCACCACATCCTCCGCCGGCGCCACCGCGACGCTGACGAACGCGGCGACCGCCAGATCCTTGTCGGGCAGGAACGGCACGCGCGACAGCAGCACGCGCAGGCTCGCCAGCGCGACCCACCAGAACACGCCGACATCGGGCACCAGCCGGTTCCAGAGCATCACCCCCAGCACCATCGTCACGATCAGGCGGCCGAGATGCGTCAGCGTGATGAAGCGCAGGTCGCGCCACGGCAGCGTGAACAGCCGGTGCCGCCAGAACAGGATGGCGAAAGATGTAGCCAGCACCACGCCCAGCGCCAGCGGCAGCCGGTGCGCGACATGGCCGACCATCAACAGGCTGGTGAAGGGCGCGGTGGCGACCAGCAGGGCGATGGTAAAGCCGTTGCCCGCCAGCGCGGACAGGACGGCATTGTCCTTGATCGCCCCGAACGGCGCGGTGGTAACCTGCGTGTGTCGGCGCGCCCAGGCGTAGAGATAGACCTCGCCGACATAGCCCAGCAGCACGCCGTTGCAAATCTGCTTGCGCAGCAGCGCGACGAAGCCGGCCGGCGGCAGCGGCCAGATCCGGCGGAAGATGATCCATTCGGACACCGGCACGACCAGATAATAGGCGAGCAGGATCACCCAGAAGGATGGCGACACGTCCAGCTTCAGCGCCAGCGGCTCCAGCGGCAGGTCGCGGACGCGGAACAGCACCGCCGCCAGCACCAGCGCGGAGATCGCCGGCCCCAGCCAGACGAGGCCGCCGCGCCGCACCAGCGGTGCGGGGTCGATGAAGGTCGGGCCGGCCGGATCGCCGCCCCCGCGCAGCAGCGGCATCAGATCGCTCGTTGCACCAGATCCGCATAGCGGATGGCTTCGCGTCCCGGCGTCAAGGCCGCCATGGTCCGGTCGATCGAGGTCAGCAGCGCGGGCACGTTGACGTCGCCCGGATGCACGCCGACGCGCACGGTCGGCACGGGGCGCAGCACATGCCGGAGCGCAAACGAGGCGGCCAGCGAGGAGGCGATCCGCGCCCGGCTGCGGCTCGCCCAGGTGATGACGGGCCCGCGCGCCAGGATGCGGTTATCGGCGGGCCGCCAGACGCGGAAGTGATCCTCGCACATCGCGAAGCCCACATCGCGCGCGGCCTGCCGGGCGCCGTCGCCATACAGCCAGGCGGGCGCGACGAAGCCGCCGACCGCGCGGCCCGTGATCCCCTCGATCAGGTCGCGCCCGTCGGCCATGCGCTGCCGGGCGACCTCACGCGACAGGCCCAGAAACTCGCCCTCGCCGGCGGTCATGTGCTTGGCCTTGGTGCGGGCAAGCCGGCCCTGATGCGGCGTGTCGTCGCGGTGATACCAGCCATGCGCCAGCATCTCCGTGCCCGCATCGGCCCAGGCGCGCAGCTGCCCGGCAAACGGCGATCCGGGCGTCAGCTTCGCCGATCCCCAATGGTCCGGGATGACCAGCATCGCGATGCGGTTGGCGGGCACGAACCGGGCCAGCCGTTCGCGCAGGATCGTCACCTCCCGCTCGAAACGCGGGCTGACGTCGTGAATGGAAACAAGGATCGTACGGGCGGTCACGCTGTGTGCAATCGAAGGCTTGGCAAGGTCGATTCGGGTCGCCGAAGTCGTTGCGCCTGCCATAAATCCCGCTTTCCGTACGTTCGGTTGGAGCAGCGACCCCAGCTGTCCGGTCGGCCCGCGTCGTTACGCCAGCCGACCCGGATCGTCAACGCGCGGGCGCCGTACGGGGGCGGCGGCGGTCAGCGTGCCCAGGCCGATCGGAACGGCGCGTCGGTCCCGTCCAGTCGCTGATCGGCGGGCAGATGCAGCAGGTCGCGCAGCAGCGGCGCGACATCGACATTATCGAACGTCCCGACGCGTCGTCCCCGGGCAAAGGCGGGGCCGTTGGCGATGAACAGCGCCGCCATCGACGGGTCCGCCGGGTCGTAGCCATGGTTGCCGCCGCCAAAGGGCTTGTCGGGCCGCTTCGCCTTGATGAGCCAGCCTGGGTCGGCCACGCAGACATAAGCCGGGATACGATCGTTATGGCCGTAATGGAGGCGCGCCGGCATGTCCGCCTTGCGCCAGCACTGCATATGCGGCTGCGGGCGCAGCAGGGCGCGCTCCACCGCTTGGACGTGCCCGGGTGTCGCGTCCAGGCTGGCGAAGGGGCCATCGTTGACGAGTTTGATATCCGCGGGGTCGGTCAACGTGTCGAGCGCGATCACGCGGCTGTCGGACGTGGCGGCCATGCCATGGTCCGCTACGACGACCAGATTGGCGGGCTGGCCGAGTTCGCGCAGCCCCTCGACCAGCCAGCCCACCGCCGTATCGACCTTCGTCAGCGCGGTATCGACCGCCGGAGAATCCGGCCCGTCAGCATGCCCGGCCGTATCCACTTCGTCGAAATACAGCGTCAGCAGCCCGGGCCGCGTGGCGGCTGGGCGGCGCAGCCAGTCGAGGATCGCGTCCACCCGCTGCCGGTCCGAGACCGCTTCGTTATATTGTTGCCAGTCGTGCGGGCGCGTGCCGCCGACGAAGGTCACGGGATCCCCCGCCTCCATCCGTCCGCCCCAGGCGATGTTCGACCCCGGCCAGAACATCGTCGCGGTGCGAATGCCCGCCTTTTCCGCCATGACCCAGATGGGCTCTGCGGCATTCCACCAGAACGGGTCTTCCGATTCCATGGTGAACGTGTCGTGCGGGCGGGCCGGGTCGGTGAAGTGGTTGGCGACGATGCCGTGCCGGTCGGGCACCACGCCCGTCACCAGCGTCCAGTGATTGGGGAAGGTCTTCGACGGAAAGGAGGGGCGCATCGTCCCGCGCACGCCTTGCCGTGCCAGGCCGGACAGCACCGGCGTCAATCCGCGATCCAGATAGTCGGCGCGAAAGCCGTCGATCGAGACGAGGATGGTCACGGGGGCCCGCGCTGCCGGTGCCTCTGCCGACGCGGGAGTCGCGGCGGCCGCCATCGCCGCCGATGGGCGGACGTCCGTCGCGCACCCGGCCACCAGCGCGGCGGCGGCAAGCATCGACAGGGCAGGCGGCAGTCTGGTCATCATTCATGTCCCTTCGCGCCCGCGCCGTTAGCCCCGGATCGCACCCGGGGCCATAGCGCAGTTGGCGGTCAGGATCGTGTCAGGCTCACCAGTTGATGTTCAGGCGGCCATAGATCTGCCGGCCGTTGAACCCGAACGGCGAGTAATAGGGGAAGGCGGTGACGCCGTTGTTGTTCAGCGCGGCCGGCGTCGTACGGGGATAGACGTCGAACAGGTTGTCCGCGCCGATCGCCAGCGACACCGCCCGGTTGAAGCTGTAGCGCGCCTCCAGGTCGATCAGCGTGTGGCGGCCGGTGTGCACGTCGTTGGCCAGCACCGTGCCCGGCTGCAGCACGTCGCCATAATGCACCGCGCGCAGCGTCGCCCCGAACGCGTCGCGCTTCCAGTCGATCGATCCCACCAGCTTGGTGCGCGGCGTGCCCTGTTCGATCGTCAGGATGCGGTTGCGCCCGAACAGGCTGGGCGCCGGGTTCAGCGTGGCGGTGGAGGTGGGGATACGATCGACGGAGATGTCGTTGAAGTTCGCGGCCGCGCTCAGGTTGAAACTGCCCAGGCTGTCGCTGCGCAGCGTATAGCCCGCCACCACGTCCAGCCCCTTGGTCGTCGTCTGCACGCCGTTGACGAAAAAGCGCGCGGCCTGCACGCCGAATGGCGACAGCAGCGCGCCGACCGCCGCGCTGGACGAGGCCTGGATATTCTCCGACAGCACGATCTGGTTGCGGATGCGGATGCGATAGGCATCCACCGTCAGGCTGAATCCGCCCGCGCGGATCACCGTGCCCAGCGTGTAGCTGCGCGACTTTTCCGGCTCCAGCGGCAGCGCGCCCAGCGCCTGCGCGATCCCGCTCCCGACCGGATAGAGCCCGGTTTCGAGCAGCTGGTTCGCCGTCACCAGCGTCTGCGTCGAGGTATAATATTGCTGCTGGAGCGACGGCGCGCGGAAGCCGGTGGACACCGAACCGCGCAGCGCCAGCCATGGCGTGAAATCGTAGCGCGCGGAAACCTTGCCCGTCGCCGTCTCGCCAAAGTCGGAATAGCTTTCGCCCCGCGCCGCGACGCCCAGCGTCAGCGCGTCCCACAGCCGCGCCTCGACATCGGCATAGATGCTGCCGTTGCTGCGATGCACGTCGACCTGGTTGGCCGGCTGGAAGCCGACGAACCCTTGCGCGCCGGACGCGAGGTTGGTCGGGGCGCCGGTCGCACGGTTATAGCTTTCGGGCTGGCCAGCGCCGATCTTGAACCCCTCGCGCCGATACTCGCCACCCGCCGCGACGTTCAGCACGAAGTCCGGGCTGACGCTGTATTCGCGCGCCAGGTCCAGCCCCGCGATCAGCTGGTCGTACGTCAGCCGCCCCGAATCGAAGTTGGTGATGGAGGCGTTGCCATAGGTCGCGTTGGCGGAATTGCGCGTCGCGAAGTCGATCGTGTTGCGGCCATAGCTGACGGTCAGGTCGGCGTTCCAGCCGCCCAGCTCGCCCCGGATGCCGCCGGTCGCGTTGTAATCGCGCGAGGTCGTGCCGATCAGCGGCAGGAAGCCGGCGGGGTACAGCCCCTGCAGCGCGTTGGCGTTCGCGTTGGCCGCGCTGCCCGTCGCGTTGGGCACGCGCGGGAAGGCGGCGCTTTCGCTGTCGCGCTGCTGGAAGCCGCCATTGGCATAGGCGGTCCAGCCATTGTCGCCCAGCGGCACCGCCGCGTTGACGAACACCGTGCCCTGCTCGACCTGCGGATCGCCGAAGCGCGCACGGATGCGAAGCGGCGCGGCGCCGCGCGGGTCGAGGTCCGCCCGGTTGGTCGGCTGGCGCGAGACATATTCGCCGGACACGGTCAGGAAGCCGTCGGCGCCCAGGCCAAAGCCCTGCCAGCCGCTGACGGTCAGCGCCTCGCCATCGCGGGCGGTGCGGCTGATCCGTGCCGCGTCATATTCGGTGACGTAGCGGCCGAAGGTAACGGCCGCGCCGCCGCCCGACCGCGCCTCGCGCAGGCGCAGGTTGACGACGCCCGCGATCGCGTCGGAGCCATATTGCGCCGATGCGCCGTCGCGTAGCACCTCCACGCGGTCCAGCGCGACCGTCGGGATCGTGTTCAGGTCGACCGCCGCTGCGCCGCGACCCACCGAACCGTTGATGTTCAGCAGCGCGGACGTGTGCGCGCGCGTGCCGTTGATGAGCACCAGCGTCTGGTCCGGAGACAGGCCGCGCAACGTCGCGGGGCGGATGGCGTCGGTCCCGTCCACCGCCGCCTGACGCGGGAAGTCGATCGAGGGGGCGACGGTCGCCAGCGCGCTGGCCAGTTCGGTCGTGCCCTGCGCCCGAAGCGCGTCGCCGGTCAGCACGTCGACGGGCGCAACCGAATCCAGCCGGCTGCGACCCGGCGCGCGGGTGCCCGTGACGATGATCTGGTCGTCGGCGGCCTGCGCCGTCGCGGGCTCCGCATCGTTGCCCGTCGCGGGCGGCGTCGATTGTGCAGCTGCGGGATGCGCGGCGGCGAACGCCAGCAGGGCGGCGCTCGCCAGCAGCAGGTTTCGGGTGGACGTCACATTCATTCCCCTTGGATCGTCTGTTCTTTTCTGACGATCCTCCTTCACCACCTTTTCCGGGCGAAGTCGGGAAATGCTTCCTTGCGCTGCAATAAGGGTAGCTTGGCCGGGCGGCGCTACCGCGCCCAGCCCTTTGCCCGCGCGGCCTCTTCACCTGCCCGGTCCAGCGGTTCGCCGGCGATCATCGTTTCCACCATCTTCATCGTGTCGCCATCGCCGCCCGCCATGCGATAGGCGCCGTCCTGCGCCGTGCCGGGCGCGCCATAGCGAAGCTGCCACCCGCGTCCCGCGCGGCAGGCGACGCCGGTCAGATGCTGCGCGGAAAAGCTGCGGCAAAGATCGCCCGACTGGTCGCGGAAGGATAGGGCGACCCGCACCGGTCCGGCATCACCCGACAACTGGCTGTCCAGCGCGGCGGCGATCGGCGGCGACAGCGCCAGCGCGTTCGCCTCGTCCGCCACGCCGCGTCCCCCCGACAGGCCATGCCCGGCGAGCACGCCGACGATCAGGCTGGCCGCGATCGCGCCCGGCATCGTCCAGCGCACCGGCCGCCGCACCGCCGCCGGCGCGGCCGCGCGCCTCGCCTTCGCCCGCGCGGCGTCCAGCGAATGGACCGTGGCTGAGGGCGGCGGAACGGGCATCGCCACCGGCTCGTCGGCGATCGGACCGAATACGGCCGTCAGGCGCGCACGCAGCCGCCGGTGCCGCTCCGCCAGTGCCGCCAGCGCGGGATCGGCCTCCACCGCCGTCGCCACCCGTGCCGCCTCGGCCGGTGGCAGTTCGCCGTCCAGCCACGCGATCAGCATCCCTTCGTCGATCGGCTCAGCCACGGCTCAATCCTCCAGCATCGCCATAAGCGCCTGACGCCCCCGCACCAGCCGGCTGGTCAGCGTGCCCACCGGCACCTCCAGCACCGCCGCCGCCTCGGCATAGGCCAGGCCCTCGATCATCACCAGCGCCACCGCCTCGCGCTGTTCGTCGGGCAGGCGGGCCATGGCGCGCATCAGATAGGTCAGTTCCACCTGCGCCTCCGCGCCGCCGTCCATGCCGACGGTCAGGCCGTCCTCCGCCGGCGCCAGGCGTGCATCTTGGCGCTGGCGGCTGCGGGCGGTGTCGATCCACAGGTTGCGCAGGATGCGATAGGCCCAGGCATCGAAGCTGGTGCCCGGTTGCCACTGCGCGCGCGCCTTCAGGATCCGCTCGGCGGCGGCCTGCGTCAGATCGTCCGCATCGGCGGCGTTGCGCGCCAATCCGTGCGCGAAGCGGCGCAGGCGCGGCAGCATCCGGGTCAGCGCGCGTTCGACCTCTTCCAATGATCGTCCTCATGTCCATACGGATGGAACGGGATCCGCGCGTCGTTTCATCCATCGAAGCGGTAAAAAAGGAAAGAAGATGCGAAAGGCGATGATGGCGGGGCTGGCGGCGGCGGTGCTGGCGGCGCCGGTATCGGCGCAGCTGCTCGGCGGTGCGGGCGGCGGGCTGCTGAATGGTGGGCCGCTGTCGGGCGTGACGCAGGGCGTACTTGGCGCGGCGCCCGCGCAGCAACCGCCGGCTGGCGTGCCGGGGCCGCTGCTCGATCCCCTGTCGTCGACGGTGGCGGCGGTGACGCGCCCGCTGGACCCACGCGCGCTGCTCGCCCAGCGGGGGGAGCGGATCGCGGCGCTGGTCCGGGCGAACCGCGACGTGCTGGACATGGACGATCGCGGCAATGCGATCCGCCGCGACACCATCGTCGGCCTCGGCCTGACCCCGGACCAGCTGCGCCAGGCGGTCGCCGCCGGATTCACGGTCAAGGACAGCGAGGCGATCGAGGGGCTAGGCCTGCAGACCGCGATCCTGGTGTCCGCCAAGGGCCGCCCGGCGCGCAAGGTGATCGAGGCGCTGCGCCGCGCGGTGCCGGACGCGACCTTCACGCTCGACCCGATCTACGAGCCGGCGGGGCTGGCGCTGGGCGCGGCGGCCGGCGTAGCCGCCGCTGCGGGAACGGCACCCGACGAGGGAACCCTGCGCCTCGGCCTGATCGACGGCGGCGTGGCCAATCACCCCGCCTTTGCCGAGGCGCGGATCGCGCAGCGCGGCTTTGCCGGCACGGCGAAGCCCAGCGGCCATGGCACCGCCGTCGCGTCGCTGATGATCGGGCGGAGTGGCGCGTTCCACGGCGCGGCGCCGGGGGCGGCGTTGTTCGTCGCCGATGTGTATGGCGGATCGGCGGCGAACGGATCGGCGGTGGCGATCGCGCGCGCGATGGGATGGCTGGCCGCGAACGGCGCGCGCGTCGTCAATGTCAGCCTCGTCGGCCCGGCCAACCCGCTGCTGGAGGCGGCGGTGAAGGCGCTGGCGGCAAAGGGCATCACCGTGGTCGCGGCAGTCGGAAATGACGGGCCGGCCGCCCCGCCGCAATATCCCGCCTCCTACCCGGGCGTCGTCGCGGTAACGGGCGTCGACGCAAAGGGTCGCGCGCTGATCGAGGCGGGGCGGGCCGCGCATCTCGACTTCGCGGCGCCGGGCGCGGACATGGCGGGGGCGGTGCCCGGTGGCGGCTGGCAGGCATTGCGCGGCACGTCCTTCGCCGCGCCGCTGGTCGCTGCGCGGCTGGCGCAGGCGGGCTCGCTGTCCGCGCTCTCGGCCGAGGCGAAGCCGGGGCAGGGCCGCGTCGGGCGTGGCATCGTCTGCGGCGCGTGCGCCATCCCGCCGAAAACGCTCGGGATAAAATAATTCGAAAAAGTCGGGATGGATCGCGATCCCGCCATCGTTGCTCTTTCAGGACCGGGTGGAAACGCCCGGTCGCCCAAGAGGAGAAGAGTGCTGAAGACCAACGGCTTTTCGCTGATTGCGGTGGCGATGATGATGGCGGCGTCGGCGTCGACCGCGACCCCGGCGGGTGCGCAGCTGCTGGGCGGCGCCGGTGGCGGGCTTGGCGGCGGCCTAATGGGGCAGGGTGGCCTGGGCGGTGCACTGTCGGGCGCGGGTGATCTGGGCGCAGGGCGTCTCGGCTCGGCGGCGGGCAGCCTGTCGAACGACGTGTCCGGTTCGGGCCGGGCGAGCGCCCACCGCTCCGTCGATACGAAGCGCGGCCGGGTCGCCGGCGATGCCGGCCTCGCCGGCACCGTGGACCGCAGCACCGCCGCCTCGCTGGGTACGCAGGGCGGCCCGGCCGGCGAGCTTGCCGGCTCGGCGAACAGCGCGGGCCGCGTCAGCGGCAGCCGCAGCGTGAGCGGCGAGGCGCAGGTGATCGGCACGGATCAGGTCGCCGGTACGGTCGGCGCCGCACGGTCGCGGGCGATGGATACCGCGCAGGGCGCACGCGACCGGGCGGGGCAGGCGGTCGCGATGACGCGTGATCGGGCCGGCCGCACCGGCGCCGCCACGCGTGACGGGGCCGGGCAGATCGCTGGCGCCGCCCGCGACCGGGTTGGCGGCGCGGTGAGCCAGGCGCGGGACGCGACCGGCGGCGGGGCCTCGATCGGGCTGGCCGGATCGGTTCAGGGTTCCGGATCGGCACAGGGCCGGTCGGGCAACTGATCGCGGCCGATACCGGGGGAGGGGGTCGTCGGACCGCGTGTCCGGCGGCCCCCTTTCGCTATTCGGCGACCGGCAGGGTCAGGCGGAAGACGGAGCCGGGCGCCGCGTCATCGTCCAGCCGGATCGTGCCCCGGTGCGCTTCCAGCAGCGATCGCGCGATCGGCAGGCCCAGCCCCGTCCCGCCGCTTGTCCGGCGACTGGTGAAGAAGGGCTCGAACACCCGCTCGCGGTCCCCCGGCGGAATCCCGGCGCCGTTATCCGTGATCGTCATGTCGACATGTCGGCCCGACGTTTCTGCTACCAGCGCGACGCGGGTCGCGCCCGCCTGTTGACTGTTGTCGATCAGGCCGGTCAGCACCGCCTCGATCACGTTCGCCGGCACCGCGACGGTGGGCAAGGCGTCGGCGGCCGTGATCGTCAGGGTCAGCCGATCCCCGGCAAAGGCGTCCACCACCGCCTGCATCACCCCCGGCAGGGCGATGGCCGAGCCAGCGACCGCACTCGTCATATCGGCGCGAGCCAGATCCAGCAGGCGACTGACCAGCAGGTCCAGCCGGGCGGCGTCGGCGGCGATATTGGCCAGGAAGCGCTGCCGGTCGGTCGGCGCCATGTCGGGGTGATCGCGCAGCAGTTCGGTCGCACCGCCGATGCCGGCCAGCGGGGTCTTGAACTCGTGGCTGACCGCATGGGCGAAATCGCGCAGATAGCGCGAGCGGCGGTCAATCGCCTCCGCCATCACGCCGAAGTCGCGGTAGAGCGACTGGATCTCGATCGCGGCGGTGGAGGGCGGTTCGGGCACCGCCGCGCCGCCGCGCCCGCCCGCGACCGCGCGTGTTGCCTCGCCCAGCGCTTCCACCGGCCGCACGATGCCGCGCGACAAAAGTCCGCTCAGGACGACAAGTGTGGCGAAGATCATCGCGATCCCCAGCAGGATCTTGCCGCGATCGGCATGCAGGCCCGCAAACAGCGCGCGCGGCGTGCGCGTCAGCAGCAACACGCCGACCACCCGCCCGTCTGCGATCACGGGCACGGCATGATGGATGCGCAGATCGGCCGCGCGGCTGATCCATTCGAGCGGGTCGAAGGGGCGATAGGCTCCGTTGCGCCGCAATACTGTCATCGGCCGCCCGGCCAGCGCCGTGCGCACTTCCGGCAGGTCCGCCCAGGATGCCCCGCGATCCGGCCCGGTCAGAATGCGCCCGTCGGCATCGAGCAGGCGAATGCCCGCACGCGTTCCTTCCGCGGTCAGACGCAAGACGGGCAGCAGGCGCGCCGCCCATCGGGTTGCCCGCGCCTCAGGCGGCGAGGGGGTGGGCCGTGGCGACGGCCGGTCCGGCAGGATGCGCGACAGCCGCAGGTCGAGTGACGGCGTACCGGCGATCGTCGCCGCCATGGCCGGCGCCGCCCCGTCCGGCCGCCATGCGACGCTGCCGGCGGCGGCCAGCGCCGCGCCCTGCGCGATCAGCTCAGCTTCGGTCTGGCGGACCAGCGTGTTCTCGTACACGCGCAGGAACAGCGCGCCGAACCCGGGAAGCGCCGCCACGAACAGGAAGGTGACGAGCAGGATCGTGCGCAGGCCAAGGCGCGGCCAGTGCCGCCGGACCACCGCCTTGAACGCGGCGATCATCCCGCCCCGCACGGGCCCAGCCGATAGCCGATGCCCGCCCGCGTCTCGATCACGTCATGGCCGCCGACGCGGGCGAACTTGCCGCGCAGGTTGCGGACATGGCTGTCGATCGTGCGGTCGGTGATCGCAAAGCCGGGGCCGTGCAGCCGGTCGATGATCGCATCGCGGCTGAACACCTTGGACGGCATCGCGGCCAGCGTGCGCAGGATGCCGAACTCCGTCGCGGTCAGCGGCACCGGCGTGCCGGCCCAGCTCGCAAGCCAGCCATCGGCATCCAGCGCCAGCCGGCCATGGCCCAGCGCCGTCGCCGCGACCGTCGATGGCGGGCGGCCCGCGACGCGGCGCAGGATCGCCATGACGCGTGCCACTACCTCGCGCGGGGAGAAGGGCTTGGTGACGTAATCGTCCGCGCCCAGCTCTATGCCCAGGACCCGGTCGATCTCGTCGTCGCGGCTCGACAGGAACAGGATCGGCAGGTTGCTGTCGGCCCGCAGGCGGCGGCATACCTCGATCCCGTCCATGCGCGGCATATTGATGTCCAGCACGATCAGGTCGGGTGCGCGATCGCGTGCGGTGGCCAGCGCCGCCTCGCCATCCTCCGCCTCGATCGTGTCGAGCCCCGCCTTGGAGAGCGCGAAGACCAGCAGCTGGCGGATATGCGGATCGTCGTCGGCGATCAGGATCGTGCGCGGCATGGGGCAGGGGATCATGGCAATCCTCGATCCGGTCAAGGGGTCGTGGTGGGGGCGGGCTCACGCCCGATGCTGCCGTCGCAGTTCCACCATGCGCCCGCCGGCAGGTCGGGCTCCGGCCGGGGCTTGCCCAGCACCGGATAGGCCGCCGCCAGTCGCCGCGCGCCGCGCGGGGTCCAGTGCGACCAATATTGCTGCCCGGTGTAGAGATCGTCGTATATCGTATCGCGGATATGGCGGACCCGCGCGCGCGTCTCCGCCGACATCGGCCGCCGCTCCAGATCGATCAGCGGCAGCAATGCGCCTTCGCCGACCCCGTTCAGATAGCACAGGTCGATGTGGTCGGGCGCCTGATGCCGCACGTTCCACGTCGCCGCGATCGCCCCGAAATCGAGCACGCACCCCGCGCCCAGCACGATCGCCGCCGCCAGCGCATTGCGGTTGATGAGCCAGCGCGCGCTCCTTCCGGCCCAGATCCGCCAGCCGATCAGCACGAGGCCCAGCGCGACGAGGCCCATCCACAGCAACGCGGCGATCCGCCACTCCGTCAGCATCGATGCTTGGATATAGTCCAGCGTCCTGAGCACGCTGGACGCGACGAGGATCAGGTTCTGCGCGACCCACAGGATCACCAGCCCCCGCGCCCGCCGATCCGCCGCCGCCGCACTGCCCGGACGCAGCATCGCGAGCGCCATCACGCCCGCAATCAGCGCGGTGCCGATCAGCGGATAGGCGCCGCGATGGACATATTCGGTCTGGCTCATCCCGTCCGGCAGCGGTCCCCCGCTCCACAGATATGCGATGTCGAGCGCATTCTGGACGGCGAACAGCGCGTTGAACACGGCCAGTGCGATCAGCACCGACGGCAGCGACGCGCCGGGCAGCCGGGGCTCGGGATCGGGCAGGTTTTCCGTCCAGCGCATCACCGCCGGATGCGGGCGCAGGCTGGGCCAGATACAGAAGGCCAGGAACAGCCACATGACGATCCTTAAAGTGCCGGGCATCTGGATCGCGGCCAGCGCCTTCTCGATCAGCGGATTGGCCGCCGCGAACAGCGTGACGAAGATCGCACCCCCGACCAGCGGCAGTGCCAGCAGCGCCGCCGTCGCGCCCAACGACCGGCGCTTCCCCCTTCGCGCGCGGATCAGGCGTCCCACATCCTGCACGGGTCGGCCGATCCCGGCCAACGCGTGCAGCCCCAGCCTGATGCCCCAGCGCCACGCATCGTCGAACTGCGCGGCGCGCGGCAGCAGCGCGGCCATCGACAGCGCGCACCAGAACATGATCCAGCCAAGCAGTCCCGGATCGTCGAACAGCGCCGCCGCCAGCGCCGCCGCGCAGACCAGGGCGATACGGGCCGCCCGGCTGCGGCGGACATCGCGTCGCGTTACGCCAAGGGCGATCAGCCACGCCGTAGCCATCAGGCCGATCGCGATCCCGCCATTGCCGTCGAGTAACCATCTGTCGGCCAGCGCGACCAGCGCCGCCGTCGCGGCGATCTTGAGGATGAAGGTAAATCGCACGCGTCCGACGCTCCCTGCCAAAGTTGTGATGGAGCGCCTCGTCTAGGGCGGCGCTGCGCAGGCCTGTCGCGGCCGTTCCGCAGCTTCGGCGAAGGCGTCGTGCAGATCCCGTGCAGGCGCGTTCGCGCGCAGGCGGCGCAACCGATCCGGCATCCGCGTGGTTTGCCAAGCCGTTGCGAAGCGGGCATGGCGATGGCGCAAGATCACGGTGCCGGGCCGGCTGCCGGCATAGGGGGAGACGGGATGAAGCCGGGAGAGACTGTCTGGCGGATCGAGCAGGCCAGCCGCATGACGGTGATCGTCGATGCGGAGGATTATTTTCGCTACGCCCGCCGCGCGATGCTGCAGGCGAAACGGCGCATCCTGTTGATCGGATGGGATTTCGACGCGCGCATCGTGCTCGATCACGATGCCGCCCCGAACGAGCCGGTCGGTCAGTTCATCTACGACCTCGTCCGCCGCAATCCCGCGCTTGAGGTGTTCCTGCTGCGCTGGGATCTGGGCGCGCTGAAGACGCTGGCACGCGGATCGACCATCTTCACCGTCCTCAAATGGATGGCGCATCCGCGCATCCACACCCTGCTCGACGGGCATCACCCGACCGGCGCATCGCATCACCAGAAGATCGTCATCATCGACGACGGTTTCGCCTTTTGCGGCGGCATCGACATGACCGGCGAGCGCTGGGACACGCGCGCACACCGCGATGACGAGCCGGGCCGTCGCCAGCCCAATGGTCAGCCCTACAAGCCGTGGCACGACGCGATCAGCGCGGTGCAGGGCCCGGTCGCCCATGCGCTGGGTGAGCTGTTTCGCGAACGCTGGGCGCTTGCCGGCGGCAAGACGCGCCTGCTCCCCGCCGCCGAGGGGCTGCCGCCCTGCTGGCCGGAGGGGTTGCCCGTAGATTTCACCGATGTCGATGTCGGCATCGCCCGCACGCTGCCCGATATGCCGGACCAGCCCGCCGCGCATGAAAGCGAGGCGCTGTTTTTGGCGCAGATCGGCTCGGCGCGGCACAGCATCTATATCGAAAGCCAGTATTTCGCCTCCCGCCGGATCGCGGAAGCGATCGCGCGCCGGCTGGACGAGGCGGACGGGCCCGAGATCGTCATAATCAATCCGGTCAGCGCGCAAGGGTGGCTGGAGCCGCTGGCGATGGACACGGCGCGCGCGCGGCTCGTCACCGCGTTGCGGCGGCGGGACCGGCACGGGCGGCTGCGCCTATATCATCCGATTACGGCGGGCGGCACGCCCATCTATTGCCACGCCAAGATCCTGATCGCGGACGGGCGGGTGCTTCGGCTGGGGTCCAGCAACGTCAACAACCGCTCGCTGCGGCTGGATACGGAATGCGACCTTTCGATCACCGCCGCCAACGATGCGCAGGCCGCCTGTATCGCGGTGATTCGCGACGGCCTGATCGCCGAGCATCTGGGCGCCACGCGAGAGGCGGTCGCGGCGCTGATCCAGGAAACCGGCTCGCTGATCAAGACGATCGAGCGGATGCGCGGCGCGGGTAAGACGCTGGTCCCCTATGAGGTGCCGGACCTGACCGCCGTCGAAACCTGGCTCGCCGACAACGAGGTGCTGGATCCCGAGGGGCCGGACGAGATGTTCGAGCAACTGTCGAAGCGCGGCCTGTTCCGCCGCCTGCGGCTGCGCCGACCGCCGGGCTGACCACGTTCGCCGCCCGGGCCCCGGGCTTCGGCGTTGAAAGTTCTGCGATCGAAGCGCACTCTGGCCCGCGATGATCCGCCAGATCGGCGCCTTGCCCTATCGCATCGCCGCAGACGGCACCGCCACGGTGCTGCTGGTGACGTCGCGCGACACCGGTCGCTGGGTCGTGCCGAAGGGGCATCTGATGCCCGGCCTGTCGCAGCATGACGCCGCCGCCGTGGAGGCGTGGGAAGAGGCGGGGGTGCGCGGCTTTCCGTGCCCGGCCCCGCTGGGCGACTATACCTATGACAAGCGGCGGCGGCGGGGAACGCTGCCGGCGCGGGTGACGCTTTATCCGCTGGCGGTGGTGGAGGAACATGCCTCCTTTCCGGAAGTACGCCAGCGACAGAGGCGCTGGTTCTCCCTGCCGGATGCCGCCGCAGCGGTCGATGAAGCGGAGCTTGGCGCTTTGATCGCTGGATTTCGCGCGCCACCTGCGCCATCGGCGGCGCTGCAAGACATGATTCCGGCCATCCGGCAGGGATTGGGGAGACGCATACCGATGTTGGGCTGGTTTCAATCGCTGCTGCCGAAGCAGGGTCGCTTCTTCGACCAGTTCGAGGCGCATGCGGGTACGCTGGTCGGCGGCGCGGACGCTCTGGCCCGGTTGTTCCAGGTCGGCGGCGAGGCGCTGGGAACGCAGATCGAGGCCATCATCAGCCTTGAGCATCAGGCGGACGAGATCACCCGCGACGTGCTGCAGGACGTTCGGCGCGTGTTCGTCACCCCGTTCGACCGCAGCGCGATCATCGAGCTGATCGGCGTGATGGACGACGCGATCGACCAGATGAACCAGACCGCCAGCACCATCGCGCTCTATGGCGTCACCACCTTCGAGCCGGAGATGCGCGACATGGCCGGCATCATCGTGGAAGCCGCGCGCATCACGGCGGAGGCGATGCCGCTGCTCCGCTCGATCAATCGCAATGGCGACCGGCTGAACGAGCTGACCGGCCGGCTGATCGCGATCGAGGGGAAGGCGGACGAGATCCACGAGGCGGGCCTGCGCGCGCTGTTCGCTGCCCGGCGCGACGACGCCATGGGCTTCATCATTGGGCGCGAAATCTACAGCCATCTGGAACGTGTGGTGGATCGGTTCGAGGATGTGGCGAACGAGGTCCAGGGCCTCGTCATCGATCACGCCTGATCGGGGCGCCGCATCATGATATCCTTCCCCCTGCTCGTCGCGCTGATCGGCGTCGCGCTGCTGTTCGACTTCCTGAACGGCCTGCACGACGCGGCCAATTCGATCGCGACGGTCGTGTCCACCCGCGTGCTGAAGCCCGAATGGGCGGTGCTGTGGGCGGCCTTCTTCAACTTCATCGCCTTTGCCGTGTTCGGCCTCCACGTCGCGCAGACGGTGGGGAAGGGCATCGTCGATGCGCAGATCGTCGACGCCGCCGTCATCTTCGGCGCGCTGACCGGCGCGATCGTGTGGAACGTCGTCACCTGGGTCGGCGGTATCCCCTCTTCCTCCAGCCACGCGCTGATCGGCGGCTTGCTGGGCGCGGGCATGGCGAAGGCGGGATCGGCCGCCGTCGTGTGGGCGGGCGTGACGAAAACGGTCGTCGCGATCTTCGTCTCGCCGCTGGTCGGCCTGCTGCTGGCGCTCGCGATCGTGCTGGCGGTGGCCTGGAGCAGCATCCGCCTGACGCCGCTGGCGGTCGACCGTCGCTTCCGCAAGCTGCAGCTTGTCTCGGCCGCGCTCTACTCACTGGGCCATGGCGGCAACGACGCGCAGAAGACGATGGGGATCATCGCCGTCCTGCTCTACAGCCAGGGCTATCTGGGCGGAGAATTTACCGTGCCTTTCTGGGTGGTGCTCAGCTGTCAAGCGGCGATGGCGCTGGGCACGCTGTCGGGCGGCTGGCGGATCGTCCACACCATGGGGTCGAAGATCACGCGGCTGACCCCGGCACAGGGGTTCTGCGCGGAGACCGGCGGCGCGATCACGCTGTTCATGGCGACGATGGGCGGCGTACCCGTCTCCTCGACGCACACTATCACCGGTTCGATCGTCGGGGTGGGCGCGGCGCGGCGGCTGTCGGCGGTGCGCTGGAACGTCGCGTCGAACATCGTCGTCGCGTGGTTCGTGACACTGCCTGCCGCCGGGCTGATCGGCGCCGGCACCTACTGGCTGGTGTCGCTGTTCGGCTGATCGGAGGGACGCGGGCTTGGCCAGCCCCCTGACCGGAGAGAGCGACCTTCGCCGCTCTAGGGGTCAATCGTAATAGTCGTTCCAGCCCGCGCGCCGTCGCCGGTTGCGCGTGGCATAGGCCCAGCCGACCAGCACCGCGCCGGCCATCGCCAGTGCCGCCGTCACCAGTACCGGCCGGATACCGGCCTCCGTCGCCAGCAGCGCGCCGCCCGCGACGATCATCGCGACCAGATGCGCGACGGACGCCAGCAGCACCCGCCGCCGCGCACCGGGATCCATCGCCTCGAAGGGCACGACGACCGCCAGCGCCCCGGCGCCCGCGACCAGAATCGCGACCACCGCGATGCTGACAGCGGGGAGCATCAGGAAGATGGCCGCCATTATCATGGTGGCGATGGATAGCATCGCCGCGCAAGTCCTCAGCCTGTTCATGCCGTCGGCTGTACCTGTCTCGCTTGAATGAACTCGATCACGGGCGCTCCCAGCCGCACAGCGGTCAGGGCCCCCGTACGATACGCGCCGGTGTCGATTCCGATCCGCCACGGCGTAAAAACAGGTGCCGCCGACGTCCAGCTATGTCCGTGAACGATCACCTTTTCCAGCGGCTGGCCGTTTTCGAGGAAGTCGTCGCGGATCCACAGGAAGTCGCGTTCGTCCTGCCGGGCCAGCGGCAGGCCGGGGCGCACACCGGCGTGCACGAACATATAATCGCCCCGCACCGCCCGGCTCGGCATCGACCGCAACAGGTCGAGGTGGGAGGCGGGCAGCTGGTCCATGAATTCGTCGCGGATCGCCTCGCACCGGTCGGCGATCGCCTGCTCGCCCTCGGGCAGCGACACGCCATAGGCCGCAAGCGTCGTCGCTCCGCCGACGCGCAGCCAGCCCTTGGCATGGAAAGGCCGGTCGATGAAATCCAGCAGCATCGCCTCGTGATTGCCCTTCAGCATCACGAGCTCGAACGGCGAATGGCGCGCCAGCCAGACCAGCGTCGCGATCACCCGGTCGGACTGCGGCCCCCGGTCGATATAGTCGCCCGCCAGCAGCAGCAGCGGCCGCCGCCCGCCCTCATGCGCCTTGGCGTCCTCCGCGATCGCGGCGAGCAGCCGGACCAGCTGGTCGTAGCAGCCATGGACATCGCCGATCGCATAGATGATCTGCCCCTCCGTCGCGCGCGATGGGGCGTCCTTCGAAATGTCGGGGCGGCGGACCACCTCGATCGGGGGCGTTGCGATCTCCATCGGTCAACGCTGCTCGGTTTCGACCAGATCGTCCAGTGCCGTCGCGAGCGCATCATACCGGCGAATCGTCTCGTCGGGCGATTCCAGAGAGATACCGCGAGCCCGCGTCCAGCGCCGGCGGATCGCGACCAGATCGTCGTTCGGCACGCCCGCGCGCGTCGCGCGCGACCAGGCGGCGCGCAGGCGCCGATCGGCGGCCAGCACGTCGGCGAAGATGCAGCGATCCTCGTTGCTGCCGGGTGCGCAGCCGTTCGCGGCGACAGTCGGGCGCCGGGTGCGCGCCTCCTCGCGCTGCGGGCGCTGCGTATCGGCGGCGCGCGGCGTGAAGCTGGGTGCGGGCGGCGCGTCGGGCGCCTGCTCCACGGGCGCCGGCCCGAAATCATCCGGCGTCAGTGCCGCATCCGCATCCGCAGGAGCCGCCACGACGGGGCTTGGGGCGGCTGACGGGGCCGGGGCGGGAACGCCCGCATCCAGCACGGCGGGGCGGATGCGATCGGTGGTCGCGGGCACAGGCCGATCGGGCACCAGCGTCAGGGCGAAGCGGATCGCGAGCACCGCCACGAACAGCGCGACGATCGCCGGTGCCGCGATCAGCAGCCAGCGGCGCGGCGGCGGACCCTCCGCCGGATCGATCGTCTGCGGCGATACGGCCGGGGCGGCGATACCTTCGGCCGCCACATCGCTGCCGGGCAGGGCGGGGCCGGCGCCGAACACGCGCTCCATATCCGCATCGACGCTGCGGTTTCGCTTCAGATCGGTCGCCATCGCATCCCCCGGTGCATCCATGCCCGGTACAGCCGGGCTTGTGAACCAACTGTTTACGGCGTCGCCCGCGCGGGTAGCGGGGCGGCCTCATAGTCTGCGGCGCGAGAGGGGTTTGCAATACCGGCACCGGGCTATATCGTCAGACAAATATACGGCGCCCGCAGGCGCCATGACGGGAGACGGAGGAACATGCGTTCGACTTTGTGGGCAGGCGTCGGCCTGTTGGCCTTTGCCACGGCGGCGATCGCACAGGATGCGCCGCAGGTGCAGCCGGTGCAGGTCGATCCCTCGCGCCCCGACTGGGAGAACCCGGCCGTGTTCGCGCGTGGCAAGATGCCCGCCCATGCCACCGGCTTCCCCTTCGAAACCCGGGCGAAGGCTATCGCCGCCGATCGCGCCGCGTCCGATCGCTTCGTCTCGCTGAACGGCGCGTGGAAGTTCTCGTTCTCGCCCGATGCGGACAAGCTGCCGGCGGGGTTCGAGCAGCCATCCTACGATGTGTCGGGGTGGAAGGAGATCAAGGTTCCCGCCGATTGGCAGACGCAAGGGTACGACCAGGCCCGCTATAACAACATCACCTATCCCTTTCCCGCCAACCGCCCGCTGATCCCGCACGCGACCAATCCCGTCGGGTCCTACCGGCGCGATATCGACGTGCCCGCCGGCTGGGCAGGGCAGGACGTGATCCTGCATATCGGCGCGGCGGGATCGGCATATTATGTCTGGGTAAATGGCCAGAAGGTCGGCTATTCCGAAGACTCCAAGCTGCCGTCTGAGTTCGACGTCACCCGCCTTCTGAAGCCGGGGCGCAACACCGTCGCCATCCAGGTCTTCCGCTGGTCTGACGGCAGCTATCTGGAGGATCAGGATTTCTGGCGCGTCTCCGGCATCGAGCGCGACGTGTATCTGGTCGCCGCGCCGAAGCTGCGCATCGCCGACTTCTTCGCCCATGCCGGCCTGTCCGACGACTACCGCACGGGCACGCTGGCGCTCGACGTCGCGGTCGCGCCGGGCGCGGCGGCGAGCGCGCGCTACACGCTGATGGACGGCACCCGCGTCGTGGCCGAGGGGCGGCAGGCGATCGCGGCCGGCCAGGCGGAGCGCAAGGTGACGCTGACCGGGCAGGTGCCCGGCGTTCGCCCGTGGACGGCGGAGACGCCGGACCTCTACACGCTGCTGGTCGAGCTGTACGACGGGCAGGGCAAGCTGCTCCAGTCGACGTCCAGCCGCATCGGCTTCCGCACCGTTGCGATGAAGAACGGCGTGGTGACGGTGAACGGAAAGCCGATCACGATCCGCGGCGTCAATCGCCACGAACATGACCCGGAGACTTTTCACGTCGTCACGCGCGAGTCGATGGAGCACGATATCCAGCTGATGAAGCGCAACAACATCAATGCGCTGCGCACCTCCCACTATCCTAACGATCCGTATCTGTACGAACTCGCCGACCGCTACGGCCTCTATGTGATGGACGAGGCGAATATCGAGAGCCACGCGTACATGGATTACGCGAACCGTCATCCCGAAGAGCGTGGCCGCTTCCAGATCGGCTTCGACCCCGCCTGGCGCGACGCGCATGTCAGCCGCGTGACGAACATGGTGGAGCGGGACAAGAACCACCCCTCGATCATCTTCTGGTCGCTGGGGAACGAGGCCGGCATCGGTCCGAACTTCGCCGATGCGGCGCAGGCGGCGCGCGCGCGCGATCCGGGCCGGCTCATCAGCTATCTCGGCTGGGGCACGTGGGACGGCGTGTCGGACCATCGGCCCAACTGGTATGCCGACATCTACGCGCCGATGTACGATCCGGTCGAAAAGCTGGTCGACTATGCCACCAACTGGAACTTCAAGCAGCCGATGATCCAGTGCGAATATGCGCACATGATGGGCAATTCGGGCGGCAACCTGAAGGAATATTGGGACACCATCTACGCCTATCCGAACAAGCTGCAGGGCGGCTTCGCCTGGGACTGGGTGGACCAATCGATGTACCGCTATACGAAGGACGGACGGCGCTATTGGGGCGACGGCGGCGAATATGGCCCCAATCCGGGCGGCGATATCGAGTTCGGCGACGGCCTGCTCCAGTCCGACCGCACGCCCAACCCGCAGCTTTATGAGCTGCGCAAGGTCTATGCGCCGGTCCAGTTCGACGGCTTCGACCCGGCCACCGGCCGCGTGACCGTTCGCAACCGGCAGGATTTCCGCGATCTGTCGGGCTATCGGTTCGACTGGCAGGTGCTGGAAAACGGCGTGGAGATCGCCTCGGGCGCACTGCCCGGCGTTGCCACCGGGCCGCGCGCGGCAAGCTCTCTGACGCTGCCCGTCTCCGGGATCACGCGGCGACCGGGGGCGGAGTATTTCGTCACCGTTCGCGCGCTTTCCGCCGACGGGTCGACCAAGGGGATCGCGCCGGGCACGGTCGTCAGCTGGGAGCAGTTCGCGCTGTCGCCCGACGGCGCCGCGACGGCGCCTGCCGCCGCCGCGCAGGGGCGCGTGGCAGTCGCGGATCGCGGCGGCGTGCTGACGCTGTCGGCGGGCGATGCGGTGCTGGAGATCGACCGCGCGACCGGCCTGATCCGCCGCTATGCACGGGGCGGGCGGACGCTGCTGTCGGGGGGCGCGCCACATTTCTGGCGCGCGGTGACGGACAACGACCTCGGCATCGGCACCGACCGGAAGCTCGCCATCTGGAAGACGATGAGCGACACCCGCCGCGTCACCCGCATCGACACCCGCACCATGCCCGATGGTGGTGCGACGGTGACGGTCGACTATACGCTGGGCGACGGCGCCGCGACGTTCCGCACCGGCTGGACGATGGCGGCCGACGGCAGCGTTTCCGTCGATGGGCAGCTCGATCCGGTGAAGGCCGATCTGCCGCCGCCGTTCCGCGTCGGCCTGCAATTCGCGATGCCGACCGATATCACCACGGTCGAATGGTATGGCCGCGGCCCGCATGAAAGCTATGTCGATCGCAAGACGTCCGCGCCGATCGGTCTGTGGCGTGGCCCTATCGCGGCGCAGAACCACGACTTCATTCGGCCGCAGGAAACGGGCAACAAGGTGGACGTGCGCTGGATGGAGCTGTCCGGCGGCGGACAGGGCCTGCGCGTGCAGGGCGCACGGCCGCTGATGATGAACGCGCTCGCCTTCCCCTATGCCGATCTTGACCGGCATACGCCGGGGACCTGGAAGTCGACCGATGTCGTGCCGCACGGCCAGGTCACGCTGCTGGTCGATTCCGCGCAATGGGGCGTGGGCGGCAACACCCAGTGGAGCAGCTTCGGCCTGCCGATGACCCAGTATCGCACCACGCCGACCCGCACCGCCATCGCCTTCCGCCTGACCCCGTTCGCGGGTGAGGGCACCACCCCCGACAAGGCCCGCCCCGCCACCGCGACCGGCGAGGAATAAGGCCAGGTCGGCCCGGGCTTCGGCTGCGCGCCGAGGCCCGGGCCGCCGTTTCGATGATGCGCATCGGGCAACGCGGTGCCGTCGCCCGTTCGGCCGGGGCCGTGGCTAGCGCGGGGTAGCCGCTCGGCTCCGCCTCCAGATATTGATGAACAAACCCCGCGTTGGATGGACGCGCCACATCCATGGTCGCTGGTCTTGCGCCGGGCGCGAGGGACGCCGCTCGGGCTACCCCGCCTATGCATTGGCGCGTATGGCGGATGGTCGGGGAGACAGGATACCCGACCGACTTTTGTACATCGTAAGTTACTGAGAACACGTAGGCACAACCGGCCCGTTTTGGAGCTGGTGTACACCGACGCGTACAGTGGGAGCGCTGACGGCGTCAACTGCCGCCGCGTCAGCATCGCCAAAAACCCGAGGTGTTGTTCGGCCATCGCTGTTCAACATGCGCGTATCGATGTGGAGCGGATGAAGGGAACCCGCTCCACATTTTGATCACACCGGAACCCGCGGAAAACCGCGGTTTTTCTCACATTCAGCGGCTTATGCGCTACAGCTTGGTGCGCAACGCAAGTGCCCGGGGGACTGTTCAGCTGTGGCACCGGACTGAACAAGCCCAACCTCGTTGTCGCGAAGGCATCCGGGAGGCTTCACAATAGCAGCTCGGGGTTGCGTTCCCGGTGCAAGTCCGGGATGGTAGCGTCGTGATGTGAGGGGTAAGGAATGGCATCGTCGGAACCCATCGTCCTATCGTGCGTCAACCTGAAGGGCGGCGTGGGAAAGACGGCTATATCAGTCAATTTCGCTGCTTATTGCGGGCTAAAGAATCGCAAGACGCTTCTTATTGATTTAGACCCACAAACTAACGCGACCTTCTCGTGCGTTTCTGTCGAGCGTTGGCGCAGTCATGCGAAAGATAATGGGACCGTCGCGGATTTGCTCGGTGTCAGGAATCATACCAGTGCCGAGGGCAAAGAGCGCCCAGCGTCGGGAACTATTATCAAAGACGTATTCAAGAACGTCGATTTGATACCTTCTCACCTGGACCTGTTTACAATCGACCTTGATATGGGGTCAGAGATTGCTCGAGAGACGAGGTTGAGGCGGGCGCTTAAAGACATCGTTGGTGATTACGATGTTGTTGTATGCGACTGCCCCCCAAATCTGACTATTCCAACGCAGAACGCTCTCGCTTTGAGCACGCACTACGTGGTCCCCGTGTCACCTGACTTCCTGTCAAGCATCGGAATCGCGCTGCTTGTAACACGCGTGCAGAAAATGTCCGATGCCTTGGAAAGTCCCATAAAACACACCGGGATAGTCATGTCACGAGTAGGCCGCCCTTCCTATTTCAGGGAGCAGACCGCTCAGACTCTTCGCCAAGCTTTCAAGGATAAGGTGTTCGACGCTGAGATCAGAGAACGATCAGCAGTGAGTGAGTCTGCTGCAAAGAACGTTCCGATATTCTCTATGGGTGACAAAGATGCCGCGAGCGAGTTCAACGCCATGGGGCTAGAACTCAGCCAAGAGTTAGGTCTGATATGAACACGTATGACGCAGCCAAAGTGCTATCATCGCTCGCGACTGCACTGCGGTCAGCACCGAACCAGAGCTTCGATGAATTAGCAGAGGGTGGCAACCGCAAGGTCGACACACGCTCGGTCGATGTGCCGCGGGCGTTGAGCATGCTGGTTGCCCTGTCGCACTTCGACAAGATGCAATGGATGCAGGTAGCGGATGAGCTAAGATTGCCAGTGGATATTAGGCCACGCGATGCGTCGCGCGACATCATGTGGAAGATCCTAAAGTATCTGGAGGCTAATCCGGAGGCTCGGAACCGGTTGACCCACTCTGCGACAAGGCAGCGCTCACAGACGTCACCGGAGCTTGCTGAGGCCTTAGAGCTTCTGCTGAAGCCATGAGCGACTTATCTGACGAGTTGGACGCCAATGCGGAGGCGTTCCGGTTAAAGTGGAAGCAAGATCTCGATGATAATCTAGCCGCCCTGGGTGCAGATGATAAATTTGTAAAAAGCTATCGGCGCATAGCAGCACTTCAGGCTTTGAGAACCAGTCTCGTAGTTCCGTTGTATGGAGCAGATGTTGGTGCGTTCTTTGTAGAAGCGCAGAATGACGCTCTTACCTCGCACGTTTTCGCGTCCTTCGGAGCATGGAGATCTTCCCTGAAATCACTAAGAAGTTGCATTGAAGACACGTTTGGCGCTCTCTATTTCAAAGACCATCCAGTTGAGCTGCAACTATGGGAGCAGGGGAACTTTCGCTTAGGGTTTACGGCAACTCATAAATACTTTGTCGATCATCCTGATCTGAAGCTCTGCAAAGACGGCGTAAGCGGATTAGACGCTATCAAGGAGGAATACGCAACTTTGTCGAAAGCCGTCCACGGCTCGGCAAAAGGCTTCAGAATGACAGAGAGTGCGGCAGGACTACTTCTTTGGAACACCCAAAACTCGAAGTTGGGAGCTTGGGAGACGAGGCATAGGAAGGTGTTGGAGGGATTGTGCCTGCTCGTAGTTTCGTTACATGCTTCAAAGCTACAAGGCGCAGCTCACGCCAGCTTGAGGGCGGTGTTAGGGCATGCCATAAGTAGTAACAGACGTAATCAATTGCGTGATCAATTACATGTTCACATAGACGCTCCTTGAAGAGGCTCTCAAGTTCGCATAGCCATCTAATGCACCTATAATGGCGTTCTCTATTCCTTAGCGTCCAGACTCATGCGCGGTCACTAGCGACCCCCGGTGATCGCTACGTCGATCTGCCGGGCCATTCCACCGCCGCGGTCCAGCACCGCCCATAGGAACACCACGCTGCCGCCGCTCACCTCCTGCAGCCGCGCACCGATGTTGCGCTTCTCGCGGCTGTCGGCGTTGTCGGTGCGATCGGCGCCCTTGTATTCGACGATGAGCTTGCGGCCGTCCGTCAGCTCGGCGACGAAGTCTGGGTAGAACAGGTCCGTCGCGGTCGGCAGCGCATAGGACCAGGCGGTGCGATCGACGTTCCGGACCCAATGCTTCACCGCCGGATGGTCGTCGATCTGGAAGGCTGCCATCCATTCTTCGCCGCCGTCCTTCAGGTCGCCGACCTGGGCGAACAGGTGCTTCTTTGGCCGCCAAGAGCCGACACAGGGCGTGCGCGGATCGTAGCCGGCCTTGCTGAAGCTGAAGCCCTTGTCGCCGAGCGCCAACACCGGCGCGATCTCGTCCATCAGCATCTGGACGCCACGGGCGCCCGCTTCATGGCGGAGCTCCGCCACTCGCGCGACGATCGCGCGACGTAGGGCGTACTTGCCGCGAACGAGCTGAGCTAGGGGGATTCGCTCGACCACGCCTTCGACAATCCGGCGGCAATATTCGAGGAAGATCGGTTGAGCGACATCGCGCTGGCGAGTGGTGCGGTCGAGCCAGCGCGAAAGGGCGGCCAAGTCCCAGTCGGTCGCGTCGTCGAGCGCCAGCTCGACGGCGGCATCGATGCGGCTGTAGATGGCTCGGTCGCCGTCCACATCCATCTCGAAGGTGTCTGGGCGGTCGGTCAGCGCGAAACCGGGCAGGCTGGTGTCGACCTGCCGCAGGTCCCAGCCGCCCACATCCACCAACGTCTCGGGGAAGACGATCTCGAGCTGCCCGTCGCGCTCGATCGCCAAGCGCGGGAGCGTCAGCACCTCGCCCTGCTCGGCTGGCGACAGCGCCGCGGCGCGCTGGGCGATGAACGCCTCCACAGCCGCGATCGGAACCGTCTCCTGCGTCGTCACCGCCGCCGCCACCTCGCGTAGGACCGTGTCGGGCGCGGCGGTGTCGAAGGTGATCGCGACGCCGCCGGCGCCATCGTCCGCGATGCGCGTCGCGGCGACCATCTCCGGCGTCCAGCCGCTCTGGTCCGGGCGCTCCTGCACGCGGACAAGGGGCAGATTGGGCCCGGTGAACAGCGGCTGGTCTTCGCGCCACTCGAACGTCTCGGGCTGCTCGACGATGGCTTCCAGTGCGGTGCGCTCGTCGAAGCCCATCTCGGTCAGCCGGTCCTTCAGCCCCTCGGCGGCCTCGAAGAAGTTCTTCTCGGACACATGGGCGTAGGCCCGGTTCAGCTCCTCGGACGATCGCCGGGTCGCGAACGGCATGCGCAGCACGCGCCCCAACAGCTGCTCCACCGCACCGCCGCTGCGGATGCTGGCCAGCGAGCAGAAGACATAGGCGAAGGAACAGTCCCAGCCCTCCTTCAGGGCGTCGACGGTGATGACGTGTTCGATGGTGCAGGCAGGGTCGAACAGATCGATGCCGTCGAGCTCGCGCTGATTGCCCGTCGCGACCGCGATGCGGTCCTCGGGGATGCGGCAGTCCTCGATCAGGTGGCGCTTGACCACGTCGACCGTCGCCTCGGCGCCCTCGCGTGCGGGCTGCGCCTGATACAGCCCGATGGGGCGGATGCCGCCGCCATCCTTGGCGGCGATGCCCTCCAGCCAGGCGCGGTTGTCGACCGCGTGAGCGATCGCGGTCTGCCAGCTGCCGTGCTGCGAAAGGTGGATCGGCAGCTTGATCATGTCGGCCGCCTTGAGCTCGGCGGCGGTGGCCGAGACGATGACGTTGGAGCGCACCGGAGTCGCGGTGAACTCGACGACGGCGGCGGGCGCGATACGCTGGATCGTCTCGGCGGATAGCGTCGAGGTGAAGTTGTGCGCCTCGTCCACGATCACCAACGGGCGGTGCAGCTTCATCAGGTTGGCGAAGCTGGCGATCGGCTTGCCGCGGCGCGCGCTGTCCTCGTGCCGCGCCAAGTCGACATTCGCGGGCAGCGCGGCGAAGTGCGGCTCCAGCTCCTCGTCGTCCTTGTAGACGTTGCGGTCGGCGACGTTGTTGACGCGGAAGGACTGGACGGTGGCGACGATGACGGTTCGCTTCTCCCATCAGCATGTCTACGTCGTCCGGGGACCACCCGGCGCGGATTAGGCCAGCTTGGTCATCCTCGCTCCAGGTCGCATCCGCGCCTCGGCTCGCGTGGTGTCGCCAGAATTCAGCGTATATCCGGTTGGTCTGCCGATGGGCGGCGATCGGCTCAGTGCTACCAAGCTGGCTCTGGAGGATCCGCTCCAACTGCCACCGCATCGCGTCCTGGAAGATTCGCTTCAGCGTCGCGGAGTCGACGGCCGATCCGCGTTCCCCATAAACCATTCGCAACCCCTCCAGCACGCTCCCGAGGCGGTCGGCGATGGCACGGGCCTGATAAAAATTTGCTGTACGTAGCGACAGATCTATCGGGATTGTGGCGCCGTTGATGGTGACCTTCCGGCGCCACCAGAACAGGTGCCCGCGCCGGGCGAGGTTGGAATGCTTCATCGCATGCACGTCCGCGTACAGCGAGGGGAACACCCTGGGGTACAGAGTCTCCCCTCAGGTGAGGGTTGGACGTGTTTTCAGCGACTTAGTAGAAGATGGTCGGGGAGACAGGATTCGAACCTGCGACATCCTGCTCCCAAAGCAGGCGCGCTACCAGACTGCGCCACTCCCCGACGCTGAATGCGCGTAGGCGTCGCGGCGCGCCTGCGCAAGTATTTGGTGGGCCCGGCAGGACTCGAACCCGCAACCTAGCCGTTATGAGCGGCCAGCTCTAACCATTGAGCTACAGGCCCACGCGTGGCCGGATGCGTAGCGCAGGCCCGGCAAAAGAAAAAGGGGCGTTCCCGGCTGTCGCGGAAACGCCCCTCTTTTCTGAAAAAGCCGGGGGCCGTGGCCCCCAAGGGGCTTAGTTCAGGTTCGCAGCCTTCGCCTCGCCGGCGTCGCGCACGTTCGAGGCAGCGTCCTCGAGGTTGTCGGCGGCGTTCTCGAGCACGGCGGCGCCGGCGCTGTTCGAGGTGTTGTCGGCCAGATCCTCGAGGTTGTCGGCCTGCATCTCGAGGTTGTCCGCCAGCATGTCGGCGTTGTTCTCGACCGCGGCGGCTTCCGGCGACTTCGAGCAGGCGGCAACCGACATCAGACCGGCGGCAGCGGCGACGAGCAGGATCTTCTTCATGAGGTAGCTCCCAAGCATGGCAATTCGTTCGCGGGGCGAAGTGCCGACGCGAAGCGGTGTGCATACTCTACCCGATTACTAGGTCAATCGGGAATTTGGGCAGGAACAGGGCAGGTTCCGGCCAATGCGCACCACTCGTCGCAAATCAGGGGCGCGGCGGCACGCCCTCGATCGCTTCGGGCGCGTTCGCCACCACGTCCAGCATTGTCGCCCAGGCCGCGACGTTCTGGCGCAGCTGCGCGGGATCGATCTGTTCCAGCGTATCCTCCGGCGTATGATGCAGATCGAAATAGCGCAGGCCCGACTGGTTCAGTTCCAGTCCGGCGACGCCCAGCGCCAGCACCGGCTCCACATCGGTGCCGCCACCCGCCGGGTTCGCGCCGCGCACGATACCCAGCGGGGCGAGGGCGGCGGCCAGCCGGTCGGCGATCGGCGCGCCCGTGCCGGTGAAGTTGGTTTCGACGCGCCACACCCGGTCGGCGCCGAAATCGCTCTCGGTCGCGATCGCGTGGCGTTCGGTCTTGTGCGCCTCGGCATAGGCGCGGCCGCCGAAGCCACCGATCTCCTCGTCGCCGAACCAGACGACACGGATCGTGCGGCGCGGGCGGCCGGCGTCCATAACCAGCTTCGCCGCCGCCGTGGTGATGCCGATGCCGGCGGCGTCGTCGATCGCGCCCGTGCCCAGTTCCCAGCTGTCGAGATGCCCGCCGATCAGCACGATGCCCGCCGCCGGATCGGTGCCCGGCACGTCGGCGACCACGTTGCCCGACTGGCGCGGGCCGACGAAGCGCGGCGTCAGCACCAGCTTCAGCGTCACCGGCTGGCCGCGCCCGATCATCCGTTCGAGGTTGGCGGCATCCGACACCGACAGCGCGGCGGCGGGGATGGGGGCGACGCCCGGGTCGAAATTGGTCGTGCCGGTGTGCGGCCCGCGCCCGTGATCGGTGCCGATGGAGCGGATGACGATCGCCGCCGCGCCCTTCTTCGCCGCGATGTTCGGCCCGACGAAGCGCGCCGGCCCCTGGCTGCCATAGCTGCTGCCGTCCTGCGTCGGCGCCATGGCGTTGGAGACGAAGGCGATCTTGCCCTTCAGGCTGCCGTCGGGCACGCGCTGCAGGTCGTTGAGCGTCGGGAAGAACACGACTGGTGCGGTCAGCCCGCCAGCCGGCGTCGCGCCCGAATTGCCGAGCGCGGCGAGGCGCAGCGGCTGCGGATAGGGGGATACGACCTCCGCCGTCTCGGCCCCGCGCACCCAGACATTGGGCAGCGTGTAGGTTTCGATATGGACGTTCTGGAAGCCCAGCGCCTTCAGCTTTGCCACGCCCCACGCGCGCGCATCCGCCTGCCGCTGCGAGCCGCCGGTGGGGCGGGGGCCGATCTCCGTCGTCAGCCCCTCGGTGATCGACCATGCCGTATCGTCCGCCAGCGCCTTCTTCCGCAACGCGGCGATCGACGGATCGAGCGCGACCGGCGCGGCGGCGGCGCGGCGGGCGGGCGGCGGCGGGGCGGCGGGGGTCGTCTGCGCCAGCACGGGTGCACCGGCGATCAGCAGGCAGGACGGCAGGACGGCGGCGATGCGGCGCATGGTTTCCCCTGTGATTTATGTGATCGCCCGCAGCGTAGGACCATCGGCCACCCCCGCACAAGCCCGCCCGGCCCGGCATCCCGCCCGCGTTGCCATTCTGCGCGGCCATCGCTATCTCGCGCGCAAGTCTTCCATCCTCTTATCGCACGGAGCGCGCGCCCCCGATGGCCGTCCAGTACACCTACGTCATGAAGGGTCTGACCAAGACCTTCCCGGGCGCGAACAAGCCCGTCCTCAACAACATCCATCTTCAGTTCATTCCGGGCGCGAAGATCGCGATCATCGGTCCGAACGGCGCCGGCAAGTCGACGCTGATGAAGATCATGGCCGGCATGGACCCGGACTTCACCGGCGAGGCGTGGCCCGCCGAGGGCATCCGCGTCGGCTATCTGGCGCAGGAGCCTCAGCTCGATCCGACCAAGACGGTGATCGAGAACGTCCGCATGGGCGCCGGCCCGGTCGTGGGCATGATCGACCGCTTCAACGCGATCTCCGCCGAGATGGGCGATCCGAAGGACGATACCGACTTCGACGCGCTGATGGAGGAGATGGGCGACCTGCAGGCGAAGATCGACGCGGCCGACGGCTGGTCGCTCGACAGCCAGCTGGAGCAGGCGATGGAGGCGCTGCGCTGCCCGCCGTCGGACAGCCCGGTAACGAACCTGTCGGGCGGTGAGCGCCGCCGCGTCGCACTGTGCCGCCTGCTCCTCGAAAAGCCCGACATCCTGCTGCTCGACGAGCCGACCAACCACCTCGACGCCGAAAGCGTGTCGTGGCTGGAGAATTTCCTGAAGGAATATACCGGCAACGTCATCCTCGTCACCCACGACCGCTACTTCCTCGACAACGTCGTGAACTGGGTGCTGGAGCTGGATCGCGGCCGTTATTACACCTACGAGTCGAATTACTCCGGCTATCTGGAAAAGAAGGCCAAGCGGCTGGAGCAGGAGGAGCGCGAGGAGGCCGGCAAGCAGAAGGCGATCGCCGACGAGCTCGCCTGGATGCGCCAGACCCCCAAGGCCCGCCAGACCAAGTCGAAGGCGCGCATCCGCGCGTTCGACGAGCTGATGGCGAAGCAGGAGAACCGCGTCGCCGGCAAGGCGCAGATCATGATCCAGCTGCCCGAGCGCCTCGGCGGCAAGGTGATCGAGGCGAAGGGCCTGACCAAGTCCTATGGCGACAAGCTGTTGTTCGACGGGCTGGACTTCACCCTGCCGCCGGGCGGCATCGTCGGCGTGATCGGCCCGAACGGCGCCGGCAAGTCGACGCTGTTCAAGCTCATCACCGGGCAGGAGACGCCGGATGCCGGCACGATCGAGGTCGGCTCGACCGTGAAGCTGGGCTATGTCGACCAGAGCCGCGACGATCTCGATCCCAACAAGAACGTCTGGCAGGAAATCTCCGACGAGCTGGAGGTCTTCCGCTTCGGCAAGCAGGAGCTGGGCACGCGCGCCTATGTCGGCGCGTTCAACTTCCGCGGGCCCGACCAGCAGAAGAAGGTCGGCCAGCTGTCGGGCGGTGAGCGCAACCGCGTTCACATGGCCAAGATGCTGAAGGAGGGCGGCAACGTCCTGCTGCTCGACGAACCGACCAACGACCTCGACGTCGAGACGCTGCGCGCGCTCGAAGAGGCGCTGGAGACGTTCGCCGGCTGCGCCGTGGTCATCAGCCACGATCGCTTCTTCCTCGATCGCCTCTGCACGCACATCCTGGCGTTCGAGGGCGACAGCCATGTCGAATGGTTCGAGGGCAACTACGAATCCTACGAAGAGGACAAGCGCCGCCGCATGGGCGACGCCGCCGACCGCCCGACGCGCCTGGCCTACAAGAAGCTGACCCGCTGAGGGCAGGGGCGCCGCTTCGCAAGGGGCGGCGCACCGGCCGGGGGGACAAACCGGCGCGGCGAGGTGAACTGCGAACTTGCCAAGGTGACTCACCCCTCCCCTTCAGGGGAGGGGCAGGGGGTGGGGCGTTTCCACGGGAACCCTGCTCGCTGATACGTCCCAATCAGTAAGAATCGCATCCGTTCGAATGGATGCGCCGCCCCGGCGAAGGCCGCGGCCCCACCGCGCGCCCCTCGCGCTACCGGACCCGCTTCACGAACGACTGCCCGCCCTCGCGCCGCTCCAGCTTGAAATTGCCGACCGACTCGATCAGGTCCGACAGACGCTTGTAGCCGTAGTTGCGCACGTCGAAGCTGGAACGGTTCGCCGCCAGCTGCCCCATGGCGGACAGGCTGACGAACCCCTTCTCGTCGCGCTTCGACGCGTCATAGGCGTCGATCAGCAGCTTCAGCAGCTCGTCGTCCACGGGCAGCTTCGGCCGGGCCGAGATCGGCGGCGGCAGTGACTCCGCGATCGGCACCTCGGTCTGGGCGGGAGCTGCGGTGGCGGGCGCGGCGGCGGCCGACGCCGTGGCCGTCGCGGTGGCAGCCGTCGAAGCGGCACGGCGGGCGGGGGCCTTCTGCGCCACCACCACCGGCTCCTCCACCGGCGCCGCCGCATCCTCGACCGGCAGCGAGATCGCATTCACGTCGATGAAGCGCGTGCAGGCGCGGCGGAACGCCTCCGGCGCGCGGCTGGTGCCGAAGCCGTAGACGGGGATGCCCTCCTGCCGGATGCGCATCGCCAGCGGCATGAAGTCTGAATCCGACGACATGATGCCGAACGCCTCCACCTTGCCGCGAAACAGCAGGTCCATCGCGTCGATCGTCATCTTCATGTCGGTGGCGTTCTTGCCCTTGGTCAGGTCGAACTGCTGCTGCGGCTCGATGCCGTGCTTCACCGTCATATCGCGCCAGCCGTTCAAAGCGGGCTTAGACCAGTTGCCATAGACGCGCCGGACGTTGACCGTCCCCAGTTCCGCCAGCACGGTCAGCACCGGGTCCAGCGTGGCGGCGGAGGCGTTGTCGGCGTCGATCAGCAGCGCGACGTTACGGGTGGGGGTGGTGTCCATGCCGCCAGCTTGTGCGCCGCCCGACGACGATCGGGCAAGGGGGCAATCCGTGCGGCGCATCCTCGCGCGCCACGATCGTCGCCGCTAGCCGCGCCGATCCCCGTCGGCCTCCCCATCCTCATCCACCCCCGCCGCGTCGTCCAGCTCGACATGGATGCCGCTCAGGCTGCCCGGCAGGATCCCCGCCGCCGCGTCTGCGCTGGCGTTCTCGATCAGCCCGCGATCGTCGTCGTCGCGGCCCAGCGGGGCATGGGGGGTATCGTCCATCGTCCGTCTCCTCTGCTCGCAAGAACCGATCGCGCCGAACGCCGTTCCTCAGGCCTCGGGATAGGCGACCGCGATCACCTCATACTCCTTCTCGCCCGCCGGCAGGACGACGCGGCGCAGGTCGCCGACGCCCGCGCCGCGCAGCGCACGGGCTAGGGGGGCGTTCCAGCCGATCCGGCCTGCCTTCGCATCCGCCTCGTCATCGCCGACCAGCGTCAGCACGCGTTCGCAATCGTCCTCGTCGGCGATCGTCACCGTCGCGCCGAACCAGGCGCGGCTGCGATCCTCCTGCCGGGCGGGGTCGACGACCTTGGCCGCCTTCATCCGCTTCGCCAGCCAGCCCAGCCGCCGGTCGATCTCGCGCAGGCGCTTGCGGCCATAGATATAGTCGCCATTTTCCGACCGGTCGCCATTGCCGGCGGCCCAGCTGATCGTCTCCACCAGCGCGGGGCGTTCGGTCGCGAACAGCTGGTCGTATTCGGCGCGCAGGCTCGCGAAGCCGGCGGGGGTGATATAGTTGGGGCGGTCCATCCGCCCGCCCGTATCAGCCCGGCTGCCCCTTGCCGAGATACCAGCTGAGCCGCGCCATGCCCTGGCTCTTCGCTCGGGCGGGGTTCATCAGGTCGTAGACGACGGCATTCTCCAGCACCCGCTGGACGTAGTTGCGCGTCTCCCCGAACGGGATCGATTCGATCCAGTCGAGCATGTCGACCTGGCCGGTGCGCGGGTCGCCGAACTGGCGCAGCCACTTGTTCACGTTGCCGCCGCCTGCATTGTAGGCGGCGATCGCCAGCGGCCAGCTATTGTAGTTGGCGTACACGCGGTTCAGATAGCTGCTGCCCAGCTGGATCGAGATGAACGGATCGCTCGACAGCTGTTCGGGGGTGAAGGTCAGCCCGATCTTGCCGCCCTGCTCACGCGCGGTGGCGGGCATCAGCTGCATCAGCCCGCGCGCGCCCGCGCTGCTGACGGCGGCGCGGTCGAACTGGCTTTCCTGCCGCGATACCGCGTGGATCAGCGTCCAGTCCTGCTCATAGCCCGCCGGGATCGGCACGGTGGGGAAGCCGGCGGCCGAGTAATCGGTCAGCCCGTTCTGCAGCGCGCTGCGCCCGACCATCACGGCAAGGTCGGGCCGCCCGATCTGCCGCGACAGTTCGGTGGCGAGCAGATGGTTGCTCTCGCTCGTCGCGTCGCTAGCGATCTGGCGGACGAACGCGCTCTGGTCGCGCCAGTCGCCGATATTCGCCAGGAAGCGGGCCGCCTGCACCGTTTCGCGCGCGTTGAACGCGGCGCGCGCGGCCGGCGTGATCGCGGCGGTCGACAGGGTAGGCGGCGCGGTCAGTGCGCGACCCGTCCGCTCCTGCGCCAGTTGGCCGTAGAAGGAGTCGCGATTGGCGGCGGCCTGCGCGAAGAAGGTCGCCGCCTCCGCCGGCTTCCCCGCCGCTTCCGCCGCGCGCCCCGCCCAGTAGAAGCCCTTGGCGCGCGTCTGCGGCGACTGGATCGCGCGGGCGTAGCGATCGAACATCATCATCGCATCCGCCGGCCGGTTCAGCTGCTTCAGCGCGGTCCACCCCGCCAGCCACGCCAGCGAGGTGTAATCGTCGCGCTCGCCATAGGGCTTTTTCGACACGTCGGTGCCGGCGGGATAGGCGTCGTCCACCTGCCGCGCGATGTCATAGGCGACCTGCCACTGGCCGTCGGCGGCGGCGCCGCGCGCGTTGGTCAGCAGCACCTCGTACCATTTCTCGACATTGCCCGGCCGGGTGGCGAGGGGGCGCCGCTGCGCCAGCCATGGCCGCGTGTCGAAGCTGGCCGTATCGCGCAGCCATGTCGCGCGGTCGGCGACATAGCCGGCATCGTCGGCATACATCGCCTGCGTCGCCGCCGACAGCTCCGCCGCATTGGCGGCCTTCGTACGGAAAGCCAGCCGCGCCTCGAACAGCGGGCGCTTCGCGGGACTGACCAGTGCGATCTGCCGCGCCGCGACGCTCGTCGCGCCCTGCCACAGCAGCGTATCCATCCGCGCATCGTGATCGGCGGGGGAGAGGGCGCCGGGGAAGCTCGTCAGGATCGTGCTTTCGTCGGCGCTCGCCAGCACGCCCGATCGCCAGGCGGCGCGCGCGGCGGCGTTCGCGCCGGCCATGTCGCCCGTCGCCTGCAACGCCTTCGCCTGCGCGACGCGGCCCGCGCCCGTCATCGGCGGATAGCGGCGGAAGAAGGCGGCGACGGCGGCGGGCGATCCGGTGCCCAGCGACGCCTGCCGCTCCGCCGCGCGCCGGTTCGCCGTCTCGCCCGGCCAGCCGGGGTGCGCGGTGACGAAGCCGGCATAGCTGTCGAACGGCAGCGCATCGGTCTGTTGCAGCGCCCGCCATTGCGCGATCGCGGCGGCGATGGCGCCGTTCTGCGCGGGCGGGGTGGCAACGGGGGCGGCGACCGGCGCGGCCACGGCGGGCGGCGTCGCGGGGGTGCGCAACTGGCCCAGCCAGCCGTCCAGGCTTGGCGCGGATTGCTGGGGCAGGGCGGAGGTGCCGGCTATGGCGACAAGCAGCAGGCCGGACTTCAGCGGTGCGATCATATGGACAGGATAGGCTCCCTACCCGTATCTGTCCTGAACGAAATGCGGCGGAGGCCGCCAACAGGACATATTCCGCCATGTTTTCCGGTTCGATCCCCGCCCTCGTCACGCCGTTCGCCGCGGACGGCCGCTTCGACGAGGCGGCGTTCCGCGACTTCGTCGAATGGCAGATCGCGGAGGGCTCGTCGGCGCTGGTCGCCTGCGGCACGACCGGAGAGGCGGCGACGCTGGACAAGGACCAGCATTTCCACGTCGTGCGCGTCTGCGTCGATCAGGCGCGCGGCCGGGTGCCCGTGATCGCGGGCGCCGGCTCCAACGACACCCGCGTCGCCGCCGCCAACATGCGCGCGGCGAAGGACGCGGGCGCCGACGCGGTGCTGATGGTGCCGCCCTATTACAACCGCCCCTCGCAGGAGGGGATCTTCCGTCATTTCGAGGCGCTGGCCGCCGACGCGCCGCTGCCCGTCATCCTCTACAACGTGCCCGGCCGCACCGTGACGGACATCCAGCCAGCAACCGTCATCCGCATCGTCCAGGCGTTTCCCGACGTGTTCGTCGCGATCAAGGATGCCAGCGGCGTCCTGCCCCGCGCGACGCAGCACCGGCTGGCGCTGGGCGATGGCTTCATCCAGCTGTCGGGCAATGACGAAACCGCGCTGCCCTTCAACGCGCTGGGCGGCCGGGGCTGCATCTCCGTCACCGCCAACGTCGCCCCGCGCCTTTCCGCCGATTTCCAGGCGGCCTGCGCGGAGGGCCGCTGGGAAGACGCGCTGGGCCTCCACGACCGGCTCTACGCCCTGCACGACGCGATGTTCGCCGACGCCTCGCCCGGCCCGGTCAAGTACGCGCTGACCAGGGTCCGCCCCGGCTTCCCCCCACACCTGCGCCTGCCCATGACCCCCGCCGGCGACGCCGCTCGTGCGGCGGTGGACGCGGCGCTGGCGGGGATTTAGGTCAGATATGCAAAACCGTTATGCGGGAGACATAGGCGACTATTTGAAGCTGGCTTTGCTGCGAACGATCGTCCCCCCTCATAAGTTGGGTATCGCTTGGTGGCTGTATCCAGACGAAGCGCATAATTCGGATGGCCGTCATATCGACTACCTGAACCATCCGGCTCGATGGCGCAGTATCGACCCGGAACTGTTCGATGCCTTGGCGGATACGGTGCGTTCAGGTTTGCGCAGTGTGGAGGCCCTTGAACAGATGGGGGTTTTGCCTCGCGCTACGTTTTTTCGACGGCCTTGCAGCTTCGACGGTAACCCGCCTGATCGTCGATCCGCTCGTGCGGATTGGTTTGCCGAACTGATGGAATGGGCGGCCGACCGCGATCTTGTCTTTGCCGATCCCGACAACGGAATCGAGCCAAGCTCGTTTTCCGCCGGGCAACGGCGCGCGGGGAAAAGCATCACCGTCGCGGAAATCAAGGCGCTGGCTGTGCCCGGTCGCACTGTGATCGTCTATCATCATCAGACACGAATGCGTGGCGGCCACCTGTTCGAGATCGATCATTGGCGACAGCGTCTGAAGGGTATGGGCCTCGACCGCATCGATGCCGTTAGGGCGGCTCCGTACTCAGCGAGGGTCTTTTTCGTAATCAACGCCACCGATCCAGTCCGGGATATTATCCGTCACGCCATTGGGCGATGGACGTCCAAGAATATCACCTGGCACCCATCGGACTGACCATACGCCTTGCAATTGCGCGATCCGTGAGAGACGTGCGTCCAATATCGCGGCTTTTGGGGTGTTTGGCGCAGTCCGACTTCCCTAGCGGGCGGGAGCCGCCTACATCCGTCGCCATGTCGCGTCCCAAACCCGCCACCTTCGACAAGAAGAAGATCGTCGCAGAGAACCGCAAGGCCCGCTTCGAATATTCGATCGATACCGTGTACGAGGCGGGGATCGCCCTGACCGGCACGGAGGTGAAGTCGCTGCGCTTCGGCGAGGGCTCGATCGCGGAAAGCTATGCCGAGGTGCGCGACAGCCAGGTCTGGCTGGTCAACGCCAATGTGCCCGAATTCAGCCACGGCAACCGCTTCAATCACGAAGCCAAGCGGCCGCGTAAATTGCTGCTTCACGAACGCGAGATAAACAAGCTGCACGGCGCGGTCGCGCGCGAGGGGATGACCCTGGTGCCGCTGTCCGTCTATTTCAATTCCCGCGGGCGGGCGAAGGTGGAGCTGGCATTGGCGAAGGGGCGGAAAGCGCACGACAAGCGCGAGGCGATCAAGGAGCGCGACTGGAAGCGCGAGGCCGGCCGCATCCTGCGCGATCGCGGCTGATGGCATCGTCCGTGCCGGATCGCGCCCGCCCGCCATCCTCGCTGTGGCAGCGTTCGGCCGGCTGGTGCCGCCGCAACCTGCCGACCCGCGAATCGATGGAGGGGAACCGGATGCTCCGCCCCGTCGCGCATCGCGTGCTGGCGCCGGAGCTGTGGCGCTTCACCCGCCGTTCCGTGCCGCGCGGCGTCGCGCTGGGGATGATCGCCGGGTTCCTGTTCCCGGTCGCGCAGATCGCGATCGCCGCCGTCTTCGCGCTGCCGTTTCGCGCCAACGTGCCCGTCGCGGCGCTGACCACCTTCATCACCAATCCGCTGACCACACCGATCCTGTGGTTCGTCGCCTATCGCATCGGCGCGTGGCTGATCCGTACCGACGTGCCGATGGTCAGCGAACCCGTGCAGCAGGCGGCGACCGGCTGGCTGCAATGGGCGACATCGGCGCTCCACTGGCTGTGGGACAAGGGCCCCGCCTTCGGCCTCGGCCTGATCGTGCTGACCGGGATCGCGACGGCGCTGGGCTATGGCCTGTCGGCGCTCGGCTGGCGGCTGTGGATCGCGCGCAAGTGGCGGCAGCGCCGGCACGACAGGCTTGCTTCCATGTAATTTGACGAAGTCCGCAAGGATGTTACATCCTTACGCATCATTCCGTCTCAAGGATTCATGATGCGCAAGCGCCTGTATGCGACCCTGTTGCTGGCCACCGTCACCACCGCCGCCATTGCCCAGAACGAGGCGGCCAACCGCGCCGCCGCGCCCGCGCCGGCCGCACCCGCCACCGCGCCGCGCGCGCCGGGCAAGCCGCAGCTGGGCGATTTCGGCGTCGACCTGACCGGCATGGACAAGTCGGTGAAGCCGGGCGACGACTTCTACCGCTACGTCAACGGCGCGTGGCAGGACCGGGCGGTGATCCCGGCGGACCGCGCCAGCTGGGGCGGCTTCGGCATCCTGCGCGACCTGTCCGACCAGCGCACGCGCCAGGTGATCCAGGACGCCGCCGCACAGCGCGCCGCGCCCGACAGCGTGTCGGGAAAGATCGGCACCCTCTATGCCAGCTTCATGGATGAGGCGGCGATCGACCGCGCCGGCGCCGCCCCGCTGAAGCCCTATCTGGCGAAGATCGCCGCGATCAACTCGCCTGCCGCGCTCGCCACCGCCTTCGCCGATGGCGTGCGCCACGGCATCGACATGCCGATCGGCGTCGGCGTGGAGCAGGATCTGAAGGATAACAGCGTCTACTCCGTCTATCTGGGCCAGGGCGGCCTGGGGATGCCGGACCGCGACTATTATCTCGACCAGAGCCCGAAGTTCGCCGAGGCACGGACGAAATACCTGACCTTTATCACGACCATGCTGCGCCTCGCCGGCCAGCCCGACCCGGAGGGCGCCGCCAAGCGCATCTTCGCGCTGGAGACGGAGATCGCGAAGGCCCATTGGAGCCGCGCCGAGCAGCGTCAGGTCGACAAGCTCTACAACCCCGTGCCCGAGGCGCAGCTCGCCAGCCGGATGCCCGGCTTCGACTGGTCGGCTTTCCTGAAGGAAGCGGGCGTCGCCGGCCAGCCGCGCGTGATCGTGACGCAGCCGTCGGCGATCACCGCGACCGCGAAGATCATCGGCGCGACGCCGATGGCGACATGGCGTGACTATCTGGCGTTCCACACGATCGTCGACGCGGCGCCGCTGCTGTCGAAGCCCTTCGTCGATGCCAATTTCGCCTTCTATGGCACGGCGCTGAACGACACGCCGCAGCTGAAGGAGCGGTGGAAGCGCGGCGTCGACCTGGTCAACGGCTCGATGGGCGAGGCGGTCGGCCAGATCTACGTCCAGAAATATTTTCCGCCCGACGCGAAGGCGAAGGCGGACGAGCTGGTCCGCAACATCGTCGCCGCGTTCGACCAGCGGCTCCAGCGACTCCAGTGGATGGCGCCCGAGACCAAGGAGAAGGCGCGCCGGAAGCTGGCGTCGTTCGTCGCCAAGATCGGCTATCCCGACAAGTGGCGCGATTATTCCGCGCTGAAGGTCGTCCCCGGCGACGTGCTGGGCAATGCGGATCGCGCGGCGGCGTTCGAATATGATCGCCAGCTGGCCAAGATCGGCAAGCCCGTCGATCGCAGCGAATGGTTCATGACGCCGCAGACCGTGAACGCCTATGCGAATCCGATCATGAACGAGATCGTGTTCCCCGCCGCGATCCTGCAGCCGCCCTTCTTCGATCCGAATGCCGACCCGGCGGTGAACTATGGCGCGATCGGCGCGGTGATCGGTCACGAGATCAGCCATCACTTCGACGATCAGGGTCGCAAGTTCGACCCCAGCGGCAACCTCGTCGAATGGTGGACGCCGCAGGACGCGCAGCGGTTCAAGGCCTATACCGACAAGGTGGTGGCGCAGTACGGCGCCTACGAGCCGCTGCCCGGGATGCACGTCAATGGCGAGCTGACCTTGGGCGAGAACATGGCCGATCTGGCGGGCGTCAACGTCGCCTATGACGCGTACAAGCTGTCGCTGAAGGGCAAGCCCGCGCCGGTCATCGACGGCTATACCGGCGACCAGCGCTTCTTCCTGGGCTTCGGCCAAGTATGGCAGAACAAGGCGCGTGAGAAGGCGATCCAGCAGCAGCTGACCACCGATCCGCACACGCCGGGCAACTGGCGCCCCTATGTCGTGCGCAATCTGGACGCGTGGTACGACGCGTTCGGCGTGAAGCCGGGCGACAAATTCTACCTCGCCCCGCAGGACCGCATCAAGGTCTGGTAATCGCCGGTCCGGGAAACGCGCTGCAAAGCGCGTTTCCCGGCGGTGCCGTGCGGGGATGGCCGGTGCCATGGGGCTTCGGGTCCCGGGTGCCGGGCCGCACTTGGCCGCAGCGCGCTTGACGTCGCGGACGCGCCGGTCAGAAGACTGGGGTCATGTCCGTCACCCCGACCCACGTCACGCCTGTCCGCCTCGCCATCGTCATCGCCGCGCTCGCGGCGCTGGCGGGGGCGGGGCTGGTCCTGATCCTGGCGCGCGACTGGACGGTCGCGGCGGGCTTTCTGGGTGCCGCTGTCGCGATCGCCGGCATCGCGATCGCATGGCGGCTGCTCGCCCCGGTGCCGCCGCCGGGTGCGCGCGTCATCGACTGGTCGCTGGCCCGCGCAATCGCCGATACCTGCCGCCAGCCCGTCGCCGTCACCGATCGCGGCGGCCATCTGGTCTGCGCGAACGACGCCTATCTGCGCCTGTTCCCCGATTTGCCGACCCCGCCGGGCCTGCCGTTCGAGGGCGCCGCAATCGATCGGCTCGCCGCCGGGGCGAAAGCGGCCTGGCGCGACGGCGCGGCCAGCCTGACGTCGGTCGAGGGCCATGATGTCGAACTGACCCGCGCGGGCGACGAGGCGGACATGCTCGTCTGGCGGATCGCCCCCCTCACGGAGGAGGCGACCGATCCGGTCGAGCTGTTGTGCGACGTGGTGCGCGGCGCCCCCGCCGCGACGCTGGCGCAGGCGGCGGCGATGGCGGCGGTCGTCTCGGCCGACGGGGTGATCCTGGCCGCCGATCCGGGGCTGGTGGAGCGCGCCGGGCAGGGCGGCGCGCTGGCGGGACGCGACCTTGGCGGGCTGGTCGCCAGTGATGCGCGCGGCCTGCTCCGCTTCGCGCATGAGGGGCAGGGCGGCCCGCCGCTCCGCTTCATCGAAATCCCGCTGTCGGCGGTGGAGGATGCCCCGTTGCTCCTCGTCCTGATCGACGATCCGGTGGCGGTGCTGCCGCTGGCCGGCGGCGCCCTCTCTACCGCCGAGCATGTCCGCGCGCTGGTCGCGCTGATGCCGTTCAGCATGGCGCTGGTCGATCGGGAGGGGCGGTTCACGCAGATGAACACCGCCTTCGTCCGCGCCGCCGGCGTCGATCCCGCCGCGCTGCCGCTCTATCCGGGCGACCTCGTGGTGCGCGAGGACAAGGCGGCGATCGCGGACGCGGTGCGCCGGTTCGCGGGCGGCGCCACCCACTCCACCGACATGGCGGTCCGGCTGAAGGGGCATCCGGACGAGCCGGTGGCCCTCACCATCGCCGGCGCGCGTGGCCTGGGCGATGCCGCCGCGATCCTCAGCCTGAAGAACAATGCGGAGGAGATTCGTCTGAAGCGGGAGGTCGCGCAGGCGACGAAGATGCAGGCGGTCGGCCAGCTCGCGGGCGGCGTCGCGCACGATTTCAACAATATCCTGACCGCGATCCTCGGCCATTGCGACCTGATGCTGATGCGGCACGCGCCCGGCGACAGCGACTATGACGATATCCAGCAGATCCGCACCAACTCGAACCGCGCCGCCAGCCTGACGCGCCAGCTGCTCGCCTTTTCCCGGCAGCAGACGCTGCGCCCGCAGGTGCTGCAGCTGCCCGACGTGGTCTCCGAAGTCTCGACGCTCCTGAAGCGGCTGATGGGCGAGACGGTGCGGCTGGACGTCAGCCACGGTCGCAACCTCGGCCCCGTCCGCGCCGATCCGGGCCAGCTGGAACAGGTCGTGGTCAACCTCGCGGTCAACGCCCGCGACGCGATGCTGACCGCCAATCCCAAGGGCGGCGGCACGCTGACCATCCAGACCCGCGCCGTCTCCGCCGACGAGGTGCGCGCGATGAACAACGACGTGCTGCCGGTCGCGGACTATACCGCGCTGTCCGTCAGCGACACCGGCACGGGCATCCCGCCGGAGATTCAGGGCAAGATCTTCGAACCCTTCTTCACCACGAAGGAGACGGGCAAGGGCACCGGCCTCGGCCTCTCCACCGTCTACGGCATCGTCAAACAGTCGGGCGGCTGGATCTTCGCCGAATCGCGGCCGGGGAAGGGGGCTACCTTCACCATGTACCTGCCGATCCACACCGCCGCCGGCACGCCGCGCCTCGCCGCGCCCGAGCCGCCGCCCGTGCGCGCCGCCGCGCTATGGGGGCAGGGGACGATCCTGCTGGTCGAGGACGAGGACATGGTGCGCGCCGTCGCGGAGCGCGCGCTGGCGCGGCAGGGCTATACCGTCATCACCGCGGAGAATGGCGAGGCGGCGCTGGAGCTGCTGGAGGCCGCATCGCCCCCCGACCTCCTGGTGTCGGACGTGGTGATGCCGCTGATGGACGGCCCGACGATGGTCGGCAAGGTTCGCGAACGCTATCCCGACCTGCCCGTCCTGTTCATGTCCGGCTATGCCGAGGAACAGCTGCGCCGGTCGATCGACCTCGACAATGTCGCCTTCCTGCCCAAGCCCTTCTCCGTCCAGCAGCTGGCGGAGGCGGTGGGCATGGCGCTGGCCGCCCCGTTGCCAGATCGTTCCGTTTGAGGCAAAGGCCGGACGGTATGACTTCGCAGAACATTCTGATCGTCGAGGACGAGCCGCTGATCGCGATGATGCTCGAGGATTTCCTCGAGGTGCTCGATCACAAGGTGGCCGGCAATGCCGACACGGTGGCCGGCGCGCTCGCCCGGGTCGAGCAGGGCGGCATCGACGCCGCGATCCTCGACCTGAACCTGCGCGGCGGCGAAAAGAGCACGCCGGTGGCGGAGGCGCTGGCCGATCGCGGCGTTCCCTTCGTCTTCGCGACGGGCGGCACCGACGACAGCGTCGACGCCCGCTTCCGCGACCGCCCCGTGTTGCAGAAACCGTTCACGATGGACGGCGTGGCCAAGGCGCTGGCCTCGCTCTGATTTCCTGGCGGGTCGGCGGGCCGTCCTTCTAATACGATGACGGAGATGATCGGCCCGATTGGACGATTGCGTCCAGTCGATTGCGGCCTCGCGCCCGATCAGCCGAATCTAGCCGCGTCACACGACCGGGCCCCGAGGCACCGTGTGCTTCCGGAAAGTCTTTACTGGCCGCCAGCCCTTTCGTTAGGGCGGTGACGCGTTCGCCGGGGGGCGAGCCGTGAAATAGCGATAGCGGGGGCTAGTGCGTGGACGACGACCGGGGACGTATGCGCTTCATCGACGGGCTGCGCGGCCTGTCTATAGTGACTGTCGCCTTGTGGCACCTTTACGGTCCGACTTACGCACGGCTGCTTCCATTCGGGCGCGACTATGCGGCGGTGCCCGTGATCGGTCAGGGCTGGGTCGGGGTGCAGATGTTCTTCCTGATCTCCGGCATGGTCATCTTTATGACGCTGGAACGCTGCCGGGGTTTCGGCGACTTCATGGCGCGCCGATTCCTCAGGCTCTTTCCGGCCATGGCGATCGCATCGGCCATACTGTTCGCCTTCCACCGTGCGACCAACCTGCCGGCGCCGGAAGGGCCGCCGGACTGGCTGGATCTTCTGCCAGGCCTGACATTTGTCTCGCCGTCCTTCTACCACGCGATCCTGCATCTGTCGGTACGTACGCTCGATGACGTCTACTGGACGCTGCATGTCGAGGTCGCGTTCTACGCCCTGTTCGGTTTCCTGTTCTTCCGTTTCGGCTGGCGCGTGGCGGTGATCGGCCTGATCGCCAGCGCTGTCGCCATCATCGCGGCGCGGCCGGTGGTTGCGCTTATCGGGGCGCCTTCGATCGTGTTGCGGGTTGTCGAGCCGTTCGAATGGTTGCAGTTCCAGCAGTTCGGCTGGTTCGCGAGCGGCGCAATCTTCGCGAAGGCACGCGAGACGGGAAGCGATCGTCTGTTCGTCGCCGCCGCGGGCATCGCGCTTGCCTCCGCCATCGTCTTCCAGGCCCCGGCAGGGATCGACCCTCCGTCCCGCGTCGCGCTGATCGTCGTAGCGCTGGTCTTCACGGCGGCGCAGCGCTGGCGGGCGCTGCAACGGGTCCTGTCGTCCTGGCCGCTGCTCATGCTGGGCTTCATCAGCTACCCGCTGTATCTCCTGCACAATTATCTGGGGCTCATGATGACGGCGGTGGTCGTGCGCGTACTGCCGGGCTTGCCGTCCGTGCTCGCCCCGCTGCCAGGACTCTTGGGGATCGGCATGCTGAGCTGGCTGATCGCAACCCGTGCAGAGCCTGCAATGAGGGACGTTTTACGGCCCTGGCTCCTGCCGCGTCGGCAACCGGCGCCGTAATTTGCTTGCGCCCATCGCCCCATTGGCGACATAGGCGCGGCATCATGACCGATACCGCATCCCGCTTCGACAAGTCCCGCCTGCCCAGCCGCCATGTGTCGGTGGGGCCGGAGCGGGCGCCGCACCGCAGCTACTATTATGCAATGGGCCTGTCGGAGGAGGAGATCGCGCGTCCGTTCGTGGCGCTCGCGTCCGCCGGCAACAATTCCGCGCCCTGCAACACCGCGCTCGATGCGCAGGCGGATGCGGCGCAGGCGGGCGTCGTCCAGGGCGGCGGCCTGCCGCGCCGGTTCAACACCATCACCGTAACCGACGGCATCGCGATGGGCCATCAGGGGATGAAGTCCTCGCTGGTCAGCCGCGAGGTGATCGCCGATTCGATCGAACTCAGCGTGCGCGGCCATTGCTATGACGCGCTCGTCGGCTTCGCGGGCTGCGACAAGTCGCTGCCGGGCATGATGATGGCGATGCTGCGCCTCAACATCCCGTCGATCTTCGTCTATGGCGGCTCGATCCTGCCGGGCCGGTTCGACCAGCGCGACGTCACCGTCGTCGATGTGTTCGAGGCGGTGGGCCAGCATGCGGCGGGCAATTGCCCCGTCTCCAGCCTAACCGCGCTGGAAAAGGTCGCCTGTCCCGGCCACGGGGCGTGCGGCGGCCAGTTCACCGCCAATACGATGGCGTGCGTCGGCGAGGCGATCGGGCTCAGCCTGCCCAACAGCAACATGGTGCCTGCGCCCTACAGCTCGCGCGAGCAGATCGCCGTCGCGGCGGGTGCGCAAGTGATGGAGCTGATCGCCGCGAACATCCGCCCGCGCGACATCTGCACGCGCGAGGCGTTCGTGAACGCCGCGCGCATCGTCGCGGCGACCGGCGGCTCGACCAATGGCGGCCTCCACCTGCCAGCGATGGCCAACGAATGCGGCATCGAGTTCGACTTGTTCGACGTGGCCGAGATCTTCAAGACGACGCCCTATCTCGCCGATCTGAAGCCGGGCGGGAAATATGTGGCCAAGGACATGTACGAAGCCGGCGGCGTCTACATGCTTATGAAGACGATGCTGGGCGAGGGGCTGCTGCACGGCGACTGCCTGACCGTCACGGGCCGCACGCTGGCCGAGAATATCGACCGCGTGACGTGGAATCCCGACCAGAAGGTCATCTATGACGCCAAGACGCCGATCACCCCCACGGGCGGCGTCGTCGGCCTGCGCGGCACGCTGGCGCCCGATGGCGCGATCGTGAAGGTCGCGGGGATGCACCGCCTGCAGTTCGAGGGGCCGGCGCGCTGCTTCGACTGCGAGGAGGAGGCGTTCGCCGCCGTCGAGGCCCGCCAGATCCAGGACGGCGAGGTCGTCGTGATCCGCTATGAGGGGCCGAAGGGCGGGCCGGGGATGCGCGAGATGCTGTCCACCACCGCCGCGCTCTACGGCCTGGGCATGGGCGAGCGGGTGGCGCTCATCACCGATGGCCGCTTTTCGGGAGGCACGCGCGGCTTCTGCATCGGTCATGTCGGGCCGGAGGCGGCGGACGGCGGCCCGATCGCGCTGGTCGAGGATGGCGACACGATCCGCATCGATGCGGAGGCGGGGACGATCGACCTGCTGGTCGACGCGGAGATCCTGACCGAACGCCGCGCCCGCTGGCAGCCGCGCGTCAACGACTATCAGTCGGGTGCGCTGTGGCGGTACGCGCAGAATGTCGGCCCGGCCTGGGCCGGCGCGGTGACGCATCCCGGCGCGAAGATGGAGAAGCACGTCTACGCGGATATCTGAGGGGCTTGGGCAACGCGCTAACGCGACCTTTCGAAAAGGCTCCGGGAATGACCCGCATTCGTCATTGCGAGCGGAGCGAAGCAATCCAGGGCGTCCTGGTCCGGCTCTGGATTGCTTCGCTCCGCTCGCAATGACGGGGATGGTTCAGGACGACGCCATCCGGCCTCGCGCCTCTCGCGCCGCTCCGGCTCTGCTCTTCCGGCGACGGATGTGGAATGGGGCCCGGTCGATCCCCGCCCCCGCACTGGGAAGAGGCGTGGTCGCACCGCGTCTTGCGCCCTGCGTCTCGCGCCCGGCGCCGGTGGCCTGAACCTCGCTGCCATCCCGGCTCCGCTCCCGCGCTCGCGGCAATGCCCCAGCCGACGCGGGATGGAAAATGCCGGCATCGGTCGGCCAATGAAGGACCGGGCGGTCCACACTCCGCCGCGCCGCGACCTGACCGCCCACGCCCTCGCCACACCACCCGCAATCGCTCCACCTTTGACACCGTGCCCCCATCCGGTTCAGGAGCGCGCGCTATGCTCCCGATCACCGGCCATCCCATCCTGACCGCCGCGCGGATGCGCGCCGCCGAGGCCGCGCATGGCGATCCCGCCGCGCTGATGGAGCGGGCGGGGGAGGGGATCGCGCAGGCCGCGCGCCGCCTTGCGGTCGGGGCGGAGGTGCTGGTGCTGTGCGGGCCCGGCAACAACGGCGGCGACGGCTATGTCTCGGCGCGCCTGCTGGCGGAGGCGGGGCTGCCCGTGCGCGTCGCCGCCGCCGCGCCGCCGACCGCCGATCCCGCCCGCGCCGCGCATCGCCGCTGGACCGGCCCGGTCGAGCCGCTCGCCGATGCGGCGCCCGCGCCGATCGTCATCGACGCGCTATTCGGCACCGGCCTGTCGCGCGCGCTGGCGCAGGCGGATGCCGCCGCGCTCGGCCGCCTCGTCGGCGCCGCCCGGCTGTCGATCGCGGTCGACCTGCCCAGCGGTATCCGTGCCGATGACGGCGTGGCGCTGTCGCCCGTGCCCGCCTTCGACCTGACGCTGGCGCTCGGCGCGGTGAAGCCCGCGCATCTGTTCCCGCCCGCCGCCGCGTCGTGCGGCGCGGTGCGGCTGCTCGATCTCGGCCTGTCGCTGCCGCAGGACACCGCCGTCCTGTCCCGCCCCGCGCTGGCCGCGCCCGGCGCTGAGGATCACAAGTACAGTCGCGGCATGGTCGCGATCGTCGCTGGCCGGATGCCCGGTGCCGCCGCGCTCGCCGCGACCGCCGCCGGCGGGGCGGGGGCGGGCTATGTCCTGCTTCTGGGCAGCAGCAGCGACCGGCTGCCGCACGCGATCGTCCGGCGGCGCTGGTCCGACGACGCGCTGGCGGACGCGCGGATCGGCGCGGTGCTGATCGGCCCCGGCCTCGGCCGGGACGATGCCGCCTGCGACAAGCTGGCCGCCGCCATCGCCGCGCCGCATCCGCTGGTCATCGACGGGGACGCGCTGCATCTCGCGGCAATCGACGCGATCGCCGCCCGCGCAGCGCCCACCATCCTCACCCCCCATGATGGCGAATTCGCCGCGCTGTTCGGCAAGCCCGATGGCGGCAGCCGCATCGACCATGCCCTCGCCGCCGCCCGGCGCAGCGGCGCGATCGTCGTGCTGAAGGGCGCCGCCACCGTCATCGCCCATCCCGATGGCCGCGCCCGCGTCGCGCCCATCGCCTCCCCCTGGCTGTCGACCGCCGGGACGGGGGACGTGCTGGCCGGCACGATCGCCGCGCGCCTCGCCGGGCCGACCGATCCGTTCCAGGCCGCCGCCGCCGGCGTCTGGCTTCATGCGGAGGCGGCGCGGATCGCCGGCCCCGCCTTCCTCGCCGATACGCTCGCCACCCTTTTGCCGCAGGCCGTCCGCTCATGTCTTTAAGCCCAATCCTGCGCGTCGCCGCTCGCGGTGACGGAGTCGCCGCCGATGGCCGCCACGCCGCCTTCGCCGCGCCCGGCGACCTGCTCGACGCGGACGGCGCCGTCGTGCCCGGCCCGCACCACCGGACGCCGCCGTGCCGCCATTTCCCCGATTGCGGCGGCTGCCAGCTCCAGCATCTCGACGATGAGAGCTACGCCGCCTTCTGCACGGACCGGATCGCGAGCGCGCTCGACGCGCAGGGCCTGTCCGCGCCGATCCGACCGGCGCTGCTGTCGCCCCCCAACACCCGCCGCCGCGCGACGCTGCACGCCGAACGCGGCCTGATCGGCTATGCCAGCGAGGGCAGCCACCGCATCGTCGACGTGCGCGAATGCCATATCCTCGCGCCCGCGCTGTTCGCGCTGATCGCGCCGTTGCGCGCGCTGTTCCACAAGCTGGGGCAGCGCGGCCGCGCCGACGTGCATCTGGCGCTGTCCGACCAGGGGCCCGACGTGTCGATCAGCGGCTGGTCGCCAGACGGCCTCGCCGCCGCCGAGGCGCTGACCGCCTTTTGCGACAAGCACGGCCTCGCCCGCCTGTCGCTCGACGACGGCCTCGGCCCGGAAACGCGGTGGGAGCCGCAGCCCGTCACGATCACGTTGGGCGGCGTCCCCGTCCCCCTGCCGCCGGGCGCGTTCCTGCAGGCGACGCAGGAGGGCGAGGACGCGCTCGTCGCCGCCGTGCGAGAGGCGGTGGCGGGCGCCGGCACGGTCGCGGACCTGTTCTGCGGCCTCGGCACCTTCGCGCTGGCGCTACCGGCGAAGGTCTATGCGGCGGAGGGCGCGCGCGATGCGCTGTTCGCGCTGAAGGCGGCGGCCAACGCGCATCGCCGCCCCGTCTTCGCCGAGCATCGCGACCTTTATCGCCGCCCGCTGACCGTGGCGGAGCTGAAGCGCTTCGACGCGATCGTCATCGATCCGCCCCGCGCCGGCGCGCGCGATCAGGCGGAGGCGCTGGCCGCCTGCACGGTGGGCCGCATCGCCTATGTCTCGTGCAACCCCGCCAGTTTCGCGCGCGACGCGAAGATGATGGTGGCGGCGGGCTGGCGGATCGACTGGATCCAGCCGGTCGGCCAGTTCCGCTGGTCGACGCATGTGGAGCTGGCCGCGCGCTTCAGCCGCTAACCGGCCGGATAGACCGCGCCGGTAAAGAACAGCCCGTCCGGCGGCGCGTTCAGCCCCAGCCGCGCGCGATCCCGCGCCGCCAGTGCGTCCGCCACGTCATCGGGCGACCACCGCCCCATGCCCACCAGCGCCAGGCACCCGACCATCGAGCGGACCTGATGGTGGAGGAACGACCGCGCCGCCGCCTCCACCAGCACCAGGTCGCCATCGCGCGTCACGTCCAGCCGGTCGAGCGTGCGCACCGGGCTGTCCGCCTGGCAATGCGCGGAGCGGAACGTCGTGAAGTCGTGCCGCCCCACCAGCCGCGCCGCGCCCGCCGCCATCGCGTCGGCATCCAGCGGCTGCGGGATCTGCCACGCCAGCCCCTTTTCAAACGTCAGCGGCGCGCGCCGGTTGACGATGCGATATTCGTAGGCGCGGCCGACGCACGAAAAGCGCGCATGCCAGTCGTCCGCCACCGGCCGCACCGCCAGCACCGCGACCGGCGCCGGCCTGAGCCGCGCGTTCAGCGCCTCCATCAGCCGGAACGGCGCGATGTCCTTGGCGATCTCGACATGCGCGCGCATCGCCAGCGCGTGGACGCCCGCATCGGTACGCCCCGCCGCCTGCACCGACGCCGCCTCTCCGGTGATCGCCAGCACCGCCTCCTCCAGCGCCGCCTGCACGCTCGGCCCGTGCGACTGCCGCTGCCAGCCCATGAAGGGCCGGCCGTCATATTCCACCGTCAGCGCGAACCGCGTCAAAGCCGCGTCCCCGCCGGAATCGGAAAGCCGCGCAGCATCTCTTCCGCGCTCGTCACGCCGCGTCCCGCGCGCTGGACATATGTGGGGATCAGCACCCCGGATGAGCAGGCAATTTCCAGCGCGCTGCCAACCACCGTCCCCGGCGGCGTGCCGTCGAACCCATCATCAGCGATGGCGGCCAACACCTTCACCCGCTCGCCCGCCACCTCCAGCCACGCTCCCGGCGCCGGGTTCATCGCGCGCACCAGCCGCTCCACCTCCACCGCCGGCCGATCGAAGGCGATTCGCGCCTCCGCCTTGTCGATCTTGGCGGCATAGGTCACGCCGTCCTCGGGTTGCGCCACCGGCGGATAGGCGTCGATATCGCCCAGCACCCGCACCATCAGCGCTGCGCCCATCGCGGCCAGTTCGTCGGTCAGCGCCCCCGTCGTCTTGCCGTCCACGGAGGTCCGGCCCTCCAGCCGCACCGGCCCGGTATCCAGCCCCGCCTCCATCTGCATGATGCCGACGCCCGTCTCCGCATCGCCCGCCAGGATCGCGCGCTGCACCGGCGCCGCGCCCCGCCAGCGCGGCAGCAGCGAGCCATGGACGTTCAGGCACCCCAGCCGCGGCGCCGCCAGCACCGCGCGCGGCAGGATCAGGCCATAGGCGGCGACCACCGCCACGTCCGCGTTCAGCGCCGCGAACGCCGCCTGCTCCTCGGCGCCCTTCAGCGACACGGGCGTCCGCACCGCGATTCCCAGCGTCTCGGCGCGCGCCTGAACCGGGGAGGGCACCAGCTCCCGCCCGCGCCGGCCGCCGGGGCGGGGCGGCTGGCTGTACGCCGCGACGACCTCGTGACCCGCGCCCACCAGCGCCTCCAGCGTCGGCACCGCGAAGGCCGGCGTTCCCATGAAGATGATCCGCATCGTCTTGCCCCTTCCGCGCTGGCGCGGGGGCGCGCAACCCCCTATCTGTTCCGCGATGGCCTCTCCCGAAATCGACGCGTTGACGCAGGCGCTGGCCCGGCTGCCCGGCCTCGGCCCCCGGTCCGCGCGCCGCGCGGTGCTGCACCTCCTGAAGAAGCGGGAGGGCGCGCTCGCCCCCCTGCGCGCGGCGCTGGTCGCGGTTGAGGAGCGGCTGGAAACCTGTTCCACCTGCGGCAATGTCGATACCACCAACCCTTGCGCCATCTGCACCGACCCGCGCCGAGACGCCCGCGCGCTGTGCGTCGTGGAGGAGGTGGCGGACCTGTGGGCGCTCGACCGCGCGCGACTGTTCCCCGGCCGCTTCCACGTGCTCGGCGGCCGCCTGTCTGCGCTGGAGGGCATCCGGCCCGAGGATCTCGCGATCGACGCGCTCGTCCGCCGGATCGAGGCGGGCGGGGTGGACGAGGTCGTGCTGGCGATGAACGCCACGCTGGAGGGACAGACGACCGCGCATTATCTTGCCGAGCGGATCGAGCGCTTCCCGGTCCGCATCACCCAGCTGGCGCACGGCCTGCCGGTGGGCGGCGAACTGGACTATCTCGACGAGGGCACGCTGGCGCAGGCGCTGCGCGCTCGGCGGCCGGTTGGCTGAATATCCCAAGTGGCGTCATCCCCGCGAAGGCGGGGATCCATTGACGCTGAGCCTCGTGGCTTTCACCACGCTTTGCGCATCTGGATTCCCGCCTTCGCGGGAATGACGGATGGTGTTGACGCCCCGCACCATCGCGCATAGCTCCCCGGCCATGGCCGTCCTCCCCATCGTCGAGATCCCCGATCCCCGCCTCCGTCTCGTTTCCACGCCCGTGGAGACGGTGGACGACACCGTCCGCACGCTCGTCGCCGACATGACGGAGACGATGTACGCCGCACACGGCATCGGCCTCGCCGCGATCCAGGTCGGCGTCGACAAGCGCGTCGTCGTCATCGACCTGCAGGAAGAGGAGGATGAGGAGGGCAAGCCGATCAAGGCCCCCCGCGCCTATATCAATCCCGAGATCCTGTCCGTGTCGGACGAGACGTCCAGCTACAATGAAGGCTGCCTGTCGATCCCGGAACAATATGCCGAGGTAAAGCGCCCCGCCGCCTGCCGCGTCCGCTGGCTGGATACGGAAGGGACCGCGCACGAGGAGGACATGACCGGCCTGCTCGCCACCTGCATGCAGCATGAGATCGACCATTGCGACGGCGTGCTCTTCATCGACCACATCTCCCGCCTGAAGCGGGACATGCTGGTGAAGAAGCTGAACAAGATGCGCCGCGCGGGCTGACGCGCGCCGGCGCGGTTCGTCGCACCGGGGCTGTCCTACGGCCTCCGTTCCGGCTACGTTCCGCCGGATGAGCCCGATCCAACATCCCTTCCTCCCCGCCAAGGGCATGGGAGCCTCCCGCCATGGCCGACCGGTCGGGGCGGCTCGCCGGCCGCGCGCCGCCACGGATCGCGCGCGACCCGATCCCGTCTCAACGTTGGGGCTCCACATGTCTCAACAGTCTCAACGTTCGCCCCGAACCTTGAGGCGCCCCGGCCTCACCATTCGCCCCCGCATCCAAGGCGCCGCATGACCGAAATCCTCCTCGTCGCCCTTCTTGCCCTCGCCGTCGGCGCGCTTGCCGGCTGGCTTATCGCCGGCCGCCGCACCGCCGCGCTCGCCCGCGATCTGGCGGTGGCGCAGACCCGCGCCGCCGATGCCGACCTGCTCCGCCAGACGCGCGAGGCGGTCGAGCGCGAACGCAACGAGGCGTTGCAGGACAATGCCAGCCTCCGCGCGCAGGCCGCCGAACGCCACGCCGCGCATGAGGAGGCGCTGCGCCAGCTGCACCTCGCGCGCGATGCGATGCAGGATCTCGCCTCACTACGGGCACAGTCGGAGGAGCGGCAGGCCGCCCATGCCGAAACGCTGCGCCAGCTCGCCGCCGCGCGCGAGGCGATGAACGCGCAGTTCGGCGCCGCCGCCGCCAAGGCGCTGGAAACCGCGCAGACGCAGTTCCTCGAACGCGCGCACCAGCGTTTTTCCGAATCGGAAACGATCCAGGGCCAGCGCCTCGCCGCGCTGCTCCAGCCCGTCCACGAACGCCTCCAGCGCTACGAGGACAATGTGACGAAAGTGGAGGCGGAGCGCCGCGACGCGTTCGGCAACCTCACCGGCCTGATGGAATCGATGCGCGCGGGGCAGGAGGGGGTGCGCAGCGAGGCGGCCAAGCTCGTCAACGCGCTGCGCAATGCGCCCAAGGCGCGCGGCCGCTGGGGTGAGCAGCAGCTGCGCAACGTGCTGGAAAGCTGCGGCCTTTCCGAACATACCGACTTCGCGATGGAGGTCAGCGTGGCCGATGGGGAGGGCGGCCGCCTGCGTCCCGACGCGATCGTTCGCGTGCCCGGCGGCAAGTCGCTCATCATCGACGCCAAGGTTTCGCTCAACGCCTATCAGGACGCGTTCGGCGCGGTCGAGGAGGGGGAGCGCCACGCCGCGCTGCTTGCCCACGTCCAGTCGATGAAGGCGCACGTCAACAGCCTGGGCAACAAGGCCTATTGGTCGCAGTTCGACGACACGCCGGAATATGTCGTGATGTTCGTGCCGGGCGAGCACTTCCTGTCCGCCGCGCTGGAGCATGACCCGACGCTCTGGGATTTCGCCTTCGACAAGAAGGTGTTGCTGGCGACGCCGACGAACCTGATCGCGATCGCCCGCACCGTGTCCGCCGTCTGGCGGCAGGAAAAGCTGGCGAAGGAAGCGCGCGCGATCGGCGCGCTGGGCAAGGAACTCTACGACCGGCTGGCCAAGGCGGCGGACGACCTGCGCAAGGTCGGCAGCGGCCTGACCAGCGCGGTCAACAATTACAACAGCTTCGTCAGCAGCTTCGAAAGCCGCGCGCTCGTCTCCGCGCGCAAGCTGCGCGACTACAACATCGAACCCGGCGCCCGCGACCTGTCCGTCGTGGAACCCGTCGAAGCCCTGGCGCGCTACGGCGACGAAACGCCCCGCTTGCCGGAGGGGTGACGAGGTTGCAGAATTGAAGCGGAGGCATCGATAAGGGGGGCATTTGGCGCGCTATCGAAAGACCAGCTTGCCGCCGCCTTATCTGAAGCGCGCGTGGCTTGCCGAAGAGGCGTGGGAAGCTGCCGACAAGAGCCACTATCCCTTCAACCTGCTACTGTTCCGGGGTGGGCATTTCGAGATCGTTCTCGATCTGCCCGTGACCATCATCGTCGGCGAGAATGGCGTCGGCAAGTCGACCCTGATCGAGGCGCTGGCGGCAGGCGCGGGGTTTGATGCGGCCGGTGGCGGTCCCGGCTACCGGCCGATGGATCATAGCCAGGCTGTCGAGGATAATGGCGATCGTCTTGCCGCCGCCTTGCGCATGAGCTGGCTGCCGAAAATCAGCCAGGGCTGGTTTTTCCGGGCCGAAAGCTTCTTCTCCGTGGCCCGCTATCTCGATCAGGCCGCGCGCGAGTCCTTCGCGGCGCCGCCGGACTTTCTGTCGCATTCTCACGGCGAGGGATTCCTACGCTTCTTCGGCGAGCGGTGCGACCGTCACGGCATATTCTTCTTCGACGAACCCGAATCGGCGCTGTCGCCGCGCCGCCAGTTCGACTTCCTGAAAACGCTGCGCAACATTCAGGATGCGGGGCAGGCGCAGGTCGTCATGGCTACGCATTCCCCCATCCTGATGGCGTTGCCCGGCGCTCGCCTCCTGTCGATGACGCGGGGCGGTATCGAGCCCGTGCGTCTGGAAGACACGGCGCACTTCCGGTTGTACCGGGAATTCGCTCTCGACCCGCTCGGTACGATCGACGCGATGCTCGACGGATAGCCGCGCTCTACCCCCGCTGCTGCGCCAGCACCTCATAGGCCATCACCGCCGTCGCGACCGCGGCGTTCAGGCTGTCCGCCTTGCCCAGCATCGGGATCTTGACGAGCGTGTCGCAGGCGGTCGCATAGTCGGCCGGCATCCCCTGCGCCTCGTTGCCGGTCAGAAGGAAGGTCGGCGCGGCGTAGCGGGCGGCGCGATAGTCAAGCCGGGTATCGAGGCTGAGGCCGACCAGCTGCCCCGGCCCCTGCCGCAGCCATTCGAGGAACGGCGCCCATTCGCTGCGCACGACGGGCACCGTGAACAGCGCACCCATGCTGGCGCGCACCGCCTCGACGGAGAAGGGGTCGACGCACTCGCCGATCAGGATCAGCCCGCCCGCGCCCACCGCGTCGCCGGTGCGCAGGATCGTGCCGAGATTGCCCGGATCGCGCAGCCGCTCCGCCACCAGCCAGATGCCCGCTGCCGTCCGGTCCAGCGTGGCGAGCGGCGTGTCGAACTCGTCGAACACGCCGACCACCGCCTGCGGATTGTCCTTGCCCGACAGTTTGGACAGGATATCCGGCGTCGTCTCGATCGCCTCGCCGCCCGCCGCCTCCACGGCATCGAGCAGCGTCGCGACCAGCGGATGCCGCGCGCTCTGCGCCGCGAAGAACAGCAGGACCGGCAGCCGCCCCGCCTCGCGCGCCTCGGTCAGGATGCGCAGCCCCTCGGCCAGAAAGCGCCGCTGCTCGCGCCGGTGGCGCTTGTCGCGCAGGTCGCGCACCGATTTGACGAGTGGGTTGGAATAGGCGGTGATCTGACGCGGCATGGGAAGCGCGCTACACGCTCGGAACGTCAGGGCAAAGCCGTGACGTCGGACGAAAGCGGTGCTTCCGCCGGCCGGCGCGTCGCCCTTCGGCGAAATAGCGTCGCTATTTCACCCGAACCGCGCTTAATCCTCTCCGAACTTCGCCTCGACCAGTTCGACGAGCCGCCCGACCGATTCCTCCGCGCCGTCGCCGGTCGCGGTGATCGTGATCGAATCGCCCATCGCGGCGCCCAGCATCATCAGCCCCATGATCGACGTGCCCGTCACCGCGCCGTCATCTTTCTTCACCTCCACCTCGCAGGGGAGGCCGGAGGCCAGCGTCACGAACTTCGCGCTGGCACGGGCGTGGAGCCCGCGCCGGTTGGCGATGGTCACGGTGCGGCTGACGATCATGCGGCGGCCTCTCCCAGCACCTCGGACGCGACGGAGATGTATTTGCGCCCCGCCTCGCGCGCGGCGGCGACGGCATCGACGACCTTCATCGCCTTGCGGGCGGAGCCCAGCCGGATCAGCATCGGCAGGTTCATCCCCGCGATCACCTCCACCCGGCCGCGTTCCATCAGGCTGATCGCGAGGTTGGAGGGGGTGCCGCCGAACAGGTCGGTCAGCACGATCACGCCGCGCCCGGCATCGACCTCCGCGATCGCGGTGGCGATATCCTGCCGCCGCGTCTCCATGTCGTCCTCCGGCCCGATCGCGATCGTCGCCACCCGCTCCTGCGGGCCGACGACGTGGACCATCGCGGTCACGAACTCGTCGGCGAGCCGCCCGTGCGTCACCAGAACCAGACCGATCATAAGCCGGATGCGCTACCCAAATCCTGCCGCACCGCCGGGGATCCTTCCAGGGAGTCCTGCGGGGCGGCCATCAAATCACGATGGCGGACTGTGGGCGAAAAACCGGCCGCGTACAAGAAGCGGCCGATACGATCCGCGACATGGACCGACCTGTGTCTCCCGCCGGTACAGCCGATCGCGACCGATACGTACGACTTTCCCTCGGCGGCGTAGCGCGGCAGCAACAGTGCCAGCAGGTCCTCGATCCGCGAAACCGCGCCCTCATAGGCGGGATCGGCGGCGACGTAGGCGGCGACGTCCGCATCCAGTCCCGTGCCGGGTTTCAGCGCGGGCACCCAGTGCGGGTTGCGCAGGAACCGCATGTCGAACACTAGGTCGGCGCCGCGCGGCAGTCCTCGCGCGAAGCCGAACGAGGTGACGGACAGGACCGGCCGCTCCGCCCCCGATGCGGGCGAGAAGGCGGCGCGCACCTGCAACGCCAGCTCGTGCGCGGACATGCTGGTCGTATCGAGCAGCCGATTGGCGAAGTCGCGCAGCGGCGCCAGCAACTCGCGTTCGCGCGCGATGCCGTCGCGCGCCGGCCGGTCGGCGGCCAGCGGGTGGCGCCGCCGCGTCTCGGCATAGCGCCGCTCCAGCTCGTCGCCCGCGCAGTCAAGGAACAGCGTGCCCAGCCGCAGGTCCTCCTTGCCCGCGAGCAAGCGAATACGCTCGACGATGCGGTCGGGGTCGAAGTCGCGGGTGCGCGATCCGATGCCCAGCGCCAGCGGCTGGCGGCGCCCGTCCGCGCCGACCGGCAACGGCGCGTCGAGCAGGCGTTCGAGCAGGGTCAGCGGCAGGTTGTCCACCACCTCCCACCCCATGTCCTCCAGCGTCTTGAGGACGGTAGACTTGCCCGCGCCGGACAGGCCGGTGACGAGCAGCACGTCATGCGTGTCGCTCATGCCGGCAGCTCCTGCGCCAGCGCCAGTTCGACCTTGATCGGCGCGCTGGCGGGGAAGGGGTCCAGCGCCATTTCGGGCACCTCCACGTCCAGCAGCGGGCGGCGCCGCGCCTCGGGCAGGCGATCGGGCTGGCGATCCAGGCGGACGATCAGCGCGACCGGCGTCTCACCCGTCGCGAGCAGCGATGCGATGCCGACCCCCCGCACCTCGATCCGGCCCGCGATCGTCGCCGGTGCGCGCGCGACCAGCGTGTCGCCGCGGCGGAACAGCTCGGTATAATCGTCGCTGACCAGCAGCGCGCCGCGATCGATCAGCCGCAGCGCGAGGTCGGACTTGCCGGACCCGGACGGGCCCTGGATCAGCACCGCGCGCCCGTCGATCGCGACGGTGGTGGCATGGATGCGGACGGATGCGGTCATCAGGGTTCCCCGTTGGCCGGCCCGGTCGCGGCGGCGGGCAGCCGCACGACGAATCGCGCGCCATGACGCCCGTCGGCCCGCGATTCCACGCCGATGGCGCCGCCATGCCCTTCGACGATGGTCCGCGCAATGGAAAGGCCCAGCCCCGAATGCCGGCCGAACGCCTCGCCCTCGGGCCGGATCGACTGGAACCGGCGGAAGATCGCCTCGCGCGCATCCTCGGGCACGCCCGGGCCCTCGTCCTCGACGGCGATCAGCAGGTCGCCGTCATCCTCCCGCTCGCCCGCGATCGCGATCGTGCCGCCGTCGGGGGAGAAGGAGGCGGCATTGTCCAGCAGGTTTTCGAACACCCGCTCCAGCCGCGCGCCCTCACCCAGAACAATGAAGGGGGCGGGCCCGGCGAGCGCGATGCGGAACTGCAGCCGGTCCGCCGCCCCCCGCGCCTCGCGCTGCGCGACGAGCGCGCCGACCAGCCGGCCCAGATCGACCGGCTCGAACTCCGCGCGGCTCAGCTGCGCGTCGAGGCGGGATGCGTCCGAGATGTCGGTGATCAGCCGGTCGAGCCGGTGCACGTCGTCCTGCACGATGGCAAGCAACTGCGCCTGCAATGCGGGATCGTGCACCCGGCCCAGCCCGTCGACCGCCGACCGCAGCGAGGCAAGCGGGTTCTTCAGCTCATGCGTCACGTCCGCCGCGAAGGCCTCGGTCGCATCGATCCGCGCGCGCAGCGCCAGGCTCATGTCCGACAGCGCGCGCGCCAGCATTCCCAGCTCGTCGCGGCGGGAGGGCAGGCGCGGCACAACCACCTCGCGCGCGCGGCCCAGCCGCACCCGCACCGCCGCGCGAGCCAGCCGGCGGAGCGGACGCACGATCGTGCGCGCCAGGAACAGCGAAAGGAGGACGGAGATCGCCGTGACCGCCAGCAGGACGACGCTCAGGCGAAAGCGCTCGATCCGCACCGTGCGCGTGATCGAGCGGGCATTGTCGGCGGTCAGCACCACCGTCCCGCCGGGCAGCGGCGCGGCGGCGGTGATGACGGGCGTACGGTCCGGCGCGCGCCACACGGTGCCGGCCGCCACCCCGCGCCGCCGGGCGAGTTCGACCTCGGGCCATTCCGCCGGATCGATCCGCTCGCGATAGAGCGGCGGGCGGGCGGCGCCTACGATCGTGTCGATCGCGCCGTCGAGGAACCGCGCCATGCGCTGGTCCGCCCCTTCCCGGTCGGGGTCCTGCAACACGAACGTCCGCACGCCCAGCGCGCGGCTGTCCGCGACGATGCGACCATCGGGGGCGAGCAGACGGATGCGCTGGCCCGTGTCGCGCGCCAGCCGCGCCAGGAGCGGCGCGGGCGCGCCCGGCGTGGCGGTCAGCGCCTCCGCGATCAGGCGCGCCTCGCGCACCGCCTGCCCGGTCCGGTTGTCGAGGATGCGGACGCGGTAGGAATCGAGATAGAAGAAGCCGCCCGCCAGCAGCAGCAGCGCGATGATGTTGACCGCCAGAATGCGGACGGTCAGCGATACCCGTCCCGACCAGCGCAGCGCGAGGTCGCGCCCCTCGTCGGGCGGATCACTCGTCCGAAAAACGGTAGCCGGCGCCATACAGCGTTTCGATCGCGTCGAACTCCGCGTCCACTTCCCGGAACTTGCGGCGCACGCGTTTGATGTGGCTGTCTATCGTGCGGTCGTCGACATAGATGTCGTCCTGATACGCCGCGTCCATCAGCTGGTTGCGCGTCTTCACCACGCCCGGCCGCTGCGCCAGCGTTTCCAGGATCAGGAACTCCGTCACGGTCAGCGTCACCGCCTCTCCGTCCCACGTCACGCGGTGGCGTGCCGGGTCCATCAGCAGCCGCCCGCGGTCCAGCGTCTGCACCGCCTGTTCGGCCGCGCCGCCCGCCGGCGCCTGCGGCTCGGCCCGGCGCAGGATGGCGCGGATGCGCGCGATCAGCAGCCGCTGGCTGAACGGCTTGGCGATATAGTCGTCGGCGCCCATCGCCAGGCCCAGCGCCTCGTCCAGCTCGTCATCCTTGCTGGTCAGGAAGATAACCGGCGTCGTCTGCCGCTCGCGCAGGCGGCGCAGCAATTCCAGCCCGTCCATGCGCGGCATCTTGATGTCGAAGATCGCGAGGTCGGGCGGATTGTCGACCAAAGCCTTCAGCGCCGCCTCGCCATCCGAATAGACGCGGGTCAGGAACCCCTCCGCCTGCAAGGCGATCGAGACGGAGGTCAGGATGTTTCGGTCGTCATCGACCAGTGCGATCGTGGCCGTCATCCGCAGCGGCCTAGTTCAAAGCGCGGGCGGGCTCAACCACAACCGACGCTCCCAAAGGGTCCAGGCGCTGTCCCATCGGCGGACCGGCACGCGATTGACCGCAGCCGGGCGCCCCCGTACGTGCATACGTATGCGGCAGCAGACCGCACCAGAATAACGATGATGGGGAAGAGTTTATGAACGAGCGTATCCCGGATTTCGGTCTTCCGTCACAGGGTATCGAGACGCGCGCCGATCTCCACTGGAACATGGTCACCGCCCGGCTGGTCGAGACCGCGGTCGCGCGCGGCGAGGGCAAGCTGTCCGCCGATGGGCCGCTGGTCGTGGAGACGGGGCGCCACACCGGCCGCTCCGCGCAGGACAAGTTCATCGTCCGCGATTCCGAAACCGCCGAGACCATCTGGTGGGGCAAGTCGAACAAGGCGATGGAACCGGCGCATTTCGCCGCGTTGAAGGCCGATTTCCTGTCCGCGCTGAAGACACGCGAGACGCTGTTCGTGCAGGACCTGTACGGCGGTTCGCAGCCCGAGCACCGGGTGAAGGTGCGCGTCATCAACGAGCTTGCCTGGCACAACCTGTTCATCCGCACGATGCTGGTCCGGCCCGAGGAGCAGGAACTGCGCGACTTCGTCCCAGACTACACGATCATCGACCTGCCGACCTTCCGCGCGGACCCCGAGCGGCACGGCTGCCGCAGCGAGACGGTGATCGCCGTCAACCTGACCGAAAAGCTGATCCTGATCGGCGGCACCGCCTATGCCGGCGAGATGAAGAAGTCGGTGTTCGGCATCCTCAACTACCTGCTTCCCGAAACCGGCGTCATGCCGATGCACTGTTCGGCCAATATGGGGCCGCAGGGCGACACCGCGGTGTTCTTCGGCCTGTCGGGCACGGGCAAGACGACGCTGTCCGCCGATCCCGCCCGCACGCTGATCGGCGATGACGAGCATGGCTGGTCCGACACCGCCGTCTTCAATTTCGAGGGCGGCTGCTATGCCAAGATGATCCGCCTGTCCGCCGATGCGGAGCCGGAGATTTTCGCGACGACCAAGCGGTTCGGCACGGTGCTGGAAAACGTGGTGATGGACCCCGTCACCCGCCAGCTCGACCTCGACGACAACAGCCTCGCGGAAAACAGCCGCGGCGCCTATCCGATCGACTTCATCCCGAACGCGTCCGCCGAGAATATGGGCGCCGTGCCGCGCAACATCGTGATGCTGACGGCGGACGCCTATGGCATCCTGCCGCCGATCGCGAAGCTGACGCCGGACCAGGCGATGTACCATTTCCTGTCGGGCTATACCGCGCGCGTCGCGGGGACGGAGATCGGCGTGACCGAGCCGGACGCGACCTTCTCCACCTGCTTCGGCGCGCCGTTCATGCCGCGTCACCCCTCCGTATACGGCAATCTGCTGAAGGAGCGGATCGCGAAGGGCGGCGTCGATTGCTGGCTGGTCAACACCGGCTGGACCGGCGGCAAGTACGGCACCGGCCAGCGGATGCCGATCAAGGCGACGCGCGCGCTGCTCAATGCCGCGCTCGACGGCTCGCTGAAGGATGCGGAGTTCCGCACCGATCCCAATTTCGGGTTCAAGGTGCCCGTGTCCGTCCCCGGCGTCGACCCGGCGATCCTCGATCCGCGCGACACCTGGGCGGACAAGGCGGCCTATGACGCGACGGCGGCGAAGCTGGTCGACCTGTTCGTGGAAAACTTCGCGCAGTTCGCCGACCATGTCGACGAAGGCGTCCGGCAGGCGGCCCCCAGCGCGGCGTGAGCGGATTGGCGTGGCGGGCGCTGGGCCCGCCACGCCCGTTCCGGTTCTTGCGCGACGTTCGCGAAGCCTCCCCCGTCATCCCGTCCCTGGCCGGAATGACGGCATCGGGGGGAGGGGTACTATCGCCGCAGCGACCCCTTCGCCTTCCGCCAGTCCCCCGCTACAGCCCGCTCATGACCACCGCTCCCGAACCGCAGTTCTTCGCCTCCTTCGACGGCACCCGCATCGCCTGGCGGGAGGTGGGGGAGGGCCGACCCGTCGTGCTGATCCACGGCTATTTCTCCGACGCCTGGACCAACTGGCTGCGCTACGGCCATGCCGCCGCGATCGCGGCGCGGGGCTTTCGCGTCATCATGCCGGACCTGCGCGCGCATGGCAGCAGCGATCGCCCGCATGCCCCGGCGGCCTATCCCCCCGATGCCCTAACCCGCGACGGCCATGCGCTGATCGCCCATCTGGGCCTGACCGATTACGACCTCGGCGGCTATTCGCTGGGCGCGCGGACGACGGCGCGGATGCTGGCGACGGGCGCCGCCCCGGGCCGCGTGGTGATCGCGGGCATGGGGCTGGACGGGCTGCTCCACACCGGCCGTCGCGTCGATCACTTCACGCGCATCCTGTCCGATCCCGAAGGCCATCCGCGCGGCAGCCCGGAATGGCTGGCGGCGGCCTTCCTGAAGACGACGGGGGGCGATCCAGTCGCGCTACTGGGTGTCCTCAACACCTTCGTCGATACGCCGGAGGACGCCATCCGCGCGATCCGCCAGCCCGTCCTGGTCGTCTCGGGCGTCGATGACGACGATAACGGCTCCGCCCCCGATCTCGCCGCCGCACTGCCGGACGGCCGCTATGTCGAGGTGCCGGGCAATCACATGAGCAGCGTGGTGAAGCCCGAGCTGGGCCGCGCCATTGCTGACTTCCTTGCGCCCGCAGCGGCTTGACCCCTAGACGACAGGCATGTCCATGACCCGCATCCTCCCCTCGCTCGGCGCGATCGCCGCCGTTCTCGCCATCCCCGCCGCCACCGCAGCGCAAGCGCCCACCGCGCCCGCCGCCGCAGCGCAAGCGCCCACCGCGCCCGCCGCCGCCGCGACCGTGGCGGAGGCCGACGCCTTTGTCGCGGATGCGGAAAAGCAGCTGGCGGCCGTCTCCGTCCCCAACAACAAGATCAACTGGGTCAACGCGACCTACATTACCGACGACACCGACGCGCTGGCCGCGGCCGACAATGCGCGGATGACCGAATTGCAGGTGAAGCTGGCCGGGCAGGCGGCGCGCTTCGCCGGGCTGACGGGCCTGTCGTTCGACACGAAGCGCAAGCTGGACCTGCTGCGCGGCGGCATCGTGCTGCCCGCCGCCGATCGACCCGGCGCGGCGGACGAGCTCGCCACGCTGACGACGCGCATGTCGTCCACCTATGGCAAAGGGCGCGGCACGCTCGACGGCAAGCCGATCAACGGTTCGGATATCGAGGCGGCGATGGGCACCACCCGCGATCCGGCGAAGCTGCAGGAGATGTGGGTCAGCTGGCACGACCATGTCGGCGCGCCGATGCGGGCCGATTACCAGCGGATGAGCGTGCTGGCGAACGAGGGCGCGAAGGGTCTGGGCTATGCCGATACCGGCGCGATGTGGCGATCGGGCTACGACATGTCGCCCGAACAGTTCGCCGCGCTGACCGACCGGATCTGGGGTGAGGTGAAGCCGCTCTACCTCGCGCTCCACACCTATGTCCGCTGGAAGCTTAATGAGAAGTACGGCGATGCCGTCCAGCCGAAGACGGGCCCGATCCGCGCCGACCTGCTGGGCAATATGTGGGCGCAGGAATGGGGCAATATCTACGATATCGTCGCGCCGCAGGGCGCGGGCGACCTGGGCTATGACGTCGGCGAACTGCTGGCGGCGAAGCGCTACGATCCCGTCCGCATGGTGAAGCAGGGTGAGGCCTTCTATTCCTCGCTCGGCTTCGCGCCGCTGCCCGACACCTTCTGGCAGCGATCGCAGATCGTGAAGCCCGCCGACCGCGAGGTGATCTGCCACGCCTCGGCGTGGGACGTCGACAATTTCGACGATATCCGGATCAAGATGTGCACGAAGGTGAACGGCGACGATTTCACCACCATCCACCACGAACTGGGGCACAACTACTATCAGCGCGCCTACAAGGCGCAGCCGTTCCTCTACAAGAACGGCGCGAACGATGGCTTCCACGAGGCGATCGGCGATACGATCGCGCTGTCGATCACGCCCGATTATCTGGTGAAGATCGGGCTGCTCGATGCCGCGCAGGTGCCCGGGCCCGCCAAGGATATCGGCCTGCTGCTGCGACAGGCGATGGACAAGGTCGCCTTCCTGCCGTTCGGCCTGCTGATCGACAAATGGCGCTGGCAGGTCTTTTCCGGCCAGATCCCGGCCAGCGGCTATCAGGCTGGCTGGGACGCGCTGCGGCTGCAATATCAGGGCGTGAAGCCGCCCGTCGCGCGGGACGAGACGAAGTTCGATCCGGGCGCCAAATATCACGTCCCGGCGGGCGTTCCCTACACTCGCTATTTCCTGGCGCGCGTCCTGCAGTTCCAGTTCTACGAGGCGGCGTGCCGGCAGGCGGGGTGGAAGGGGCCGCTCCACCGCTGTTCCTTCTACGGCAACAAGGATGTCGGGCGCCGGCTCGACGCGATGCTGGCGATGGGCCAGTCGAAGCCGTGGCCCGACGCGCTGCAGGTCTTCACCGGCAGCCGCGAGATGTCGGGCAAGTCGCTGATCGCCTATTTCGCGCCGCTGAAAGCGTGGCTCGACCAGCAGAACAAGGGCAAGCCGCAGGGCTGGTAACGGACGGGAGCGGGCGATGCGGCGGACGATACAGATCGTTGCGGCCCTGGCGCTGACGGCGGGTTCCGCGCCGTCCGCGGCGCAGGAGCCGCCGGGGCTGCGCGGCGGCGAGACGCTGCTGGAGGTGGAGGCGGAGGGCGTCGCCCGCGCCGTGCCCGATGTCGCGACCTTCACCGTCGCGGTGACGACCGACGGCCTGGCCCCGCCCGCCGCGCTCTCCGCCAATGCGGAGCGGACGACGCGGCTGGTGCAGGCGGCGCGCGGCGCCGGCATCCCCGATGCGGACCTGCGGACGGAGGAGCTGAACGTCGCGCCCCGCTATCGCGAGCGCGATGGCGAGCGGACCGACGAGATCATCGGCTATCGCGCGACCAGTCGCCTGCGGGTACGCGTGTCCACCGTCGCGCGTGCGTCGGCGACCTTGGCGGCGCTGGTCGCGGCGGGCGCGACCGAAGTGGATGGCCCGACCTTCACCTTTGCCGACCCTGCCCGCCAGACGCGCGACGCGCGGCGTCAGGCGATGGTGGAGGCGCGGGCGCAAGCGGCCGACTATGCCGCCGCGCTCGGCAAGCGGATCGCCCGCGTGCTGCGCGTCAGCGAGCGGCGGCGGCAGTCCGGCGAGGGCGCGGAGATCGTCGTCACCGGCTATCGCAACAAGGCGCCGTCACTCGTCCCGATCGTACCCGGCGAGCAGGACACGCGCGTCACCGTCTGGGTCGATTACGCCCTGGCCGACTGACCGGCGCGGGCGGGCGAGGGGGCCCGCCTGCGCTTTTACCTCAACCCGGAATCGTATTCTCGTCCGCGATCTTCGCCTCAAACGAGGCGGAGGCGTCCTGACCGTCCGGCTGGTGCGCGGCGGCCTTCGTGTCCTTCACCGCGCCCTTCGGCTTGGCCGGATCGGTCGGCTTCGCGGTCGAGCTGCGCAGTGACAGCAGCGCCGCCGCCGCGGCCCCGGCCGCCGCGAGGCCGCCGGCGATCGCCGCCGCGCCCCAGGGGCCACCGACCTTGTCCGTCGCCGCCTTCGCGGCCGACCGGGTGCGCGCCGCGGCGGCGCGGGCGGGCGATTTCGGCGGTGACTTGGCCGCGCCCCGCTTCGTCGCGCGCGGCTTGGGCGGGGCCTTTGCCGCCGGCTTCTTCGCGGCGGGCGGAGCGGCGGCCGCTACGGGAACGGCGGCATCGCCTTCCGCCTGCGGCTTGCGCGCGCGGGCCGGGCGCTTGGCGGCGGCCGCCTTGGCCGGTGTCGTCGAGCGGCGGCGGGGCGCCTTCGGCGTATCGGGGGTCGGCGTGTCGTTATCGGCCATGGCGGCGGTCCTCGCGCTGAAAGATCCCGGGAAAGATCGAGAATTGGTTGCGATACCGAAACGCCACGCCGCTGCGATGGTTGCCGATCAGCGGAAGGGCGGCTCGTTGAAGGCGCGCAGCTTGCGGCTGTGCAATCCCTCGCCCTCCAGCCGCAGCTGCTCGCACGCCTCGATGCCGATCCGCATATGCTCGCTGATCGCGCGCTCGTAGAAGCGGTTCGCCTGGCCGGGCAGTTTCAGTTCGCCGTGCAGCGGCTTGTCCGACACGCACAGCAGCGTGCCATAGGGGACGCGGAAGCGATATCCCTGCGCCGCGATCGTCGCCGATTCCATGTCGATGCCCACCGCGCGGCTCAACGAGAAGCGCAGCGCCGACTTGGAATAGCGCAGTTCCCAATTGCGATCGTCCGTCGTCACGATCGTGCCCGTCCGCAACCGGCGCTTCAGCTCCTCGCCCGACTGGCCCGACACGATCTCGGCGGCGCGCGCCAGCGCGACCTGCACCTCGGCGATGGCGGGCACCGGGATCTCCGGCGGCAGCACGTCGTCCAGCACATGGTCGTCGCGCAGATACGCGTGGGCGAGCACGTAATCGCCGATCCGCTGCGTCGGGCGCAGGCCGCCGCAATGGCCGATCATCAGCCACGCCTCTGGCCGCAGCACCGCCAGATGATCGCAGATCGTCTTGGCGTTGGACGGGCCGACGCCGATATTGACCAGCGTGATCCCCGTCCCGTCCTCCGCCATCAGGTGATAGGCGGGCATCTGGTGCCGCCGCCACGCGCTGTCGTTGACGATCTGCTCCACATCCTCGGGCGATCGGATCATCACGTTGCCCGCGCCGGACAGCGCGGTGAAGCGGCTGGCGCTGCCATCCTCGCGCGGGCCCAGCTGCGATGCCGCCCAGCGCACGAATTCATCGACATAGCGGTGATAGTTCGTGAACAGTACGAAGCGCTGCGTATGTTCCGCCGGCGTGCCCGTATAATGCCGCAGCCGCGCCAGGCTGAAATCGGTACGCAGCGCGTCGAACAGCGCCAGCGGCCGCGTGCCGTCGGCCGTGATCCACAGCCCGTCCGCGATCTCGTCGCCGATGAACGCCAGCTCGGTCGCCGGGAACCAGCGCGCCAGCTCCGCGACCGACACCTGGTCCAGCGCCAGCGCGTGACCGGGATCGAGCACATAGGGAAACGGGATTTCCTGCCGCCCCGGCGCAGCGGTGATCTGGACGTCGTAATCCTCGATCAGCAGCTCCAGCTGCTCGATCAGATAGGCGGCGAACATCGCCGGCTTGGTCACGGTGATCCGGTACTCGCCCGGCGCCACCAGCCGCCCGAACGAGCGGACGGGGGCGGGGCGCCCCGGCTCGCCCGAAAAGCGCAGCCGGATTTCGGGATAGGCGAACGCGCCCGCCGCCCGCGCGGCCGCATCCGGGGTCGTGCCATCCGCCATATAGGCGCCGATCGCCGCCTGCAGGCGGTCGACCGACGCGGCATAGAGGTGCTGGAGCTTGGCGACGATATCGGATGCGGCTGTCATCGGGGATGGTTATTCCCCGCCGATGACGCTGGCAAGACGGCGCGCGATCACAACGCGGACAGCAGATGCTCCGCCGAACTGACGCGGAACTCGCCGGGCGCCTCGACGTGCAGTTGCTTCACGACGCCGTCCTCGACCAGCATCGCATAGCGCTGGCTGCGCAGGCCCATGCCGAACTTGCTGCCGTCCATCTCCAGCCCCAGCGCGCGGGCGAAGTCGCCATTGCCGTCGGCCAGCATCGTGATGCCCTCCGCCCCGACCGACTTGCCCCAGGCGGAAAGGACGAACGCGTCGTTGACGGCGGTGCAGGCGATCTCGTCCACCCCCTTCGCCAGCAGCGCCGCGCGCTGCTCGACGAAGCCGGGCAGGTGGCGGGCGGAGCAGGTCGGGGTGAAGGCTCCCGGCACCGCGAACAGCGCAACCGTGCGGCCGGCGAAGAAATCCTGCGTGGCGACCTGGTCCGGTCCCTCGGCCGTCATGCGGACGAGCGTGGCGGCGGGCAGGCGTTCACCGATGGCAATGGTCATGTCGATCTTTCCCTTGTTTGATGCCCGCACTGGTCGACCAGTCGCGCGCCGGGATCAAGCCGGCGATTGACGATGGCGGCATCGCGCCACGCTTCCTATGTTCAAATCGTGACCGATACGCCCTTTCTGACCGGACAGTTCCTCCTCGCGATGCCCGGCATGGGCGATCCCCGATTCGCCCATGCGGTGATCGCGATGTGCGCGCATGACGAGGATGGCGCGCTGGGCATCGGCGTCGGCGCGGTGATCGATGGCCTCAGCCTCCACATGCTGCTCCGCCAGTTCGAGATAGAACCGGGCGACGCGCCCGACGCGCCCGTCCATTTCGGCGGGCCGGTGGAGATGCGGCGCGGCTTCGTGCTGCACAGTCTCGACTGGGCGGGGCAGGACACGGTCGACGTTGCCGGCCGGTGGGGGCTGTCGAGCACAGTCGATGTGCTGCGCGCGATCGCGGACGGCAGCGGGCCGGCACGCTGGATCGTCGCGCTCGGCTATGCCGGGTGGAGCGCGGGTCAGCTGGAGGGGGAATTGGGCACGCCGGGCTGGTTCTCCGCCCCCGCCGGCGACGCGCTGCTGTGGGACGTGGAAACCGACGCGCGCTGGGCCAGCGCGTTCCGCGCGGCGGGCGTCGACCCACGCCTGTTGGTCGCGGATGCCGGCACGGCCTGAGTTTCGCATATAAAGATATCTTTATATTTGATCGGCAGAGAGCGAACGCCTAAAGGCCCCGCAACCGACTTTCTCCCCAGGAGCATCACATGGCTACCGCAATCGCCCCGAACGGCACCGCCGCCGGCACCGACTATGTCATCAAGGATATCGGCCTTGCCGATTTCGGCCGCGCGGAGATCCGCATCGCCGAGACGGAGATGCCCGGCCTGATGGCGCTCCGCGAGGAATTCGGCGCGTCGCAGCCGCTGAAGGGCGCGCGCATCACCGGCTCGCTGCACATGACGATCCAGACCGCGGTGCTGATCGAGACGCTGGTCGCGCTTGGCGCGGACGTGCGCTGGGCGACCTGCAACATCTTCTCGACGCAGGACCATGCCGCCGCCGCGATCGCCGCCGCCGGCATCCCCGTCTTCGCCGTGAAGGGCGAGACGCTGGCCGAATATTGGGACTATGTCGGCGACATCTTCAACTGGGGTGCGGGCACCACCGGCCAGACCGCCAACATCATCCTCGACGATGGCGGCGACGCGACCATGTTCGCGCTGTGGGGCGCCAAGCTGGAAGCCGGCCAGACCTTCGGCGAGCCCGAGAATGAAGAGGAAGTCGAGTTCCAGCGTTCGGTGAAGGCGTTCATCGCCAAGTATCCCGGCTACCTGACCGAGACGGTGAAGAACCTGAAGGGCGTGTCGGAAGAGACGACCACCGGCGTCCACCGCCTGTACGAGATCGCGAAGAAGGGCGAGCTGCCCTTCCCGGCGATCAACGTCAACGACTCGGTCACCAAGTCGAAGTTCGACAACCTGTACGGCTGCAAGGAATCGCTGGTCGACGCGATCCGCCGCGCGACCGACGTGATGCTGGCCGGCAAGGTCGCGACCGTCGCCGGCTTCGGCGACGTGGGCAAGGGTTCGGCTGCGTCGCTCCGCAACGGCGGCGCGCGCGTGCTCGTGACCGAGATCGACCCGATCTGCGCGCTGCAGGCGGCGATGGAGGGTTATGAGGTCGTGACGATGGAAGAGGCGGTGAAGCGCTCCGACATCTTCGTGACCGCGACCGGCAACGCCGACGTCATCACCGCCGATCACATGAAGGCGATGAAGCCGATGGCGATCGTCTGCAACATCGGCCACTTCGACTCGGAGATCCAGATCGCCGCGATGTCGAACTACAAGTGGACCGAGGTGAAGCCTGGCACCGATCTGGTCGAGTTCCCGGACGGCAAGCAGATCATCGTGCTGGCCAAGGGTCGCCTGGTGAACCTGGGCTGCGCGACCGGCCACCCCTCGTTCGTCATGTCCGCGTCGTTCACCAACCAGACGCTGGCGCAGATCGAGCTGTGGACGAAGGGTGAGAACTACCAGAACCAGGTCTACGTTCTGCCCAAGCACCTCGACGAGAAGGTCGCTGCGCTCCACCTCGAAAAGCTGGGCGTGCAGCTGTCGCAGCTGTCCGAAAAGCAGGCCAAGTATATCGGCGTCCCGGTCGCCGGCCCGTTCAAGCCCGACCACTACCGCTATTGATCGGTCCCGGGGGTGCCGCCGGCCTCCCGCTCGATCGATGAAGAAAGGCCCGGCCGTTGCGCCGGGCCTTTTTGCTTGGGGCCGGGTGGGATAGGGATGGGGTCATGATCCTTTCCCCCGCAGGCGCTGCCCTGACATGATGGTGCTCGACACGCGCACGGCGATCGCGATCGGCGCCGTGCTGCTCGTGCTGCTGCTGCTCGGCGCGCTGCTGATCTTCCACGGCATCCGCCGGTCCGCGCAGGCGCGCGGCGTCGTGCGCGACAATCGCCGGTTGCAGGCGATGCTGGCGACCAGCCCGGCGATCGCGATGCTGGTCCGCTTCGATGGCCGGGTAGAGATGCCGCGCACGCTGGCCGACTGGTTCGGGCTGGACGATCTGCCCGACACGATCGCCGCGATGTGTTCCGGCGAGAATGGCCTTTGCGGAGATGACGCGGCGTTGATCGGGCATGAGGTCGACACGACGCTGCGCACCGGCCGCACCTTCAGCCGGGTCGTCCATCCGCAGGGATCGTCGCGCGCGCTGATGATGCACGGCCGCCGCGCCGATGAGGGCGGGCAGGACGGAAGCCTTCAGGGCAAGGTGGTGATCTGGGTCTTCGACGTCACCGACACCCGCTCCGAACTCGACCGGCTGGCGGCGGAGGTCGCGCGGCTGGACCATGCCTATGACGCGCTGACCGGCCTGATCGAGGCATCGCCGCTGCCCATGTGGTATCGCGACCCCGACCTGAGGCTCCAGATGGTGAACGCCGCCTATGTCGCGGCGGTCGACGGGCGCAGCGCCGGTCAGGTGATCGCGGACGGGCTGGAGCTGATCGACGGCTCCGATCGCGGCGGCCCGGTCGCGGGCGCGCTCGCCGCGCGGGAGCGGGGCGCGCCGATCGAGCAGACGCTGCCCGCCACGATCGGCGGCGCGCGCCGCACGCTGCGCGTCATCGACGTGCCCTTGTCCTCGGGCAGCGTCGCGGGCTTCGCCGTCGATATCGAGGATCTGGAGCAGGAGCGCACCGGCGCGAAGCGCTTCGCGGAGGCGCAGCGCGGCATGCTCGACCGGCTGTCGGCGGGCGTCGCGCAGTTCGGGCCCGACCGCGCACTGGTTTTCAGCAACCAGCCCTTCCGCCGGATGTTCGCGATCCGCCCCGAATGGCTGGCCGAGGGGATGGAGTTCGACCGCGTCCTCGAACGGATGCGAGAGACGAACCGCCTGCCCGAGGTCCGCGACTTTCCCGGCTGGAAGGCGGAGCGGCGCGGCTGGTTCGTCGGCGCGGAGGGCGCGCGCGAGGAAAGCTGGCACCTGCCCGGCGGCACGCACCTGCGCGTCGTCGCCCAGTCGCTGCCCGATGGCGGCCTGCTGCTGATCTTCGAGGATCGGACCGAACAGGTGCAACTGGCCAGCGCGCGCGACACGCTGCTGCGCGTGCGCACCGCCACCTTCGATAACCTGTTCGAGGCGCTGGGCGTCTTCGCGGCCGACGGGCGGCTGCAGCTATGGAACAACCGCTTCCGCGCGGTGTGGGGCGTCGACGAGGCGTTCCTCGTCAGCCATCCCCGCGTCGACCGGTTCGCGACCGAGGTGGCGGCGCGGCTCGTCACCCCGAACCGGGCGGGGCTGATCCCGGACCTGGTCCATGCCGCCACCGTCGAGCGGCAGCAGCGCGGTGGTCGCGTCGCCTTTTCGGATGGTCGCCATTTCGAATTCGCCGCCGTGCCGCTGCCGGACGGGAACGCGCTGTTCACGATGCTCGACATCACCGACAGCCGCCGCGCCGAACAGGCGCTGCGCGACCGGGCGGAGGCGCTGGAGCAGGCGGACCAGCTGAAGACGAAGTTCGTCGCCAACATGAGCTACGAGCTGAAGACGCCGCTGACCTCGATCAGCGGCTTCGCGGAGATGCTGCACGGCGGCTATGCGGGCGCGCTGCCCGAACAGGCATCCAGCTATGTCGAGGCGATCCTCGATTCGACGGAGCGGCTGGCGCTGCTGATCGACGACGTGCTCGACCTGACGCAGGGCGACGAGGGGATCGAGCGCACCGACGTCGATCTGGTCGGCATCGCGCGCGAGGCGGCGTCCTCCGTCCAGCCCGCGATCCGCCGCCACCGCATCGATTTCGCGGTGGAGCTGTCGCGCTCGGCGGGCCGGGTGCAGGGCGATGCGCGGCGCCTGCGCGAGGTGGTGGAGCATCTGCTGCGCCACGCGTTGACGGCGCTGCCGCCGGGAGGGCGCCTGCTCCTCCATGCCGACGGCAATGCGACGGGCGCGCGCATCATCGTCAGCGACAACGGGCCGGGGCTGGACCGTGAGAGCGCGGCGCTCGCCTTCGAACGGTTCGGGGAGCCGCAGCCGCAGGCGGGGGGCGAACGCATGCTCGCCACCGGCCTGCCGCTCGCGCGCCAGTTCGTCGAGGCGCATGGCGGCAAGATCGCGCTGGTGTCCGAACCGGGGCAGGGCACGCTCGTCACCGTCGAACTGCCACGCCGATGAGCGCGCCGGCCGAGGGCGCGGCGATCCCGCTCGCCGATACCGACGCGACGCTGGCGTTCGGCGCGCGGCTGGCCGCCATCGTGCGGCCGGGCGACGTCATCACGCTGGCCGGGCCGCTCGGCGCGGGCAAGACCAGCATCGCGCGCGGCCTGCTCGCCGCGCTGGGGCTGGCGGGGGAGGCGCCCAGCCCCAGCTTCGCGATCGTCCAGCCCTATGACGTGCCCGAGGTGCGTCTGCCCGTCTGGCATGTCGACCTCTACCGGCTGGACGACCCGGCCGAGGTGGAGGAACTGGGGCTTGAGGACGACCGGGGCGACGGGCTGCTGATCGTCGAATGGCCCGACCGGGCGGGCCCGGGCGCCTGGCCCGATGCGCTGGCGATCACGCTGGCGATGGCCCCCGATGGCGGCCGGTGCTTGACAGCGGCGGTGCCCCCGGCTTGGAGCGCGCGATGGCCGATATGACGCCGCCGGCCGGGGCCGGCGCCTTTCTTTCCGAGCATGGCTGGGCGGACGCCACCGTGCTGCCGCTGGCGGGCGATGCCTCGTTCCGCCGCTATTTCCGGGTGACGGACGGCGCGCGCAGCGCGGTGCTGATGGACGCCCCCCCGCCTGAGGAGGATCCGCGCCCCTTCATCGCGATCGCCGGCTGGCTGACCGATCACGGCTTCCTGCCACCGCAGATCCTTGCTGCCGATATGGAGCAGGGCCTCGTGCTTCTCGGCGATCTGGGCGACGTCCGGTTCCGCGAGACGGTGGATGCCGCCCCGGCGGAAGAGTCGGCGCTGTACGGCGTGGCGGTCGACCTGCTGGTCGATCTGGCCCGGCATCCCGCCGCCGCCGTGCCCCCCTATGACCGCGCGGTCCTGCACCGGGAGGCGGGGCTGCTGGTCGAATGGTACGCGCCCGCGATCGGCCTGTCGGTCGATATCGACGGGTATCGCGCCGCGTGGGACGCGGTGTTCGACCATGCGCTGGCGGCGACCCCGGTCACGGTGCTGCGTGACTATCATGCGGAAAACCTGATGCTCGTCGGCGCGGGCCGGCGGCTGGGCCTGCTCGATTTCCAGGACGCGCTGGCGGGGCATCCCGCCTATGACCTTGTCTCATTGCTGCAGGATGCGCGGCGTACGGTCGATCCGGCGCTGGAGGCGGCGATGCTGGCCCGCTATCGCGCCGCGACGGGAGCGGACGAGGACTTCATGGCGGCCTATCACGTGCTCGGCGCGCAGCGGAATGCGAAGATCGTCGGCATCTTCACTCGGCTGTGGCAGCGCGACGGCAAGCCGCGCTACGCCGCGCTGTGCCCGCGCGTCTGGGCCTATCTGGAACGCGATCTGGCGCAGCCGGTGCTGACGCCGGTGAAACGCTGGTTCGACGCCAACATCCCCGCCGACCGACGCGGCGATCCGCTGGAGATCGCGGCATGACCCGGCAATTGTCGCTCCGCCCCGATCCGGGCGGGATCGTCCCGAAAACCGCCATGGTGATGGCGGCGGGGCTGGGCAAGCGGATGCGCCCGCTGACGATCACCCGGCCCAAGCCGCTGGTGGAGGTCGCGGGAAAGCCGCTGATCGACCACGTCTTCGATCGCCTCTGCGCGGCGGGGATCGAGCGCGTCATCGTCAACGTCCATTACCTCGCCGATACGATGGAGGCGCATCTGCGCCGCCGCTATCCGCATCTCGACATCCTGATCTCCGACGAGCGGGACCGATTGCTGGAAACCGGCGGCGGGCTGGTGAAGGCGCGGCACCTGATGGGCGACGGGCCGGTGCTGGTGGTCAATGGCGACAGCCTGTGGATCGACGGGCCGATGGACACGATCCGGCTGCTGTCCGCGCGCTGGGATGCGGCGACGATGGACGCGCTGCTGCTGATGGTGCCGCTGGCGCGCGCGAACAACCTGCCCGGCGCGGGCGATTTCCGGCTGGGGGCGGACGGCCGCATCCTCGGCCGCCGCCGGCCGGGCACGGTCGCGCCCTTCGCCTATGTGGGCGTGCAGATGATCGATCCCGCGATCATCACCGACGCGCCCGACGGGCCGTTCTCCACCAACCTGTTCTGGGACCGCGCGATCGCCGCCGGTCGTGCCTGGGGTCAGGTGCATCAGGGCCTGTGGTTCGAGATCGGCACCCCAAAGGCCGTGACCCGGGCGGAGGCGATGCTGCTGGATGGCTGAGGGTCCGTCCGAAGCCGGCTCCCTCGCCAATCCGCCGACGGCCAGGGCGATCCGCCTGCGGCTCTATACTATCCCCGCGCATCGCGCCTTCGCCGATGCGCTCGTCGCCGGGCTGATGCGGGGGCGCGATGCCGCAGCGTTGGCGCGGGGCCTGATCCTGCTGCCCAACAACCGCGCCGTCCGCGCCGTCACCGACGCCTTCGTCCGGGCGAGCGCGCAGGTCGATGGCGGCGGGCTGATCCTGCCGCGCCTCGTCGCGCTGGGCGATCCCGATCTGGGCGAGGCGGTGGGCGCCGCGCTCGACACGGCCGATGCCGTCGCCCCGCCGCCGCCCGCCATCGCCCCCTATGCCCGCCGCATGATCCTGGCCCGGCTGGTCGCGGAGGAACGTGCGCGCGAAGGCCACCCCGTCACCGCCGCCGAAGCGGTGCGGCTGGCGGGCGACCTCGCCCGTACGCTCGACCAGCTGCTCGTCGAGGAGGTCGCACCCGCGCGGCTCGCCGATCTCGATCTCGCGCCCGAACTGACCGAACATTGGCAGCGCGCGCTCTCCACCTTCCGCATCGTGCTCGATCGCTGGCCGCAGGAGCTGGAACGGCTCGGCTGCATCGATGCGGCCGACCGCCGCGTGCGGCTGCTGGAGGCGCTGCGCCTGCGCTGGCGGGCGGCGCCGCCCGCCGGCTTCGTCTGCGCGGCCGGCATCACCGACACCGCGCCCGCCGTCGCGCGGCTGCTGCGCTGCGTCGCGGAGATGCCCGCGGGGCAGGTGGTGTTCGCCGGGCTGGACCTCGACATGCCCGCCCCCGAATGGGACGCGCTGATGCCCGATCCGCCGGAACGGCCGATCGAGACGCATCCGCAATATCACCTGCGCGTCATGCTCGACCGGATAGGCGCGGGCCGGGGCGAGGTGATGCGCTGGCGCGGCGGCGGTGACGGGCCGGACGCGGGCGCGACGCGCGGCCGGGCGATCGCCAACGCGCTCGCCCCCGCCGACTTCACCGGCAAGTGGACGGGGCTGGCCGCCGCCGACCGTCGCCTGTCCGGCGTCTCCGCGATCGAACTGGCGACCCCCGCCGAGGAGGCGCAGGCGATCGCCCTCGCGCTGCGCGGCGCACTGGAAGAGCCGGGGCGGACCGCCGCGCTCGTCACCCCCGACCGCGCGCTGGCGCGGCGTGTGTCGGCGCATTGCCGCCGCTGGGGGATCGAGATCGTCGATTCGGCCGGCGGCCCGCTGTCGCTGCGCGCATCGGGCACGCTGTTGCTGGCCCTGGCGGAGGCGGCGGCGCAGCGCTTCGCCCCGCTGCCGCTGCTGACGTTGCTGAAGCATCCGCTTGTACGCGGCGGCGCTGAGCGCCTGCTCTGGCTCGACGGGGTGCGCGCGCTCGACCGCGACCTGCGCGGGCCGCGCCCGCCCGCCGGGCTGGACGGGATCGCCGTGCCGCTGCGCCCCCGCGCCGCCGCCTTCTGGGCGGAGGAGGCGCGGCCGCTGCTGGCGCCCGTCGGCGATACCTTCGACGGCGATCCCCGGCCGCTCGCCACATTGCTCGCCTGTCTGCGCGAGGCGGCGATGGCGCTGTGCGGCGACCGTTTGTGGGAGGGCCCCGCCGGCCGCGCCGCCGCCGACTTCATCGCCGCGCTGGAGGCGGAGGCGGCGCACGGCCCCGCCACCGTCGACCCGCGCGAGCTGCCCGCGATCCTGCGCACGCTGCTGGACGAGGTGGCGGTGCGCGAGCCGCCGGGCTTCAGCCATCCCCGGCTCGCCATCTACGGGTTGATCGAGGCGCGGCTGCAGTCGGCGGACCTGATGGTGCTGGCGGGCCTGAACGAGGGCGTCTGGCCGGGCGGCACCGCGCCCGATCCGTGGCTGGCGCCGCGCATCCGCATGACACTGGGCCTGCCGGGGCTGGAGCGGCGGATCGGCATGGCCGCGCACGATTTCGCCGCCGGGCTGGGCGCGCCGCGCGTCCTCATCACCCGCGCGCGCCGCGATGCGAAGGCGCCCGCGCTCGCCTCGCGCCTGTGGTTGCGGCTTCAGGCGATGGCGGGCGACCGGTTCGAACGCGACATCGCGCTGGAGGGCTGGGCCCGCCGCCTAGACGCCGCCGACGCGCACCGCCCGGCGGAGCGGCCGCATCCCTCGCCCCCTGTCGACCAGCGCCCGCGCGCCATCTCCGTGACGGAGGTCGATCGGCTACAGGCGGACCCCTATGCCTTCTACGCGCGCCGCGTGCTGAAGCTGTCGCCGCTCGATCCGGTCGACGCCGATCCCACCCCCGCGTGGCGCGGCAACCAGGTCCATGCGATTCTGGAGCAATGGTGGAAGGCGGATCGCTGCGCCCCCGATGCGCTGCGCCCCCGCGCCGAACGGATGCTGCGCGAGGCGGAGGTGCATCCGCTGCTCCGCGCGCTGTGGCAGCCGCGTCTGTCCGAGGCGATCGACTGGATCGCGCGCGAAGTGACCGATCAGGCCGCGACCGGCCGGCAGGTGCTGGCGGCGGAGGGGCGGGGGGAGATCGCGATCGCCGGCGTCACGCTGTCGGGCCGCTACGACCGGATCGACCGGCTGGCCGATGGCGGCATCGGCGTGATCGACTACAAGACCGGCAAGCCCCCCTCCGTCGCGGCGGTGCGGGAGGGGTTCAGCCTGCAGCTCGGCCTGCTCGGCCTCATCGCGGAACGCGGCGGCTTCGACGGGGTGCGCGGGCAGGCGGGGGCGTTCGAATACTGGTCGCTGGCGCGCGGGCGCGACGGCATCGGCTATATCGACAGCCCGTGCGAGGCGGAGGGCAAGCGCGACCGCATCGTCACCGCGCGCTTCACCGCGATCGCCGCGGACAATTTCGGCAAGGTCGCCGGCCGCTGGCTGACCGGCGCCGAACCCTTCACCGCCAAACTGGTGCCCGAATACGCCCCCTATGCCGAATATGACCAACTGATGCGCCGGGACGAATGGTATGGCCGCGACCGGTGAACTGCGGCGCCTGCCGCCGCTGAAGGGCGAACAGGCCCGCGCCAGCGATCCCGCCGCGCATGTGTGGCTGTCGGCCAGCGCGGGCACGGGCAAGACGCAGGTGCTGGCCGCCCGCGTGTTCCGCCTGCTGCTGCGCGGCACCGACCCGGCCGCGATCCTGTGCCTGACCTTCACGAAGGCGGGGGCGGCGGAGATGGCGCAGCGCGTCAGCGCGCGGCTGGCCGCGTGGGTGCGGATGCCCGATCCCGATCTGGCGGCGGACCTGCATGCGCTGGGCGAGGACGGGACGCCCGAACAGCGCGCCGCGGCGCGCACCTTGTTCGCCAAGGTGCTCGACGCTCCGGGCGGCGGGCTGCGCATCCAGACGATCCATGGCTTCTGCCAGTCGCTCCTCGCCGCCTTCGCGGTCGAGGCGGGGCTCGCCCCCGGCTTTCGCCCGCTGGAGGCGCGCGAGGAATCGCTGCTCGCGCGCGAGGCGCTGGCGACGATGCTGGCGGATGCGGAGCGTGAGGGGCGGCGCGGCCCGGTCGAGGCGATCGGCGCGCTGTCGCTGCGGCTGGGCGAGGGCGGCGCGGAAAATTTCCTCCACGCCTGTTCGAAGGCGCTGGCCGCGCTCCAGGCACTGCCCGCCGGCATCGGCCCATGGTTGCGCCGCGCGCTCGACCTGCCATCCGGCACGGTGGAGGAAGCGTTGGCGGCCGGCTGCGCCGCGATCGATCGCGGTGCCATCGAACGCCTGCTCGCCGCCAACCGTGCCTGGGGCACCGCCACCGGCACCGGCCATGCCGACACGCTGGGCCTGTGGCTCGCCGCCGCGCCGGAGCGGCAGGCGGAGACGCTGGCGGAGCTGATGGCCGTCGTCTTCACGACAAAGGGGGAGCCGCGCAAACCCTCCGCCAAGCTGATCGCCGCCGAACCCGATTATGCCGATCTCGCCCATGCGCTGGGCACCGCCTGCGCCGACACGCTGGGGGTGGCGGCGCGCATCAGCTATGCCGACCTGCTCGCCGCCGGGCTGACCGTGGGGCGCGACTATGCCCGCGCCTACAGCCTCGCCAAGCGGCGGATCGGCGGCGTCGATTTCGACGACCTGATCCGCCTGACGGTCGGCCTGCTCGGCCAGCCGGGGGTGGGTGAGTGGGTCCGTTACAAGCTGGACCGCGTCACCGAACATGTCCTGATCGACGAGGCGCAGGATACGAACCTCGACCAGTGGCGGATCGTCGATGCGCTGGCGCAGGAATTCTTCGTCGGGCGCGGCCTTCATGCGCCCGGCAGCCGCACGCTGTTCACCGTCGGCGACTGGAAACAGGCGATCTTCGGTTTCCAGGGCACCAGCCCGCTCAACTTCGCCTGGGCGGAGGGGCATTTCGGCCGGCAGGCGGAGGCCGCCGAGGGCGATGACGACTGGCCGCTCGCCGATCGCGGCCTGCCCTTCCACCGATTGTCGCTGACGCACAGCTTCCGCTCGACCCGGCCGATCCTGACCTTCGTCGATGCCGCGATCGCGGCGGTGCCGCAGCCGGGCCTGGGGGCGATCGGCGCGATGGAGGCGCATGCCAGCGAAGTGCCGGGCCCCGGCCATGTCGAACTCTGGCCACCCGTAATCGCCGGCGGCAGCGACGAGGATGAGGAGGGCTGGGTCGACGACGCCACCCGCCGCCTCGCCGCCGACATCGCCCGCGCCGTCCGCCGCTGGCTCAGCCCCGAGGGCGGGCTGATGCTGGGCGCGCGCGGCCGGCCGCTCGCGCCAGAGGATGTGATGATCCTCGTCAAGCGGCGCGGCGAGCTCGCCTCGCTGCTCGTCGCGCGCCTCTATGCGGAGGGGGTGCCGGTCGCGGGTGTCGACCGGCTGCGGCTCAACGCGCCGCTGGCGGTGCAGGACCTGCTCGCCGCGATCCGCTTCGTCCTGCAACCGGGCGACGACCTGTCGCTCGCCAGCCTGCTCGTCTCGCCGCTGATCGGCTGGACGCAGGAGGACTTGATGCGCGCCGCCCCGCGCGAAGGGGGCAGCCTGTGGCGGCATCTGACCGAAACGCAGCCGGCGGAACGCCTGGCCCCGCTACGCGCGCTGCTCGACCGCGCCGACCTTCAGACGCCGTATCAGTTTCTGGAGGAGATGCTGTCGGGCGATCTGGATGGCCGCCGCCGCCTGCTCGAACGGCTGGGCGCGGAGGCGCGCGATCCGATCGACGAGCTGCTCGGCGCCGCGCTGACGTTCGAAAGCACGACGACGCCCTCGCTCCAGCGGTTCCTCGACTGGTTCGATCGCGGCGATGTGGAAATCGTGCGCGATCCGTCCGCGCCGCTCGATGCCGTCCGCGTCATGACCGCACACGGGGCGAAGGGGTTGCAGGCGCCGCTCGTTATCCTGGCCGATGCGACGGTGGACCCCACGCTCAGCCCGCGCTCCGTCCTGCGCTGGTCGCCGGAGGCAGGCGCCGCGCCGCTACCCGTCTTCCCGCCGCGCGGCGGCGAGCGTGGCGGCCCGCTCGACGCGGTGAAGGCGGAGGCGGAGATCCGCGAGCTGGAGGAGCATTGGCGCCTCTTCTACGTCGCGGCGACGCGCGCGGAGGAGCGGCTGGTGATCGCCGGCGCGCTCGGCCCGCGTGCGAAGGGGGTGCCGCCGCTCGCCAGCTGGTATGCCGCCGCCGCCGGCGCGATGACCGCGCTGGGCGTGCCGGAGGGGGAGGGGGAGCGGATCTTCGCCGACGGCACGCCCGTCCCGGCCCGCGCCCGCGCCGTCGCGCCCGACCGTTCCGATCCGCCGCCCGTGCCCGACTGGGCGCGAACCCCGCCGCCGCGCGAATCGCGTCCGCCGCGCCCGCTCGCACCATCCGCGCTGGGGGACGATCTGGTCGCCGATCCGCCGCCCGATGCCGCGATGCGCGCGGCGGCGGAGCGCGGCCGGCTGCTCCATGCGCTGTTCGAGCGGCTGCCCCCCGTCGCCCCCGCCGATCGCGTGCGCGCGGCGGATCGCTGGCTGGCGCAGGCGGGCGGCGTCGCCGATCCGGCGGAGCGGGCGGCGCTGGTCGCCGCCGCGCTCGGCGTCATCGAGCATCCCGATCATGCGGGCCTGTTCGGGCCTGACGCGCTGGCGGAGGCGCCGATCACCGCGACGCTGGCGGACGGCACCGTCATCTCGGGCACCGTCGACCGGCTGATCGTCGGCGACACGATCCGGGTCGTCGATTTCAAGACCGGCCGCCGCGTGCCCGCCGCGCCGCCCGACTATCACCTGCGCCAGATGGCGGGCTATGCCGCCGCGCTGTCGGTGATCTTCCCGGGCCGGCCGGTGGAGGCGGCACTGCTCTACACGGCCGGGCCGACGCTGGTCGACCTGACGCCCGAGCAGCTGGCGACGCACAAGCCCGGCTATCGCGCCAAGGAGCAAAGCTGAGGGCTGGCGTGTTGAGCCCGGCGTCACGGCATCCTAGATCGGTGCAAAGGAGAATTGAGACATGGCTACCAAGCAGATCACCGACGCGAGCTTCGATGCCGACGTGCTGAACGCCGACAAGCCGGTGCTGGTCGATTTCTGGGCCGAATGGTGCGGCCCGTGCAAGATGATCGGCCCGTCGCTGGAGGAACTGTCGGAGGAATTGGGCGAGCAGGTGACGATCGCCAAGCTGAACATCGACGACAACCCCGACGCGCCCGGCCGCTACGGCGTGCGCGGTATCCCGACGATGATCCTGTTCAAGGGCGGTGCCCCCGCCGCGACGAAGGTCGGTGCCGAACCGAAGGGCCGCATCAAGGCCTGGCTCGAAGGCGAACTGTAAGCCGCATCATGGCGCGTGGGGGTTCTATGCCCCCCGCGCGCTGAAGGCCGCGCGGTGGCGCCGCAGCTTCGCGCAGTGGCTTGGGCAGAGAGCGGCCGCCGCCTGAACGACGCGTTCCCTCACCAATTATGACCCCGGCATAACCACCCCTCCCCTTCAGGGGAGGGGCCGGGGGTGGGGCGCTTCCACAGGCGCGGAGGATCGATCGAACGGCAAAGCGTTCACCGCTTTCCCCTCAGAGGCTACCTCCAAAAAGCGCCCCCAGCACCAACCCGCCGCGCGTCGCGTCAGAACAGCATCGCTCCGACATAGACGATACCCGACGCCAGCGCCTGCGCGAACAGGAACAGCAGCACCACCACCGCGAGGATCGCGGCAAGGACGCCGGCGTCATGCCCGACATGTCTGCCAATATCTTTGAGCGTATTCATGGCCCATCCTCTCCAAAAGGAGCCGGGCCTCGATTTCCGGGTGTCCCGGCGGATCGCAGCGTATCACAAAGGACTATGCACCGCAAACGCCCGCCTGGTCGCCCTCAGCTGCGATAATCCGCGTTGATCGAGATATAGCCGTGCGTCAGGTCGCAGGTCCAAACCGTCGCGCGGCCCTCGCCCAGTCCCAGATCGACGCCGACCTCCACCGTCTGCCCCTTCAGGTGCGTGGCGACGGGCGCCTCGTCATAGCCCTCGACCGCCAGCCCCTCGCGCGCGACCTGCGTCGTGCCGAAGCGGATCGACAGCCGGTCGCGCTCGGCCGGTTCGCCCGCCTTGCCCACCGCCATCACGACGCGGCCCCAGTTCGCGTCCTCGCCCGCGATCGCGGTCTTCACCAGCGGCGAATTGGCGATGCTCATCGCGATGCGGTGCGCGCTGCGGTCGCTGTCGGCGCCCTCGACGGTGATCTCGATCAGCTTGCTCGCGCCCTCGCCGTCGCGCACCACCAGCAGCGCCAGCTGTCGGCACAGGTCGGCCAGCGCCGCGCGGAACGCGTCCGCGCCGTCGCTGTCGGCATCGACCAGCGGCGCATTGCCCGCCGCGCCCGTCGCGAAGGCCAGCACCGTGTCGCTGGTCGAGGTATCGCCGTCGACCGTGATGCACGAGAAGCTCGGCGCGTTCGCCGCCGTCAGCGCCGTCTGCAGGAAGGCGGGATCGACCGCCGCGTCGGTGAAGATGAAGCCCAGCATCGTCGCCATGTCGGGCGCGATCATCCCCGATCCCTTGATGACGCCCACCAGAGTCACGGTGCGGCCATCGACGATCGCGGTGGTGCTGGCGCCCTTGGGATAGGTGTCGGTCGTGCCGATCGTCTCCGCCACATCGCGCCAGCCGCAGGGGGTTGCGGCGAACGCCGCGTCCAGCCCCGCCTCCGCCTTGTCGACGGGCAGCGGCACGCCGATCACGCCGGTGGAGGCGACGAACACGTCGGACGGCTGGCAGCCGGCATGGCCCGCGACCCGCGCCGCGATCGCCTCCACCGCCTGCCGTCCGCGATGGCCGGTAAAGGCGTTGGAATTGCCCGCATTCACCACCAGCGCCCGCGCCCGGCCCAGCACCAGCGCCTTGCGGCACCATTCGACCTCTGGCGAGGGACACTTGCTGTTGGTCAGCACGCCCGCCACGCTTGTCCCCTCGGCCAGCGTGACATAGGTCAGGTCGCAGCGGTCCCACACCTTGTACCGCGCGCGCGCCACATGCGGCGTGACGCCGCCGATGGCGGGCATGTCCGGGAATGGCAGGGCGAGCGGCGATACGGCATGGGTCATGGGGCTGCCTTTGCGACAGCGGGACGGGGCGGGCAATTGAAAATACGCTGGCCGTCCGAACGTCCTGCGCCGACGCTCGCCGTGCGGCGGCCATTTGGCGGGGACGCCGCGCGCGGCGGGTGGTAAAGGGCGGGGCCGGGGTAGATCATGGGGGCAGGGGTGACGAAGAAGGAAGCGGTGCTGGCGATCGTCCTTTGCAGCTTGACGATGGCGCCCCCCGTCTTCGCGGCGCCTGCGACCCCGGCAGAGCCGATCGATCTGGCCTCTTGGATCACTGCCGACGACTACCCCGTGGATGCCATGCGCGACGGGGCGGAAGGGACGGTTTGGGCCGAGTTATCTGTCGATAACGAAGGGCACATCACGCGTTGCGACGTCCTGGAAACAAGCGGTGTGCCTTCGTTGGATCGGGCGGCCTGCGCGGCGATTATCAAGCGGGGCCATTTCAAACCGGCCCTCGACGGCAATGGCAAGCCAGTCGCGAGCCGATATAGCAGACGGGTCGCCTGGCACCTCCCAAAAGTGCCGCTTTTGTCTTATTCCTATGTCACGAGTTTCATCATCGGTCCCGACAGGTCGATCGTTCGCTGTGAACATCGGCAATCTCCGGGCTTCCCGATGGTCGATCCGTGCGAGCAGCAGGGGGCCATCCATCCCTTAGGACAAATCGCGCAGCATCTTGGGCCTGGGATCGCCACGATGACCAGCCGCCAGATGGTCGATGACGTATTGCCCGTGGAGCCTTCACTGGACGGCCTTTCTCTGCCCCCGCTCGCTACGAAGGAAGAATATTTCACGGTCGACGCGGCAGGAGCGGTAACGGAGTGTCGCGCATTTTCCGCCAGTGCTGCAACTGAGCGCTGTGATCGTCAGGGCGACCGCTACGCGCCGGCATCGAACGGAAATAGCCGCCATGTGAAGCTGGTGACGGGCATGGCCTTCGAGCCGGCGGCAACTCCCGTCGCGCGCTAACCATCTCGCGGGATGGACTGTTCACGTTCGCGTCCTTATGTCGGGCGCCGCATGAATCTGCTGCTTCTCCTGTCGGCGCTGTTCTCCGCCCTGTCCGGGCTGGGTGGCAGCGCGCGTGCGCCGGTGGCGGTTCAGGCGGTGGCGGAGGTCGCGGCGGCGCGGCCCGCCGCCGGAGTCGCGGCGCGTATCGCGGCCGCGCGGCCCGTCGCCACGCTTCCCTCGCGCACCCGCGCCGCGCTGGCGCCGTTGGCGGAGGCGTTGCGCCTCGCCATCGCCGTTCCGGCCTGGAAGACCCGCCGGCGCGAATAGCGCCCATCGGCTCTCCTTCCGTTCGTCATGCCTTTGCAGACGGCCGCCCCGCGCCGCCTGCGCTTCCTTATATATCAGGATCATCCGCCCATGTTCGGTGGCCTCGCCAAGTCGATCTTCGGGTCGTCCAACGACCGTTACGTCAAGTCGCTCAACTCCATCGTCGCGAAGATCGGCGGCTTTGAGCCGACGCTCCAGGCCATGTCCGACGCCGATCTCGCCGGGCAGACCGTCCGCTTCCGCGAGCGGCTGGACAATGGCGAGGCGCTGGACGACCTGCTGCCGGAGGCGTTCGCGACGGTGCGCGAGGCGGCGCGCCGCGTGACGGGGATGCGGCATTTCGACGTGCAGATGATCGGCGGCATCGTCCTCCATCGCGGCGAGATCGCGGAGATGCGGACGGGTGAGGGCAAGACGCTGGTCGCCACGCTCGCCTGCTATCTCAACGCGCTGCCGGGCAAGGGCGTGCACGTCGTCACCGTCAACGACTATCTCGCCAGCCGCGACGCGGCGCATATGGGCCGCATCTACGGCTTCCTCGGCCTGACGACGGGCGTCATCGTCCCGAACCTGACCGACCAGCAGCGCCGCGATGCGTATGAAAGCGACATCACCTACGGCACGAACAACGAGTTCGGCTTCGACTATCTGCGCGACAACATGAAGTACGAGCGCACGTCGATGGTGCAGCGCCCCTTCAACTTCGCGATCGTCGACGAGGTCGATTCGATCCTGATCGACGAGGCGCGCACCCCGCTCATCATCTCCGGCCCGACCGACGACAAGTCCGAACTGTACAAGCTGGTCGACGCGGTCGTGAAGCAGTTCAATCCCGAGGATTACGAGAAGGACGAGAAGCAGAAGTCGATCATCCTGACCGAGGACGGCACCGAGCGGGCCGAGCGGATGCTGGAGGCGGCCGGGCTGCTGGAGGGCGAGAACCTCTACGACTTCGAGAATACGCAGGTCGTCCACCACCTGAACCAGGCGCTGCGCGCGAACATGATGTTCAAGCGTGACACGGACTATATCGTGAAGGACGGCAAGGTCGTCATCATCGACGAGTTCACCGGCCGCATGATGGACGGGCGGCGCTGGTCCGAAGGGCTTCACCAGGCGGTCGAGGCGAAGGAGGGCGTGAATATCGAGCCCGAGAACCAGACGATGGCCTCGATCACCTTCCAGAACTACTTCCGCATGTATCCCAAGCTCTCGGGAATGACCGGCACCGCCGCGACCGAGGCGCCGGAATTCTTCGACATCTACAAGATGAACGTCGTGTCGATCCCCACCAACGTGCCGGTGCAGCGGATCGACGAGGAGGACACGTTCTACAAGTCGACCGAGGACAAGTTCCGCGGCATCGCCCGCACGATCCGCGACCATGCCAGCAAGGGGCAGCCCGTGCTGGTCGGCACCGTGTCGATCGAGAAGTCGGAGCTGTTGTCCGAATTTCTCACGCAGGAGGGCGTCGACCACAAGGTGCTCAACGCGCGCTATCACGAGATGGAGGCGCATATCGTCGCGCAGGCGGGCCGGCTGGGCGCCGTCACCATCGCGACGAACATGGCCGGGCGCGGCACCGACATCCAGCTGGGCGGCAACCTCGAATTCCGGATGCAGGACGAGCATCCCGACCTGGCCGAGGGTACGCCCGACTATGACGCTGCCGCCGCGCGCATCCGCGAGGAGATCGCGGCGGAGAAGCAGCAGGTGCTCGCCGCCGGCGGCCTGTTTGTGCTCGGTACGGAGCGGCACGAGAGCCGCCGCATCGACAACCAGTTGCGCGGCCGTTCGGGGCGTCAGGGCGATCCCGGCCTGTCGCGCTTCTACCTCTGCCTCGACGACGAGCTGCTGCGCATCTTCGGTCCCGACACGCTGTTCGCCCGCATGATGCGGTCGAACATGGAGGATGGCGAGGCGCTGCCCCCTTCCAAGTGGATGACCAAGGCGATCGAGACCGCGCAGAAGAAGGTCGAGGCGCGCAACTACGACATCCGCAAGCAGGTCGTCGAATATGACGACGTGATGAACGACCAGCGCAAGGTCATCTACGAACAGCGCGCGGACATCATGGACGCCGAATCGGTCGACGACATGGTCGCCGACATGCGCGCCGAGACGGTGAACACGATCGTCGGCGCCGCCTGCCCGCCCAATTCCTATCCCGAGCAGTGGGATGTGGAGGGGATGAAGACGCAGCTGCGCGACGTGCTGGCGATGGACCTCGCCATCGATGAGTGGCTGAACGAAGAGGCGATCGACCCCGAGATCGTCGAGGAGCGCGTCCAGTCCGCCGCCGACGACACGGTCGCGCAGAAGGCCGCGCAGCTGGAGCCGGAAACCTGGGCGCAGGTCGAAAAATCGATCCTGCTCCAGCATCTGGACCATCACTGGAAGGAGCATCTGGCGACGCTGGACGCGCTGCGCCAGGTCGTTCACCTGCGCGCCTATGCGCAGAAGACGCCGATCAACGAATACAAGCAGGAGGCGTTCTCGCTGTTCCAGCGGATGCTGGACCATATCCGCGAGGACGTGACCCGCACGATCGCGCACGCCAACTTCGCGTTCGAGCCCGCGCCCGAACTGCCGCCGCTGCCCGATTTCCTGACGACGACGCACTTCGACCCGTTCACCGGCGAGGACAATACGCGCGATATCGACGCCAGCTCTTCAGGCTTCGTCACCACCACGCTGCCGCCGATGCAGATGATCCGGCCCGAGGCGCAGGATCTGGGTCAGGATCCGGCCGAGTGGGAAGGGCGCGTCAACCGCAACAGCCCGTGCCCGTGCGGGTCTGGCCTGAAGTACAAGCACTGCCACGGCGCGGTCGCGGCTGCCTGAAACGACGGGCGGGGGCGGCCTGATGGCCAACCCCGCCCGATTCACAATGCGGGCGGGCCGCTCAGGCGACCCGCCCGGCCCGCGGTCCTACGCCCCGCGCCCGGTCTTTTCCTGCAGCGCGTCGATCCGCTTCGACGCGTCCGCCTTGGTCAGCGAATCGTCGAACGTCTCGCCGGCCTCCTCGCTCAGCGTCTTGAGATAGCTGGCCTGCGCGCCGGTCATGGGCTCGTCGCCGGTCGTCCAGTCGTCTGGGTCCTTTTCCGCGTTGGAGAAGGGCTCGGTCTTGGGATTGGCAGTGTCGGTCATGCGGCATCCTTTCCCCGCCACAACCGTTATTGTTCTCAATGTGTTCCGCATTGTCTTTTGCCCGGTCACGTACCGTTCAGCCACGACGCTGCATGGCGTGGGAACGTGGGTGGCGGGCGCCGTCCCACATCCGGGCGATCGTGCGTCGGACCCGTTTCGTGCGCCGTTGCGCGCCGCCCGGGACGGGTGTAGGGCCCCGCGCCATGATGAACTGGGGCGTGAGTGGGCGGCTGCGCCCCTATCGTGCTGAAATCCTGTGGTCGTGAGCACCGACCGGGCGGCGATCCCGTCCGACGCTCCGCTGGCCGACGCAAGCGCGGTCCATCACCATCCCCGGCAGGGCCTTGCCCGCCTCGCGCTCGGCGCGATCGGCGTGGTCTATGGCGATATCGGCACCAGCCCGCTCTATGCGATGAAGGAGGTGTTCGTCGGGCACCACCCGCTCGCGGTCGACCGGCTGCACATCTTCGGCGTCGTCAGCCTGATCTTCTGGTCGCTGCTGTCGATCGTGACGTTCAAATACGTGCTGCTGGTGCTGCGCGCCGACAATAACGGCGAGGGCGGCAGCCTGGCGCTGCTCGCGCTGATCCAGCGCCGCACAGCCGGGTCGAAGCAGAAATGGGGCACCAGCCTGCTGATCCTGGGCGTGCTGGCGACCGCGCTGTTCTTCGGCGACTGCATGATCACGCCCGCCGTGTCGGTGCTGTCGGCGGTGGAGGGGCTGGCGACGGTGGAGGCGCGGTTCGGCACCTTCGTCATCCCGATCGCGGTCGGCATCCTGATCGCGCTCTTCTACATCCAGTCGCGCGGCACGGGCGGCATCGGCAAGCTGTTCGGCCCGATCATGCTCGTCTATTTCCTGACGCTGACGGTGCTGGGCGTCATGAACATCATCGCGCGCCCCGATATCATCCAGGCGATCGACCCGCGCTGGGCGATCCGCTTCATCGCCGATGACGGAATGCTGGCGTTCCTGGCGCTCGGCTCCGTCGTGCTGGCGGTGACGGGGGCGGAGGCGCTGTACGCCGATATGGGCCATTTCGGCCGCCGCCCGATCGAGGTGGCGTGGCTGTATCTCGTCTTCCCGGCGCTGATGATAAACTATCTGGGGCAGGGGGCGCTGCTGCTCGACCATCCGACGGCCGCGGAGAACCCGTTCTTCCTGATGGCGTCGGAGGACTGGCGCCTGCCGCTCGTCATCCTGTCGACCATGGCGACCGTCATCGCCAGCCAGGCGGTCATCACCGGCGCGTTCAGCGTCGTGCAGCAGGCGGTGCAGCTGGGCCTGATGCCGCGCCTGCGCATCGAACATACCAGCGCGGCGGAGGCGGGGCAGATCTACATCCCGGCGGTCAACTGGGCGCTGATGATGATGGTGCTGCTGCTGATCTTCGGGTTCAAGGAATCGTCCAACCTGGCGGCGGCGTACGGCATCGCCGTGACGGGTACGATGTTCATCAGCACGCTGATGGTCGGCGTGCTGATCCGCCGCGTCTGGCAGTGGCCGATCTGGGTCGTCGGGTTGTTCGAGGGCGTCTTCCTGTTCATCGACGGCGCCTATTTCACGTCGAACCTGACCAAGGTGCCCGATGGCGGCTGGTTCCCGCTGCTGGTCGGCGCGATCGTCTTCACCGTGCTGACCACCTGGTCGAAGGGGCGCAAGCTGATGATCGAGCGGCTGCGCGAGGCGGCGATGCCGATCAAGGTCTTCATCGCCAGCGCCGCCACCTCCGCCAGCCGCGTGCCCGGCACCGCCGTGTTCATGACCTCCACGGCGGAGGGGGTGCCGCACGCGCTGCTCCACAACCTGAAGCACAACAAGGTGCTGCACGAGCGGATCGTGCTGCTGACCGTGTCGATCGCCGACCAGCCTTATTGGCCCGAATCGCACCGGGTGAAACGGGAGGATCTGGGCCATGGCTTCTACCGCGTCGTCCTGCGCTTCGGCTTCATGGAAGAGCCGAACGTGCCCGCCGCGCTGAAGCTGGCGCAGGGGTCCGGCCCCGAATACAAGATGATGGACACCAGCTTCTTCCTGTCGCGCCAGACGCTGATCGCGTCCGACCGGCCGGGCATGGCGCTGTGGCGGGAAAAGCTGTTCGCCTGGATGCTGCGCAACGCGGAAAGCGCGATGGAATTTTTCCGCCTGCCCTCCAACCGCGTCGTGGAGCTGGGCAGCCAGGTGGAGATTTGAGCGGGCTCCCGGCCCCGATCATCGTCACCGCGCTGTTCGGCCGGCAGGACCAGGGCTGGTTCGACGCGCAGCGCGCCGCGCATTTCCCGCCCGAGCGCAACGTGCTGGCGGCGCACTGTACGCTGTTCCACCATCTGCCGCCGTCCGCCGTCGACGAGCTGAAGCATCGCCTGACCGAGGAGACGCGTGGCGCCCGTGCCCCCGATGCGCGGATCGGCGGCCTGATGTCGCTGGGCCGGGGCGTCGCCTATCGCATCGAATCGCCCGGCCTCGTCGCGATCCGGGCCGGTCTGGCGGAGGCGTTCGCGGGGCTCCTCACGCCGCAGGACGCGGGCGGCTGGCGCCCGCACGTCACGATCCAGAACAAGGTGCAGCCATCGGTCGCGAAGCTGCTGATCGGCGAACTTTCGCGCGATTTCCGCCCGCGCGGCGTCGAAATCGCGGGGCTGGCGGCCTGGTGGTATCGCGGCGGCCCGTGGGAGCCGATTTCGCGGCATTTGTTCGCTTGACCGGCATCCGGCCTCTGCCTATAGGCGCCGCTCCTTCGGGTTTCCGTTGCGCCTTTGGCGGAGTAGCTCAGCTGGTTAGAGCACGGGAATCATAATCCTGGGGTCGGGGGTTCAAGTCCCTCCTCCGCTACCAAATCAACGGACCCGAAGGTCTTCCACGGATCGTGCAGCACCAGCATCGCATCGGCGCGCGCCAATGCGATCAGCGTCAGGCCGTGTTCGCGGGCATGGTCGATCGCCATGCTCGTCGGGGCGGAAACGCCCGCCAGCACCGGCGTACCGATCACCAGCGCCTTGTCGACCATCTCGAAGCTGATCCGCGACGTGACCAGCACGGCGGCCGGCGGCGGCCCTCCGGCGGCTGCCAGCGCGCCGGCCAGCTTGTCGAGCGCATTGTGCCGGCCGACATCCTCGCACGCGATCCCGATCGCGCCCGATGCGTCACTGGCGGCGGCGGCGTGGACGGCGCCCGTCGTGCGATTGAGCGGCTGGTGATCGCGCAGCAGGGCGAAGGCCGCGAACAGCGCCGCCGCGTCGATTTCCGGCCGCCGTGCCCGCACCGGGACGGGCCGGCGCAGCTGCTCAAGGCTGGCGATCCCGCACAGGCCGCAGCCCGTGTCGCTGGTCCGGTGGCGGACCCGGTCGTGGATCCGGTCGCGGCAATGATCCGCCAACGCGATGCGGACGATCCATCCCGCCTCCGCCCCGAAGACGTCGACGTCGATCACGTCCGCCGCCCGGTCGGCAAGCCGCTCGGTCAGCATGAAGCCGATGGCGAAGCGGTCCAGCTCCGCCGGCGTCATCATCATCACCGCATAGCCGATGCCGTCCACCTCGATCGCCACCGGCGCCTCGACCGCGACATCGCGCGCGCCCGGCGCGCTGCCGTCCGGCCGCAGGACGATCGTCCGCTCCGGCCGGACGGTCACGGTTCGACGAGCAGCCGGTCGGCCAGCCGGGCGAGGTCGTCGGGCGTGTTGACGTTGGGCACCGGCTCTTTGGAGGCGACCGGCAGCGCCCCGATCGCGCGCGCCCAGCCACGCACCGACCGTTCCGGCGCGGTTTCCAGATAGGACAGCAGATGCGCGCCCAGCGCGGCGGGCCACACGCCCAGGATCGGCGCATCGTTGCAGAAGGACGGCGTGCGCCGCATCAGCGCCTCGACCAGCCGATCGGGCAGGACGGGCATGTCGCAGCCGATCGTCATCACGCAGCGATAGCCGTGGCTGGCCGCATGATCCAGCGCCGCCGCCAGCCCGCCCAGCGGCCCCAGCCCCGGGCGGGGCAGGTCGGGGATGCCGTGCGGCCCGCCGAGCGTCACCACCTCGTCGACATGCGGCTGCAGCGCGTCCGCCGCCAGTTCGCACAGCGTCCACCCCCCCAGCCGCGCCGCCGCCTTGTCCGACCCGAAGCGGCTGGACCGGCCGCCCGACAGCACGGCACCCATGATGCCTGTCATGACCTGATCCTGACCGGCACCGACTTGCCCGCCGGCACATGGCTTTCCAGTGCGTGATGCTCCAGCGGGATCAGGTAGTTGAGCTCGGGATAATAGCCGCCGATACAGCCCGCCGGGATATTGTATTCGACCACCATCAGCCCTTCCACCGCGCGGTCGACCTGATCGTCGGCGTCGCTTTCCAGCGTGATCTTCTGCCCGGCGGTCAGGCCCAGCCGCGCGATATCCTCCCGGTTCATCATCGCGACCATCCGCGTCCCGCGAATCCCTCGGAATCGGTCGTCATAGCCGTAGATGGTCGTGTTGAACTGGTCGTTGGATCGCAGCGTGATGAGGCGGAAGCGATCCGCCTTGTCCGCGAAGCCGGCCGCGTTCAGCGCACGCGGCACGTTGAACTCCGCCTTGCCGCTCTCCGTCTCCCATTTTCGATGCGACGCGGGGTTGCCCTTCCAGAAGCCACCCGGTTCGAACAGTCGCTCGTTGAAATTGGCGAACTTGTCGGGATAGCAGTCCTCGATCGCCTTGCGGACGAGGGCATAGTCTCCGACCCATGCGTCCCATGGCACGTTGGGGTTGTCCGGCAGCACCGCCTTGGCGATCCCGGCGACGATCGCGGGCTCGGACAGCAGCGTGTCGGATGCCGGCTTCGCCTTGCCCACCGAGCCGTAGATGTGGCTGAACGAATCCTCCATCGACACCGCCTGCGCGCCCGTCGCCTGCATGTCCCGCTCCGACCGGCCGAGGCAGGGGAGGATCCAGCTTTCCTTGCCGGGGACGAGGTGGCTCTTGTTCAGCTTCGTCGCGATGTGGACGGTGATCGGCAGCTTCGCCCACGCCGCCTTCATCGCCGCATGTTCCGGCGTCGCGCGCAGGAAGTTGCCGCCCAGCTGGACGAATCCCTGGCAGGTGCCGGCGATGATCTGCCGGCACGCCTCGACCGTGTCCCAGCCCTGTTCGGTGGGTGGGTCGAACTGGAACAGGGTCTTCAGCCGCTCGACGGGCGCGAGTTCGGTCTTCTCGGTGATGCCGACGGTGCGCTGGCCCTGCACGTTGGAATGGCCGCGCACCGGGCCCGGCCCGGCGCCGTCACGCCCGATATTGCCGCGCAGCAGCAGCATGTTGACCAGCATGTACAGGCTGTCCATCCCGTAGCGGTGCTGGGTGATGCCCATGCCGTACACGACGATCACCGCCTTCGCCTTGATATAGACGCGCGCCGCCGCCTCAATCGAATCGCGTGTCAGGCCGCTTTCCCGCACGATATCGTCCCACGCCGCCTTGCGGCAGAATTCGGCGAACTCCTCGTAGCGGACGGTGTGCTGCTCGACGAAGTGCCGGTCGACGATCCGCTCCGCCCCGCTCGCGACCGCGCGGTCATCCGCCTCGACGACCAGCTTGCAGATGCCCAGCACCGCCGCGATGTCGCCGCCCGCCTTCAGCTGGTGATATTGGGTGGAGATGATCGTCGGCTTCTGCACCTTGGCCATCTGCAGCGGGTTCTGCGGATCGGCGAACGCCTCCCACCCGCGCTCGCGCAAGGGGTTGAAGGTCACGATCTCGACGCCCCGGTCGCGCGCGTCCTTCAGCGTGTGCAGCATCCGCGGGCTGTTCACGCCGACATTCTGGCCGAAGCAGAAGATCGCGTCGCACTTCTCGTAATCGTCCAGCTGGATCGTCGCGACCGGCGATCCGATCGCGTTCTTCAGCCCGACCGACGTCGTCTCGTGGCACATGTTCGACGAATCGGGCAGGTTCTGCTGCCCCCACATCCGCGCGAACAGCGCATACATGAACGACGTTTCCAGGCTGGCCCGGCCCGACGCGTACAGTACGACCTTGGTCGGGTCGGTCGCCTTCAGCGTCGTGCCGATCGCCGCGAACGCCTCGTCCCAGCTGGCGGCGACATATTTGTCGGTCGCCGCGTCGTAACGCATCGGATGCGTCAGCCGTCCGGCCTGTTCCAGATCATGGTCGGGCCACGCCTCCAGCTCGGACACGGTATAGCGCTGGAAGAAGTCGGGCGTGACGCGCGCGCTGGACAGTTCCCAAGCGGTCGCCTTCGCCCCGTTCTCGCAGAATTCGGCGGCATGCGGCTTGGCCGGCTTCCCCCATGCGCACGACACGCACATGAAGCCCTCCGGCTTGTTCTGCCGGCGCAGCGCGTCGAGCATGTCGGGGCCGGGATGCTCGCCCGGCACCACCTGCACCATGCCCTTCATCGATCCCCAGCCGCCGGCGGGACCCGTATAGGGCTTGATGATGATCTCTTCGCCGCTGTCCTTGTCGCGCATCATAATCCTCCACTCCGGGGATCAACGAAGCGGCGCGCGTCCGGTGCCCGCCGATCCTGTGTCAAAAGGTTCATTTCCGCGCTCGAAGCGCCTAGATGGGCGGAAAGCTCTATCAGGAATCCCGTCATGACCACCCATTCCACGCGCATGCTCATCCTCGGCTCGGGGCCCGCCGGCCTGTCGGCGGCCATCTATGGCGCGCGCGCGGGGATGAAGCCGATCGTGGTGCAGGGCATCCAGCCGGGCGGCCAGCTGACGACGACGACCGATGTGGAGAATTACCCCGGCTTCGCCGACGTCATCCAGGGCCCCTGGCTGATGGAGCAGATGCAGAAGCAGGCGGAGCATGTCGGCACCACGCTGATGTGGGACACGATCGTGTCGGTCGACCTGACGCATCGGCCCTTCCGCCTGACCGGCGACAGCGGCGACGTGTACGAGGGCGAGGTGCTGGTCATCGCCACGGGCGCGCAGGCCAAGTGGCTGGGCCTCGAAAGCGAGGAGGCGATGAAGGGCAAGGGCGTGTCCGCCTGCGCGACCTGCGACGGCTTCTTCTATCGCGGCAAGAAGGTGGCGGTGATCGGCGGCGGCAACACCGCCGTGGAGGAGGCGCTGTACCTCACCAACCATTCGCCCGACGTCACGCTGATCCACCGCCGCGACAGCTTGCGCGCCGAACGCATCCTGCAGGAGCGTCTGCATGCGCATCCCGGCATCAAGGTGCTGTGGAACAAGGAGGTTCGCACCTTCGTCGACGGTGGCGGCAATGCCGGCCTCGTCGCGCTGGAGCTGGAGGATACCGTGACAGGCGAACACAGCCGGCTGGACGTGGAGGGCGGTTTCGTCGCGATCGGCCACCATCCCGCCACGGAGCTGTTCCGCGGCCATCTGGCGCTCGACGACGACGGCTATATCGCCGTGGAGACGGGATCGACCCGCACCTCCGTGCCCGGCGTGTTCGCCTGCGGCGACGTGGCGGACAAGGTCTATCGGCAGGCGGTGACGGCGGCGGGCACCGGCTGCATGGCCGCGCTGGATGCGGAACGCTTCCTCGCGGCGGCGGAGTTCGAGCATATGGCGCAGGCGGCGGAATAACCGCCGCGCTCGCCCGCCATGCCGGACTATCCCGGCGCGGCGGGCCGGCAGATCAGTCCGCCAGCTTGCCCGTGACGAAGGCGACGAGCGCGCCGAACGTCTCCAGCATGTCGCCGTCCACCTCGTCATCCTCGATGACGATGCCCAGCCGATCCTCCAGCCCGGTCAACACGCCCGCCACCGCCATCGAATCGAGTTCGGGCAAGGCCCCGAACAGCGGCGTATCCGCGTCGAAGGCGGCGGCGCGGGCAGGGTCCAGGCCCAGCACCTCGGCCAGCACCTGGCGCACCTCATCGGCGATCGCGCCGTCGGCCTCAGGATTCACGCTGATGTCCTCACCTGTCATATCGGGGCCCGTCCTGTTGGCGCCCGCGTTATCGTGCGGGGGTGAAAACGGCAACGTCCCTGCTATGGCACGGATATGATCCCGCTCGACCCTGCGCCGCAGACGATCGATCGCCTGCCCCTGCGTGGCGATCCCGCCGCACCGGCATTGATCGATCGCGCCGGCGCGCTGGACTATGCCGCGCTGGAAGCGGCGGTGGGCGCGGCGGCGGCATGGCTGGCGGGGCAGGGGCTCCACCCCGGCGACCGGGTCGCGACCTGGCTGCCCAAGACGCGCGCCGCCTGCATCCTGCCGCTCGCCGCCGCGCGGGCGGGGCTGATCCACGTCCCCGTCAACCCGGCGCTCCGCCATGCGCAGGTCGCGCATATCCTGGCCGATAGCGGCGCGCGCCTGCTGGTGACGCAGGACGCGCGCGCCGCCACGCTCGCCCCCGGCGACCTGCCCGGGGGCTGCCGCCGCGTGGTGGAGGGCGCGGTGCCGCTCGCCGGGCCGGGCCTGCCCCCCTCCACCCGCGATCCGGCGGAGCTGGCGGCGATCCTCTATACCTCGGGCTCGACCGGCCGGGCGAAGGGGGTGATGCTCAGCCACGCCAATCTGTGGCTCGGCGCGATCGCGGTCGCGCACTATCTGCGGCTCGATCCGGCCGACCGCGTGCTGGCGGTGCTGCCGCTCGGCTTCGACTATGGCCAGAACCAGCTGCTCTCCGCCTGGGCGGCGGGCGCGGCGGCGGTGCCGCTCGACTATCTGACGCCGCGCGACGTGGTGAAGACGGTGGAGCGTCACGCGATTACCACGCTGGCGGGCGTCCCCCCGCTCTGGATCCAGCTGCTGGAGGCGGACTGGCCCGCCGATACCGCCGCGCGCCTAAGGCGGCTCACCAATTCGGGCGGCGCGCTGACCGTGCGGCTGGTCCGGTCGCTGCGCGATCGCTTCCCGGGGGCGGACCTCTATCCGATGTATGGGCTGACCGAGGCGTTCCGTTCCACCTATCTCGACCCGGCGCTGGTCGATGCACATCCCGAATCGATCGGCCGCGCGATCCCCTTCGCCGAGATCCTCGTCGTCCGACCCGATGGCACCGCGGCGGCGGCGGGCGAGCCGGGGGAGCTGGTCCATGCCGGCCCGCTCGTCGCGCAAGGGTATTGGCGGGACGCGGAGCGCACGGCCGCCCGCTTCCGCCCCGCGCCCGCCTTCGCCCGGATGGGCGGCATGGCGGTCTGGTCCGGCGATACCGTCGTCGCCGATGCCGAGGGGCTGCTCCGCTTCGTCGGCCGCGACGACGAGATGATAAAGTCCGCCGGCCACCGCATCAGCCCGCAGGAGGTGGAGGAGGTCGCGACCGCCGGGCCGGAAGCGCGAGAGGCCGTCGCGGTCGGCGTGCCCGACCCGCGTCTCGGGCAGGCGATCGTGCTGGTCGTCGCGGGCGATCCCGCCGCCGAGCCCGCGCTCGCGGCGCGGCTGAAGGCGGAGCTGCCCTCCTTCATGCAGCCCGCCCGCTATGTCTGGCACGCCGACCTTCCCCGCAACGCCAACGGCAAGCTGGACCGCGCCGCGATCCGCCAAGATGTGACGTCATGAAGCCGATCGGCCCGATCCCCCCCGAATATGCGAGCCAGCGCGGGATGCTGACCCTCGCCGGCCGCCCCGCGTCGGACTGGACGGAGACGACGCCCGCCTTCGTCTACGATCCCGCGATCGTCGCGGCGCGCATCGCCCGGTTCCGCGCGGCGATGCCCGCGATCGACCTGCATTATGCGATCAAGGCGAACCCGCACCCCGCGCTGCTCGCCCGCATCGCGCCGCTGGTCGACGGCCTCGACGTCGCCTCCGCCGGAGAGATGGACCGTGCCCTTGCGGTAAAGCCGGGCGCGGCGATCAGCTTCGCCGGTCCCGGCAAGCGCGATGCCGAACTCGCCGCCGCGATCCGCGCGGGCGTGACGCTGAACCTCGAATCGGAAGGGGAGGCGGCGCGCGCGCTGGCGCTGGCGGAGGCCGCCGGTATCCGCCCCCGCCTCGCCATCCGCGTCAACCCCGACGTGGAGCTGCGCGGATCGGGCATGAAGATGGGCGGCCGCCCGTCACCCTTCGGCATCGACGCCGTCCGCGTGCCCGCGCTCGTCCGCCAGCTGGTCGCGGCGGGCGCGGACTGGCGCGGCTTCCACATCTATGCCGGCAGCCAGGCGCTAGGGGCGGACGCGATCGCCGATACGCAGGCCGCCACCATCGCCCTCGCCGCGCGGCTGGCGGAGCAGGCGGGCCACGCGCCGCCGCTGGTCAATCTGGGCGGCGGGTTCGGCATCCCCTATTTCGCGGGCGACGTGGCGCTGGACGTGGAGGCGGTGGGCGCGCGCCTCGCCGATGCGCTAGCCGCCCGGCCCGCGATCCTCGCCGACAGCCGCTTCGCGATCGAGCTGGGCCGCTGGCTGGTGGCGGAGGCGGGCGTCTATCTCGCGCGCATCGTCGATCGCAAGGAAAGCGGGGGCGAGGTGTTCCTGATCCTCGACGGCGGGCTCAACCACCAGCTGGCGGCGTCCGGCAATTTCGGCACCGTCGTCCGCCGAAACTATCCGCTGGCGCTCGCGCACCGGATGGGCGCGGAGCCGGAGGAGACGGTCAGCGTCGTCGGCCCGCTCTGTACCCCGCTCGACCGGCTGGGCGACCGCGTGGCGCTGCCGCGCGCGCAGGTGGGCGATCTGATCGCGATCTTCCTCGCCGGCGCCTATGGCGCGACGGCCAGCCCGGCCGCGTTCCTCGGCCATCCACCGGCGGTAGAGGTCGTTCTCTAGAGCCAGCCCACCGTCATTGCGAGCGCAGCGAAGCAATCCAGGGCGTCACGTGCGGGGCTCTGGATTGCTTCGCTGCGCTCGCAATGACGGTGGTGACGTATAGAAACAGGGGCGCCGCCCTTCGCTGGACGACACCCCTCCTTCAACCCAAGCAATAGCCTCCCAAAGGGAGGGCCATCACGACCTCACTTATCGAACAGCGTGCCCCAGCGGTGGACCGGGCGGTCCTTCCACAGGCCGCGGTGATAGGCGTCGGACGCCAGCAGCGGCATCACCGAGCCCGCCTCCGCGAACACCATCTGCTCGATGCCGGTGTTCACCTTGCCCCAGCTGGCGGCTTCCTGCAGCGTCGAGGACGAGCAGGCGCCGTCGCGCACGTCGGCGACGGTGATCTGCACCGCATACTTGTGCACCTGCACGTCGTCATGACCCAGGATCTCGGCGCAGACGACCGTGTCCTGAATGAAGTTCTTCGGCACGCCGCCGCCGATCATGAGGAGGCCCGTGGTGCCCGCCGCGATCTTGATCTCGGTCAGCTCGCGGAAATCCGCGACCGCGTCGATCATCACATAGGGCTTGCCCGCCTTGGCGGCATCGACCTGATGCTTGACGAGGCCGAAGCCCGCCGAGCTGTCGACGAACGCCGGGCAGAAGATCGGCACGTCATGCTCGTAGGCGAGCTTGACGAGGCTGTTCTCCTTCTTGCCATGCTCGACCAGGTACTTGCCCATCTCGCGGATGAAGGCGCGCGACGAATAGGGGCCGGCGGGCAGCGACTCGGCGATCTCGAAGATCGTGTGGTCGACGTGCTGCAGCGCCTCCTCGTCGATGTACGTGTCGTAGATGCGGTCGATGTACAGCGAGCGCAGCGTGTCGTCGTCCGGGATCTCCAGCGCCTGGAAGTGCTTGTGACCCAGGCCCTCGAAGAAATCCATGTCGACGATGGTCGCGCCGGTCGCGACGATGCCGTCGACCATGTTGTTGCGCAGCAGTTCCGCATACAGGTCCATGCAGCCGCCGGCCGAGGTCGACCCCGCGATCACGAGGAAGATCGAGCAGTCCTTGTCGGCCAGCATCTCGTTATAGATCTTCGTCGCGCGGCCCAGGTCGCGGCTGGTGAAGCTCATGTCCGCCATCGCATCCACGATCGGGCGCGCGTCGAAGCTGCGGATGTCGATATGCTTGACCTGCTTCGACAGAAGCTCGGCCTTGCGGGTGTCGTTGATCGGCGCGTTCGCGCTCGCGGTCTTGGTCAGCGTGTCGGTCATGGTTCGCCCTTGGCTATCCAGAACCCGTCGTCATTCGTTCGATTGGGGACGCGGAAACCCAAAATCACCCCTCCCGCAACGGGTGCGGGAGGGGGGTATTCGATGCGATAGTCGGATCGCGTTACAGCGTGACGACGTTGCCCGTCCGCTCCGCTGCGACATGCCGGTCGTCGCTGTAGACGGACAGCATCGGCTCGTCCGCCGCGATCACCGTCTCACCCGTGCCGAAGCCGTTGAAGCCGGTGCGCATCGCCTGGCCATAGGCGCCCAGCATCCCGATCTCGAAATAATCGCCGGCCTTCGTATCGGCGGGCAGCGGGAAGGGGCCCTTCATATGGTCGATATCGTCGCAGGTCGGACCCCAGAAGCTGAAGTCCATGTCCCGCGCGTCCGAATCCGGCTGGCGCAGCAGCTGCACCGGATACTTCCAGCCGATATGCGCCGCATCGAACAACGTGCCATAGGCGCCGTCGTTGATGAACAGCTCGGCCCCCCGGCGATGCTCCACGCGCACCACGACGGATGCATATTCCGCCGACAGCGCCCGGCCCGGCTCCGCCCACAGTTCGGCCGAATAGCTGACCGGCAGGCTTTCGAACGCGCGGTGGATCGTCTCGAAGAAACGCTCCAGCGGCGGCGGGGTCATACCCGGATAGACGGACGGGAAGCCGCCGCCCACGTCGATCACGTCCACCGTCACCGCCGCGCCCACGATCGCCGCGCGCACGCGCTCCATCGCATTGGCATAGGCATCGGGCGACATGGTCTGGCTGCCGACATGGAAGCAGATGCCCAGCGCGTCCGCGACCTGGCGGGTCGCGATCAGCAGCTCACGCGATTCCTCCACGCCCACGCCGAACTTCGACCCCAGGCTCAGCTGCGCATATTCGGACGACACGCGCATCCGCACGCACAGCGTCAGGTCGGTCGCCTCTTCGGTGGCGTCCACGATCTTCGCCAGCTCGTCCATGCTGTCGAGCGAGAAGGTGCGGACGCCGTGATCGAAATACGCCTCGGCGATCGCCTCCGGCGACTTGACCGGGTGCATGAAGCAGCAGGTCGCATCGGGGAGGGTCGACTTCACGAGCCGCACCTCGGCGATCGAGGCGGTGTCGTAATGCGTGATGCCATTGTCCCACAGGACACGCAGCAGGTCGGGCGACGGGTTCGCCTTCACCGCATACATCGAACGACCCGGAAACTTCTCGACGAAGAATCGGGCCGCGCGCGCGGCGGCGTGCGGGCGGACGAGCGTCACCGGATCGACCGGCTTGCGCTTGGCGATGTCGAGGCCCGCGGCAATACGGGCGGTCGAACGGGGAGCTAACCCCAGCGCGCGATGATGCTTGTGCAACTCAAGGGACCTCCAATTGCCTTTCGGCATGACGACGACAGAAGCTGCCTTGCGGTTGGAAGTCCCATGGGGCAGCGGAGGCGCGAGTTAGGGTCGCCGGTCCCCGATGTAAAGTGGTTCGATGCGAGGAGAGGCATTTTGTGACGATTTTGCGACAACCGACCGCGGCCGGGGTCCGCGACGCGGCGGAGAAGATCGCCCGCATCCTGCCGCCCAGCCCGCTTTTCGTACATGAAATCAACGGTGTGTCCGTCGCATTCAAGGCGGAATCGCTGCAGCCGGTCGGCGCGTTCAAATTGCGCGGCGCGTGGCATCGGCTGACCGCGCTGGACGAGGCGCAGCGCGCGCGCGGAGTCGTCGCCTTCTCCAGCGGCAACCATGCGCAGGGAATCGCCTGGGCCGCGCGCCGACTCGCCATGCCCGCGACGATCGTGATGCCCGCCGACGCGCCCCGCGTGAAGCGGGAGGCGACGCTGGCGCTGGGGGCGGAGGTCGTCGACTATGACCGCGCGACGCAAAGCCGCGAATCGATCGCGGCGCGGCTGGCGGAGGCGCGCGGCGCCACGCTGGTGCCCAGCTTCGACGACCCCTGGGTGATCGAGGGGCAGGGCAGCGCCGGGATCGAGGCGGCGGCGCAGATGCGTGCGGCGGGCCTGCCCGCGCCCGCGCACGTCGTCGTGCCCTGCGGCGGCGGCGGGCTGGCGGCGGGCCTCGCGCTCGCCCTGCGCGACGCGCGCATCTCCGTCGTCGAGCCCGAGGGGTGGGACGACATGCGCCGCAGCCTTGAGGCGGGCTGGATCGAGCCGGTCGGTCCCAATCCGCCGCCCACCGCCTGCGACGCGCTCCAGACCCCGCGCGTCTCGCCGCTGACCTTCGAGGTGCTCGCCCGCCGCGACGCGCGGGGCATCTCCGTCAGCGAGGCGGAGATCGCCGCCGCACAGCGCTTCGCCGCCGAACGGATGCGGCTGGTGGTGGAACCGGGCGGCGCCGTCGCGCTCGCCGCGCTGCTCGCGCGCAAGGTGACGGCGGAGCCGGGAATGCTCGTCATCTTGTCGGGCGGCAATGTCGACATGGCCGCCTATGCGCGGGTGCTGGCGGCGTGACCGGCATCGGCGACATCGCCCCCGCCATCGCGATGCTGGCCGCGATCGCCTGCACCATCGGCGGCATCGCGCTGCTTCGCGGCGGCGGGCAGCGGCTGAAGGGCACGCTGATGCTGGTGATGGCGGTGGTATTGGTGGGGAATGTGATGGTGTGGACGCTGTAGGCGGCAACGCCTGCGGTCACGGCGCTGGCTGGCGCGACATTGCTGCCCGCCGCTACGCCGTTGCCTGCGGCCATATCGCTGACTGCTGCGCCATTTCCTTGCTGCCACTACTCCGCCACGGCCACCCCGCTAAACCGTCACCCCGGCGAAGGCCGGGGTCCAGCTGCGGGACGCTAATACGTGTGGAACCGCGCCTGCTACAGGCGCGTCATGGGCAAAGCCCATGACGTCGGACGGCGCCTCCGGGGCGCCGCCGGCCGCGATCAAATGAGGATCGTGCGCGCAGCGCCGATCATCATTTAATCGGACACTTCGGGTCCAGCCGCATGTCGAGGTAGCGGTTCACGCTGCCCATCAGCTCGTCCATCTCGTGCTCGAAGAAGTGGTTCGCCTTCGGGATGGTGTCGTGGTGGATGGTGATGTGCTTCTGCGTGCGCAGCTTGTCGACCAGCTTCTGCACGGCCGACGGCGTCACCACCTCGTCATTCTCGCCCTGGATGATGATGCCCGACGAGGGGCAGGGGGCCAGGAAGGTGAAGTCGAACATGTTCGCCGGCGGCGCGATCGAGATGAAGCCGCGAATCTCCGGCCGCCGCATCAGCAGCTGCATCCCGATCCACGCGCCGAAGCCCGAACCCGCGATCCAGGTCTGCGACGCCTCCGGATGGAAGCTCTGCACCCAGTCGAGCGCGGACGCCGCGTCGGACAGTTCGCCGATGCCGTTGTCGAACACGCCCTGGCTGCGGCCGACGCCCCGGAAGTTGAAGCGCAACGTCGCGAAACCACGCCGCTGGAACGTCTTGTAGAGTTCCTGCACGATCCGGTTGTTCATCGTCCCGCCCGCCGAGGGGTGGGGATGGAGGATCATCGCGACCGGCGCGCGCGGGCGGGGGGCGGGGGCGAAACGGCCCTCCAGACGGCCTTCGGGGCCGGGAATGATAACTTCGGGCATGGAAACTCGCCAATCGATGGGCGCTCTGGGTGGAGCGCGGTGCACGGCGGGCTATATAGGCGGCAGGCCCCTTTTCGCAATCATGACGGTTCCGCATCCATCCATGCCCGCCTCCCGCATCTATCTGGACCATGCCGCGACGACCGCGATGACGCCCGCCGCGCGCGCGGCCGTGGCGGAGGGGATGGTGATCTGGGCCAATCCCTCTTCCCCCCATGGCGAGGGGCGCGCGGCCCGGGCCGCGCTGGAGGGCGCGCGCGCCGCGATCGCCGCCGCTTATGGTTGGTCGCACGAAACGCTGTTCACCAGCGGCGCCAGCGAGGCACTCGCGATCCCGCTGACCCGCGCGGTGGTGGACCGGATCGCCGTCACCGCCGTGGAGCATGACGCGGTACTGCGCGCCGCGCCGGCCGCGCACGTCCTGCCGGTCGGCGACGACGGTGTGCTCGACAGCGCCGCGCTGGCCGCCTGGCTCGCCGCCGCGCCGGGCCGGCCGCTCGTCGCGATCCAGTGGTGCAACAGCGAGACGGGGGTGCGCCAGCCGGTGGCCGCGATCGCCGAACAGGTCCATGCCGCCGGCGGCCTGCTGCTGCTCGACGCGGCGCAGATGCCCGCCGGCCATGACGCGGCGGCCGTCGCCGCCGCCGATTTCGTCGCGCTTTCCGCACACAAGCGCGGCGGCCCGCCGGGTATCGGCGCGCTGCTGGTTCGCGACCTCGCCACCCTGTCGCCGACCGGCGGGCAGGAGCGCGGCTATCGCCCCGGTACGGAAAACCTGCCCGCCGCGCTCGGCTATGCCGCCGCGCTGGCGGAGGCGGAGGACATCGCCCGCCTCGCAAGCCTGCGCGCGCATCTCGATGACGCGATCCGCCGCTCGGGCGGGGAGCCGGTCGCGACCGCCGCGCCGCGTCATCCGGCGATCGGCGCGTATCGGATGCCGGGGACGGCCGCGACGGTGCAGCTGATCCGCCTCGACATGGCGGGCTTCGCCGTCTCCGCGGGCAGCGCCTGCGCCAGCGGCAGCATGAAGCCCAGCCACGTTCTCGCCGCGCTCGGCTGGGCGGAGGAGGCGTGGCGCGAGGTGCTGCGCGTCAGTTTCGGCCGCACGACGTCGCTGGCGGAGGTCGACGCGTTCATCGCCGCCTGGCGTGCCGTCGCCCGCGCGACCGGGCGGTTCGCTGCATGACCTATCTCGACTATCAGGCGACGACCCCGCTCGCGCCCGAGGCGCTGGACGCGATGCTGCCCTGGCTGCGCGACCAGCACGGCAACCCCCATTCCCCCCATCGCGAGGGCCGGCGGGCGAAGGCGGCGGTGGAGATCGCGCGCGAACAGATCGCGGCGCTGTTGCCGCCGGGCGGCCGCGTCGTCTTCACCAGCGGCGCGACGGAGGCGCTCAACTGGGCGATCAAGGGCACGTCCGGCGCGATCGTCACCGACCCGATCGAACATGCCGCCGTGCTCGACACCGTCGCGGCGGAGGCGGGGGCCCGCAACGTCGCGCAGCTGCCCGTCGATGCCGCCGGCCTGATCGACCTCGCCGCCGCCCGCGCCGCGATTTCGCGGCCGACCGGGCTCGTCGCCGCGATGCTGGTCAATAACGAGATCGGCACGATCCAGCCGATCGCCGCGCTGGCCGAGCATGCGCATCGGGCCGGCGCGCTGCTCCTGTGCGACGCGGTGCAGGGCTATGGCCGTGTGCCGATCCCCGATGGCGTCGACCTGATCGCCGTCTCCGCGCACAAGATCTACGGCCCGAAGGGGATCGGCGCGCTCTGGATTCGCGAAGGCGTCACGCTTGCCCCGCTGCTGCATGGCGGCGATCAGGAGGGGGGGCGCTCGGGCACGCTGTCGCCGGCCTTGTGCGCGGGTTTCGGCACCGCCGCCGCCCTGATGGCCGACCTTGCCGAACGGGACGCCACGCATGTGGAGAGTCTGTGGGGCATCGCCCGCGCGGCATTGTCCGGCTGGACGGTCAACGGTTCGGCCGGGCATCGCTATCACGGCAACCTTAATGTCCGCCGCCCCGGCCTCGACGTCGCGCGGCTGATGAGCGACTGCCGCGACATCGCCTTCTCCGCCGGCTCCGCCTGCGCCAGCGGCTCGGGCCGCGCCAGCCATGTCCTGCGCGCGATCGGCCTGACCGAGGCGGAAGCGCGATCCTCGATCCGGCTCGGCTGGGGGCGCTACACGGAGGAGGGGGACTTTACCGAAGCGCTCCACCGCATCGTCGCGGCAGCGGAGGCGCAGGCGTGATCCGCGTCACCTTCCAGACCCGCGACGGCCGCACCGTCGCCGCCGAGGGCACGCCCGGCCAGCGGCTGCTCGCGGCGGCCCAGGCCGCCGACATGCCGCTGGAGGGGACGTGCGGCGGCGACATGGCCTGCGCGACCTGCCACGTCATCGTCGATCCCGCCCATGCTCACCGCCTGCCGCCCGCGTCCGGGGCGGAGGAGGACATGCTGGACCTGACGCCCGCCGCCACCCGCACCAGCCGCCTGTCGTGCCAGATCGTGCTGGATGCGGCGCTGGACGGGCTGGTCGTCCGCATCCCCTGATGCGCGTCCGCCATCGGGTCGGCGAATCTTTCCCTTTCACAACAGCCGGTTCAGCCCCGATGCACGGCGGCCGTCCTATTCCATTCCCATGCAGCCGGGAGTTCGGCGCATGTGTAGAGGAGTAGAGGCCATGAAGTTCATCGCTGCCATGGGCGCGGGGCTGCTCGCCGTCACCGGCTTTGCCGCCACCGCTACCGCCGCCGACGCGCAGGGTCGCGGCTGGCATGACGATCGCGGCTGGCGCGGGGATCGCTGGGATCGCGGGCCGGGCTGGGATCGTGGGCGCGGCTATGATCGCGGCTGGCGCGGGGATCGCTGGGATCGCGGGCCGGGCTGGCGCGGCGATCGCGGCTATGGGTATGGCTACGGTTATCGCGCGCCGCGCTTCCGCACCGTCTGCCGGATCGAGCGTGGCTATTACGGCCCGGTCCGCCAATGTTATCAGGTTCGCCGCTAGGCGGGCTTGATCGCGCCGCCCGGCTCCGCCATATGCGCGGCGGGAGTCGGGCGGACGTGGTCGTCGCCAACCCGGTCAGGTCCTGACGGAAGCAGCCGCAACGATTTCGCCACGGGTCGTCCGGCTCCCACCGCGCAGCGCGCAAGAGCGCAGCAAGCTGCGCCATGCGCGCAAGCGCGGCCAGCGGTGCGACGCACCGTCTGACGTCATGCTGCGGCCCCGCCGCAGCCCCTCGCGCAAAAGCAGATCATCCCGCCTGACTTCAGGCAGCCTCTCGCCCCGACGTACGCCGACCGCCGCACTTACACTGAGTGCGTCTCCGAACGCGCAGGCCCCACCCAAGCCCCTGTCCTACGCCCCCGCGATCCGGCATACCCATCCCATGCCGAACCCGCGCACCCCCGTGATTCTCCACCGTGACGCGCGCCCGCGCCGATCCTATGTTGCGGCCATCGTGACCCTCAACAGTCTCAACGTTCGCGCCCGTGGCTGACGGCTTCGACCTCGGCACGCCGCCCCAGCCGGCATCGGCGGAGGGCTATCGCGTCCTCGCGCGCAAATACCGGCCGCGCACCTTTTCGGAACTGATCGGGCAGGAACCGATGGTCCGCACGCTGGGCAACGCGATCGCGCGCGACCGGCTGGCCCATGCCTTTCTGATGACCGGCGTGCGCGGGGTGGGGAAGACCTCCACCGCGCGCCTGATCGCCAAGGCGCTCAACTGCATCGGGCCGGACGGGCAGGGCGGCCCCACGATCGACCCGTGCGGCGTGTGCGAACCGTGCCGCGCGATCGCGGAGGGCCGCCATATCGACGTGATCGAGATGGACGCCGCCAGCCATACCGGCGTCGACGACGTGCGCGAGATCATCGAGGCGTCGCGCTACGCCGCCGTCTCCGCGCGGTTCAAGATCTACATCGTGGACGAGGTCCACATGCTCTCCAAGAACGCCTTCAACGCACTGTTGAAGACGCTGGAGGAGCCGCCCGCGCACGTCAAATTCCTGTTCGCCACGACGGAGGTGAACAAGGTCCCGATCACCGTCCTGTCGCGCTGCCAGCGATTCGACCTGCGCCGCATCCCGGCGGACCGCCTCGCGGAGCATTTCGCGAACGTGTGCGAACTGGAGGGCGTGACCGCCGAACCGGAGGCGCTGGCGCTGATCGCCCGCGCGGCGGAGGGCTCCGCGCGCGACGGCCTGTCGATCCTCGACCAGGCGATCGCCCATGCCGGGCTGGACGGTGGCGGCGTCGCGGCGGACGCGGTGCGGACGATGCTCGGCCTGTCGGACCGGGGGGCGGTGCGCGATCTGTTCGCGATGCTGCTCGCAGGCGATTCGGCGGGGGCGCTCGGGTCGCTGCGGCGGCAATATGACTATGGCGTCGATCCGGTGTCGGTGCTGCGCGCGCTGCTGGAAACGGTGCACGGCGTCACCCTGACGAAGGTCGGCGCGCCGGATGATCCCGCCCAGCCGCTGGAGGAGCGCGCCGCGCGCGCCGAATGGGCGGAAAAGCTGTCCTTTCCCGTCCTCCACCGCCTGTGGCAACTGGTGCTGAAGGGGCATGACGAGGTCGCGCAGGCCGCCCTGCCGATCGAGGCGGCGGAGATGGCGCTGCTGCGGATCATCCACGCCTCGCAACTCCCCGATCCGGGCGAACTGGCGCGCCGGCTAGCGGAGGGCGGCGGCATGGTCGCGGCCGCCCCGTCGGCGTCGGCGGCTCCCGCAGCCCCGGCGGCGCCAGCACCCGCCCCGGCGCCGGTCAGCCTGCTGCCCGAGCGGTTCGAGGATATGGTGGAGCTGCTAGACCAGGCCGGGCACCTCGCGCTCGCCGCGCGGCTGCGCAACGGCGCGCGCGTCGTCCGCTACGCGCCGCCCGATCTGGTGCTCAGCGGCAGCCGGCCGATGGTCGCCGATACGGTGACCGATCTCGTCGTCGCGCTGAAGGGCCTGACGAAGGCGCAATGGCGCATTATCTTCGAGGACGTGCCCGGCACGCCCACCCTGAAGGAACAGGATGACGCGGCCGAGGAGGCCAAGCGGCTGGCCGCCTGGGATTCGCCGCTGGTCCGCGCCGCGCGGGAGGCGTTTCCCGAGGTGGAACTGGTCGAATGGCCCGGCAAGAGGAGCAAGGCATGAAGAATATCGATGAAATCCTGGCGATGGCGCAGAACGTCCAGGCCGAACTGGAAAAGGCGCAGGCCAATCTCGACACGCTGGAGGTCGAGGGTCAGTCGGGCGGCGGCCTCGTCAAGGTGAAGGCGTCGGCGAAGGGGCGGATCATCGGCATCCAGATCGACGATTCGCTGCTCAACCCCTCCGAGAAGCAGATGCTGGAGGATCTGCTCGCCGCCGCGTTCAACGACGCGCGGGCGAAGGCGGATGCGGTGTCCGGCACGGAAATGTCGAAGATGACCAGCGGCCTGCCGCTGCCGCCGGGGTTCAAGCTGCCGTTCTGACGCGGTCGTTGCCCGGGCGGAACAGTCGGGCGGTCATGGCGTTGATCCTTCCGAAAAAAGCGAGAGGAGACAATGCCATGGCCGACGAACGCATCACCACGACCGATGCGCAGCCCCACACCACGATCATCGAGCGGCGCAGCGGTGGCGGCGGCGGGATGATGATCGCGATCGTGCTGCTGATCGCGGTGGTCGTCGGTGGCTTCTACCTGTTCGGCCGGCAGGGCGCGGAAAATCGCAAGGATGCGGCGATCACCTCCGCCGCGAAGAGCGTGGGCGGCGCCGCCGACAAGGTGGGCGACGCGGTCGGCGGCGACGGGAAGTAACCCTCAGCCGTCAGCGTTCCGGCGGCACGTGCGGGCGACCGCCCGGCGTCGCCGCCAGATCGATCACGCACATCGTCCCGCGCCCCGCATGGGCGCCGCACCAGACACCGGCATAGCGATAGGCGGGCGACAGCACTGTCTTGCGATGCCCGCGCGTCGCGACGCCGTCATCGACGATCCACTGTCGCAGCACCCCCTCGGCCGTCCGCATCCCATAGCTGATCGCCTCGACGACATAGATGTCGCCGCCATTGCGGCGGACGCGCGCGCCCGGCGTCGCGCCCGCCGCGCTGGCATGGCCGATCCCGCCCGCCTGCCCCTGCGCCAGCACATGGTCGCGCGCGGCGGCGGTCAGCACCGGATCCTCGACCAGCTGCGGCGCGGGCATGGCGGCGGCGAGCGCGCCCGCCGCCTCCGTCACCGCCGCCGCGCCCTCGACGGTCGCGTGGATCGATCCGTCACTTTCGCGATAGGCGCCCTCGCGATAGCCGGCACCGACCTCGGCCAAGAAATCCGCATAGGCAGCCGGCCGCGCCCGCGCGGCGTTCAGCGTATCGAGCACCTCTGCGGCATCCGGCCCGCCGCTCGCAGCGGCGGCCAGCGCCACGATCAGCGCAGGCACGAATCGAGGCCCGCGCGCCGCACGACACCGACATAGCGGATCAGCTTGTCGCCATGGCGGCGGACGAACCCATGCGGATCGATCGCCGCGCGCTTCTTGGGCAGCGGCAGGACCGCCGCGATCCGCGCCGCCTCGGTCGGGGTCAGGTGCGTGGCGTCATGGTTGAAATAGCGGATCGCCCCGGCATTTGCGCCATAGGTGCCGATCCCCGTCTCCGCGACGTTCAGATAGACTTCCATGATCCGCCGCTTCGGCCACATCGCTTCGATCAGGACGGTGAAATACGCCTCCAGCGCCTTGCGCAGATAGCTGCCGCCCTGGAACAGGAACGCGTTCTTCGCGGTCTGCTGGCTGATCGTCGATCCGCCCCGGATGCGGCCGCCCTTGACGTTATGCTCGGCGGCGCTGGTGATGCCCTTCCAGTCGAAGCCATGGTGCGAGCAGAAGCGCGCATCCTCGCCCGCGATCGCCGCGCGCGGCATGTTGGGGTCCATGCGGGACAGCGGCATCCAGTCCTTCGTCACGCTGCGCCCCGCCAGCAGGTCGCCCATCATCGTGAAGGTGAAGGGCGGCGGCACGAAGCGGTACAGCCCCACCCACAGGACCGTCACCGCGACGAAGACCAGGGCACCCTTCAGCAGCCAGCGCAGTATCAGCATCTGCGCACGCTTACGCGGCCCGGCGCCGGAGCGCCAGAACCGCGTCAATACGCCATGTCCGCCAGGTCAGGCGGCGGACAGCAGCCGCTTCTCGCCCGCCAGCCGCATCATCGCCTTTTGCAGCTTTTCGAAGGCGCGCACCTCGATCTGGCGAACGCGCTCGCGGCTGACGCCATAGACCTGGCTCAGCTCCTCCAGCGTCTTGGGATCGTCGGTCAGGCGCCGCTCGGTCAGGATATGCTTCTCGCGGTCGTTCAGGTCGTCCATCGCGCTGACCAGCATGTCGTGGCGCACGTCCGCCTCCTGCTGGTCCGCGACGACGCTGTCCTGCAAAGGCGAATCATCGGCCAGCCAGTCCTGCCACTGGCCCTCGCCGTCCTCGCGCATCGACACGTTGAGCGAGGTGTCGCCGCCCATCGCCATGCGCCGGTTCATCGAGACGACGTCGGCCTCCGCCACGCCCAGATCGGTCGCGATCTTGGTCACGTCCTCGGGGCGCAGGTCGCCGTCCTCGAACGCGTCCAGCTTCGACTTCATGCGGCGCAGGTTGAAGAACAGCTTCTTCTGCGCCGCCGTGGTGCCCATCTTCACGAGGCTCCACGACCGCAGGATATATTCCTGGATCGACGCGCGGATCCACCACATCGCATAGGTGGCGAGGCGGAAGCCGCGATCGGGCTCGAACTTCTTAACGCCCTGCATCAGGCCGATATTGCCCTCCGAGATCAACTCCGACGTCGGCAGGCCATAGCCGCGATAGCCCATCGCGATCTTCGCGACGAGGCGCAGGTGGCTGGTGACGAGCTGCGCCGCCGCCTCCGTATCGCCATGCTCCTGGAACCGTTTGGCAAGCATATACTCCTGCTCCGGCTGGAGCAGCGGGAACTTGCGTATCTCGGCGAGGTAGCGGTTCAGGCTCTGCTCCCCGCCCAATGCGGGGATCGTCGCCGGAACGTTGCTGCCTTTTGCCATAATCGTCCCTTTCCTCGGCAAGGACCGGCGCCCTGTCAGGCACGCCATATCCTTTGGGTCCTATACGTGAAGCGTCGTGAACAGTTCCTGCATGTCGGGCGGCATCGCGCTGTCGAACGACATGGGTTGCAGGGTAATCGGATGGATGAAGCCGAGCCGCGCGGCATGCAGCGCCTGCCGGCGAAAGCCCAGTTCCTCCAGGATCAGGCGCGTGCGGCCGGCGGGGCTGCGGCCATAGACGGGGTCGCCCAGCAGCCCGTGGCCCAGCGAGGCCATGTGGACGCGCACCTGATGCGTCCGCCCCGTCTCCAGCCGGCATTCGACCAGCGCCGCATCGCGCAGCCGTTCCAGCAGCGACCAGTGGGTGACGGCGCGCTTGCCGCCCTCGACGATCGCCATCTTCTTGCGGTTCTGCGGACTGCGCGCCAGCGGCGCATCGACGCTGCCGCCATCCTGCCGGGGCACGCCCGCGACGATCGCGCGATAGCGGCGGTCGATGCTGTGCGCCGCGAACTGCTTCGCCAGCCCCTCATGCGTCCGGTCGGTCTTCGCCGCGACCATCAGCCCCGACGTGTCCTTGTCGATGCGATGGACGATCCCCGGCCGCGCGACGCCGCCGATTCCCGAAAGCGAGCCGTGGCAGTGATGCAGCAGCGCGTTGACCAGCGTTCCGTCCAGATTGCCTGCGGCGGGGTGGACGACCAGCCCGGCGGGCTTGTCGATCACGATCAGATGCTCGTCCTCATGCGCGATGACGAGCGGGATGTCCTGCGCCTCGTTATGCGCCGGCGCGGGCAGGGGCAGGGCGATCGTATAGGCCTCGCCGCCGGCAACCTTGCGCGCCGGGTCGCGCGCCAGCGCGCCGTCGCGTTCCACCTGGCCGCCGGCGATCAGCACCTTCAGCCGCTCGCGCGACAGCGTCGGCACCGCCTCGGCGAGCGCACGGTCCAGCCGCCAGCCATCGGCCGTGGTCGCAATCTGTGCGTGGATAATGGAGACCCCCCGGTCCATAGGGGCCAAGATGGTGACAGGCGTGGCGATTGCAAGGGATGCGCTGGATCGGATCGTCGCCGAAACGGCCGCCGATCCGGGGCGGGAGGTGTGCGGCCTGCTGCTCGGCACGCCGACGCGGATCGCCGTCGCGTTGCCCTGCCCGAACGTCGCCGCCGACCCCGCCATCCGGTTCGAGATCGATCCCGCCCGCCTGCTCGCCGCGCATCGCGCCGCGCGGGGCGGCGGCCCGGCGGTGATCGGCAGCTATCATTCTCATCCCACCGGCCTTGCCATGCCGTCGCCACGCGACGCGGCCGACGCGGCGCCCGACGGCGCGCTGTGGCTGATCGCGGGCGCGGGCCGCGTCACCGGCTGGCGGGCGGTGCCGAATGGCGCGCTGCACGGCCGGTTCGACCGGGTGGCGTTGCGCTACGCCGACGGAACGGCCACTAGATGCGCGATCATAGAGGATTAACCATGACGATCACCCCCGTCGAACTCGCCAGCCTGATGTGTTCGCGCCTGTGCCATGACCTGCTGTCCCCGATCGGCGCGCTCAACAACGGGCTGGAGCTGCTGGCGGACGAGACGGACCCGGCGATGCGGCAGCGCTGCCTGGAGCTGCTGGCCGACAGCGCGCGCACGTCCGCCAACAAGTTGAAATTCTTCCGCCTCGCCTTCGGGGCGGCGGGCAGCCTTGGCGACATGATCGACCCGCGCGAGGCGCAGGCGGCGATCCAGGGGCTGGTGGCGGACGCGCGTCGCACGACGCTGGGCTGGCTGGTCGAGGCGGAGATGCTGCCCAAGGCGGTGGTGAAGGCGATGCTGAACCTGTCGCTGATCGCGAACGAGGCGTTGGTGCGCGGCGGCACGCTGGATATCGCGGCGGAGGCGGCGGGCGATCAGGTGGAGATCGTCGTGCGCATCGCGGGGCCGCGCATCACGCTCGACCCGGTGCTGCGCACGATGCTGGTCGACGGACCGGGCGACGGCGACGTCGCCGCGCGCACCGCCGCCGCCTTCCTCGTCCACACGCTGGTGACCGACGCCGGCGGGGCGGTGATGGTGTCGCAGCCCGCCGATGACACGATGATCTTCGGCGCGACGATGCCCCGCGCGGCGGCGGAGGCGGGCGCGCGGTAAAGACGGCTTTAACGCCTTCCGGGGCATGTCGCTGGCCAGGGCGACGATGCACCACGCCCCGGAGGCCCATGGACGACCTGCTGCAGGAATTCATCGCCGAGACCCGAGAGACGCTGGAGGCGCTGTCGGGCGAACTCGTGCTGTGGGAGGCGGAGCCGACCGACCGGGCGCGGCTGGATGCGATCTTCCGCTTCGTCCACACGGTGAAGGGCAGCTGCGGCTTTCTCGACCTGCCGCGCCTCGGCCGGCTCGCCCATGCCGCCGAGGATGTGCTGGCGACGGTGCGCGACGGGCGCCGCAAGCCGGACGGTGCGCTCGTCAGTGCCGTCCTCGCGATCGTCGACCGGATCGGCGAACTGACGGAGGCGATCGCCGGCGGGATACCGCTTGAGGACATGACGGAGGATCTGCTGATCGCCGCGCTGGCCGAAGAGGTGGTGGAGCCCCGCGACGCCCCCGCCGCCGTCGCCGGCGGCCCGGCCCGGCCCCGCGTGCAGAGCAGCAGCGTCCGCCTCGCCATCGAACTGCTCGATCGCATGATGATCGGCATGTCGGAAATGGTGCTGGCTCGCAACGAACTGGCCCGCCGCCTGCGCGAGCATGACCTCGACCCGCGCGTCGAGGGCGCGCTGGAGCGGCTGTCGCTGACCGTGGGCGAGATGCGCGACACGGTGACGCGCACGCGGATGCAGCGGATCAGCGCGCTGTTCGCGGCGCTGCCCCGCATGGTCCGCGATACCGCGACGACGCTGGGCAAGACGGTGGCGCTGGATATCGAGGGCTCCGACGTCGAACTGGACCGGGAGCTGATCGAGCTGTTGCGCGATCCCCTGGTCCACATCATCCGCAACGCGGTCGATCACGGCATAGAGGCGCCCGCCGATCGTCTCGCCGCCGGCAAGCGGGAGGCGGGGCACCTGCTGGTCTCCGCCCGCCAGACCGGCAACCAGATCGTGGTGGAGATCAGCGACGACGGTCGGGGCATCGACATGGAGCGTTTGATGGCGAAGGCCGTCTCCTCGCGCCTGTATGCCGAAGGCACGCTGATGCAGATGAGCGACGAGGAGCGGTTGCAGCTGATCTTCGCCCCCGGCCTCACCACCCGCGATACGGTCAGCAGCGTGTCGGGACGCGGCGTCGGCATGGACGTGGTGCGCGCCAATATCGAGCAGATCGGCGGCCGCATCGCGCTGCGCAACCGGCCGGGGCGGGGGCTGGCGATCGAGTTGCAGGTGCCGCTGACGCTGTCGATCATCCCGACGATCCTCGTCGCGATCGGCGACCAGCGCTTCGCCCTGCCGCGCCAGTCGATCGAGGAGATCGTCGCGCTGGCCGGCGGCGCGGTCCGGATCGACGCGCTGGGCGACGCGGTGGTGGCGACGGTGCGCGGACGGCGCCTGCCGGTCGTGGATCTGGGCGGCCTCCTGGGCATCGACGATGCGCCCGTCGAGGCGCTGGCGATCATCGCGACGCGCGACGGCCACTATGCGCTGGCGATCGGCGAGGTGCTGGATACCGAGGAACTGGTCATCAAGCCGGTGGCGCCGGCGGTGATGGCGACGGGCCTGTATGCCGGTCAGACGCTGCCCGATTCGGGCTATCCGCTGTTGCTGCTCGACGGCGCGGGCCTCGCCAAGGCGGCCGGCCTCCGCTTCGCGCCTGTCGTTCCGGCAGCGGAGGCGAAGGCCGAGGCCGTCGGGACGGGGATCAGCGCGCTGCTGTTCGACGATCTCGACGGGATGCGCCGCGCGCTGCCGCTCGCGGCGGTCGATCGGGTCGAAACGGTCTCGACCAGCGCGATCCAGCGCACCGCCGGGCGGCTGCACCTGTCGCTGGACGCCGGCGTCATTCCCGTCGTGGCGACGGGGCCCATCCCGGCCACCGGCACGGTCGGCGTGGTGCGGCTGACCGATGGCGCCAGCGAATATGGCTACCTGATCCGCGATGCGGAGGAGATCGTGACCCTGCCGCAGGAGATCACGCCCGCACAGGGCCGCGGCGGCGTCGCGGGTGTCGCGATCATCGCGGGCGAGCAGATCGAGATCGTCGACGTCCATGCGCTGTTCGCGGGCGAACTGGCGCCGGTCGGCCAGCGGCCGCTCTGCCTGCTGCAATCCGATGGCTCGGGCTGGATGGAAACCTTCCTCAAGCCGGTGCTGGAGGCGTCCGGCTATCGCTGCGCCAGCACCCTGTCCGCCGGGGAGGAGCCGGCCGTCACGCTGGCGATGGCAGACGACCGGCCACCGGCCACGACCGCGCCGGTGGTGCTGCTCAGCCGGCAGCCGGGCGCGGAGGGCATCTACCGCTACGACCGCGCCGCCCTGATCGCGGCGGTCGCGGAGCGCGTCGGCATCGAAGGCGTCGGCGCCCGGCGCATGGGGGTACGGGCATGAAGCCGCTGTTCCTGATCGTCCGCATCGCCGGCCGCTGGGTCGCGCTGCGTGCCACCGATGTCGAATCGGCGGTCGATATCGGCGCGATCACCCCCGTGCCGCAGGCGCCCGCCGCCGTGCGCGGGCTGGCCGCGCTGCGCAGCCGCGTCGTGACGGTGATCGACACGTCGGTCTCGCTCGGCTTCGCGCCGATGGCGGAGACGCGCCGCGCGGTCATCGTCTGTGTGCAGGGCCATCACTATGGCCTGCTGATCGAGGCGCTGGACGACGTCTATGCACTGGAGCCGCAGCCGCTGTCGTCGGGCCTTGCCTTTCACGGATCGTGGGGTGCGTGCGCGACCGGCATCGTCGAGCGCGAGGGCGAACCGCTGCTCGTCCTCGACCTCGATCGCCTGATCCCGGCGATGAGCCCGCTGCTCGCCTGACCGCCCCATCGATTAAGCCGACGCTTACTGTTTGGGGACTAAGCCCGGGCCGGCAGCCGGTATGTTTCGCGCCGCCAAGGAAAGAGCGTTCTCATGAAGACCTGTCTGGTGGTCGATGATTCCAAGGTGATCCGCAAGGTCGCGCGTCACATCCTCGAAACACTCGAATTTTCCGTGCGCGAGGCGTGCGACGGCCGCGAGGCGCTGGATGCCTGCCATCAGGCCGCGCCGGACGTGATCCTGCTCGACTGGAACATGCCCGTGATGAACGGTATGGATTTCCTGCTGGCGCTGCGCGGGTCCGATCTCCCCCGCCGTCCGAAGGTCGTGTTCTGTACGACCGAGAACGGCATGGCCTATATTCGCGCCGCGATCGAGGCGGGGGCGGACGAATATGTCATGAAGCCGTTCGACCGCGACACGCTGGAAAGCAAGCTCCAGATCGTCGGCGTCGCCTGAGCGCGATCGGGACGGGGAGCACCTGACCGGCATGGCCGCGCGGGGATGGCCGAATCCGGTCGGCGCGGCGGCGGCCCGTGTCCTCGTCATCGACGATTCGGTCGTCGCGCGCACCGTCATCGCGCGCATCGTCGACGGGCATCCCGGCTTCGTCACCGCCGGGCAGGTGGGGTCGGCGGCGGCGGCGATGGAGTTCCTGCTGCGCGAGCGGGTGGACTTCATCCTGCTCGACCTCGCCATGCCGGGGCTGGACGGGCTGACCGCGCTGCCGGGGATCGCTTCGATCGCACAGGGCGCGCGGATCGTCGTCGTGTCCTCATCGGCCGCCGCCGGTGCCGCCGCGACGATCCGCGCGCTGGCGCTGGGCGCGGCGGACACGCTGGAAAAGCCCGCCGCCAGCGACATGTCGGGCGCGTTCGCGCGCCTGCTGATGGAGCGGCTGGAGCGGCTGGCGGCCGGGCGCCGGCACGGGCTTGCCCTGGCTCATCTTCCGCAACGAACCGCCAATGCCCCCGCCGCGTTCGACGTGGTGGCGATCGGCGCGTCGACGGGCGGGATCCATGCGCTGTCGGGCGTACTGCAACCGCTGCCCCCCGCGTTCGACGTGCCGATCATCATCACCCAGCATCTGCCGGCCACGTTCATACCGTATTTCGCGACGCAGGTGGCCGGCATGGCGGGGCGTCCCTGCGTGATCGCGACCGATCTGATGCGACTGCGGCCCGGCCAGATCGTCGTCGCGCCGGGCACCGCGCACATACGCTGCATCCCGCTCTCCGACGGCCAGTCGGCGATCCGCCTGACGCGGGAGGCGGTGCCCAGCGGCTGCATGCCGTCCGTCGATCCGATGTTCACCTCGGCGGCCGAGGTGTTCGGCGCGCGGATGCTGGCGATCGTGCTCAGCGGCATGGGGCGCGACGGCGTGACGGGCGCGCGCGCGGTGCGACAGGCGGGCGGCTGCGTGATGGTGCAGGACGAGGCCAGCTCGGTCGTCTGGGGCATGCCCGGCGCGGTGGTGGCGCAGGGGCTGGCCGATGCCGTGCTGCCGCCGGAGGCGATCGGCCAGCTGATGGTATTGGGGCGGCGGATATGACCGGGGTCCGTCCCGTTCCGGCGTCAGGCGCCGGCCTGCCATCCGGCTCCGGCTACGCCGTCAGCGTGCTGTCCGCGCTGCTGGAGGCGCGGACGGGCCAGCAGCTCGCGAGCTACCGCTCGTGGCGGCTCGACGTCGCGCTGACGCCGCTCCTACGCGCGCACGGCCTCTCCTCGCTCGACGGCCTCGTCGCGCTACTGGCGGGCGGCAGGGCGGCGGATATCGATGGGCAGATCGTCGACGCGATCCTGAATGGCGAGACGTCGTTCTTCCGCGATGCCGCGATGTTCGCGATGCTCGATCAGGCCCTGGCGGCGCGGCACGATCCGGCGCACCGCATACGGCTGTGGTCGGCGGGTTGCGCCACCGGGCAGGAGGCGTTGTCGCTCGCGATGATGCTGGCGGAGGGCGGCCGCCGGGCGCAGCTGCTGCCCGAAGTCGTCGGGACGGACATCTCCGCGGCCGCGCTTGGCCGGGCGAAGGCGGCGCGCTACACGCAGTTCGAGATCCAGCGCGGGCTGCCGATCCGGTCCCTGCTGAAATGGTTCGACGAGGTGGACGGCGATTGGCGCGCCCGGCCTGAGCTGATCCGCCGCGTCCAGTATCGCCGGCTGAACCTGGTCGCGGACGCGCCGCCGCCGGGGCGGTTCGATGCCGTGTTGTGCCGCAACGTGCTGCTCTATCTGTCCCCCGCCGCGAAGGCGCGGGCGCTCGTCACGCTGGCCGCCGCGACCCGCCCGGGCGGCCTGCTGCTGTTGGGCGCCGGGGAGGCGATGATCGGGCAGACCGACCTGTTCGTCCCCAGCATCGCCTGGCGCGGCCTGTACGAGCGGACCGACGTCGCCGCCTGTCCCGCCGCCGCCTGAAACGGCGCGCCGTCACAAGGGGTGCTTGCCGACGCCCCGGACTTCGGCCACTCAGGGGTCAGTGATGACCTTCGTCGATACCCCGTCGCCCAACTGGGATGCGCGCACGCTGCCGGTGTCGATGATCGTCCTGCATTATACCGGCATGGTCGACGCCGTGTCCGCGATCGCGCGGCTGTGCGATCCGGCGGCGAAGGTGTCCGCCCATTACCTCGTCGACGAGGATGGCACGGTTCACCGCATGGTCGCCGAGGAGCATCGCGCCTGGCATGCGGGGCGCTCGCACTGGCGCACGATCGATGACGTGAACTCCGCCAGCATCGGCATCGAGATCGTCAATCCCGGCCATGAATGGGGCTATCGCGCCTTTCCGGACGTGCAGATGGAGGCGGTGATCGGCCTCGTCGCCGCGATCAAGGACCGGCACGAAATCACGCGCGGCAACGTCGTCGGTCATTCCGACGTGGCGCCGGGGCGGAAGCGCGATCCGGGTGAGCTGTTCCCCTGGCACCGGCTGGCGCGGCTGCGGCTGGCGCTGCCCCGGCCGACGCAGAACCTGATGGACCCGAACTGGACGGAGGCCGGATTCTGCCTCGCGCTCGAACGGTTCGGCTATGACGTGACCGACCGGCTGGCCGCGATCATGGCGTTCCAGCGTCGCTTCCGGCCGGAGCTGATCGATGGCGAGATCGATGCGGAATGCCGCATGATCCTGCTGGCACTTCTGCTTCCCAAACCGCGCGGGGACGAGTAGGGCCGTCGCCGGCCAGAGGATCGGGCGGCCGCGGGCTGCCGAAAGGCGGCGCGAGGAAAGTCCGGGCTCCATGGAACGACGGTGCCGGGTAACGCCCGGCGGGGGCGACCCCAGGGACAGTGCAACAGAGAGCAGACGGCGACGGCTTCGGTCACGCCATGGTGAAAGGGTGCGGTAAGAGCGCACCGCGCGACCGGTAACGGAAGCGGCACGGTAAACCCCACCGGGAGCAAGATCGAATAGGGGTGGCATGGCGCCGTTCGCGGGGCCGGGGCGTGTTCCCGCCCGCCGCCCGGGTTGATTGCTGGAGGCGGCGCGCAAGCGTCGTCGTAGAGGAATGGTCGCCCATCCCCATCGGGGAGGACAGAACCCGGCTTACAGATCCTCTGGCCATTTCCGCCGGCCTTCGCCACCATCCGCCGGGGCCGAGAGGGGCCGGGCAGGGGATTCGCGTATATGCAGCGTATGGTGGGCGCCACGGTCTTGATCGCGGTGGCGGGTGGCGTGATGGCGCAGGCGCCGGCGGGCCACACGATCCAGCAGGATTTCGAGGCGGCGACCGCGCTGGATGCGGGCACCGATTCCGCGCAGGCGCTGGCCGCGTGGGAGGCGCTGGGCCGGCGCGTCAAGCCCGGCTCGCGCAACGCCGCGATCGTCCGCGTCCGCACCGGCGATGCGCTGTTCCGCCTCGGCCGCAATGAGGAGGCCGCCGTCGCGCTGCGCGAGGGGCTGGCGGGGTTGCCGGAAAGCGATGCCAGCCTGCGCTCCGATCGCGCGCGCGCCTATCTGCTGGTCGGCACGCTGGCGCACAACACGCTCGACTATGCCGGGGCGGCCAAGGCCTTTGCGGAGGTGGAGGCGCTGGACGACAGGCCGACCGGCAAGCTGCGCGCGCAACTGGCGCAGGCGCAGGTCATGACCTTCACCGACCCGGCCGGCGCGGCGGCCGCGCTGGATCGCGCCGATGCGCTGATCGCCGGCGGGGTGAAGGTGGATCGCGCTGCCCTGTCGCTGATCGCGCAGCGCCGGGCTGAGCTGGCGATGAACCGGGGTGATTTCGCCGCGGCCAAGACGTTCGCACTCGCCGCGATTCGCGGGCAGGGCGGGATGACGGAGCGCACCACCACCGACGACGTCCCCGTGCGCGCCGATGCCGCGCTCGCGCTGATCCTGGCGGGCAAGCCCGACGACGCGCGCGAATATATGGCGATGACCGGCGCGGGGCGGCTGCCCAGGGGCGATTTCGCGCCCGCCGCCGTCATGATCTCCCCCGATTGCGGCGGCGAGGCGAACCTGAAGCCGGAGGACGTGGCGGTCGTCCAGTTCAGCATCGCCGACAACGGATCGCCCATCGCCGTCGAGCCCGTCTATGCGGCGGGCGGCGGCCGGGTCGCGCTGGAATTCGCCGACGCGGTGCGCGGCTGGTCGTGGCCGGAAAAGGACGTGGCGGCGATCCCGCCCTTCTTCCGCCGCAACGTGCGCGTGGAGATGCGCTGCTCCACCGCCTTCTCCCGCCCCTCCATCTATTCCGGCCTCTACAAATCGTTGGGCGAATGGGTGTCGGGTCGCGGCATCACGATCCGGTCGGACGATTCGATGGAGCCTGCCGCCGAGGTGGCGGGCCTGCGTGCCAAGCTGGCCAGCGCCGGCAACAATCCCGTCGCTCAGATGGTCGCCGCCTGGGCACTGTCACGCAACGAGACCGTGTCGCGCGAAGAGGCCGCCGCGCTGAACGCCCGCGCGCTTCAGATCGCGCGGCAGGAAAAGGCGCCGCCGCTCGCCCGCCTGCCGCTGGAACTGGCGGCACGGACCGGCGAGCAGGTCGACATTTCCAAGCTCGGCGCGTTCGACGCGATCGCGAAGGCGCTGCTCGCCGATCCCGACTATGCCGGCGATCCGCAGGCGCGCGCCGCGATCCTGCTGATGCAGTCGGATTATGTCAGGGGCCGCGACAAGGATCGCCGCGTCCTGACGCTGTTGCGCGCGATCGCGGACGACACACGGCTGGCGAAGGACGATCCGCTGCGCGTCGGCGCGCTGGTCCGCATCGCCTCCGCCGAGCAGCGGCTGGGCAATCTGGCCGGCGCGCGCGCGGCCTTCCAGGCGACCGGCATGTCGGGCGACCAGTGCGCGGTCCTCGATACCGTGCCGCAGATGAAGTCGTCGGTCGGGTCCGACGCCTTCCCGCGCGAGGCGATGCAATGGGGGTTCGAAGGCTGGACGCAGGTGCAGTTCGACGTGCAGCCAAACGGCCGCACGGCGCGCGTGCGCACGCTCCTCGGCTATCCCGCATTCGTCTTTTCGAAGGCGACCAACGGACTGGTCGAGGGCGCACGGTTCGAATCGACCTTCCGCCCCGATGGTGCGCCCGGTTGCGGCGGCCTGACGCGGCGCGTGATCTTCCGGATGCCTGGCTGACGGGCGGCCCGGATCAGACCAGCACGGGCGCGGGCCGGCCGACCGCGTCCAGCTGCGTCGTCCGGTCGATCTCCATCAGCGGCTTCAGCTGGCCGTCGCGAATGTCGTACACCCAGCCGTGCAGCGTCAGGTCACGCCCCGCCGCGAACGCGTTGCGCACCGTTTCCGTCCGCGCGAGGTGGAGCAGCTGGTCGCGCACGTTCATCTCCACCAGCCGGTCCAGCCGCTGCGCCGGCGGCAGCGCGTCGAGCTCGTCGGCATGGGCGCGGGCGACGGCGCGGGCATTCTCCAGCCAGCGATCGACCGGCCCCGTCGTGCCGCCCTCCAGCGTCGCGCGGATGCCGCCGCAGCCATGATGGCCGCAGATGACGATGTTCGGCACCTCCAGCACGTCGACCGCATATTGTAGCGCCGACAACAGGTTCAGGTCGTCGTCATGGATCAGATTGGCGATGTTGCGGTGGATGAACATCAGCCCGGGCAGAGACTGCGTCTTCTGTTCGGGGCTGACGCGGCTGTCCGAACAGCCGATCCACAGGAATTGCGGCCGCTGCCCCTTCACCTGCCGGCTGAAGAAGTCCGCATTCTCGTCGGTCAGTTCCGCCGCCCAGGCGCGATTGGCGAGCAGCAATTGCTTGGGCAGCTTCATGCGTAACGGACCTCGGCAAGGGGGGCGTTGATCTTGGGCGCGGTCTTTTCGGCGATGTCGCCGCGCAGCAGCACCGCGATGTCGCGATAGGCGGCGTTGCGGATGAAGGCGTTGATGACGTCGACATTGTCCAGGTCGACATAGTTGGTCGACGTCAGGTCGATCATCAAGTTCGCGCCGTCCGGCACCCGCGCCAGGCTCTTCTGCAGTTCGTACTTGTGGATGAAGTACAGGTTGCGCCGCGCGCGGACCAGCCAGTCGCCGCCGTCATGCGCGACGGTGATGGCGGGGCGGAAATTGCGCGCGATGACGAAGATGAAGCCGACGACCATGCCGATCACGATGCCTTCCAGCAGATCGGTGAACAGGATCGCGACGACGGTGACGACCAGCGGCACGAACTGCGTCCAGCCCTGCTTGAAGCGCTCGACGAACAGCTTCGGCTTGGTCAGCTTGTAGCCCGTGGCGATCAGCACGGCCGCCAGCGCCGACAGCGGTATCAGGTTCAGCACCGCCGGGATCAGCGCGACCGACACCAGCAGCCAGGTGCCGTGCAGCAACGTCGACAGCTTGCTCTCCGCCCCCGAATCGACATTGGCGGAGGAGCGGACGATCACCGACGTCACCGGCAAACCGCCGATCAGGCCCGACACGATATTGCCGCCGCCCTGCGCCATCAGTTCCCAGTTCTTGTCCGTCGTGCGGCGCTTGGGGTCCAGCTCGTCGATCGCCTTCACGCTCAGCAGCGATTCCAGGCTGGCGACGATCGCCAGCGTCACCGCCACGCTCCAGACGGTGCCGCTGGTGATGGCGGTGAAATCGGGCAGCGAGAACAGGTTGACGAACTCGGCCGGGCTCGCGGCGATCGGCACCTGCACCAGATGCCGCGTCCCCAGCTGCCATTCGGGCATCATCGCGCCGAGGAGCGCGTTGCCGACGACGCCGATCACCACCACGACCAGCGGCCCCGGCACGAAGCGCAGCGGCCCCTGCTTGGGCCGGGCCGCATCCCACCAGAACAGGAAGGCGAGGCTGACGGCCGCGATCAGCACCGCGCCCGGCGTCAGCCGCCCGGTCACGCTGTCCCACAGGCGGGAGATGGTGTTGAAGCCGTCGGCGGTGGAGAATTCGAAGATCCCCTCCGCCTCCGCGTCATAGCCGACGGCATGGGGAATCTGCTTCAGGATCAGGATCAGCCCGATCGCGGCCAGCATCCCCGTGATGACCGAGGAGGGGACGAATTCCGCCAGGATGCCCGCCCGCGTGAACGAGAACGCCAGCTGCATCACCCCCGCCAGCATCACCGCCAGCGTGAAGATCTGGAAGCTGGGCAGGCTTTCGATCGCGGCCAGCACGATCACCGTCAGGCCCGCGGCGGGGCCGCTGACCGACAGCGGCGATTTCGACAGGCCACCCACGACGAGGCCGCCCACCACGCCCGCGATGATCCCCGAAAACAGCGGCGCGCCCGATGCGAGCGCGACGCCAAGGCACAGCGGCAGGGCGACGAGCGCGACCACGATCGATGCGGGGATGTCGGCCCGCGCCGTGGCCAGTAACGATCGGGTCGGGTTCACCTCTGCTCCTGTCGGCAACATCCGCTCATCGTGCCGGATCGGCCATGAAGATCGGATGACATAACTGTCATGATCGATTCCTACGGTAAGGCGCGGATGCACGCAACGGGATTGCGGGGCCGGCGATCGGCAAAATGGCGGCGGGCGGCGCGGCAAAGGTTGCCTGACGGGGACGGCGGCCTATGTCGGGGGCATGGCGTATCGGCCCACACGATCGAACGACTGGGGCTTCCCTCGCTGGCGCGGCTATGGCTCGGGCCGCGACGCGAAGCCCGTGCGCCTGTGCGACCGGGACGGCTGCGAGGAGCCGGGCGTCTGCCCCGCGCCCAAATCCCCCAACAATCCCGACCGTTGGTATTTCTGTCAGGATCACGCGGCCGAATACAATCGCGGCTGGGATTACTTCCAGGGCCTGTCCGCCGAGGAGGCCGCCGCGCGCGAGGCGGACGAGACGCGCGGCGCGCGCGGCTACGAACGCTCGCGTCATTATGCCTGGGGCGGGGCGGGGGATGGCACCCGCTCGCGCGACGAGATGCGCGCGCTCGCCGCGCTGGGGCTGGAGGAGGACGCGGATTTCGAGACGATCCGCGCCGCGTGGCGCAGGCTCGCCAAGGAAAACCATCCCGATGTCCGCCCCGGCGATCCGCAGGCGGCCGCGCGGTTCCAGACGGTGCAGACCGCCTATGAAGTGCTGCGCGCCGCCGAGGAGCGCCGCGCCGCATGATCCGCGTCGCGAAGAAGGGCGGCTGGACGAACGTCGTCCTCGTATGCGGCAAATGTGCGCGCAAGGTCGGCAAGGCGTTCGGCCCCGAAGAGGATCAGACGCTGGTAAAAGCGCTGCGCCGCCGCGCGGGCAAGGGACGCAAGGCCGGGGTCGGCGTCGTCGAGACGCGCTGCCTGAAACTCTGCCCGAAGAATGCCGTCACCGTGGTGGACGGGCGCGACCCCGCCGCGTGGCTTGTCGTGCCGCCCGGCGAACCGATCGAGGCGATTGCCGCGCGGGTCGGGATCGCGCCCGCCGATCAGGCGTAGCGGGCGGCGGTCTCGCGGATCAGCGCGATCATGTTGGGGATGCCCTGCGTCCGGTTCGAACTCAGCTGTTTCGACAGGTCGAACGGCGCCAGTGCGGCGGGAATGTCGGCCGCGATGATCTCGGCCGGCGTCCGATCCTGCACGGTCGTCAGCACCAGCGCGATGATCCCCTTGGTGATCGCGGCGTTCGAATCGGCCAGAAAGTGCAGCCGCCCGTCCGCCTGCGGCATCGGATAGACCCAGACCGAGGCGGAACAGCCGCGCACCAGCGTCGTATCCGTCTTCAGCGCGTCGGGCATGGGCTCCAGCGCGCGGCCCAGGTCGATCAGCAGCCGATACCTATCGTCGGGATCGAGAAAGTCATACTCCTCGCGGATATCGTCCAGGCTCTGCATCGTCGCGGCGGTACAGGCTGGGGCAGGGGGCGGCAAGGCCGCGTCCTTTGGGGAATGAGGTTGAGCGTCAAGCGTATGGCGAAGGGCCATCGAAGCGATGTCGAGCCCCTCCCCTTCAGGGGAGGGGTTGGGGTGGGGCCTCTCCAATCAAACCCCGGCATATGGGGAAGCGCCCCACCCCCGGCCCCTCCCCTGAAGGGGAGGGGAGAAACGGACGGGGCGGTAGCCTTAAAGCTCCACCCCGGCCGCGATCGCTTCCAGCTTGCGGATGCGTTCGCGCAGGTCCGCGATCTCGATCCGGGCACCGGCGGGGGCGCCCGCCGGATTGGCCGCCGTCGGCAGCGTCGCGCGGTCCAGCTCGGTCCGCTTCAGCTGCAGCCAGCCGCGCCATCCGGCCAGCCCGCCGCCGACGATCATGCCCAGCCCGGTCAGGCCGGACAGCGACAGGGTCATAGTGACGAACGGATCATTCATGATGTCGCCTCCCATTGTCAGCGGTCGCGCAGCCGCTCGATCTCGCGGTCGAGGTCGATGCTGCCATGGTTGTCGGTCACGACCCGCTCCAGCACCGCGATGCGGTCCTTCAGCTGGCGGATCTCGTCGCGGGTCTCGGTCATCGCCGCGATCTGCAGCGTGTTGTCCTGCTGATAGGCCCGCGCGCGGACGCGCGGTGCCAGCACTTTCCCGATCGTGACGATCAGGACGATCATCACGACCATCGAGAACGGATTCATTATATTCGCTCCCCAATCTATCCGGTTGCGGCGGGGCGGACCCGCCGGGTGTCATCTCAGTTGGCGGGTGCGCGCAGCCGCTCGATTTCCTGGCTCAGCAGCGTGCCGCCATCGGTGACGATGCGTTCCACATTGGCCAGCCGGTCCTTGATCGAGCCCAGTTCGGCGCGCAGCTGCGCATTTTCCTGGCTGAGCAGCTTGATGCGCTCGACCGATTCCGCGTCGTTGCGCGGGTAGACGGCCTGGCCCCATGATCCGTCGAGCGGATAGCCGTTCTTCACCCGGATCCAGGTCGTGATGACCCAGCCGATCATGCCGCTGACCCCGACCAGCGCGATCACGGGCGCCATGGTTGCGAAGATTTCTGCCTTTTCCATGTCGTCTCTCCGGTCAGCGCAGGGCGTCGATGTCGCGGGCGACGCGGGCGGCGGGGTCGGTGGCGATCCGCTCCAGCACCGCGATCCGCTCTTCCAGTCGCGTGACCTGCCCGGCCAGCTTTTCGTTGTCGGTGGTCAGCAGCCGCAGCTTGCGCTCCGCGTCCGGATCGGCGGTATTCCCCCAGTCGTCCGTCGGCGCATAGCCGTGACGGGCGCGGATCAGATTGTTCACGATCCAGCCGAAGGTCGAGATCGCGATGATCGCGATGACGAACCCTGGTCCTCCCCAGTTCATGTCGTATCTCCCCTGTTCTTTGGACGGCGCGGTTTCAGCGCAGCGCGTCGATCTCGTTGGCCAGCGCGGTGTTGCGGCTGGTGTAGTGGGTTTCCATGTCGGCCAGCCGGCGGTCGATGTCGCGCAGCTTGGACCGGACCTCGGCGCTGGATCGGCGCGGGTTGGACCGCACGCCCTGCCAGAACTTGGCGTCGTCATGCGTCTCGTAGAGGCCGATCGGCTTGGGATCGGCGACCCAGGCGATGATGAAGTACGCCGCGATCAGCCACCATTGCTGGGCGATGATCGTCATCCCGGCGACGCCCAGCCGGATCCACAGCGGCTCCAGCCCGGTATAGTCGGCGATCCCGGCGCAGACGCCCTTCCACTTGGCATCCTGCTTGTTGAGGTAGAATTGGGTGCGAGCGGCCATCTCAGTTGCTCCGGCTCTGGGTGCGGTCGATCTGGTGAAGCGATTGGGGGGCGTTCAGCCCCGGCTTCCAGTCGGGATTGTCGGCGGCGACGATCCGCTCGACGGTGTTGAGGCGATCCTCCAGGCGGCGGGCGAGATTGTACATCTCGTCCAGCATCCGCTCGTCCTCCTCGGTGATCTTCGGGGCGCGCTTCCACTGCGAGACGTAGTGGAGGATCAGCCAGGGAAGACCGATGAAGATCGACGTGATCGCGATCAGCGGTACGAAGATGTCCTCCATCTCAATCCTCCCGCTTGGCCAGCCGTGCCTTCAGCGCGGCGAGTTCGGCATCGACCTTGTCGCTCTGGCGCAGCTCGGCGATCTCGTCCTCCAGCGACTTGACGACGCCCAGGCCCATCGCCTCCGCGCGGCCCTCCGCCTCGTCGGCGCGGCGCTCCAGTTCGCCGAAGCGGCTGAACGCCTCCTGTGTCTTGGGGCCGGCATACATGTCGCGCAGGCGGAAGCGGTTGTTGGCGCTTTCGATCCGCGTCTGGATGTTCGACTGCTTCGTCCGCGCCTCGCGCAGGCGGCCCTGCAGCTTGGCAATATCCTCTTCGGAGGCGCGCAGCGCATCGTCGAGCACCTGGATCTCGGCGCTCAGCTGGACCGCCATGTCGGTCGCCTTCTGGCGCTCGACCAGCGCGGCCTTGGCCAGATCCTCGCGGTCCTTGGACAGCGCCAGTTCCGCCTTTTCCGTCCAGCTCGCCTGCAGCTGGTCCAGCTTGGCGATATGGCGGCGCATCTCCTTCTGGTCGGCGATGGTGCGCGCGGCGGAGGCGCGGACCTCGACCAGCGTTTCCTCCATCTCGAGGATGATCATGCGGATCATCTTCGCCGGGTCTTCGGCCTTGTCGAGCAGATCGGCGAAGTTGGCGGCGACGATGTCGCGGGTGCGGCTGAAGATTCCCATCATGAACTCCTGAGGGGCGGAAACGGCGTTCATCGGCTTATGCCACGATACGGGTGGCCATGGCGACTGCGGTCTTGCCCGCGTCCGCCTGCGCCGGCCCGACCGCGCCGAGCAGCAGCGTCGTGCTGGTCACGACCGTCAGGGCGATGGCGGCGAGCTTGATGGCGAAATCCTTGAACATGGTGTCCTCCGTGATGCTGTCTGTGTCCGCCGGGGCGGTATGCCAACAGCATTGCAGGGGGCGTGCCAATTTATAAAATGGAGACAATACAGATAGATAGAGGAAAATGCCGCGCCGTCGCGGATTGGCGTCTTGCGCAACATTGGGATTTTACGCCAATCCTTGGGCATGGAACGGACGAGCCAGGTGATCGGTCAGTCGGGGGCGTTCCTCGATGCCCTCGAACGTGCAAGCCGCGCGGCCGCGCTCGATCGCCCCGTGCTGGTCATCGGCGAGCGGGGGACGGGCAAGGAACTGGTCGCCGAGCGCCTGCATCGCCTGTCGCCCCGCTGGGACCAGCCGCTCGTCGTGATGAACTGCGCCGCGCTCCCGGAAACGCTGATCGAGGCGGAACTGTTCGGGCACGAGGCGGGCGCGTTTACCGGCGCGACCAAGGCGCGGACGGGCCGGTTCGAGGAGGCGGACGGCGGCACGCTGTTCCTCGACGAACTCGGCACGCTGTCGATGGGCGCGCAGGAGCGATTGCTGCGCGCGGTCGAATATGGCGAGATCACGCGCATCGGCTCCTCGCGCCCGGTGCGCGTCGATGTGCGCATCGTCGCGGCCACCAACGAACATCTGCCCGACAAGGTCGACCGGCACGAGTTTCGCGCCGACCTGCTCGACCGCCTGTCGTTCGAGGTGGTGACGCTGCCTCCCTTGCGCAGCCGCGCGGGGGACATTCCCGTGCTGGCGGACCATTTCGGCCGGCGCATGGCGGCGGAGCTGGGGCGCGACCGCTGGTACGGCTTCGGCCCCACCGCGCTCGACACGCTGACGACGCACCGCTGGCCCGGCAATGTCCGCGAGCTGCGCAACGTCGTCGAACGCGCCGTCTATCGGTGGGAGGCGGGCGGCGCGGTCGATCGGATCGAGATCGACCCCTTCGCCTCGCCCTACCGCCCGCAAAGCCAGTCGCCCGCCGCCGCCCGTGCCGAGCGGGGCGGGGCGGCACCGCCCGCGCCGACGCCGGAGCCCGCCGACGAGGAGGTCGCGGCGTGCGAGGTCGGCCCCTCGGACTTCAAATCACGCGTCGCCCGGTTCGAGCGCGAGCTGCTGGCGCGGACGCTGGCCGAGCACCGCTTCAACCAGCGGCACACGGCGGAGGCGCTGGGCCTGTCCTACGACCAGCTACGCCACGCGTTGCGGCGCCACGATCTTATCGGAACGGTTGCGTAACGCGGCCGGCTGGACCAATCGGAGCGCACGCGCGTTTCCCGCGCGACCCCATCAGGAGATGCCCCATGGCTTTCGAACTGCCCCCGCTGCCGTACGACTATGACGCGCTGGAGCCGACCATCTCGAAGGAGACGATGCACTTCCACCACGACAAGCATCATGCCGCCTACACCAACAAGCTGAACGAGTTCGTCGCGGCGGATTCGAAGCTGGAAGGCAAGTCGATCGAGGATATCCTCGGCATGATCTCGTCGCTGCCCGCCGGCGTGCGCAACAATGGCGGCGGCTATTGGAACCACGACTTCTTCTGGAAGTCGATGAAGAAGGGCGGCGGCCAGCCGTCCGGCAAGCTCGCCGAGGCGATCGACCGCGACTTCGGCGGCCTCGACAAGCTGAAGGAAGAGTTCAACACCAAGGGCGCGGGCCAGTTCGGCTCGGGCTGGGCGTGGCTGATCGCGGACGCCGACGGCAAGCTGAAGGTGACGAGCACGCCCAATCAGGACAATCCCCTGATGGACGACGCCAAGGACCCCGGCACGCCGCTGCTCGGCAACGACGTGTGGGAACACGCCTATTACCTCACCTACATGAACGACCGCCCCGGCTATCTGAAGGCGTGGTGGGACGTGGTCGACTGGGACACGGTCGGCCAGCGCTACGACGCGGTCGCGAAGTAAGGGAAGGGGGCGGGCCGGTCGGTCCGCCCTTTTTCGTTCGTGGCGACTTAATACGCGCGCCGGCGGGAAGGCACCCGCTTCACGCCGTGCAGAGCCGAAGCCCCTCCCCTTCACGGGAGGGGTGGGGGTGGGGCGTCCCCTCAAGCGCACCGCTGCCGGAAGCGCCCCACCCCCGACCCCTCCCCTAAATGGCAGAGGAGGGGCGACGGGATGTCAACCTGTTCACCGGCACCCCGACGCGACACCCGTCCCGCGCACCTCACTCGGGCGGCAATTCCTCCGCCACCGCCCCGTCTCCGGTCGCCAGCCCGTGCCGCATCAGCATCGGGATGTTCGCCATCGCGAAGCCCAGCGTCAGCGGGATCGCGCCCCACAGCTTGAACCCGACCCAGAAATCCCAGCCGGTGTTCCGCCAGACGATCTCGTTCAGCACCGCCATCGCGGCGAAGAACAGCGTCCAGTTGCGCGTCAGCTTGCGCCACCCTTCCGCGCTCAGGCCCGGATAGGCGGTGCCGAGCAGCCCCTCCAGCAGCGGCCGCCCGGTCAGCAGGCCGAACAGCAGCACGCCGGAGAAGGTCGCGTAGACGATGGTCGGCTTCATCTGGATGAAGCGCGGGTCGTGAAAATAGACGGTCAGGCCGCCGAACACGACGACCAGTACGCCTGAAATCCACAGCATCGGCGACACATGGCCCAGCTTCACCCGCGACACGATGATCGCGACGATGGTGGCGATGACGAACGCGGTCGTCGCGCAGATGACGCGCGCGATCACCAGCGCGCCCAGCCGGTCCATGTCGGACAGGACGCCGCTGAACGCCGCGACCAGCCGCATCATCGGCTCGGCCGGCGCCAGGAAATTGACCGCGAAGAACACGACGAGCGGCGCATAGTCCACCGCCATGCGCAGGCCGGGCGAGCCCTTGTCGGTCTGGGCGCCGGTCACTTCCGCACGCCCTCGACCCCGGCGATGATCCGGCTCACCTCCGCCGCGTCGAACGGGCGAAGGTCCGTCATCCCCTCGCCGACGCCGATCGCATGGATCGGCAGGCCATAGCGTTCCGCCGCCGCCACCAGCACGCCGCCGCGCGCCGTGCCGTCCAGCTTGGTCATGACCAGGCCGGTGACGCCGGCGACGTCCTTGAACACCTCGATCTGGTTCAGCGCGTTCTGGCCGGTGGTGGCGTCCAGCACCAGCACCACGTCATGCGGTGCTTCCGGGTTCAGGCGGCCCAGCACGCGGCGGATCTTCGCCAGTTCGTCCATCAGTTCGCGCTTGTTCTGGAGCCGCCCGGCGGTGTCGACGATCAGCACGTCGATGCCGGTGGCGGTGGCCTGCTTCACCGCCTCATAGACGATGCCGGCCGCGTCGCCGCCCTCCTTGCCCGTCACGATCGGCACGCCGACCCGGTCCGCCCAGGTCTTCAGCTGGCCGATCGCGGCGGCGCGGAACGTGTCGCCGGCGGCCAGCATCACGCCGTAATCCTGCTCCATGAACAGGTGCGCCAGCTTCGCGATCGTGGTGGTCTTGCCCGATCCGTTGACGCCGATGACCAGGATCACCTGCGGCCGCGGAAAGGCGTCGATCTCCAGCGGGGTGGCGACCTTCGCCAGCGCCTTCTCCACCTCTTCGGCGACGACCAGGCGGATACCCAGTTCCTCCATGTCGCGGCCGAACGTGCCCTCCGCCAGCCGCGTGCGGATATGGCCGGCGGTCTGGGGGCCGAGGTCGGACGCGATCAGGGCCTCCTCGATCTCGTCCAGGGTGTCGTCATCCAGCCGCGCGCCGCCCAGCCCGGCCAGGTTGCCGATCAGCCGGTCGGACGTGCGCCGGAAGCCGCCGAGCAGCTTCTCGTGCCACGAGGATGTGGTGCTCATATCTGTGTTCCGATGAGATGAGTGTCGCTGGCCCCGGTAACACGGACGCGCACGATCGCGCCCGGTTCCGCGGCCTCTGTCAGATGGATATCGGCGAAATTGCCCGCATGGCCGCGCGTGCCGGGCCGCTCGACCAGCACGGCCTGTGTCGTGCCCAGCAGCGTGCCCAGCCATGCGCGCCGCCGATCCGCCGCCGCCTCGCGCAGCCGCGCGGCGCGCGCCCGCCGGATTTCGGGTGCGACCTGCGGCATCCGCGCGGCGGGCGTGCCCGTGCGCGGCGAATAGGGGAAGATATGCGCATGGACGATCCGCGCGTCCGCGATCAGCGCCAGCGTGTCGGCGAACATCGCCTCGTCCTCGGTCGGGAAGCCGGCGATAAGGTCCGCGCCGATCGCGATCTCCGGCCGGATCGCGTGCAGGCGCCGCACCAGCTCCACCGCCTCCGCGCGCGCATGGCGCCGCTTCATCCGCTTCAGGACCAGGTCGTTGCCCGCCTGCAGCGACAGGTGCAGGTGCGGCATCACGCGCGGCTCATGCGCGATCAGATCGAACAGGCGCGCATCGATCTCCACCGAATCGAGTGAGGACAGGCGCAGGCGCGGCAATTCGGGCACCAGCGTCAGGATCCGCTCGACCAGCGACCCCAGCGACGGCGCGCCCGGCAGGTCCGGGCCGTAGCTGGTCAGGTCGACGCCGGTCAGCACCACCTCGCGATGCCCCGCCGCGACCAGTTCGCGCACCCGCTCGACCACGGCGCCGGCGGGGATCGAACGGCTGGCGCCGCGGCCCTGCGGGATGATGCAGAAGGTGCAGCGGTGGTCGCAGCCGTTCTGCACCTCGACGAACGCGCGGGCGTGGCCGGTGAAGGATGCGGCGGGGGTGGGTGATGCGGCGGGGGCGGCGCCCCAGCTGGCGGGATCGAGCTTCGCCGCATTGGGGACGATGTGTGTCACTTCTGACATTGCGGCGAAGGCGGGTGTGTCGATTGTGGCCGCGCAGCCGGTGACGACGATCTGTGCCCCCGGCCGCGCCCGGGCCGCCCGGCGGATCGCCGCGCGCGTCTGCTTCACCGCTTCCGCCGTCACCGCGCAGCTGTTCACGACGACCATGTCCCGCCCCGCGATCATCGCGCGGATCGTTTCGCTTTCGGCTATGTTCAATCGGCAGCCAAGGCTGACGACCTCGGCGACGGGAGGCGACATGAGCGGCGATCTAGGGACGGATGACGTGCAAGTCCACGCGGACGCGATACTCGATTTCTGGTTCGGACTGACGAAGGCGCAGCATTTCGCGAAGGACGCGGCCGTCGATGCGGCGATCGCGGCGCGGTTCGGCGCGTTGCGCGACAGGGTGAAGGCGTCGCAGGCGGCCGGGTGGCGCGACGCGCCCGATACGATGCTGGCGGCGATCATCCTGCTCGACCAGTTTTCCCGCAACCTGTTCCGGGGCAAGGCGGAAGCGTTCGCTGCGGACCCGCTGGCCGCCGCGTTGACGCAAGACGCGATCGCGCGCGGATACGACATGCAGCTGCCGCCAGAGCGGCGCGTGTTCCTCTATATGCCGCTGATGCACGCGGAGGACGGCGCGCTGCAGGATCGTTCGGTCGCCATGTTCGAGGCGCTGGGGATCGAAGAGAACGCCGCCTTCGCGCGCGATCATCGCGATGTGTACCGCCGCTTCGGCCGCTTCCCCGGTCGCAACGCCGCGCTGGGCCGCACCACCACGCCCGAGGAGCAGGCGTGGCTGGAGGAGACGGGCGGCGGCTGGTAGGGTGGGCGTCTTGCATAATCCGGCCCGCCTCCGTATAGGCCCGCCCACGTTCGTCTCCGAACGCTTACGATAAAGCACCCGCCGCCCTGCGCGGGGGTGTGCGCTGGCCGACGAGGTTTCGTCCGCCGGCGTCTTTTGCGTTTGGCGATATGGGATTTGGAGCCACGCGATGTTCGAAAGCCTGAGTGACCGGCTGGGCGGCGTCTTCGACCGCCTGCGCGGCCGGGGTGCGCTGACCGAGGCCGATGTCCGGGCGGCGATGCGCGAGGTGCGCGTCGCGCTGCTGGAAGCCGACGTGGCGCTGCCGGTCGCGCGCGATTTCGTCGATCGCGTCACCGAACAGGCGGTCGGGCACAATGTGCTGCGCTCGGTCACGCCGGGGCAGCAGGTCGTGAAGATCGTCCACGACGCGCTGATCGCGGTATTGGGCGCCGACGAGAGCGAGCTGCTGCTCGACGTGACGCCGCCGGCGGTGGTGATGATGGTGGGCCTGCAGGGTTCGGGCAAGACGACCACCACGGCGAAGATCGCCAAGCGGCTGTCGGGGCGTGAGCGCAAGAAGGTGCTGATGGCGTCGCTGGACGTCAATCGCCCCGCCGCGCAGGAGCAGCTGGCGACGCTGGGTACGCAGGTCGAGGTCGCGACGCTGCCGATCGTCGCGGGTCAGCAGCCGGTCGAGATCGCGCGCCGCGCGCTCCAGGCCGCCAAGCTGCAGGGCTTCGACGTGCTGATGCTCGACACGGCCGGCCGACTCCACGTCGATCAGGCGCTGATGGACGAGATGAAGGCGGTCGCCGAGGTGGCCAAGCCGCAGGAGATCCTGCTCGTCGTCGACTCGCTGACGGGTCAGGACGCGGTCAACGTCGCGCAGAACTTCTCCGAGCAGGTGCCGCTCACCGGCGTGGTACTCACCCGCATGGACGGCGACGCGCGCGGCGGCGCCGCGCTGTCGATGCGCGCGGTCACCGGCAAGCCGATCAAGTTCGCCGGTGTGGGCGAGAAGCTCGACGCGCTCGAGGCCTTCCACGCGTCGCGCGTCGCCGGCCGCATCCTCGGCATGGGCGACGTCGTCAGCCTGGTCGAGCGCGCCGCCGAGTCGATCCAGCAGGAAGACGCCGAGCGCATGGCGAGCCGGCTCGCCAAGGGCCAGTTCGACATGAACGACCTGCGTGGCCAGCTCGCACAGATGAAGCGCATGGGCGGGCTGGGCGCGCTCGCGGGCATGCTGCCGGGCATGAAGAAGGCGCAGGCGGCGATGGACTCGGTGCCGGGCAGCGACAAGATGCTGGTGCATCTCGACGCGATGATCGGCTCGATGACCGCCAAGGAGCGCGCCAAGCCCGAGCTGATCAACGCCAAGCGCAAGATCCGCATCGCCAAGGGCTCGGGGACGACCGTGCAGGAGGTCAACAAGCTCCTCAAGATGCACCTCGAGATGTCGACCGCCATGAAGAAGATCAAGAAGATGGGCGGGCTCAAGGGCATGATGGCGATGCTCGGCAAGGGCGGTCTCGGTGGCCTCGGCAGCGCGATCGGCGGCGCCGACATGGGCGACATGATGGGCAAGCTCGGCGGGCCGGGCGGCGGTCCGGGGCTGCCCGGGCTGCCTGGCGGCGGTCTGCCCGGAAACATTCCCGGCGGTCTGCCGCCCGGGTTCCGGTTCAAGAAGTAACGGTGCGCGCCGCCCGGCGGCGCGGACGTGACGACACTCACCTGAACGATCCCGGCGCAGGCCGGGGCACCGACACACAGAAGGAAGACGAACACCATGGCACTCAGCATTCGCCTGTCGCGCGGCGGCTCGAAGAAGCGTCCTTACTACCGCATCGTCGTCGCCGACGCGCGCAGCCCGCGCGACGGCAAGTTCATCGAGAAGATCGGCAACTACAACCCGCTTCTCGGCAAGGACGACGAGAAGCGCATCGTGCTCGACGCCGAGCGCGCCAAGCACTGGCTGGGCGTCGGCGCGCAGCCGACCGACCGCGTCGCCCGCTTCCTCGACGCCGCGGGCGTTAAGGAGCGCGCCGCGCGCAGCAACCCGAAGAAGGGCGAGCCGGGCGAGAAGGCCAAGGAGCGCGCCGAGGAGCGTGCCGAGAAGCTGAAGGCGCAGCAGGAGGCCGCCGCGGCCCCGGCCGAGACCGAGGCGGCGAGCGCCGAGTAAGCCGGCCGGGAAGCCGATCGTCCGCTCGTGCGTTACCTGCCGCTCCATCGAGAGCCGAGAGGATTGCACGATGACGATCGACCCCGACCCGCGCACCGCGCCCGACGACGATGACGATGACGACTCGACCACCCAGGACGCCACTAACCAGGGCGTCTCGAGCCAGCAGCCCGCCGAAGGGGACGACGATGCCCCGGCCGGCGGCGCCGGCTCGCCCGACCAAGCCTGAGGCGGTGCCGGTCGACCCCGACGCGGTGGTTCTCGCCGCCGTGACGGCGGCGCACGGCATCGCCGGCGAGGTGCGCCTCAAGGTGTTCGCCGAGGCGCTCGAGGCGCACCGCACGTTCAACGGCGGTGCGCTCACGCTGGTGAAGCTGCGCGACGGCACGATCGCGCGCTTCGCCGAGGTGTCCGACCGCACCGCCGCGGAGCAGCTCCGCGGCACATTGCTCACCGTCGCGCGCGCGGACCTGCCACCGCTCGGCGAGGGCGAAT
>CAJYLQ010000004.1 GCA_913775975.1 uncultured Sphingomonas sp. | reverse complement strand
CCGACTTCATTTTAGATGTAGACCAGAAGAAGCTCTTTCTCATCCCCATGGAAATGCCAGCCGCACCATCCGCTTCGACGCGGTGAAACCGGGCAATCGTAATCGAGCCCATCGGCGGTTCGGCAATCCCAAAAACGAACCCCATTGCGGGAAGTGGCCCTGCCGATCACGCCGAGAGGCGTCCGGAGCATCGGGTTTCCCGAAATTGGTCCCCGATTGCTATTCCGAAATTGGCCTTTGAGGATTGGCAAACGGGAATGGTCCGGCTGAACCAATGGCCGCTTTCGGCAAGACAGATTAGACGCCTGAGCGTCCAGGTTTGGGCGGAAGTCGACAACCCCATTCGGCCTGCCCGCCCGTCGCCTCCGCGCCACCATCGATGGAATCGCACTATCGCGGACGTGCGCGCTTGCTATGGCCTTGGCGATGAGCGTCGATTCTCCCCGTCCTCCCGTCGCCGCGCGGCGGCCGCATAGCTTCACCGTCCATGGCCGTACCGTCGAGGACCCCTATGCCTGGCTGAAGGATCCCGCCTATCCCGAGGTCGAGGATGCGGAGGTGCTGGATTACCTCAAGGCCGAGAACGCCTATTTCGAGGCGGTGATGGCGCCGCACCGGCCGCTGGTCGATCGCCTGTACGAAGAGATGAAGGCGCGTATCAAGGAGGACGATTCCTCCGTGCCGCAGAAGGACGGCGACTGGCTCTACTGGACCGCGTTCGAGACCGGCGGCCAGTATCGGAAGTGGTGGCGGCGACCGGTCGCGGGCGGCCCCGACGAACTGTTGCTCGACGAGCCGGCGCTGGCGGAGGGGAAGGAATATTTCCGGCTGGGTGCGTTCGCGATCAGCAACGGCGGCACCCTGCTTGCCTATGCGATCGATGACAGCGGCGCGGAGCGGTTCACGATCCATGTGAAGGATCTGCGCACCGGCGACCTGCTTCCCGATACGATCCCGGGGATGCTGTCCGACATCGTCTGGACGGCGGACGACAGCGCGTTCCTCTATGGCCTCGCCAACGACCAGTGGCGGACGGACAATGCGCGGCTGCACCGGCTGGGGACGCCGGTGGCGGACGATATCGAACTCTATCGGGAGGCGGACGAGGGCTATCGCGTCTCGGTCGGGGAGACGAGCGCGCGCAACTGGATCGTGATCGCGACGGGCGACCACAATACCAGCGAGGTGCGGCTGGTGCCGGCGAACGATCCCACCGCCGCGCCGATCCTGGTCGCGCCCCGCAAGGAGGGCCGCGAATATGATGTCGACGAGCATGACGGCACGCTGTTCATCCACACCAACGACGTCGATCCGCAATTCCGGCTGGTGACGGCCGGGCTCGACGCGCCGGGTGAGTGGCGGGAGCTGATCGGGCCGAACCCGCACTTCTACATGACGGGCGTCGAGTGTTTCCGCGACTTCTTCGTGGTGGAGGGGCGCGAGGACGGGCTCGATCGCATCGCCATCCACCGTTACGACGCGCCGACGATCCCCGAATGGATCGATTTCCCGGAGGAAAGCTACACCGCCGGGCTGGGCGACAATCCCGAATATGACATGACCGTGCTGCGGCTGGGGTATGAGTCGATGGTGACGCCCGGCACCGTGTACGATTACGACGTCACGACCCGGCAGCGCCGGGTGCTGAAGGTGCAGGAGATCCCGTCGGGCTACGACGCGGCGAAATACCGGACGGAGCGGCTGAAGATCGCCGCGCGCGACGGTACGGAGATTCCCGTCTCGATCGTCTATCCGGCGGGCTTCGCGCGGGACGGGTCGGGGCCGCTCTATCTCTATGCCTATGGCGCCTATGGCCATGCGGTGCCGCCGGGCTTCTCGACCGGGCGGCTCAGCCTGCTGGATCGCGGCTTCGCCTTCGCCATCGCGCACATCCGCGGCGGCGACGATCTGGGCCAGCAATGGTATCATGACGGGAAGCTGGAGAAGCGGACCAACACCTTCACCGACTTCGTCGACGTGGCGAAGGGACTGGTGGCGCAGCGCTGGACCGCGCCCGGCCGGATCGCGATCGCGGGCGGATCGGCGGGCGGCGAGCTGATGGGCGCGGTCGCCAATTCGGACCCGGACCTGTGGGGCGCGGTGGTGGCGGACGTGCCGTTCGTCGACGTGCTCAACACCATGCTGGACGCGGAACTGCCGCTGACGCCGGGCGAATGGCCCGAATGGGGCAACCCGATCGAGGATGCCGCCGCGTTCGACCTGATCCGGTCGTACAGCCCGTACGACAATGTGACGGCGCAGGCCTATCCGCCGCTGTTCGTGACGGGCGGCCTGAACGACCCGCGCGTCACCTATTGGGAACCCGCCAAGTGGACCGCGAAGCTGCGCGCGACCAAGACGGACGACAATCTGCTGCTGCTGAAGATCAACATGGGCGCGGGCCATGGCGGCAAGTCCGGCCGGTTCGAATCCTTGCGCGAGGTCGCGGAGGAACACGCCTTCGTCCTCTGGCAGCTCGGCATCGAGCAATAGGAGGAAGGACGGCGTGAGCGCGGAGGCGATCATCGCACGCTATGGCCTGGCCGCGCTGTTCCTGGGCGCGGGGCTGGAGGGCGAGACGGTGGTCGTCACCGGCGGCCTGCTGGCGCATCGCGGCCTGCTGCCGCTGGCGGGCGCGATGGTGGCGGCGGTGCTGGGCTCGTTCACCGCCGACCAGCTGCTGTTCCTGGTCGGGCGGCGGTGGCGGAATCATCCGCGCGTGCGGCGGATCATGCAGCGCCCCGCCTTCGCCAAGGCGCTGGCGGCGTTCGAGCGGCGGCCGACCGGGTTCATCCTGGGCTTTCGCTTCCTCTATGGCCTGCGCACGATCAGCCCGATCGCGATCGGCACGACATCCGTCGCGCAGCGGAAGTATCTGGCGCTGAACGCGGTCGCGGCGCTGGTCTGGGGCATCGGCTTCACGACGGCGGGCTATCTGTTCGGCGACGGGCTGGAGGCCCTGTTCCACCGCTACCGGCCCAGCGGCACGACGGTGGTGCTGGCGGGGCTGGCGCTGACCGCGCTGGTGATGATCGTCGCGCGCGTGCGACGGTGGCGGAGGAAGAACGCATGACCGGCTTCACCCTGCGCTTCACCGCGACGGCGGCGGATATCGACGAGCTGGGGCACGTCAACAATGCGGTCTGGGTCCGCTGGATCCAGGACGTCGCGACGGAGCACTGGGCGGCGGTGGCGCCGGCGGAGCATCAACAGGCCTATGTCTGGGTCGTGACCCGGCACGAGATCGACTATCGCGGCAACCTGACCGAGGGGGAGGGCGTGACCGCCGAAACCTGGGTCGGCACGCTGCGCGGCGCGCGGTTCGACCGGCATGTCCGCTTCACCGGCGACGACGGGCGAGTGAAGGTGGAGGCGGTGACGACCTGGGCGCTGATCGACCGCGCGACCGGCCGCCTGCTGCGCGTGCGAGAGGATATCGCGGCGCCGTTTCTGGCATCCCCGGGAAGATGACCGCTTTGCCCGGTTGCGGACATAATCCGGCAAGATTTCATCATTAATGACGCAAGGGCAGTCAGCACTCGCTGCTGTACACGTTCAATCGTGTCACTACGGGCTACGGGCGGCGTCTGCATCCGGCAGGCGCCGCCCGTGGTTTTTGTGGTCGACGCGCTCAACTCTTTCTGGCGCGGTGCGCTGGGTGACGCTCCACCCCAACCCCTCCTCCCCTGAAGGGGAGGGGCGATGATTTCGCTTAGCCCGAGTTGCGCAGCGCCGTGGCGATGGCGTTGATCGACAGCAGGATGCCCTCGCCGATGCGGGGATCGTCCTCGCCCGCGCGGTGGCGCTTCATCAGTTCGATCTGGAGAAGGTTCAGCGGCTCGATATAGGGCAGGCGCAGGCGGATCGACGCCTCCAGCGCCGGATGCTTTTCGAGCAGGCGGGACTGGCGCGTCGCGGCGAGCAGCCCGTCCTGCGTCAGATGCCAGCCGTCGTGGATCCGGTCGAAGAACGGGCGCAGGTCGGCATCGACCAGCGTCGCATAGCGCGCGGCGATCGCCATGTCGGACTTGGCGAGCACCATTTCCATGTTCGCCAGCGTCGCGGCGAAGAGCGGCCAGCCCTCCGCCATCTCGGCCAGCAGCCCCTTGTCGCCGAAGCGGTCGATCGCCTGGCCGACGCCGTACCAGCCCGGCAGCATGACGCGCGCCTGCGCCCAGCTGAACACCCAGGGGATGGCGCGCAGATCCTCGATCCGGTCGGACTTGGTGCGGCTGGCCGGGCGGCTGCCGATCTTCAGGTTCGCGATCTCCGCGATCGGCGTCATCTGGCGGAAGAAGGTGCGGAACCGATCGTCGCCATAGACGAGGTCGCGATAGGCGCGGAAGGCGTCGGCCGACAGCGCGTCCATCGCGGCGGAGAAGGCGGCGTTTTCGGCGCTCGACAGGCGCGCCGGCTCCAGGCTGGCGAGCAGCGCGGCGGAGGCCATCGCCTCAAGGTTCGTCGCGGCGCTTTCGCGCGTGCCGTACTTGGCGGCGATCACCTCGCCCTGTTCGGTGATGCGGATGCGGCCCTGTACCGTGCCGGGCGGCTGCGCGCGGATCGCGGCGAAGGCGGAGCCGCCGCCCCGGCCCACCGCGCCGCCGCGCCCGTGGAACAGCTGCATCCCCACCCCCGCCTCCGCGAAGACGGGCGCGAGCGCGGTCGACCCCTTGGACAGACCCCAGGTCGACGTCAGATAGCCGCCGTCCTTGTTGGAGTCCGAATAGCCGATCATCACCTCCTGATGCCCACGCGCGTGCGCGATCGCGGCGATTTCGGGCATGGCGAGCCAGGCGCGCATGATATCGGGCGCGGCGTCCAGATCCTCGATCGTCTCGAACAACGGCACCGCCATGATCGCGGCGGTCGGCGCGTCGCCGGGGCGGTAGAGGCCCGCCTCCTTCAGCATCAGATTGACTTCGAGCAGGTCGGACACCGACTTGGTCATCGACACGATATAGACGCGGATCGCCGCCGCGCCGTAGCGGGCATGGGCGGCGGCGGCCGCCTCCACGATCGCGAGTTCCGATGCCGTCTCGTCCGAATAGGCGTGGTGGCGGCTGACCAGCGGGCGCGCATTGGCGAGTTCGCGGCGCAGGAGCGCGATGCGCGCCTCCTCGTCCAGCGCGGCATAGTCCGCCTCCACCCCCGCCACCGCCAGCAGCTCGGCGACGACGCGCTCGTGGACGGCGGAGTTCTGGCGCAGGTCGAGCGTCGCGAGGTGGAAGCCGAACACGTCGACCGCGCGGATCAGCCGGCCGAGCGCGCCGCTGGACGCCAGCGTGCCGCCCCCCTCCGCCGCGAGGCCGCGTGCCAGCGTGACCAGATCGGCGCGGAACGCCTGAGGGTCGGCATAGGGCTCTCCCGTCAGGCGGCCGGGGCGGGGCGCGGGCTTGCCGGTCAGCGCCCGGTGCGTCGCGGCGAGGCGCGCGTAGATGCCCGACAGCGCGCGGCGGAACGGCTCGTCGGCGCGGCTGACCGCATCGTCGCCGCTCGCCGCCGCCAGCGCCTCCACGGCGGGGTCGATGGCGGTGCGGCCGGCGGAGATCGACAGTTCGGCGCCCAGCGCATGGACGGTGTCGCAATAATGGCCCAGCACCGCCTCCGCCGCGCGGGCGAGCGCGAGGTCGAGCGAGGCGGCGGTGACGTTGGGATTGCCGTCGCGGTCCCCGCCGATCCAGCTGCCCGGCCGCAGGAAGCTGGGCACGCGGCGGCCCATCGCCCGGTCCCAGCGCTGGTAGAGCGCGGGGATGGTCGGCAGGAACACGTCGTGGAAATAGGAGAGGGCGGTTTCCACCTCGTCCGCGACGCCCAGCCGCTCGCGCCGCAGCGCGCGCGTCTGCCACAGGAGCGCGATCTGGCGGCGGATAGCCTCGTCCACCGCGTCGCCATCGGGGGTTTCGGTGCGGCCCGCGTCACGATCCGCCATCAGCGCGGCGATGCGGTTCTTGTGGTCGATCATGCTCTTGCGCCGCACCTCGGTGGGGTGGGCGGTCAGCACGGGCGCGACGAGCGCGGTGTCGAGCAGCGCCAGCACCTGATCGCGGTCGATCCCCTCGGCGGCCAGCCGCTCCAGCGCGGCGGCGAGGTCGGCGCCCTCCTCCGCGGCGATGCCCTGTCGGTCCTCCGCCATGTTGGCGAGCATGGAGAACAGCATGAAGCCGCGGACGAACTCGATCGTCTCGTCGAGCCCCAGCTTTTCGAGCTGCAGGTCTACGGTCGCGCCGTCGCCGCGCCCGCGATGCCGCTCCACGGAGGCGCTGCGGATCGTCTCCGTCGCCTCGAACAGCGCGGCGCCGCCATAGTCGCGGATCACGTCACCGAGCAGCGCGCCCAGGAAGCGGACGTCAGGATTGTTGGCGATGGGGGGAAGCGTGGCCATGGCGCGGATGCTGCGTTGCGGCGCGGGCGACGTCAACCGGGATGGCGGGACCGCCCATACGTATGCCGGGGTCGGGCGGGGAAGGGGGCGGGGCCTATCGCCCCTGCTCGCCCTCCTGCGCCATCGCGGTGCGCCGCTCCTCAGAGGTCACGGTGCCGTCGTGGTTCAGGTCCATCCGATCGAACCAGGCGAGCATCCCTTCCGAAAATTCGGTTTCGGTGATCTTTCCGTCCTTGTTTCGGTCGAACCGGCGCAGGCGACTGTCCTGCCGGGGCAGTTCGTCCTTCGTCAGCACGTCGTCCGCATTGCGGTCGAGCGCGCGGAAGCGGCGGGCTGCGGCGCTGCCGAAATCGAGGCGCGAGATGACGGAGGGCGGCGTGAAGCTGGCCGCGCGACGATCCGCCGCGCGCTGCTTCTCCTCGTCGGTCGGGCCGCAGGCGGCGGCCGCCAGTCCCAAAATCGCCACGCTCGCGGCGGCCAGCACCTTCATAGACGGGTTCCCGGGGTCGTTACGCTTCCAGTTCAACGTCCCAGTACAGCCAATCGTGCCATGTGTCGTGCAGGTAGTTGGGCGGGAAGGAGCGGCCATGCTCCTGCAGCTGCCAGTTGGTCGGCCGGATCGGCTCAATATGCAGCGGCATCGCCGCCTGGCGCGGCGTGCGCCCGCCCTTGCGCAGGTTGCACGGCGAGCAGGCGGTGACGACATTCTCCCACGTCGTCCGCCCGCCTTGCGCGCGCGGCACGACGTGATCGAACGTCAGGTCGCGGCTGCATCCGCAATATTGGCAGGCGAAGCGATCGCGCAGGAACAGGTTGAAGCGGGTGAAGGCGGGAAATTGCGACGGCTTCACGAACTGCTTCAGCGCGATGACCGAGGGCAGCTTCAGCGACACGCTGGCGCTGTGCACCTCGCGCTCGTAATGGGCGACGATGTCGACCCGGTCGAGGAACACCGCCTTGACCGCGGTCTGCCACGGCCACAGGCTGAGCGGATAATAGGACAGCGGCGTATAATCGGCGTTCAGTACCAGCGTTGGGCAACTGTCCGGATGTCGGATCAGGTCGGGATGAAACACGTGCTTCCCCCATCATGGCCGTGGGCCCGTTCGGGGCGGAAAGCCCGTTACGGGGTCGGCGCCTTGTCGCCGACCGGCGTGACGGTTGCATGACAGCACGGGGCGCGATTTGCGGTCAAGGGGGAAGCGGTATCGTCAGCCGCTTCGCGCCCAGCCCGACCGGGCGGCTGCATCTGGGCCATGGCTGGTCGGCGATCCTGGCGCACGACCTGGCGGTTCGCGAGGGCGGGCGATTCCTGCTCCGGATCGAGGATATCGATGGCGGCCGGTCGCGCCCCGAACATGTCGCGGGGATCGTGGAGGATCTGGCGTGGCTGGGGCTGACATGGGAGGGGCCGGTATTCCAGTCGGGGCGGCTGGCGCTGTACGACGCGGCGCTGGCGCGATTGCGGGCGGCGGCCCTCGTCTTTCCCTGTTTCTGCACGCGGGCCGAGATCGCGGCCAGCCTGTCCGCGCCGCACGGGCCGGCACCCGTCTATCCCGGCACGTGCCGCCGGCTCGATCCGAAGGTGGCGGCAGCACGACTGGGGAAGCCGCATTGCTGGCGGCTCGACATGGCGCGGGCGCTGGCGGTCGCGGGCGATGCGCTGTGGTGGCAGGATGCGGCGGCGGGGCGAGTCCTTGCCGATCCCGCGCCGCAGGGCGACGTTGTGCTGGCGCGCAAGGATGCGCCCGCCAGCTATCACCTGGCCGCGACCGTCGACGACGCGGCGCAGGGCGTGACCGACGTGGTGCGAGGGCGCGACCTGTTCGACGCGACGCATGTCCACCGGCTGCTGCAGGCGGTGCTGGACCTGCCGACGCCGCGCTATCACCACCACGGCCTGATCCTGGACGCGGGCGGGGAGCGGCTGGCCAAGCGGCGCGGCAGCCCCGCGCTCGCCGATCTGCGCGCCGCCGGGCAGGACGGGCCGGCGCTGGCGGCGATGCTGCGGGCGGGGCGGCTGCCCACTGGCTTTTCCTGGGGAAGTTCCTAGATTGCGGGAATGAACACGTTCCTCGTCATCCTGCTGATCGCCGCGATGATCGCGACGGTCGTGGCGCTCGTCCGCGGCATCGTCGCGTTCCTTCAGGAATCCAGCGCGGAGGTGCGGGGCGAGGGCCCCAGCCGGGCCGCGCTGAAATCCAACCGGATGATGCAGCAGCGTATCTTCTTCCAGGCCGCCGCGATCCTGCTGGTCGTCCTGATCCTGTTCGCCGCCGGCCGCACCTGATCCCTTCGCGACCGGTATGGTTCGGCTCAACAGGATCTACACGCGCACCGGCGACGACGGCACGACCGGGCTGGTCGACGGATCGCGCGTGTCGAAGGCGGATCCCCGCATGGCCGCGATCGGCGATGTCGACGAGGCGAACAGCGCGATCGGCGCGGCGGTGGCGCTGCTGGACGACGGGCCCGTCCGCGCGGCGCTGATCCGGGTGCAGAACGACCTGTTTGACTGCGGCGCCGATATCGCGACGCCGGGCGACGATCCGCAGGCGCTGCGGATCACGCCGGCGCAGGTCGCGTGGCTGGAAACTGCGATCGACGCGGCCAATGCCGGTCTTCAGCCACTCACCAGCTTCATCCTGCCCGGCGGCAGCGCGGCGGCGGCGGCGCTGCACGTCGCGCGGGCGGTGACGCGGCGGGCGGAGCGCACGATGGTCGCGGCCAGCGCATCCGCCACACTGAGCCCGATCGCGTTATCCTATGTCAATCGCCTGTCCGATTTCCTGTTCGTCGCGGCGCGTGTGGTGAACAAAAACGGTGCGGACGACGTTCTGTGGGTTCCGGGGGGATCGCGCTGAGCTGACATACGCCTCTCGCGCCGACAAGGAGGCGATGGCATGGCGGTTTCCGCAAGCAGAATTCAGGCGGCGCAACGGCCGGAAGCGCTGGAGAGCCGCTATCGCGCGGTGCGCGACCTGACCATGGCGCTGGCGGCGCCCTTGTCCGACGCGGACGCCAGCGCGCAGTCGATGCCGGATGCCTCCCCCGCCAAATGGCATCTGGCGCATACCAGCTGGTTCTTCGAAACCTTTGTCCTGCGCGATCACGTCGCCGGCTATCAGCTGCACGACAGCCGGTTCCCCTTCCTGTTCAACAGCTATTACGAGGCGGAGGGACAGCGCCATGCCCGCCACCGGCGCGGGATGCTGACGCGGCCGTCGCTGGACGAGGTGCGGGCCTATCGCGCGCATGTCGATGCGGCACTGGTCGCGGCGCTGCCCGACCTGCCCGCAGAGGCGCGCGAGCTGGTCGCATTGGGCTGTCATCATGAGGAGCAGCATCAGGAACTGCTCGTCACCGACATCCTGCACCTGCTGCACGAAAATCCGCTCGAACCCGCGCTGTGGCCGGCGGCGCCTAAGGTGCCGGTCGCGATGCCGGGGCCGATCGAGTGGATCGCGCATCCGGGCGGTATCGTCTATGTCGGGCATGACGGGGGCGGCTTCGCCTTCGATTGCGAGGGGCCGCGCCATGCCGCGCTGTTGCAGCCGCACGCGATCGCCGACCGCCCGATCACCAATGGCGAATGGGCGCTGTTCATCGCCGATGGCGGCTATGCCTGTCCGCGCTGGTGGCTGGCGGACGGCTGGGCCTGGGTGAAGGCGGAGGGGATCGCCGCCCCGCTCTATTGGGAGATGCAGGACGGGGCGTGGACGCGCTTCGGCCTCGACGGGCGGCGACCGATCGATCCGGCCGCGCCGGTCACGCATGTCAGCCTGTACGAGGCGGACGCCTATGCCAGCTGGGCGGGCGCGCGATTGCCGACCGAGTTCGAATGGGAGGCCGCCGCCGCGCATCACGATGCCGCTGGCGGCAACCAGATGGATGCCGCCGGCCCAGTCGAGCCGCGCCCGGCGGGCGCCGCCGGCGGCTTTTTCGGCGACGTCTGGGAATGGACGGGCAGCGCCTATCGCCCCTATCCCGGCTTCCGCCCCGTCGAGGGCGCGGTCGGCGAATATAATGGCAAGTTCATGAGCGGTCAGTTCGTGCTGCGCGGCGGCAGCTGCGCCACGCCGCGCGGCCATGCGCGCGCCTGCTATCGCAATTTCTTCTATCCGCACCAGCGCTGGCAGTTCACCGGCGTGCGCCTTGCCAAGGATCTCTGAGCCGATGCTGAAGCCCGAAGCCGAAGACGGCCAGAGGATGCTCGCCGACCCGCAGTTCCGCGCGGACGTGCTCGCCGGGCTGGAGCGTCGCCCCCGCGCGATTCCGGCGCGCTGGTTCTACGACCGGCGCGGGTCGGAATTGTTCGAGGCGATCACCGACCTGCCCGAATATTACCCCACCCGGACCGAAATCGGCATCCTGGAGCGCATCTGCCCGGACCTGTCGGCGCTGACCGGCACCGGCCGCGCGGTCGTCGAGTTCGGATCGGGATCGTCGACGAAGACGCCGCTGCTGCTGCGTTGCATCAGCCCGTCCGCCTATGTGCCGATCGACATTTCGGGCGATTTCCTGCGTCAGTCGTCGCGCGTCCTGTCGGCGGCCTTCCCGGACCTGCTCGTCCTGCCGTTCGAGGCGGACTTCATGCGCCCGCTGAAACTGCCGCAGGCGATCGCGGACGCGCCGAAGCTGGGTTTCTTCCCCGGATCGACGATCGGCAACATGACGCCGCTGATGGCGACCGACCTGCTGCGCGCGATGCGCGCGTCGCTGGGGGAGGGCGCGCAGCTGCTGATCGGGATGGACCGGATCAAGGGCGCGGACGTGCTCGTCCCCGCCTATGACGATGCGGCCGGCGTGACGGCGGCGTTCAACCTGAACCTGCTCGACCGCATCAACCGCGAGCTGGACGGCACCGTGCCGACCGACCGTTTCCGCCACGTCGCGCGCTGGAACGACGATCGCGCGCGGATCGAGATGCATCTGGAGGCCGCAGAAGATACCGCCTTCACCGTCGCGGGCCGCGACTTCGCGGTGGCGGCGGGCGAGACGATCCACACGGAAAACAGCCACAAATACGGCGATCGCGACGCCCGCATCCTGTTGCGCGCGGGCGGCTGGACGCCGGTGGCGGAATGGACCGATCCCGACGGCCTGTTCGGCGTCTATCTGGCCGAGGCGCAGGCGGAGCGGCCGGCGCCCTGAGGGCTGCGCCCCGATCCCAGGCGACCTGATCCCGCCACGCCCTGATCGGGACGGTCGCGCCCCTTTGCGGGCGGGAGCGGCGTCCCTATAGATGGGGTCACACGATATCGGAGCCCATCGCCTTGATCGCCATCATCCAGATCATCCAGTTGCTGCTGAACGTCGTCTGGTGGATCATCGTCGTCCAGGCGATCCTGTCCTGGCTGATCGCGTTCAACATCATCAACACGCACAGCGACTTCGTCCGCACGGTGTGGACCGCGCTGCAGCGGATGACGGAGCCGATGTATCGCCCGATCCGCCGCATCCTGCCCGATTTCGGCGCGCTGGACCTGTCGCCGATCGTCGTGCTGCTGATCGTCTACATCCTGTCGAACATCGTCCTGCCCAACATCGCGATGAGCTACTACACCGCCGGCACCGTCTGATCCGATGCCGGCGCTGGTCCGGCGGGCGGACGGGATCGACATCGCCGTGCGCGTGACGCCGCGTGGCGGGCGCGATGCGCTGCTGGCGGGAACGGACGAGCATCTTGCGGCGCGGCTTGCGGCGGCGCCGGTCGACGGCGCGGCAAATGCGGCGCTGGTCGTGCTGGTGGCGAAGGCGCTGGGCGTGGCGAAGCGGGACGTGGCGATCCTGTCCGGCGAGACGGCGCGGCTGAAGCGGCTGCGCATCATAGGCGACCCGGCGATGCTGGCGCCGCGCGTCGAGGCGCTCTATGAGGCGGCGCCATGACCGCTACGATCATTGATGGCAAGGCGATCGCCGCCGACCTGCGGGCCCGCGTCGCCGAGGGGGTTGCCACCTTCAAGGCTGAAAAGGGCCGCGTGCCGGGTCTCGCCGTGGTGCTGGTGGGGGAGGATCCCGCCTCCGCCGTCTATGTCCGCTCCAAGGGCCGCGCCACGCGCGAGGCGGGGATGGAGAGCATCGAGCATCGCCTGCCCGCCGACACGGATACCGCGACGCTGCTGGCGCTGGTCGCCGACCTGAACGGCGATCCGGCGATCGACGGCATCCTCGTGCAGCTGCCGCTGCCCGCGCATGTCGATACGCAGGCGGTGCTGCTGGCGATCGACCCGGACAAGGACGTGGACGGCTTCCACCCGGTCAATGCCGGGCGGCTGGCGACGGGTATGCCCGGTTTCGTCCCGTGCACGCCGCTGGGCTGCGTGATGCTGCTGAAGACGGTGCATCCCAGCCTGTCGGGGCTGGACGCGGTGGTGATCGGCCGGTCCAACATCGTCGGCAAGCCGATGGCGCAGCTGCTGATCGCCGAGAGCTGCACCGTCACCGTCGCGCACAGCCGCACGCGCGACCTGCCCGCGCGGGTGAAGGCGGCGGATATCGTCGTCGCGGCGGTCGGTATTCCGAACATGGTCAAGCGCGACTGGATCAAGCCGGGCGCGACGGTGATCGATGTCGGTATCAACCGCACCGACACGGGGCTGGTCGGCGATGTCGACTTTGCCGGCGCGGTCGAGGTCGCGGGTGCGATCACGCCGGTGCCGGGCGGCGTCGGGCCGATGACGATCGCCTGCCTGCTGGCGAACACGCTCGATTCCGCACGTCGGCGCGGCTGAGCCGATGCTGGAGCTGTTCGTCTCCTCGCTCATCACCTTCTTCGTGGTGATCGATCCGCCGGGTTGCGCGCCGATCTATGCCGGGCTGTCGGCGGGGGCGACGCCCGCGCATCGCCGGTCGATGGCGGTCCGTGCGGTCATGGTGGCGGCGGCGATACTGCTGGTCTTCGCGCTGTTCGGCGAAAGCCTGTTGCATGGCCTGGGCATCGAGCTGGCCAGCTTTCGCATCGCGGGCGGCATCATGCTGTTCCTGATCGCGCTGGAAATGGTGTTCGAGAAGCGCACGCAGCGCCGCGAGGACCGCGCCGCCAAGGTCGCCGAACATCCCGAGGAGGCGGAGGACGTCTCCATCTTCCCGATGGCGATGCCGATGATCGCGGGGCCGGGATCGATCGCGTCGGTGATGCTGCTGATGAGCCGCAACGACGGGCTGGAGCGGTCGCTGGTCGTGCTGGCGGCGCTGGCGACGATCCTGGGGCTGACGCTGGCGGCGCTGCTGGCGGCGGGGCCGATCATGCGGCTGCTGGGCGCGAAGATCGAGGCGGTCATAACGCGGCTGCTCGGCGTGCTGCTGGCGGCGCTGGCGGTGCAGTTCGTGATCGACGGGGTCGAGGTGGCGTTGCGGTAGGGGGCTCAGGACTGCCACAAAGTCCAAATGCACCGGACGAGCCATAGGCTGGCGGCGATCATGCCGACTGTGCCGATGACCTGCATGCCGCTGGTAAAGATGACCTTGGCGGTCCAGGGTGCGCTCAGACCCAGCCAGCTTACGAGTTCATAGGCCGCAGCTCCGGCGGCGATGCTCGCCCCACCCGCTGCAAATCGCGTTTGTCCGGCCCGAGCACGGCGCAGCGCAGACCCGATGAACCCGGCCATGGCGAGGCAGGTGACGAACCACCCGAGCAACTCGGACAAGCCCCGCCAGCCCGTCGGGCCGATGCCATCGGTCAGCCCGGCGAAACCAATGGCGGCGGCGGGCAGCGTCATGAGGCATCCGAAGCTGTTCTTTAGGTCGCGCTGGAACATCGCACCATCTCCCTTGTCCCGGGTGGTGGGTGAACCGCTCGCTTGCAGTGCAGGTGCAGGGCATGTGCTGAAGCGGTATGTTCTTTTCTCATCGTCATTCCCGCGCAGGCGGGAATCCATTGGCGCTGATGGTTCGGCTATTGCGCTGACCTGCGCGTATGGATCCCCGCCTGCGCGGGGATGACGCGTATGTTTCAGGACAGCGCGCAAATACGCGATCCCGCGCTCACCCCTCGTACAATTCCAGCGGCAGGCCGTCGGGGTCGCTGAAGAAGGTGAAGCGCTGGTCGGTGTACGGGTCGATCCGGATCGGTTCGCACGCCACGCCCGCCGCCTCCAGCCGCGCGATCACCGGCTCCAGCGCGGCGACCGTGAAGGCGAGGTGGCGCAGGCCCGCCGCCTCCGGGTAGGAGGGACGGGGCGCGGGATCGGGGAAGGAGAACAGCTCGATCTGCATCGCGCCGATCCTGAGGTCCGCCTTCCACGACCGGCGTTCCTCCCGGTACACTTCGCGGATCAGCGCCAGCCCCAGCGTCTCGACATAGAAGCGCTTCGACCGCGCATAGTCGGTGCCGATGATCGCGACGTGGTGGATCGCGGCCAGCATCACGAGATCCGGTACAGGCGATACGGCGATCGCGCGGGCAGCGGCAGCGGCGTCAGCCAGTCGTACTTCGCGCCATGCGCCATCCGGTCGTAGAAACCGCCGGGATTGCGGCTGCGATAGATGGTCGATTCGGCCATGTTCGGGCAGAGCAGCAGCAGCGTCGCGCCGTGCCGCTTCATGATCGCGCGCGCCTCTTCGGGCGAGCGGCTGAAGGCGTGCTGCACGTCGAGGATCGCATCGCCGTTGCGATGGTACGGGCCGGCGATCGCATTGTGATGCGTGATCGTGATGAGCCGCGGGCCGAGATCGACGAAGGTGAAGACGGTGGCGGCCGGATAGCGGTTCAGCGTCAGCAGGCGGCTGGTGCGCATGCACTCGCCCGTCGCGGCGTTGACGCGGCGGACGGCGGCGCTGGGCGGATCGATGTGAAACCACTTGACCGCAAGGCCGGCAAAGGCGCCCGACAGGATGACGACCGCGCCCACCGTGCCCAGCACGCGGACCGGCATCAGCCGGTGGCCGAGCAGCCAGGGCAGGACGATGAACAGCAGCGCCGTCGCGCCCGGGATCGCCAGCAGCTGCGCCGCCGGCCCCGCGCGCGTCTGCCACAGCAGCATCAGCGCGGCGAAGGCGGTGAACAGCGCCACCGCCACCCAGCCGACCGCCATGTCCGTACGGCGCGCGCGCCACGCCCCGACGATCGCGCCGATCAGGCCGATGACGGGCAGCGTCGCGATCGGGAAGGCGAGGCGGAAGGGGTGGGCGTAGAGGGGCTTGGCCTCCCGCACATTGTTCAGCCAGGTCCGCGCGAGTTCGGGCGAGACCTGTTCGGGCCGGCCCAGGCATTGCGGGAAGAAGGCGGCGAAGCCGACGACGATCGTCGCGCCCGCCGCGACGGCGAGCGCGAGGCGGACGATCATCGACCGCGGCGACAGGAAGGCGAGCAGGTACAGCGCCAGCCCCGCCGCGCCGACCACGGCGAGCCAGACGGGGGTGAACGCGTCGCAGCGCAGCGCCCAGTTGGCGGTCGAGGCGAAGGCGGCGAAGGCGACCGCGCCGCCGATGCCGATGCTGACGGCATAGGTGTCGAGCCGGTGCTCCTCCCGCCGGTCCCACACCCAGCGCAGCGTGATGATCGCGCCGGCCATCGCGATATAGGGCAGCATCTCCAGCCCGATCGCGAGCGAGACGATGCTGGCCAGCCCGACCAGCGTGCCGCCGCGCGCCTGGCGGGGATCGCACAGCCCGGCGACGGTGACGGCCAGGCAGGCCAGCTGCCAGCCATGATGATCGATGCGCAGCGGCATGAACATCAGCATCGTCTGCGTCGCGCTCATCAGCAGGAACAGGATCGCGACCGGCCAGCTGAGCGGCCCGACCAGCCGCCGCACGGTGGCGGCCAGCGCGACCAGCGCGACGCCCAGCGGCAGCAGCGGTGCGATGCCGCAGGCCAGCCGCTCCGCCATCGACATGCTGGTGAAGTTGCGGAAGAAGAGGATCAGGCCGGCGATCGGCAGGTCGACCACGCGGCTCCAGTGGATGTCGAAGCCGGCGGGCGGGTTCATCCGGTATTGGCGCAGATCGTACCAGTCCTGCCCCGCCAGCCAGGCGCGCACCTGCATCAGCCGCATATTGTCGTCGGTATCGCCCAGCGACAGCCAGCGGACGCCATACCAGCGATCCCAGACGAACCAGGCCGACATGGCGATCCACGCGACCAGCACCAGCGCCAGCCACCAGCGATCGAGGTTCCGGCGCAGGTCGTCGGGCAGGTGCAGAGGGGATTGGGTCCGGGACTGAAGCCGGTCCCGCTCCGCCGGCTCCGCGATCGGGCTGTCGTGGATCAAATCGCTTTCCCCATGAGGCGGCCCGCTCTACACCGCGCGGCGCGTGGACGCCGCGTGCTGTAAAGCGCGCGGGCCAAAGAACAAGCGGGACGGAACGGACGACGACGTGGCGTTGGCAGGAAGATGGGGTCAGTTGCGGGACAGCGGTCTGTTGGGCCAGCTGATCCGGTTCGGCATCGCGGGCGGTCTGACCACCGCGCTCTACACCGCCGTCTATTCACCGCTGGCCAGCCAGAAGATCACGTCGGAACAGATCGCAAATCTGATCGGATATCTGGTGGCGATGGCGGCGGGATATCTGATCCACAGCCGCTGGAGCTTTCGCGGCCATGGTGCCGACATGCGGCAGACGACGATCCGCTTCTTCCTCGTCAGCCTCGTCAGCTATGCGCTCAACACGCTGTGGGTGTTCGTGCTGACCGACGACGCGATGCTGGCGGGCCCGTGGTGGTGGCCGCTGGTGCCGGTGCTGTTCGTGACGCCGCTGGTCATCTTCGCGCTCAACCGCCTCTGGGTCTTCGCCTGAGCCATGGACCGGATCGTCTATGACCGCATGGCGGCGCACGACTCGACGCACTGGTGGTATCGCGCGCGCCGCGACATCCTGGCGGACTATCTGGCCCGCTATGGCGAGCTGCCCGCGAACGCGCGCATCCTGGAGATCGGCTGCGGCACCGGCCACAACCTGCCGATGCTGGCCGCCTTCGGATCGGTGGAGGCGATCGAGATCGACCCCGCCGCGCGCGCCATCGCCAGCCAGCGGCTGGGCCGGCCGGTCGGCGCCTCGCCACTGCCGGCGCTGCCGGACGTGCCGCGCGGCCAGTATGATCTGGTCGCCGTGCTCGACGTGATCGAGCATATCGAGGACGACGTCGCCGCGCTGAACGCGATCCGCAGCCTGCTGGCGCCCGGCGGCAAGGTGCTGATCGCCGTGCCCGCGCACCAATGGATGTGGAGCGCGCACGACGTGGTGAACCACCACCATCGTCGCTATTCGCAGCGCAGCCTGCGCGCCGCGATCGACGCCGCCGGGCTGGAGGCGGAGAAGCTGACGCCCTTCAACAGCCTGCTGTTTCCGCTGGCCGCCGGCGCGCGGGTGATGGGGCGGCTGACCGGGCGCGACGACAGCGACGACGCGCCGCCGCCGCCGGCGATCAATTCACTGTTCGAGGGAATCTTCCGGCTGGAGCGTCATCTGGTCGGCCGGGTGCCGATGCTCACCGGCGTCTCGATCGTCACGCTCGCCCGCCCGAAAGCCTAGGCTGGCGCGGCCCCGGATCGGCCCCGCGACATCGGCGACGATGTAGAGCGGGCGCCGCTTCGATTCGATATACAGCCGGCCCAGATATTCGCCGATCATGCCCAGCACGAACATCTGCACCGCGCCCAGCACGACGGTGACGAGCATCGTCGACGTCCAGCCCTGCACCGCCGTGCCCGACAGCCAGCCGACCGCGATATAGAGGATCAGCAGCAGCGACACGGCGGTCAGCGCGAGGCCGACATGGCTGGCGAAGCGCAGCGGCGCGGTGGAAAAGCCCGTCACCGCGTCGAAGGCGAGACGGACCATCTTGCCGAGCGGATAATTGGTCTCGCCCGCATGGCGCTCCGCCCGGTCATAGGGAAAGGGCACCTGGCGGAAGCCCACCCATGCGACCATCCCGCGAATGAAGCGCGCCTGTTCGGGCAGCGACAGCAGCGCATCGAGCGCACGGCGGCTCATCAGCCGGAAATCGCCGGTATCGAGCGGTATCTCCGTATCGGTCACGCGGTCGAGCACGCGGTAGAAGGCGGCGGCCGTCGCCTTCTTGAAGATCGTCTCCCCCTCGCGCCGGCGGCGGACGGCATAGACGACATCGGCCTGCTGATCCGCCATCGTCCGACGCATGTCGGCCAGCAGCTCTGGCGGGTCCTGCAGATCGGCATCGATGATGAGGATCTGCTCGCCCGCGCACAGGTCCAGCCCCGCCGTCAGCGCCAGCTGGTGGCCGTGGTTGCGCGACAGGTTGATCGCGACGACGCGCGGGTCGGCGGCGGACAGCGCCTGCATGACGCGCCAGCTGTCGTCGCGCGAACCGTCGTTGATGAGGACGATCTCGTGATCCTCGCCCACCGCCGCGCGGGCGGCGGCGGCGACGCGGGCGTGCAGCTCGCCGAGGCAGGCGGCCTCGTTATAGCAGGGGATGACGATCGAGAGCGCGGGAGGCCGGGTGGAACGGGGCATGGGCCGGGGTCATAGCAGCGGGGCCGCGCGGCGTCATCGGGGTTGGGGGGGGCGGTCTCCGCCGCTGCGGGAGAGAAGCGGCGTGCCGGCGTCCCGCGATGCCCCGCTGCCCCATCAGGGGAGGGGGCGATCGTTTCAGGCGGCCACCACCACCTTCACCAGCGATCCCGGCGGCGGGGCCCGATCGGGGTCCAGCCCGTTCAGCGTCACGAACCGTTCCCGCTTCAACGTGGGGAAGGCCATGCGCGCCGCGAGGCTGTCGATCGTGTCGCCCTGCTTCACCGTGACGACGCGCACGACCTTGCGGCCGTCCTTGCCGTCGCCATAGGGCAGGCCGTCGAGCATCCTGAGGAACGCGGTGTCCTGCACCGGCTGCGTTTCCGGCCGGCCGGTCTGCTCGGCCAGCTGCACCGCCCGGCGGACGCGATCGGCGCTGTTGGGGTGGGTGGAGGCCCAGGTCGGCACGGAGCGGCCCTGCTGCCCCTGCGCCTGCGCCATCAGCCCGGTCGAGGCGTCGAGCGCGGCGAGGATATCGGCGGCGGCATAAGGGTCGTAACCGGCCGCGTTCATGTAGCGGATGCCGAGCGAGTCGGCCTGATATTCCTGATCGCGGCCATATTTCAGCGTGTAGAGCTGCGTCCCCGTGCCGACGGCCTGCGCGGCGAGATTGCTGCCGGTGACGGCGCCGACGCCGGCCGCGAGCAGCTGGCCGATCGTTGCGCGGGTGTTGCGCGAGGCGGCGTGACGGGCGGCGACATGGCCGACCTCGTGCCCCAGCACCGACGCCAGCTCCGCTTCGGAATTCATCAGCGCGAGCAGCTGGCGGGTGATGTAGATATAGCCGCCGGGGATGGCGAAGGCGTTCTCTACCGGCGAATCGAGCGTCGTCACGGTAAAGTCGCCGCCCGCGTTGGACAGGCCGGACTGGACCGCCACGCGCTTGCCCACCCGCTCGACGAAGGCGGCCTGCGGGCCGGTGTAGCGGCCGCCGAATTCCTTCACCAGCTGCGGATGCGCGGCGGCGCCCTGCTGCTTGTCGGTGGGGGAGATGCTGCGCACCTGCTGGCGCTGCTGCGCGGCGGCGGGTGCGGTGACGGTGGTGGCGGCCGACGCGAGCAGCAGCGCGGCAAGGATGCGGTTCATCATGGTCTCCCTGTCGTGGCGGTCAAAGCGCGGGTCGGGGGTGGGTTCCGGGTCGGGGGCTTCTTCGCACGGACTGGATGCTACGACGCCCTACCCCCGGCCCCTTCCTTGAAGGGGAGGGGCTTCAATCCGTCACACCCGCTCCACCGCGTTCACCGCATCCAGCGCGCGCAGCGCGGCCAGCAGGCGCATCAGCTGGGTGACGTCGTGCACCTCCACGTCGATCAGGTTTGTGTGGAAGCGGCGGTCGCGCGTGTCGAGGCGCAGGTTGATGATGTTCGCGCGGTGCTGGCCGATCACCGTCGCCAGCAGGCCGAGCACGCCGGGCTCGTTCTTGACGGTGACGGAGATGCGCGCGACCGCACCCTCCGTCTTGTCGCCCCACGATACGTCGACCCAGTCCGTCTCCTCCTCGGACCGGTCGGCCAGTTCGGCGAGGACGGGGCAGTCGATCGCATGGACCTCGATCCCCGCATCCGGGCGGCGCAGGCCGACGATGCGGTCGCCGGGCACGGGGTGGCAGCATTGCGCCAGTTCATAGGCGACGCCGGGCGTCAGCCCCTTGATCGACAGCGTGCCCGATTGCGGCGCGAGATCGGCGATATCCGCACCGGCGGAGCCGGGCATCAGCGCCTCCATCACCTGCGCATCGGACAGCGAGCGGCGCGCGATCGCGACCAGCAGCGCCGGCTCGTCGGGCAGTTTCAGCCGCTTCAGCGCATGGCCAAGCGCATCGGCGCCCAGCTGCGCGGGCAGGCGCGCGACGATGTCGTCGTAGAGCTTGCGGCCGAGCGCGATCTGTTCGGCGCGCTCGCTGTGGCGCAGATGGCGGCGGATCGCGGCCAGCGCCTTCCCCGTCACCGCGACGTTCAGCCACGCGGCCTGCGGCGTCTGCCCGGCGGAGCGCAGGATCTGCACCTGATCGCCATTCTCGATCACGGTCGACAGCGGCACGACGCCGCCGTTGATCTTCGCGCCCACCGCCTGGTCGCCCAGATCGGTGTGGACGGCATAGGCGAAGTCGATCGGCGTGGCGCCCTTGGGCAACTGGTGGAGCTCGCCCTTGGGGGTGAAGGCGAAGATGCGGTCCGCATACATCGCCATGCGGGTATGTTCGAGCAGTT
>CAJYLQ010000003.1 GCA_913775975.1 uncultured Sphingomonas sp. | reverse complement strand
GCGCTCGCCGACATGCCGCGCGTCACCGCCGCGCACATCCACCGCCTGCTCGACGCCGCGGATGCGAGTGACGCGGTGGTCGCCTCTAGCGACGGTGTCTCGCCCAAGCCGCCCGCGCTGTTCGCGCGCGCGCACTTCGACACCTTGCTTGCGCTGACCGGCGACCAGGGCGCCCGCGACCTGATCCGCGCCGGACGCCACGTCGTCACGAACGCGGCCGAACTGATCGACGTCGACACGGTGGAGGAGCTGGAGCGCCTGCGCGAACTCGTCCATGCGCCCGAGGCGCTGACGCTGCCCGGCACGCGACGGCACGGGGGCTGAGGCGCACTGACGGCGCGGCGCGACGCGGAAGTGAATTCCGCGTCGTCGAACGGCACTGGCGTGCTGCCGGCCGAGCCGGTGCATGCTTCGCACCGCGCGCCAATTTGGCGCGCTCGCACCGGCTGCGACACTTCGCGACATAAAAGCGCTGGACGCCGCGCGGTGTGTTGTCCATCTCCATCACCATGACGCGTTTGCGCCTCTCGCTCCTCTCCGGGCTCGCTGCCCTTCCCGTCGCGCTGGCCGGTTGCACGGTGGGGCCCGATTACGCCCCGCGCTCGGCCGCCGAACTGGGCGTGCCCGATCGTTATTCGGTCACTGCGGCCCCGACGCGCGAAGACCTGACGCACTGGTGGACACGCTTCGACGATCCCGTGCTCGGCCAGCTGGTCGAGCAGGCGAGCGCCGCCAACACCGATGTTGCGCAAGGCCTCGCGCGGCTGCGGCAGGCGCGCGAGTCGCTGGTGCAGAGCCGCGCCAACCTGCTGCCCACGCTGAACGGGTCGGGCGGGTACAGCCGGTCGGAGACGTTTCGCGGCGGCGGGCAGTCGGTGACGCTGCCCGACGGCACCGTCCAGAACGTCGGCGGTGGCGGCGGTTCCAACTTCTCGCTCGGGCTCGACGCGCAATATCAGCTCGGGCTGTTCGGCGAGGTGCGGCGCACCGTCGAGGCGACGCGCGCGCAATACGAGGCATCCGGTTTCGACTATGCGACGACGCTGTTGTCGGTGCAGCAGGAGGTCGCGCGCAACTACGTGCTCGCACGGCTCTATCAGGCGCAACTCGCCAACGCGCGCGCCAGCCTCGCGCTACAGGACGACAATCTCGAGATCGCGGGCTTCCGCGTTCAGGCCGGGCTCGTCTCCAGCCTGGATCAGGAGCAGGCACGTAGTCAGCGCGCAGCCACCGCCGCGACGATCCCGGCGTTGGAGCAGCAGTATAACGCCGCCGTTTCACGCCTCGGTGTACTGACTGCGCAGGCGCCGGGCGCGGTGAAGCCGCTGCTCGGCACCCCGCGTCCGATCCCGACCGGCCCGCGCGTCGTCGGTGCCGGCATCCCCGCCGACGTGCTGCGCCAGCGTCCCGACGTGCGCGCGGCCGAGCGCACACTCGCCGCCGCAACCGCGCAGATCGGCGTCGCCAAGGCCGCACTCTATCCCGCGCTCGCAATCAGCGGCAACATCAACACCAACGCGGGCAATGTCGGCGGGCTGCTCGGCACGATCACCGGCGGGCTGTTCGCCGGGCTGACGCAGGCGATCTTCAACGGCGGGCGCCTGCGCAGCCAGGTGCGCGGCGCGGAGGCGGCGACCGATCAGGCGCTGGCGGCGTACAAGGGCACCGTGCTCCTCGCGCTGGAGGATGTGGAGAACGCGATCGTCGCGCTGCGCACCGCGCAGGACCGGGAGCGGGAATTCGCCATCGCGCTGGATGCGGCGAACAACTCCGCGATCCTCAGCCGTAGCCAGTATCGTTCGGGCCTGACCGATTTCACCACGCTGACCCAGCAGGAGGCGGCATTGCTGTCCGCCCGCAACGGGTTGACGCAGGCGCGCAGCGATGCGGCGACCGCGCTCGTCGCGCTCTATGTCGCGCTGGGCGGCGGCTGGGACGCGACGACGGTGCCCGTCGCGCCGCCCCGCGCGCTGCCCGCCGGCGCCACCGCCGCGCCCGTCCCCGTTCCCACCGAGACAGAGAGCCGCTGATGGCCGACGCCAACCTAGACGAATTTCTCGGCCAGAAGCCGGTGCCGGCATGGCGGCGATGGCTGAAATGGATCGTCCTGATCGTGGTGCTGGTGCTGCTGGCGCTGCTCGTCGCCCGCTGCGTGCGGGGCGACGAGGCGGTTCGCTATGCGACGACGCCGGTGAAGCGCGGTGACCTGACCGTCACCGTTTCCGCCACGGGCAAGCTGGCGCCGACCAACCAGGTGACGGTCGGCTCCCAGCTGTCGGGTCTCGTCACGAAGGTGGTGGTGGACGTCAACGACCACGTCACCGCCGGCCAGCCGCTGGCGCTGATCGACCCGCAGCAGATCGACGACCAGATCCGTGCGGGGCAGGCACAGCTGGCCGCCAATCAGGCGCAGGTCGCACAGGCACAGGCGACCGTGGCGGAGGCGAATGCCCAGCTGGCGCGGCTGGAAGAGGTCTACAAGCTGTCGAACGGTCGCGTTCCGTCCGCCACCGAGCTCCAGACGGGCCGCGCCAACGCACAGCGCGCGATCGCCGCGCTGCGGACGGCGCAGGCCAATGTCGGCGCGGCGCGCGCGCAGCTGGCCCAGTCGCAGACGCAGCGCAGCCGCGCGATCATCCGCAGCCCCGTCTCGGGCGTGGTGCTGGCGCGGCAGGTCGATCCCGGCCAGACGGTCGCCGCCTCGTTCAACACCCCGACGCTGTTCGTCATCGCGGAGGACCTGACGCGGATGAAGCTGGAGGTCGCGATCGACGAGGCGGATGTCGGCGCGGTGAAGCTGGGGCAGAAGGCGAACTTCACCGTCGATGCGTTTCCGGGCCGCACCTTTCCGGCGCAGATCACGCGCGTCGATTTGGGATCGAACCTGACGGTCAGTTCGGCGACGTCGGGCACCAGCTCCACCGCCAGCGCTGGCGCGACGACGGGTCAGGTCGTCAGCTACGCGGCCGACCTGACCGTCGCCAATCGCGACGGTCAGCTGCGCCCCGGCATGACCGCGACCGCCGATATCGTCACCGCCGATCGCGACAACGTGCTGCTGGTGCCCAACGCCGCGCTGCGGTTCAAGCCGCAGGTGGCCGGCGCGGGTGGACAGGGCGGCGGCATCGCCGGATCGCTCACCTTCCGCCCGCGGCGCGGCCAGCAGGAGCGGACGGCAACGCTGGGCCGGGGTGCGACGCAGACGGTGTATGTGAAGGGGGCGGATGGCCAGCCCCAGCCGGTGCAGATCACGACGGGCGATACCGACGGCAGCGTCACCGAGGTGCTGAGCGGTGACCTGAAGCCGGGGATGCAGGTCATCACCGGGCAGCTGGCGGCCGGCGACGGCGCGGATGCGGGCGGTGGCTCCGGCGGACGGTCAGGTGGCGGCCAGCGGCAGCGGGGCGGGGCGGGTGGCCGGTAACGCCCCCCTCATCCAGCTGCGCGGCGTCACCAAGGTCTATGGCACGGGCGCGACGCAGTTCCAGGCGCTGAAGGGTGTCGACCTCGATATCCAGGCGGGCGACTTCATCGCGGTGATGGGCCCGTCCGGCTCGGGCAAGTCGACGACGATGAACATCCTCGGCTGTCTCGACGTGCCGTCGGGTGGCGAGTTCCTGTTTCGCGGGCATCATATCGAGCGGCTGGACCGCGACCAGCGCGCGCTGCTCCGGCGGCGCTACCTCGGCTTCGTCTTTCAGGGCTTCAACCTGCTCAGCCGGACGAGCGCGCTGGAGAATGTCGAGCTGCCGCTGCTTTATCGCGGCGAGGATCGCAAGACGCGGCGCGAGCTTGGGATGGCGGCGCTGGAGAAGGTCGGCCTCGACCGCTGGTGGGACCATACGCCCGCCGAACTGTCCGGCGGCCAACAGCAGCGCGTCGCGATCGCACGCGCGATCGTGACCGCGCCTGACGTGCTGCTGGCGGACGAGCCGACCGGCAACCTCGATTCGGAACGATCGGTGGAGATCATGGAGCTGCTGACCGGCCTCAATCGCGACAGCAACATCACCGTGCTGATGGTGACGCACGAGCCGGACATGGCGGCGTTCGCGCGGACCGTGGTGCACTTCAAGGACGGGCTGGTGGAACGGATCGAGAGCCAGCATCGGCAGGGCGAGGCGGTGGCGTGACACGTTCCCAACCGTCATTCCCGCGCAGGCGGGAACCCAGACGTGCAAACGGCGCGGCCTTATCACACGCGACAGCGGCAGTGGATCCCCGCCTGCGCGGGGATGGCGGCGATATGGCGGGAGCGGCCTGAACATGTTCGGCACCACCCTGACCCTCGCGATTCGTTCGATCCGGCGGCACCTGTTGCGGTCGTTCCTGACGATCCTCGGCATCGTCATCGGCGTCGGCGCGGTCGTGACGATGGTGACGCTGGGCAAGGCGACGACGTCCGCCGTGCAGGCTTCGATCTCCGCGCTCGGCACCAACGTGCTTCAGGTGCGCCCCGGCCAGGGCTTCGGCCGGGGTGGCGGCGGCCCGCGTCCACCCGATTTCGATGCAAGCGACGTGGACGCGATCGCGCACCAGATCGCCGGTGTCACGGCGGTCGCGCCTCAGGCCAGCGCGACGGCGACGGCCATCTACGAAGGTGCGAACTGGTCGACGACGATTAACGGCACGACCAGCGCCTTTTTGACCGTGCAACCCTGGCCGCTGGCTTCCGGCCGCTACTGGACGCCGGCGGAGGAAGCGGCGGGCAAGGCCGTCTGCCTGCTCGGTAACACGGTGCGCCAGAACCTGTTTCGCGGGCAGGATGCGGTGGGCAAGCGAATGCGGCTGGGCAATATCAGCTGCGATGTGATCGGGACGCTGACGACGCGCGGGCAGGGCGGCTTCGGCGACCAGGACGATGTCGTCGTCATGCCGATCAAGGCGGTGCAGCGCCGCTTCACGGGGACGACCGACATCCGGCTGATGCTGGTCGGCACGGATCAGGCCTATTCGACGCAGGCCGTGCAGTCCGCGATCACCGACCTGCTGCGTGAGCGTCGGCGTATCCAGCCGGGGCGCGACGACAATTTCAACATTTTCGACACTGCGCAGATCCGCGACACGCTGACCGGCACGACGACGCTGTTGACGCGGATCGTGGCGGCGGTCGCCGCCATCTCGCTGGTCGTGGGCGGGATCGGCATCATGAACATCATGCTGGTGTCGGTGACGGAGCGCACGCGGGAGATCGGCATCCGCCTGGCCATCGGCGCCGTCGCGCGCGAGGTGCTGATGCAGTTCCTGGTCGAGGCGGTGGCGCTATCGTGCCTGGGCGGGCTGATCGGACTGGTGCTGGCGCAGTTGGTGATTGCCGGATTGTCTTCGCTGATGAAGGTGCCGTGGCTCTTCGATCCGCAGATCAACCTGATCGCCTTCGCGATCTCGGCGGTGATCGGCGTGGTCTTCGGCTATTTTCCGGCGCGCCGCGCCGCCGCGCTGAACCCGATCGACGCGTTGCGCCACGAATAGACGGTCAGGGCACCAGCCGTTCGGGCGCGTGGACGATCTGGCGCAGCCGTTCCAGATCCTCGGGCGTGTCGATATCGATCAGCTCAGCCGGACTGGTGACGACATGGCGACCGGCCTTCACCAGATCGCGGGCTCCCCTGTCCCCCTCCAGCGTCAACAGGAAGTCGAACTGGCCACGCCCGAACAGTACGGGCGGGCAGGGGGCATGACCATCACTGGAGGCGACGACCGCGTCGGCGGCGTCGGCGGCATCGAACAGCCGATAGATATGCGCGGCGGTGACGCGGGGCATGTCCGCCAAGGCGATCAGGATCGCGGCCGCGTCCATCTCCTTGGCCCGACGCACGCCCAGCTTTACCGACTCGGCCATGCCGAGTTCGGGCCGGTCATTGTGAATCTCGGTATAGCCGCGACTGACGAAGTCGAGGCTGCATCCATCACGCACCACCAGCCTGTCGCGGAACGGGATATTCTCAAGCGCCGTGACCACATGATAGCCGACGGGGCGGCCGAGAAACTCCGCCTCCAGCTTGTTCTGGTCGCCGAACCGCTCGGACCGCCCGGCGGCCAGCAGAATCAGGACGCAGTCCTCAACGTCTATCATGAAACGCTCCCACCATCGCCGCCGCGATCGACAGCGCAATTTCGGACGGGCCGATCGCGCCGATGTCGATCCCGACCGGGCCGTCGATCCGGTCGATCTGGACGGGGTCAACGCCCAGTGCGGCCAGCCGCTCCCGCCGCGCGGCGTGGCTGCGCCGGCTGCCCAGTGCGCCGACATAGGCCGCATCGCTGGCCAGCGCGGCGACCAGCGCGGGATCGTCGATCTTCGTATCGTGGCTGAGCGTGACGACGGCGGTGGCGGGGCCGGGCCGCCACGCGGCGACCGCCTCGTCCGGCCAGCGATCGTCCAGCGTCACACCCGGAAAGCGCTCTTCGGTCAGGAAGCGGCCGCGCGGGTCGATGACGACCGTCTCGATCCCCAGTTCGCGCGCCAGTCCGGCCAGCGCCTGCGCGATCTGCACCGCGCCGACGATCAGCAACCGGCGCGGCGGGTCGTAGCGGTTGACGAACACCTCGCCCGTCTCGACCGGGCGCAGATCGGAATGGCCGGTGGCAAGATCGGTGGTGACGGTCAGCGCCCGCCCCTCCGCCCGCGTCGCGACGATCCGGTCGAACAGCTCGGGGTCGAAGCCGGTGGCGGAAACGGGCTGCACCATCACCGCGATCTCGCCGCCGCAGGGCAGGCCGACTTCCCAGGCGGAGGCATCGGCGACACCGTAGCGCTTCACCTGAAACGGCGCGCCCGCGATCACCTCCGCAGCGGTCTGCAGGATGTCGCTTTCGACGCAGCCGCCCGAAACGGAGCCCTCGAACCGGCCATCGGCATGGACCAGCATGTGGCTGCCACGCGGACGCGGCGCCGAACCCCAGGTGGACACGACCGTCGCAATCGCCATCGGCTCGCCCGCCCAGGCTCGCGCCGCCGCGAGCACGCTGTCATTCTCGCTCATCCGGTGTGCCTTACAGGTCGGGCAGACCGGCGAGCAACTTGTCGCAGGTGATCGGCATGTCGCGCACGCGCACGCCGCAGGCATTGTAGATCGCGTTGACGACCGCCGGTGCCGCGCCGGAAATGCCCAGCTCGCCGATCCCCTTGGCGTGGATCGGGTTGGCGTTCACATCGCGCTCGTCGATGAAATGCACCTCGAGTTGCGGCACATCGGCGTTCACCGGGACATGATATTCGGCGAGGTCGTGGTTCACGAGCTTGCCGTTGCGCTGGTCGTGGATCAGATCCTCGGTCAGCGCGCAGCCGATGCCGAAGGTCATGCCACCCAAGCACTGCGAGCGCGCCGTCTTCGCGTTGAGCACACGGCCCGCCGCGAAGATGCCGAGCATCCGGCGCACGCGTACCTCGCCGGTCACGACGTTCACGCCGACCTCCGCGAAGTGTGCGCCATAGGACGCCTGGGTAAACTGCTTTTCCTGCTTGCCCGGCTTGATCGTGCCGGTGGCGGCCATGCCTTCGCCGACCAGCGCCGAGATGGCGCGTTGGCGGTTCGCGCCGGTCGCCATGCCGTCCTTCAGCGTCAGGTCCTCAGGGGACACGTCCATCGCCTTGGCCAGCTTCTCGCGGACCAGTTCGGCGGCGAGGTAGACGGCCGAACCCGCCGATCCGGCGCCCCAAGAGCCGCCCGATCCGGCCGCGGGCGGATCGTTGGTGTCGCCCAGCTGCATCGTGATCCGCTCGACCGGGATGCCCAGCACCTCGGAGGCGATCTGCGCCATGATCGTGTAGCTGCCGGTGCCGATATCGGTCATCGCCGACGACACCGTGGCACTGCCGTCCGGGTGGATTTCTACCTTGGCGGACGATTGCTGGAGCATGTTGCTGCGCGTCGCGGCGGCGACGCCCATGCCGATCAGCCATTCGCCCTCGCGGCGGGTGGCGGGCGTCGCCGCGCGCCGGTCCCAGCCGAAATGCGTCGCGCCTTCACGCAGGGCGCGCGCGAGCAGGCGGGACGAGTGGGGAATGTCCTTCTCAGGATCCTGATCGGTGTCGTTGGCGATGCGCAAGTCGATCGGGTCCATGCCCAGCGCCTCGGCCAGCTCGTCCATCGCGCATTCCAGCCCGACCATGCCGACCGCCTCACCGGGCGCACGCATCGAGCCGGACAGGGCGAGGTTGAGATCGACCTGGCTGTGCGTGATCGAGCGGCTCTCGCCCGCGTAGAGGAAGTGCGTGCCGATGCCGACGGGCTCGAAATAATCCTCCCCCGGCAGGTTCGACGTCAGCGAATCATGGCCGATCGCGGTCAGCTTGCCATCGCGCGTCGCCGCCAGTCGCAGCCGTTGTTCGGTGTTGGAGCGGCGCGGCGTCGCCTCGAAAACCTGCTGGCGCAGCATCACCGCCTTGACCGGGCGGCTGAGCCGGCGCGCGGCGATCGCGGCCGCGACGCTTTCGGGCGCGATACCCAGCTTCGATCCGAAGCCGCCGCCGATATAGCGGGCGATGATCCGCACCTTGTCGGTCGCGATCCCCAGCGACTTGGCGAGCTGCGAGGCGTCGGACGTCGGCATCTGATAGGCGCCGTAGAGCGTCAGCGCGTCGTCGTTCCATGTCGCGATCGAGGCATGGGGTTCCATCGCGGCGGAGTTCTGGCTGGGGGTGACGTACGTCACGTCCAGCGTCACGCCACCTTCGTCCGCAGCCTTCGCCATCGCGGCGTCGACGTCGCCTTGCGTATAATGCGCCTTTATCATCGAATCGGGCGGCTGGTGCGCGTCGTCGCGATGCGCGGCGAAGTTGTAGGTGCCAGATTTGTACTCATACTCGATCGGCAGGCGCAGCGCCGCCTCGCGAGCGGCCTCGAACGTTTCGGCCAGCACGATCGCGACGATCTGCCCGAAATAGCCGATCTCCTTGACGCCCTGCGTCGGCGCGGAGGTTTCGCCGCCCTGCTGCGCGTTGCGGATGAAGGTGTCGAAATCGATCACCACGTCGATCACGCCGGGCAGCGACTTCACCGCATCGACGTCGATCGCGCGGACCTTGCCGTGGCCGATCTTCGCACCGACCAGCACGCCATGCGCCATGTTGTCGATCGCGTATTCGGCCGCGTAGGTTGCGGTGCCCGTCACCTTGAATGGGCCGTCGACCCGGTCGAAGGGGCGCGAGATCGCTCCCTGCGCGCCGCTGTCGAGCAGGCTTTCGGGCCACGGATCGTCCATCTTGACGGTGCGGGTATCGGCGGCGGCGCCCAGCAATTTTTCGAGCATCATGCGTTCCCCGTCAGCTCACGCAGCGCCGCGACGAGCGTGCGGCGGGTGAGCGGAATCTTGAAGTCATTGGCGCCATGGCCCTTCGCCCCGGCGAGCAGCGCGTCGGCGGCGGCGTGGAAGACGGCGTCGCTTGCCGGCTGGCCAACCAGCGCGGCTTCCACCGCCGGGTCGCGCCACGGCATCGGCCCCAGCCCGCCAAAGGCGAGCGCGGCAGACGCAATCGTGTCGCCCTCCATCCGCACCACGCCCGCGACGGACACCAGCGCGAAGGCGTAGGAGGCGCGGTCACGCACCTTGCGGTACAGGTGCCGCGCGCCCTCGATCGGTGCGGGCAGTTCGATCGCAGTGATAAGCTCGCCCGGTGCCAGCACCGTCTCGATATGCGGCGTGTCGCCCGGCAGGCGGTAGAAATCGCCCAGCGGGATGCGGCGGCGGTCGCCATCGGTGCCTTGCGCCACGACCGTCGCGTCGAGTGCCCGCATCGCCACCGCCATGTCGGACGGGTGGGTGGCAATGCAGTGTTCGCTGGCGCCGAGGATCGCGAGGATCCGGTTGAAGCCGTCGATCGCCGAACAGCCGCTGCCCGGTTCCCGCTTGTTGCAGGGGGTGGCGGTGTCGTAGAAATAATAGCAGCGGGTCCGCTGGAGCAGGTTGCCGCCCGTCGATGCCTTGTTCCGCAACTGGCCCGACGCGCCGGCCAGCAGCGCCCGGCTGAGCACCTCATAGCCGTCGATGACGCGGGGATCGGCGGCAAGGTCGCTGTTGGGCACCAGCGCGCCGATCGTCAGGCCGCCGTCGTCGCGCACGTCGATCCCGGCCAGCGGCAGGCGGCTGATGTCGACCAACCGTTCCGGCGTTTCGATCTGCAATTTCATGAGGTCGAGCAGGTTGGTGCCGCCCGCGATGAACTTTGCCCCCGGGGCGGAGGCTTCGGCGACCGCCGCTTCCGGGCTGGCGGCGCGCTCGTAGGTGAACAGCTTCATGCGCCCACCTCCCGCGCGGCGGCCAGGACCGGCTGGCGATTGTCACCGCATGCGACCTCGCGGATCGCATCGACGATATTGGGATAGGCGGCGCAGCGACACAGGTTGCCGCTCATCCGCTCGCTGATCTCCGCATCGTCCAGCGTCACGTCGCCGGAGAGGTCGGCGGAGGCATGACTGGGCCACCCCTTCGCCACCTCGTCGAGCATCCCGACCGCCGAGCAGATCTGGCCGGGCGTGCAATAGCCGCACTGATAGCCGTCGTGGCGGACGAACGCGTCCTGCAGCGCATGGAGGTTGCCGGGTTGGCCCAGCCCCTCGATCGTCACGATCTCGTCATCCTGATGCATCACGGCGAGCGAGAGGCAGCTGTTGATCCGCCGCCCGTCGACCAGCATGGTGCAGGCCCCGCATTGACCGTGATCGCAGCCCTTCTTCGACCCCGTCAGCCCCAGATGCTCGCGCACCAGGTCGAGCAGCGTGGTGCGCACGTCCACATCCGCCTCATATGCCGTACCGTTGATCGTCCATCGCATGTCGGGCGGCCCCTGTTTTCGGAAATCTCTTTCTGGAGAACGTCATGTCCCCCCTCCGGCTCCCGTTGCGAATGGTTATCATGATCTTGGCCGGGCTGGCGTCCGCTGCCGTACCGGCGCATGGTGCGCCCGTGACCCCGGCCACCCGCCCCATCGTTATCGCGCATCGCGGCGACAGCGGCGAACGGCCGGAACACACGCTGGCCGGCTATGCCCGCGCGATCGATCAGGGCGCCGACTTCATCGAGCCCGATCTGGTGCCCACCCGCGACGGCGTGCTGGTCGCCCGGCACGAGAACGAGATCGGCGGCACGACCGACGTGGCGCAGCATCCCGAATTCGCGAATCGCCGCACGACGAAGACGATCGACGGCGCGGCGGTGACGGGCTGGTTCACCGAGGACTTCACGCTTGCCGAGCTGAAGACGCTGCGCGCGCGCGAACGGCTGCCGGAACTGCGCCCGCAAAGCGCCGCGTTCGACGGCCGGTTCGAGATTCCGACGCTGGCGGAGATCATCACGCTGGCCAAGGCGCGCGGCGTCGGCATCTATCCTGAAACCAAGCATCCGACATATTTCACGAAGATCGGCCTGCCGACCGACGCGGCGCTCGTCCGCCAGCTGAAGGCGGCGGGATGGGACAGCGCCGACGCGCCCGTTTTCATCCAGTCGTTCGAGGTCGAAAATCTGAAGCGGCTGCACCAGATGACGAAGCTGCGGCTGATCCAGCTCGTCGATGCGACGGGCGGCCCCGCCGATGGCGCGGCGCCCAGCTATGCGGCGATGATGACGCCCGCCGGGCTGAAGCAGGTCGCGACCTATGCCTATGGGATCGGGCCGTCGAAGGCGATGATCGACGCGCGGCTGGTCGGCGATGCCCATGCGGCCGGGTTGCGGCTGCATCCATGGACATACCGGGCGGAGAACACCTTCCTCGCTCCGCCCTATCGCCGGGGTGAGGACAAGGCGGCGCACGGCGATCTGGCGGGGGAGATCGCGGCCGCGCTGCGCCTTGGAATCGACGGATTCTTCACCGACTATCCGCTAATCGGCGTGGAGACGCGCAATCGCGTCGTGTCGGGGGAGTAGAGTCCATGCGTATCGTCCATGCCGTCGCGCTTGCGCTGCCGCTGCTGGCGGGCGGGTGCCTCAGCACCGCCGCCTCGGTGGTGAAGGCGCCGTTCCAGGTCGCGGGCAAGGCGGTGGACTGGACGACGACGAGCCAGGAAGAAGCGGACCGCAACTATGGCCGCAAGATGCGCAAGGCGGAGGCGCGCGAAGGGCGGGAGCGGCGCGAATATGAAAAGCGCTGCCGCCGCAACCCCGACGATTGCGGCGAATATCAGGGCTATCGCGCAGAGGATGCGCGGCGGGGCTAGCCTTGCCGCCCGCGCCCGTGCGCGCCCTTCAGCCCGGCCGACGCATCTTGAACAGCGTGTCGGGAGTCGTTTCGAAATAATCGGCGGGCCCGCCGCCCCGGCTGATCGGGCGGGCTCGCGCGGTCTGATAGACGCCGCCCTCCAGCAGCGCGGTGTCGATATGGATGCCGACCGCCTCGCCGATGACCAGCCACTGGTCGATCGCATCCCCCTCCTTGTTCGTCAGCCGGATCAGCTGGGTCAGGCGGCATTCGAACGCGACGGGGCTGGCCGCGACGCGCGGCGGGGCGACGAGGCGGGAGGGCGTGGCCTCCAGCCCAGCGAGCGCGAATTCGTCCTGATCGGTTATCGCGGCGGTCGCGTTCATCGCTTCCGCCAGCGGCCGGGTGGCGAGATTCCAGACGAACGCGCCGGTCGCCTCGACATTCGCGACGCTGTCCTTCCAGCCCGACGACGAAAAGGCGAGCAGCGGCGGCGCGTAGTTGATGAGGTTGAAGAAGCTGTAGGGCGCCAGGTTGCGCTTTCCTTCAGCGGAGACGGTGGAAATCCAGCCGATCGGGCGCGGCGCGACGATCGCGTTCAGCGGATCGTGCGGCAGGCGGTGGCCGTCCTTCGGCTCGTAGAAATGCCATTCGGTCATGGACATGTCCCTGCTACACTGACGGAATGGATACCAGTCCCCCTGATGTCGCCCCCCCCGAGATCGCCCCCGGCACCCGCATCCGCCGCCACGCGATCGGCACACGGGTGTGGCATTGGGTGAACGCGGTCGCGATCTTCGTGCTGCTCGGCTCGGGCCTCGGCATCTCCAACGCGCACCCGCGCCTGTACTGGGGGCGGTACGGAGCGAATTTCGACGCGGCGTGGCTGCAGCTGCCGCGTTTCCCGGCTTGGATCACGATCCCCGCCAGCTACAATCTCGCGATATCGCGGCGCTGGCACCTGTTTTTCGCGCTGGTGCTGGGCTTCGGGCTGCTCGCCTATATGCTCTGGAGCCTCGCGAACCGGCATTTCGCGCGCGATCTGCGGCTGCAGCGACGCGAGCTGACGGCGGGGCATGTGCTGGCCGACCTGAAGGCCCACTGGAACCTGCGTTTTCACGATCCCGAACGCCCGCGCGATTACAATCTGTTCCAGAAGCTGTCCTATATCCTCGTCCTCTTCGTCGCGCTGCCGCTGGTGATCCTGACCGGGATCGCGCTGTCGCCGGCGATGAATGCGGGTTTCCCGTGGGTGCTGGACCTGCTGGGCGGACGGCAATCGGCGCGCTCGATCCATTTCCTGTGCGCGACCGGGATCGCGCTGTTCACGATCGTGCATCTGGCGCTCGTCATCCTGGCGGGGCCGGTCAACGAGGTCCGGTCGATGATTACCGGCTGGTGGAGGGTGCCGGAATGAGTGGGCGCATGATCTTGCGGCGGCGAACGATCCTGACGGGCGGCACGGGCCTGCTGCTGGCGGGGTGCGACAAGGTCGCGCAGATCCCGGCGGCGCGGCGCATCCTGTTTTCGGGCGAGGCGATGCAGATGGGCCTGCAACGCGCGCTGGTCGACCGCGCGGCGCTGGCGCCCGAGTTCCGGCCGGATCAGCGCTCCCCCGTCTTCCGATCAAACGGCACGCGCGATCCGGGCACCGACGCCTATCGCGCGCTGGCGGCGGGGCGTTTCACCGACTGGCGGCTGCAGGTCGGCGGACTGGTGACGCGACCGCTCAACCTTTCGCTCGACGACCTGCGCGGCCTGCCCAACCGCAGTCAGATCACCCGGCACGACTGTGTCGAGGGATGGAGCGCGATCGGCCAGTGGACCGGCCCGATGCTGGGCAATGTGTTGAAGGCGGCGGGTGTGCGTGCGTCGGCGCGCTACGTCGTCTTCACCTGCGCCGATCTTTACGGGGGCGCCCCCTATTACGAATCGATCGACATGGTCGACGCCTTCCACCCGCAGACGATCCTCGCCTGGGCGATGAACGGCCGGCCGCTGGACGTCGCGCACGGCGCCCCGTGCCGACTGCGGGTGGAGCGGCAACTGGGCTACAAGCATGCCAAGTACCTGATGCGGATCGACGCGGTCGACAGTCTGATGGGGATCGGCAAGGGCAAGGGCGGCTATTGGGAGGATAACGTCGATTACGACTGGTATGCTGGCATTTGATGTGAGCCGTCCGACCCGTTAGCACGCGCAGCATGGCGCTAATCGATACCTTCCTTCGTAAACAGGTCCGCCGCGGGCAGTTGACCGTAACCCATGCCGGCGGCCGGGCCGTGACCTTCGGAACCCCGGACCCAGCCTTTCCCGACGTCGCGATCCGCTTCACCGATGCGGGCGTCACCGGCCGCATCGTCCGCCATCCGGCGCTGGGCGCGGCGGAGGCGTTCATGGACGGCAAGCTGGTGATCGAGCAGGGCGATATCCGCGATCTCGTCAACCTGCTTAAGAGCAACAGCCCGTGGGAGCAGGGCGGGGGGCTGAACCCCGCGCTGCCGATCCGGCTGGCGGGGCAGCTGATCCACCGCATCGACCGGATCAATATGGCGCGCCGGTCGAAGAAGAATGTCGCGCACCATTACGACCTGTCGGACCGGCTCTACGACCTGTTCCTCGATGCCGACCGGCAATACAGCTGTGCCTATTTTACCGATTCCGCCAACCCGCTGGAGCAGGCGCAGGCGGACAAGAAGGCGCATATCGTCGCCAAGCTGCTGATCCAGCCCGGGATGCGCGTGCTCGACATCGGCTGCGGCTGGGGCGGGATGGCGCTGTACATTTACCAGAAGACCGGCGCCGAGGTGCTGGGCGTCACGCTGTCGGAAGAGCAGCTGAAGGTCGCCCGCGCGCGCGCCGAAGCGGCAGGCGTCGCGGACAAGGTGCGGTTCGAGCTGATCGATTATCGCGCGGTCACCGGGCAATTCGACCGCATCGTGTCGGTCGGCATGTTCGAGCATGTCGGGCCGGCGCATTATGGCGCCTATTTCCGCAAGTGCCGCGACTTGCTGACCGACGATGGCGTGATGCTGATGCACACGATCGGGCGGATGGGCGTGCCGGGCGTCACCGACAGCTTCACGACCAAGTACATCTTCCCCGGCGGCTACAATCCGGCGCTGTCGGAGATCGTGAAGGGTTATGAGGGGACGAAGCTGTTCCCGACCGATATCGAGGTGCTGCGCCTGCATTACGCGCTGACCATCGACCACTGGTACGACCGCACGGTCGCGGCGAAGGACGCGATCGTCGCGCTGTATGACGAGCGCTTCTATCGCCTGTGGACCTTTTATCTCGCCGGCGCGGCGGAGGCGTTCCGTACCGGGGGCATGTGCAACTACCAGGTGCAGCTGTCGAAAAACCGGCTGACCGTGCCGCTGACGCGGGATTATATCGGCGACGCCGAAGCGCGGTTGCGCGGTTAGGCGATCCGGGCGGGGCCGCGCCCTATCGGGCGGGATCCTTCACCGTCGCGGCCTTCCGCTCCGCCTCATATCGGTCGAACGTCGCGGCGAGCAGCGCCTGCGCTTCCTTCTGCGTGACCTTGCCGTCCTTGTTCGCATCGGCGCGATCGAACCACAGGCCGGCCAGCCGATCGGCATGGACCGGATCGATCTTCTTCGCGCCCGTGCCCATCTGGATGATCCGCGCCTTCACCTCGGCGCGCGACAGCGCACCGTCGTGATTGGTGTCGGACGCGGCGAACTCCCGTGCGAATTTCGCGGCGGCGGAGGCGCGTGTCTCCTGCGCGATGGCAGGCAGGGCGGGCAGGACGGCGGCGAGTGCCAGAGCGGCGGCGGCAGGGCGGATCATGCCAATGCCCTGGCAGCAATCGCCTGCATCCCGGCTGAACGCGGTTCATCGCTTGCACGCGCGGGCGCGAGCGCATAGGGGCGCGGCCATGAGCGACACCTCCATCAACAAGGTCGTGCTGGCCTATTCGGGCGGCCTCGACACCAGCGTCATCCTGAAGTGGCTGCAGCAGCATTATGGCTGCGAGGTCGTCACCTTCACCGCCGATCTGGGGCAGGGCGAGGAGCTGGAACCGGCCCGCGCCAAGGCCGAACTGATGGGGGTGAAGCCGGAGAACATCTTCATCGACGACCTGCGCGAGGAATTCGTGCGGGATTACGTGTTCCCGATGATGCGCGCCAACGCGCTGTACGAGGGGCTGTACCTGCTCGGCACCTCGATCGCGCGGCCGCTGATCGCCAAGCGCCAGATCGAGATCGCGCGTCAGGTCGGCGCTGATGCGGTCAGCCACGGGGCGACCGGCAAGGGCAACGACCAGGTCCGCTTCGAGCTCGGCTATTATGCCCTCAATCCGGACATCAAGGTCATCGCGCCGTGGCGCGAATGGGACCTGACCAGCCGCACCAAGCTGATCGAGTTCGCCGAATCGCACCAGATCCCGGTATCGAAGGACAAGCGCGGCGAAGCGCCCTTCTCCACCGACGCGAACCTGCTGCACACCTCGTCCGAGGGCAAGGTGCTGGAGGATCCATGGGACGAGGTGCCCGATTACGTCTATTCGCGCACCGTCAACCCGGAGGATGCGCCGGACCAGCCGGAGACGATCACGATCGATTTCGAGCGTGGCGACGGCGTCGCGCTGAACGGCCAGGCGATGAGTCCGGCGACGCTGCTGGCGGCGCTGAATGATCTGGGCCGGAAGCACGGCATCGGCCGGCTCGATCTGGTCGAGAACCGCTTCGTCGGCATGAAGAGCCGCGGCATGTACGAAACGCCGGGTGGCACCATCTATGCGCTGGCGCATCGCGGCATCGAGCAGATCACGCTCGATCGCGGCGCGGCGCATCTGAAGGACGAACTGGCGCCGCGCTATGCCGAGCTGGTCTATAACGGCTTCTGGTTCTCGCCGGAGCGCGAGATGCTGCAGGCCGCCGTCAACTATAGCCAACAGAAGGTGACGGGCACCGTCCGGCTCAAGCTGTACAAGGGCTCGTGCATCGTCACGGGCCGCAAGTCGCCGCACACGCTGTACAGCGAAAAGGTCGTGACGTTCGAGGACGATCAGGGCGCCTATGACCAGCGCGACGCGGCTGGCTTCATCAAGCTGAACGCATTGCGTCTGCGCCTGCTGGGTCGCCGGGATCGGTGATATTCCGCCCCGCTCCCCGCCGTGATGGACGGGGAGCGGGGGCAGGTAGGCCCCGTGACGCACGGTTGCCGGGCTTCCACTGGGTCGATCCTTCCGGCCGGGTCGGGGCTTTATCAGGATTTTAGCGCCACTCCCTAGGCCAAACTGCTGGAAAAGCATGGATTTGTTCGGCCTGACCGATCCCGGTGGGAGGTAAGCCATCCGCCGCATCGGCGTTGCGTGAGGGTTTCGGGGCGCTTATGGCAGGTGTGATGGGGGACAAGTTGCACTGGTGGCAGACGCGCTGGTTCGTCGCCACGATGGCGCTCGCCGCCGCGATCCCGCTGCTCTGGCCGGACATCCCGCCGCTGCTCGACCTGCCCGGGCACATGGCGCGCTATCGCGTATCGCTGGAATACGATAATCAGCCGATCCTGCGCGACTGGTACAATTTCCAATGGTCGCTGATCGGCAATCTGGGCATCGACCTGCTCGTCATCCCGCTCGCCAAGCTGATCGGGCTGGAGCCGGCGGTGAAGCTGATCGTCATCGCCATTCCGGTGCTGACGGTATCGGGCCTGTTGTGGATCGCGCGCGAGGTGCATGGCCGCGTGCCCGCGACCGCGCTGTTCGCGCTGCCGCTCGCCTACAGCTACCCCTTCCAGTTCGGCTTCGTGAATTTCGCGCTGTCGATGGCGATCGCGCTGAACCTGTTCGCGCTCTGGTTGCGGCTGGCGCGACTGGGGCATTTGCGCTTGCGGGCGATCCTGTTCGTGCCGCTGTCGTGTGCGCTGTGGTTGTGCCACACCTATGGCTGGGGCGTGCTGGGCGTCCTGGCCTTCTCGGCGGAGATGATCCGCCAGCATGATATCCGTAAGGATCGGCAGAGCGGCCACTGGCTGGAAAGCTGGATCCGCGCGGGTCTGGGCTGCCTGCCGCTCGCCTTGCCGATGGCGCTGATGATCTTCTGGCGATCGGGCGACCATGTCACCGGCCAGACCGCCGACTATTTCAACTGGAAGGCAAAGTACGCCTGGGTCCTGATGATCCTGCGCGACCGCTGGAAATGGTGGGACGTCGGCAGCGCCATCGCGATCTTCCTGTTGCTGGCGAAGGGCGTTCACGACCGCCACATCGTCTATTCGCGCAATCTCGCCCTGTCGGCGCTGTTCCTGCTGGCGATGTACCTGCTGCTGCCGCGCATCGTGTTCGGCAGCGCCTATGCCGATATGCGGCTGGCCCCCTTCGTCTTCGCGATCGCGCTGATCGGGCTGCGCCCGCGCCCCGGCAGCCCCGGACGCAGCCAGGCGCGCTATGCCGTGGTGGGCCTCGCCTTCGTCCTGCTCCGTCTGGTCGGCACGACGTGGAGCTATGCGCTCTACGACCGGGAGTATGACCGGGTGCTGACGGCACTGGATCACATCCCCACCCATGCCCGGGTGCTCAGCTTCGTCGGGCGGCATTGCGGGGAGCCATGGGCCTATTCGCGGGTGGAGCATCTGCCGGGGATGCTGATGGTCCGCAAGCTGGCCTTCACCAACGATCAGTGGTCGATGGCGGGGGCGCAGCAGCTGACGGTGCGCTATCCGGCCGCGCCGCGTTTCGCGCATGATCCGTCGCAGCTGGTGGTCGATCACTGGTGCCGGGGCGAATGGTGGCGGCCGTTCGATTATTCGATGGCGGCCTTTCCGCGCACGGCCTTCGACTATGTCTGGGTGCTCGACCCGCCGACGCCCTACAACCCAGCGCTGCTGAAGGGGCTGACCCCGATCTGGCAGAGCGGTCGCGACACGCTGTTCCGCATTGATGACCGGACCCAGCCGCCCAAGCCGCCGACCCCGCCGCGTATCGAACGGCTTCAGGCGCGCCTGTACGGGCCCAGCGCCGTCAAGTAATCCGCATCGGCGCTGACGCCTTCGCGCTCCCGCGACAGGAAGTCGGCGACGGCGCTGCGGAAATTCGCGTCGGGAATGTAATGCGCCGACCATGTCGGCACGGGCAGGTAGCCGCGTGCGAGCTTGTGTTCGCCCTGCGCCCCCGCCTCCACGCGCGACAGGCCACGCGCGATCGCGGCGTCGATCGCCTGATAATAGCATAGTTCGAAATGGAGGAACGGCACCTCCTCCGTCGCGCCCCAGTAGCGGCCATAGAGCGCGTCGTCGCCGACGAGGTTGAGCGCGCCAGCGATCGGCACCCCGTCCCGCTCCGCCAGGATCAGCAGAACCCGATCGCCCAGCGCCTCGCCCAGCAAGGGAAAGAAGGCGCGCGTCAGATAGGGCCGGCCCCATTTGCGATTCCCCGTATCCTGATAGAAGCGCCAGAACGCATCCCAATGCTTCGGCTGGATAGCATCGCCGGACAGGTGGCGGATCGACAGTCCCTCCACCGCAGCGGTGCGTTCCTTGCGGATCGCCTTGCGCTTCCGGCTGGCTAACGCATTCAGAAAATCGTCGAAACGCGCATAGCCGTCATTGGTCCAGTGGAACTGGACGCCCTGTCGGATCAGCCAGCCCGCTGCCTCGAAGGCGGCAACCTGCTCCTCGGCGACGAAGGTGGCATGGGCGGATGAAAGGCCGTTCTGGTCGACCACCGCCTCCAGCGCGCCGATCAGCGCAGGCGCTGCGGCTGGATCGCGCAGCAGCAGTCGGGGGCCGGGCACGGGGCTGAACGGCGATGCGATCTGCAGCTTGGGATAATATTGGCCGCCGGCCCGCTCCCATGCGTCCGCCCAGCCATGGTCGAACACATATTCGCCCTGGCTGTGGCTTTTCGCATAGGCGGGGGCGATCGCGACGGGGCGTCCGTCCGCGCCGTCCACCACGATTGGCAGCGGCTGCCAGCCTGACCGGCCGCCGACCGAGCCCGATTCTTCGAGCGCGACGAGGAAGGCGTGGCTGACGAAGGGGTTGCCGGTGCCCGCGCAGGCATCCCAGTCGGCGGACGGGATGGCGCGGACACCGTCGGTCATGCGGGCGGTGACGCTGGTCATCGCCGGTCAGGTAGGAAGCGGACGGTCAGTTCGCCAGCGGTTCGCGAATCGCGATGATCGCATCGACCTCGACCGCCGCACCCAGCGGCAGCACCGGCACGCCGACGGCGGATCGGGCGTGGCGGCCGGCCTCGCCGAACAGCTTCGCCATCAGTTCCGACGCGCCGTTTGCGACCTTGGGCTGGTCGGTGAAGTCGGCAGCGGAATTGACGAACACGCCCAGCTTCACGATCCGCTCGACCCGCGACAGGTCGCCCAGATACTTCTTCAGCTGCGCCACGATCATCAGCCCGCACGCCTGCGCGGCGGCCTGGCCATCCTCCAGCGAGACGCCTTCGCCCAGCCGGCCGGTGATGAGCTGGCCGTCACGGAAGGGCAGCTGACCCGAAAGATGGAGCAGCCCGCCCGCCTCGACGATCGGGACATAGGCGGCCACGGGGGCTGCGGCCTCGGGCAGCGTCAGGCCGAGTTCGGCAAGCGCGCGATCAACATGGTCTGTCATGGCGGCAAGGGGTGCCCGGCCGCCGGCCACGGGTCAAGCGGCTGCAGGCTGCCCCGCCGCGAATCGGGCCGCGATCCAGTCGCCCGCCTCGCGCCAGTCGTCGATCCGGGCATGGGCAGCGGGGGCGGGTGGGACGGCGGGGGCGAGTTCCGGCTCGGAAATCATGTGCAGCCGGTGGACGCCGGGCGCGTGGCGCGCGACCGAATCGTGATGGACGGCAAGATCGTCGACGAAGACGGCGACGGGCGCGCCATATTCAGCGACCAGCGCCGCGACGGGCTGACCCTTGCCGCCCTGATTGCACACGACCCGGTGCGGAATGCCGAACGCGGCAAGCTGATCGACGCGCGCGGCGTGGCAGGCGTCGGTCAGGTTTGTGAGGATGACGATATCCGCCCGATCTGCCAGCGCGGCCAGCGTTTCGGCGGCATGGGGCACCAGCGTCTGGCGCGGCATCTGGTGCGGGAAGAACCCATCCAGCATCGCCCACATCTCTGCGGTCTCGACCGGCGTGGCGGGCGCGGTGCGCCGCGTCATGCTGGTCGCGAAGTCGCCCGACCCGATCGCGAAGTCGATGTCGTGGGCCTCGTCCAGCCAGTCGCGGAAATGGCGGACCATGTGGACGAGCACTTCGTCGCAATCGGTGATGAGCAGCGGCTTCAAACGTGGGCCTCCAATGCGTGGCGCGCGGCGACCAGCGCGGCCGGGGTTTCGCCAATGGCGGCGGCCGCTGCGATCAGGTCCGGCTCATGTGCCTCGAGAAAAGACAAAATCGCCGCGAGCAGCGCGGGGTCGGTGGCACGGGCACGGAGCGTCGCGGGATCGAGCCCGGTCGTCGCGAGCAGGCGATTCGCCCGTGTTGGTTCATCGAGGGTCCAGCCAAGCGTACGCAAGCCGACAAGGACCGCGTTGCTGTTTGTTTCGTTGGCGGTCATTATTCTTACGTTCGTTTACGGGAAGGACGAAGCCGCGTGGCGAAAAAGGTGCTCGTTGTCGAGGACAACGAACTCAACCTGAAGCTGTTCTGCGACCTGCTGCGCGCGCACGGGTGGCAGGCGGAGCCCGTGCGCGACGGGCGCGAGGCGGTCGCGCGCGCGCAGGCGGAGGCGCCCGACCTGATCGTCATGGACATTCAGATGCCGCATGTGACGGGATATGAGCTGATCCTGGCAATCAAGGCTGACGACGCGCTGCAGGCGATCCCGATCATGGCGGTCACCGCCTATGCGGGGCGCGAGGATGAAGAGCGCATTCGGGCGGCGGGGGCCGACGCCTATGTGTCGAAGCCGATCAGCCTGTCGCGGTTCATGGAGGCGGTGAACAAGCTGGCCGCGTAACGGCGGTGGAATGGGCGCCAGCCACCACCCCGCACGCATGCTAAAAAGCCGCCGGGCGTTTCCGCCCGCGGCTGTTTCATACCATCTTAAGCCGAATCGGCCGCCGCCCCGAGGCGCGGCGGCGGGACGGCTTACTTGATCTTCGCTTCCTTGAACTCGACATGCTTGCGCACGACGGGGTCGTACTTGCTGAAGCTCAGCTTTTCCGTCTTCGTGCGCGGATTCTTCTTCGTGACGTAGAAGAAGCCGGTGTCGGCGGAGCTGACGAGCTTGATCTTGACGGTAGTCGGCTTGGCCATGAGCCCTGTTCCTGAAAAAGAAAGAGAGCGGCCGGCCGCGAGGCCCCCGCTCGATCAAGGGCGCCGCATGACGTATCGCGCGCCCGAAGTCAACCGCTGGCATCGGCGGAGCGTTTCCGCCATCCGGTCGTTTCGCATCCGAACCCCTATCAGCCTGAAAGCGGAGTATCCGATGACCAATCCCGCCCTGTCGACGCCCACCGACCTCAATCGCAACGACATGCGCAGCGTCGCCGATGCGATGAACGTCGCGCTGGCCGATTGCTATGCCCTGTACATCAAGACGAAGAATTTCCACTGGCACGTATCGGGCCCGCACTTCCGCGACTATCACCTGATGCTCGACGACCAGGCCACCCAGATCCTGGGCGTGACGGATGCGATCGCGGAGCGGGTGCGCAAGACCGGCCACACCACGCTGCGCTCGATCGGCGATATCGGCCGCCGTCAGCAGATCAGTGACAACGACCGCGACTTCGTGCCCCCGCACGAAATGCTGGCGGAACTGCGCGAGGACAATCTGAAGCTGGTCGAGGCGCTGCGCGAGGCTCGCGAGCGTGCCGAGGAATCCAACGATACCGCAACGTCCAGCCTGGCCGACGACTGGATCGATCAGGCCGAGGAGCGCGCCTGGTTCCTGTTCGAAGCGAGCCGCAAGAGCTGAGGGAGGCCGACATGCTCAAGCTCGCGCTGATCTTCCTCGTGGCCGGGCTGGTGCTCGGCGCATTGGGGTTCGGCGGAATCGGCGGTGCCTTTGTCGGCATCGCCAAGATCCTGTTCTTCATCGCGCTGGCGTTGTTCCTGATCTTCCTCGTGCTGGGAGTGGTCGCGGGAAAGGCAGTGAAAGACGCGGTGGATTGATCGACACTTGCGGGGCTCACCGGCCCCGCAGGGTCAACAGCCACATATCGGGCGGGGCACGAAACCGCATCGGCACGCGGCTGGTGCCCAGCCCGGCGGTGACGATGCTGATCCTCCCCGGATCACGGGTCACGCCGCAACGGTAGCGTGGGTCGTACAGCGGCTCGCCCTCGTTGATATAGCGCGTCAGGCGGCTACCGCCCGGCACCATGATCTGCCCGCAATGCGTATGTCCGAGCAGCAGTAGCGGGGCCGAGCCCTTGCGCAGCAAGGGCAGAACTTCCGGCGCATGGCTGATAGTCACGGGTACGCCGCCCAGCAGGCGCGCCGCGTCCTGAGCGGGAGCCGGTATCGCGTGGCCCGTCACCGCGTCGTCGATCCCGACAACGGTCAGCGGCCCGCGCCGTGTTGCCCAATTGGTCAGCACGGTAATCCCCGCGGCGCGCAACGCCCGCGTCACGGCCCCGGGCGCCGAGGCATGGTCGTGGTTGCCCAGCACGGCGACTACGCCCAGTCGCGCGTGGAGACGTGAGAGCGGTGCCGTCAACTGCATGGCAGAGGCCGTCCCGGCGACGGGATCGACGCCCTCGACGAAATCACCGTCGAGCAGGACCAGATCGGGGCGAAGCGCATTCACCTGATCGACGATCCGCTCAAGCCGACCCACATTCATTGCGCGGCTACCGAGGTGGATGTCGCTGAGCAGCGCCAGCGTGACGGGTGGCACGCCCACAGGCCAGCCTGCCGCGGCTATCGTCATGCGCCGCACGACCGGATCTCGGCGTGCCTCCGCGAACATGAACGCCAGGAGCGCCGCGACGATAAGCGCGACAATCGATACGAACAGGACAAACCGACGAAACATCGCGGCCGCGCTTAGGCCAGAAACATGTCGGATGCGAACCCAGCGAGCGATGGAATCGGCCGCTCGGAGGTCGGACGGGTTGTACGATCAGGTTTGGCGCCAATGCCGGAAGGGGCGGGACGGCACCGCCTTCGCTATCGTCCAAACGGCATATTGCATCGGCCCGAAGATCGCGCGGCGCGACAGTGCGTCGAAATCATGTTGGCGTCCAAACCGCCCAAGCCCTACGGCCACGTTTACGGTCTTTGCACGCGACATACTTATGGCGACCGGGTGGCCTCATTCGGGATGGGAGCAACAATGACGCAGCGCGAACAGGCGCCCTTGCTGATACCAGCCGCGGCGGATGCGCTGCGGTCTAACAACTTCGACGCCATCCGGCTGTTCATGGCCATGCTGGTGGTGTGGTCGCACAGCTTTTTCATCTGGTCCGACAGTGAGGATCGGGAACCGCTCTCGCTGCTGCTGGGAGGCGTGTACAACAGCGGCAACCTCGCGGTCTTGGCGTTCTTCGCGATCAGCGGGTTCCTGATCGTGCTAAGTTTCGTCCGCGCAGCTTCGTGGCGCTCTTTCCTGTCCCGGCGGGTGCGGCGCATCTATCCGGGCTATCTGGTCGCCGTACTGCTCTGCTCGCTGGTAATTGTCCCAGCGTTCTCATCGCGATCCGTCAGCGATATCCGGCCTGCTGAATGGGGCGGCATCGCGTCCAATCTGCTGCTGCGCGGATACATTCTGCCGTCCGACGCCTTCAATGGTGGGGCGGTCAACGGTTCGCTTTGGAGCATCGGCTATGAATTCTGGTGCTATATCGGGGTGATGGTGCTGGGCGTCAGCGGCCTGCTCAAGCGGCGCTGGATCGTGCCGGCGCTGACGGTCGGGGTGATCGTGGTGCGTATCTGGCTGGATGCGACGGGGCGGCGACCCGGTGGCGGCTGGATCGGGACGATCATCGGCTTTCCCTACTTCTGGTTCAACGTGCTGCCGCCGTTCATGCTGGGAGCCGCCACCTATCTGTATCGGCAGCATATCCCGCGCGACCGGCGCCTCCTGCTGGGAGGCATCGCGCTGGTGATCCTGTGCGCGCATCTGCCGATCGCCGATCCATGGCGTGCGATTGTCACGCGGTGCGTGTTTCCGCCTGTCCTGACCTACGGCATCTTCTACCTCGCCTTTACGGACGCCGTTCGAATGCCGCATGCCGCGCGCTACGGCGACTTTTCCTATGGCGCTTACCTGTACGCCTTCCCGATCCAGCAGATGCTGGCGACTGGCCTGCGAGGCAAAGCATCCTTTACGGTCTACGTGCTGTTGTCGATGGCCGGCGCGTTGGCTGCGGGTGTACTGAGCTGGCACGTCGTCGAGCGCTGGTTCCTGCAACGTGTCCGCCGGCCTCGGGCGCCGTTACAGCAGGAGGCGGCGATCGTCGCACCCTGAGACTAGGCACCGGAACCGCAGCACGCCCTCCGCGCGTTCTAGCGGGATGCACGCTTTCGCCGCGCTCCTCGATTCGCTGATCTACACGCGGAGCCGCAACGCGAAGCTGAAGCTGATCGCGGATTATCTGCGCGCGACGTCCGATCCCGACCGGGGCTGGGCGATGGCGGCGCTGACCGGGGGGCTGGACCTGCCGGGTGTGAAGCCCGCGCTGATTCGCGCGCTGATCGAGGCGCGGGTCGATCCGGTCCTGTTCCGCATGAGCCGCGACTATGTCGGCGATACTGCGGAGACGGTGGCGCTGTTGTGGCCGGCGCCGCTGCCCGGCACGATCGATGATCGGCAGGGGGCTGACGCGATGCCGCTCTCGCTTGGCGGCGCGGTCGAGCGGTTGCGCCATCTGGGCCGGGCGGATGCGCCCGCCGAACTGGCGCGGATGCTCGACCGGCTCGATGCCGAGGAGCGATTCGCGCTGCTGAAGATGGCGACCGGCGCGCTGCGGATCGGCGTATCGGCGCGGCTGGCGCGGGTCGCGCTGGCGCTGGCGTTCGGAGTCGATGTCGAACTGCTGGAGGAGCTGTGGCATACCCTGCCGCCGCCCTATGCGCCGCTGTTCGACTGGCTGGAGGGGCGGGCCGAACAGCCGACCGCCGCCGACGTCCCCGTGTTCCGCCCCTTCATGCTGGCGCACGGGCTGGAGGACGCGCGCGTCGATCTGGCCGACTATGCCGCCGAGTGGAAATGGGACGGGATCCGCGTCCAGATCGTGCATGTCGCGGGGCAGACGCGGCTGTACAGCCGGACGGGCGACGACGTGACGGGCAGCTTCCCGGATGTCGCCGCCGCCTTTTCCACGCCGGGCGCGGTCGATGGCGAGCTGATGGTGAAGGGCGACGTGCAGGGCGGGGAGGCGGCCAGCTTCAACGCGCTGCAGCAGCGACTGGGGCGCAAGGTCGTGTCGGCGAAGATGCTGGCCGACTATCCCGCCTTCGTCCGGCTCTACGATATTCTGGCTGACGGGGCGGAGGATCTGCGATCTTTGTCGTGGACGGAGCGGCGCGCGCGGCTGGAGGCGTTCGTGCCCCGGCTGGATCCCGACCGCTTCGACCTCAGTCAGACGATCGCAGCGGCCGACTTCACCGAGCTGGAGGCGATTCGTGCCGGCGCGCGCGACGCGGCGATCGAGGGGGTCATGCTGAAGCGGCGCGACAGCCCCTATGTCGGCGGACGCAAGGCGGGGCTGTGGTACAAGTGGAAGCGCGATCCGCTGACCGCCGACTGCGTGATGATGTACGCGCAGCGAGGCAACGGCCGGCGATCCAGCTATTATAGCGATTATACCTTCGGCTGCTGGACCGATGAGGGCGAATTGCTGCCGGTCGGCAAGGCCTATTCGGGGATCACCGACGAGGAGTTGCGACAGCTGGACCGCTTCGTGCGCGGCCATACCGTCAACCGATTCGGCCCGGTGCGCGAGGTGGAAAAGTCGCTGGTGCTGGAGATCGCGTTCGATTCGATTCACGGCTCGACCCGGCACAAATCGGGGGTCGCGATGCGATTTCCTCGCATCGCGCGCATCCGCACCGACAAGCCGGCGGAGGAAGCGGATCGGCTGGAGACGCTGAAGCGACTGGTGACCTGACCGCGATCAGGCGCGGCCAGCTTGCCGGTCCAGCAGCAGCATCAGGACCACGCCGGTGGCGTAGGCGACGAAATCCCGCCAGTCGAAGCCCGTGCCGAGGATCGTGCGCGCCAGCCATTCGTCTCCAAGTCCCAGCCGATCGACGAGATGGGCGTATTGCGACAGCTCTACCCCGACCGCGATCGCGAAGGCGCAGAGCGCGGCGACTGGCGCGGACAGCCGCGTGACGGCGCGCAGCGCGCAGTGGACGAGCATGACGGCGACTGCGTCACCGACATGCGGGCGAACGAACGCGTCATGGACGAACAGCGCGATCGCCGCCTCCACCATGAACAGCAGCAGGGCGGCGATGACGTAGCGGGCGCGGAAGACGGGCATGACCGGGCGATAGCCATGCGATGTGCAGCCGTAATGCAGCGTACCCGCGTTTCCCGTGCAGCGCCACCGCGTCAGGTCGCGCCGCGCGCGGTCAGGCCCTCCCATGGCAAGGCCGGCCCGACGGGAATGATCCCGCACGGGTTCAGGTCACGATGGCTGGCGTAATAGTGGGTCTTGATATGGTCGAGATGCACCGTCCGGCCGATCCCGGGGATGGCGAGCATCCGTTCGAGGAATGCCTCCAGCGCCGGATAATCGACGATGCGGCGGATGTTGCATTTGAAATGGCCGACATAGACCGCGTCGAAGCGGACTAGCGTGGTGAAGAGGCGGATGTCCGCCTCCGTCATCCGGTCGCCGACCAGCCAGTCCTGCCCGGCCAGCCGCTCCTCCAGCATGTCGAGCGTGTCGAACAGCGGGCCGACCGCCTCCTCATAGGCGGCCTGCGTGGTGGCGAAGCCGGACTTGTAGACGCCGTTGTTGACGCGGTCGTAGACGATGGCGTTGATCGCATCGATCTCCGCGCGCAGGGGTTCGGGATAATAGTCGCCGGGCGCGGCGCCGCATGCGTCCCATGCGCGGGTCATCATGCGGATGATCTCGGACGATTCGTTGCTGACGATCGTGTCGGTTTCCGTGTCCCAGAGGACGGGCACCGTGACCTTGCCCGAATAGCCCTGCCGCGCCCGCGCATAGAGCTGCCACAGATAGTCCGACCCGTGCAGCGGATCGCCCGTCCCGCCGCGCTCAGTTGCGAAGGTCCAGCCATGGTCGAGCATCACGGGGTCTACGACGGACACGGCGATCATCGCCTCCAGCCCCTTCAGCGCGCGCATGATGAGCGTGCGATGCGCCCAGGGACAGGCATGGCTGACATAGAGATGATAGCGGCCGGGCGCGGCGGGGCGGCCGGGCTGGCCATCCGGGCCCGGCCCGCCATCGGCGGTCACCCAGTCGCGAAAGCCCGAATCCTGCCGGCGGAATGCGCCGCCCTTGCTGTCCTCGGTCACCTTGCCGGCGTGCCAGACGCCGTCGATCATCCTGCCCATTGGTCGCCTTTCTGGGATTGTCCGTCGTGCGGGGATACGCGCGGGGACGCGTCAGCGATCCTTCAGCCGGATCTCGAACAGCGTCGGCCAGAGCTTGCCCGTCACGAACAGCCGGCGGCCCTTCGCATCCCACGCGATGCCGTTGGGCACCGCTTCCTGATCGGTCGGCCGGATTTCTGCGACCAGCGGGCGCAGGTCGATCAGCTGCGTGACGGCGCCGGAGGCCGGATCGATGCGAACGATCCAAGGCTGGTGCCAGACATTGGCGAGGATCGTGCCGTCGACCCATTCCAGCTCGTTCAGCTGATCGAGCGGACGGCCGCCGAGCGTGACGGTGATGCGGCGCCGTTCGGCCAGCGTGCGGGGATCGCGGAAGACGAGCTGCGCGCTGCCGTTCGACTGAATCAACTGCGCGGCGTTCGCCGTCAGGCCCCAGCCCTCGCCCGTGTAGCGGGACTGGCCGACCCGCTTCAGCGTCTTCGCGGTCCAGCGATGCGCGACGCCGTCATGCCAGGTCAGGCTGATGAGGTCGGGCCCCCACGCCGCCAGCCCCTCGCCGAACTGCGCGGGCGGGATGACGGCGCGCCGCTCTACCACGCCATCCTTCAGCCGGACCCGGCGAACGTCCGATTCGCCCTCCCGCCCGACGCTTTCGTACAGCGCGCCGTCACGCCAGATCAGCCCCTCGGTAAAGGCGGTGCGATCGTGCGGGTAGCGCGCGACGACCTCCGCCGAGGCGATCGGAACGGCGGGCGCGGCGGCGGCTCTCGCGGCCTGAGCCTGCGCGGGGGTGGCGGGCAGGGCGAGGGGGAGCGTGGCGAGCAGGGCGAGGGCGAAGGCGGGACGCATCATGCCCCCCTTGTGGCGGGAAATGCGGGCGATAGCCATCGGCGTCGGGCGGTCCATCGACATGCGGTTGGGTGCGGTTGGATGCGCGAATGTTGAGACTGTTGAGGGTTGTGGCGGGGTCAGGCGAATGTTGAGGCGTGCGAAAGTGTCGCGAATACAGCAGGTTGATGGGGACAGGCGCGGGCAAGCGCGTGCGAACGTTGAGACAGGGTCGGGGCGGGAGGGTGCCGGGGGCATTGCACGGTTCTAGCAGGGGAGCGGGGGTGTAGGACATCGACGGGGCTCGCTGTCGCCGCCGTGCGGCGCGTGGCGGTCCTTGCTGCCTGGCTGGATGGTCCTTGGAACAGGGGGGCGTCGCGAGCCACGGTGACGCGCCTTCTCGTCGGACGCCCGTACAGCTAGGAATCTGTGCGGAGCGAGATCCGCCGCATTTCCGAAGGCGCTGTCTCCGGGCATGTGGCCGCCGCCTAAGCCGTTACCGACGGGCGGCAATCCTCGCTGCCCTGTTCATGGCGGGGTACGGACGATGCGCTACGCCCTGAGGGAATCGTTGCAAAACTCCCTCCGCCATCCCGGCGAAGGCCGACATCCAGTTGGTCGGGGGTCGGTAAGTCGCTCGAACCGTTCTGCAACTCGATCCCGGCCTTCGCCGGGGTGGCGGGTGAGGGGCGTGAGAGACGGAGTTTCGCAACGATCCCCTTGAGGGGAGAGGCGTGGTCGAGATGGGGGCGGGGGCTCGGCCCCCTCTTCACGCGCCGGTGCCGCGCAGGCGGGCGTGTCCGGCGGCGGCGGTCCGCGCCGGACGCGAAAAGGCCCGGCCGCGCGGATGGGCGCTGCCGGGCCTTTCGATGGTACGCGAAACGGGAAAGGGTCCGCCCGGCGGCTGCCGGGCGGACCATATCGTCAGGTCAGCAGGATCAGCTGGACTGCTGCAGGTTGACCGCGGCGTACTTGCCGCGACGATCGACTTCCAGTTCGAACTGGAGGCGATCGCCCTCGTTCAGGCTGCCCATGCCGGCGCGCTCGACGGCCGAGATGTGCACGAAGGCGTCGGGCTGGCCGTCGTCGCGCTGAATGAAGCCGAAGCCCTTCATCGCGTTGAAGAACTTGACCGTGCCGGTCGCCTTCTCGCCGGTCAGCTGGCGCTGCGGCGCACCGCCGCGATCGCCGCCGAAGCCGCCCGCACGCGGGCCGCGATCGCCGAAGCCGCCCTCACGCGGTTCGCGCGGCGCACGCTCGGTGACGGGCATCGGCTCGCCATCGATCTTCAGCTCGGTGGCCGAAATGCGTCCACCACGATCGACGAGGGTGAAGCCGAGCGGCTGGCCCTCTGCCAGAGCGGTCAGGCCGGCCTGCTCGACGGCCGAGATGTGCACGAACACGTCCTCGCCGCCGTCATCGCGGACGACGAAGCCGAAGCCCTTCTGCGCGTTGAAGAACTTTACGACGCCGGTGCCTTCGCCGACGACCTGCGGGGGCATCCCGCGACCGCCGCCGAAGCCGCCGCCGCCACCACCGCCGAAGCCGCCACCGCCGCCGCCACGGAAGCCGCCGCCACCGCCGCCGCCGAAGCGATCGCCGCCGCCGCCGAAGCGGTCACCGCCGCCGCCGAATCGGTCGCCGCCGCCAAAGCCGCCGCCACCGAAACCGCCGCCGCCGAAGCCGCCGCCACCGCCGAAATCGTCGTTGCCAAAGCCATCGCGCTTGTCGCGACCACGTCCGCCACGGTTGCCGCGGCCGCCTTTATCGAAACTCATAAGCCCTGTTCGTCTTCCCGGTTCGCCCGTAAAATGCTCTCAAAGAACCCGTGCGCCGGACGACGTGCCAAGGGCCTTCAGACGCGAAACCTTTTGCGCCTAACGCCTCGCATACCTCATCCCGTCCCCGGCTGCGAACGAAATTTATGTCGCCGGAGCCGGTCCGGCCGAAATTTCGCCCGAATTGCCGGCAAGCGCGGCGAATCGGCAACGGTCGGCGGGGGAACGCCGCCGCGCCATCCCCCGCGCCTTGAGCCGGCGGGGCAGTGCGGCTACGGCGGCGGGATGACCGTTCATCTGCACGAGGAAGACATCCCCGCGGGCCTGTTCGCGGGCGCGACGTCGATCGCCGTCGATACCGAGACGATGGGGCTCATCACTCCGCGCGATCGGCTGTGCGTGGTGCAGCTGTCGGACGGCGGCCCCGACGAGCATCTGGTCCGCTTTGCGGCGGGCAGCGACTATGCCGCGCCCAATCTGAAGGCGCTGCTGGCCGATCCGGCGATCACGAAGCTGTATCATTTCGGCCGATTCGATATCGCGGCGATCCAGCATTATCTGGGCGTCGTCGCCGCGCCGGCCTGGGACACGAAGATCGCGTCGCGCCTGATCCGCACCTATACCGACCGGCACGGGCTGAAGGAGCTGGTGCGCGAGCTGCTGGGGCTGGAGCTGTCCAAGGCGCAGCAATCGTCGGACTGGGGCAGCCCGCAGCTGACCGATGCGCAGAAGGAATATGCCGCGTCCGACGTGCGCTATCTTCACCGCCTGCGCGAGGAGCTGGAGCGGCGGCTGGCGCGCGAGGGGCGGATGGCGCTGGCACAGGCCTGTTTCGACTTCCTGCCGCATCGCGCGGCGCTGGATCTGGCGGGCTGGCCGGAGATCGACATCTTCGCGCATATGTGATGCCGCGAGGCGGGATACGCGCGCGATCGTTCCCCGGAACGGCGCGCAGGGAATGAGGTAGGGCGATGTCGCAGATCGCGGTAGAGGTACGCACGGCGCGCCAGCGCAAGGCCGCGCCGGGCAGCCCGCACGACCGGCTGGTCGCGACGATGCGCGTCGGCCTGCCGATGGCGATCGGGGTGCTGGCCGCGTTCTTGGTGATGGCGCCGCTGACGTCCGCGGGCGACGTGTCGTTCGTGCTCGACAAGAACAAGGTGGAGGTGTCGCCGGAACGGATGCGCATCCAGGCCGCGCGCTATCGCGGGCAGGACGACAAGGGGCAGGCGTTCGAACTGGACGCGGGCTCCGCCGTGCAGCGCAGCTCCGCCGAGCCTGTCGTGCGCCTGTCGCAGCTGTCCGCGTCGTTGCAGCTGACGGACGGGCCGGCGCGGCTGGTGTCGCCGGGCGGGCGATACGACATGGATTCGCAGAAGATGCGGATGACCGGGCCGATCGCGTTCGAGGCGGCGGGCGGATATCGCCTGGATACCGGCGACGCGATCGTCGACCTCACCGCCCGCAAGCTGCAAAGCGTGGGCGCGGTGCAGGGCACGCTGCCGCAGGGCACGTACCGCGCGGACCGGCTGAACGCCGATCTGGACAGCCGCACGGTGGTGCTGAGCGGCAATGCCCGCTTGCGGATCGTGCCGCGCGGGGCGAGATAGCGCGCCATGCGACCGATCCGTCCCCTGCTTGCCCCGCTCGCCCTGATCGCCGCCGCCATGCCGGCGGCCGCGCAGCAGCGGCACAACACCAACGCCCCGATCGATTTCGGCGCGGACCGGATCGAGCTGCAGGACCGCGCCGACCGCGTCGTGCTGGTCGGCAATGTCAGCGTGAAGCAGGCGGAGATGACGCTGAACGCCGCGCGGATGACCGTCGCCTATACGGGCAAGGTCGTGGGCGGCAATCCGCAGGTGTCGCGACTCGATGCCAGCGGCGGGGTGACGGTGCGCCAGCCCAACCAGACCGCGCGCAGCCAATATGCGATCTACGACCTGAACCGGCGGCTGATCACGATGCTGGGCGGGGTCAGCCTGACGCAGGGCGCGGGCAATACGGTGAATGGCGGGCGGCTGACGATCAACCTGGATACCGGCCGCGCGGTGATCGACGGATCGGCGGTCAGCGGCAGCGCCGGCGCGCCGGGCGACAATGGCGTGGTGCGCCGCGCCGGCCGCGTCACGGGCACCTTCTCCGTCCCCGATCGCAGCCGCTGACCGATCGAGGGGTTTCCTTGCGAGGCCCCATCATGCATGAATCCTGCCATGATTACCGCCGGTAACGGCCTGGTAATCGGCAATTGCGAGGTGCCGTACCCCGATGGCCATCACCACCCTGCCCGATGATGCCGCGACGCCGCTGACCGACCATCCCGCCGAGCCCGCGACGCAGGACGGGTTGCAGGTCGTGTCGATCGCCAAATCCTATGACAAGCGGGTCGTGCTGACCGACGTGTCGGTCTCGGTCGGCCATGGCGAGGTGGTCGGCCTGCTCGGTCCCAACGGCGCGGGCAAGACGACGTGCTTCTATTCGGTGATGGGTCTGGTGAAGCCCGATTCGGGCCGCATCATGCTGGACGGGGAGGATATCACCGGCCTGCCCATGTACCGGCGCGCGATCCTGGGGCTGGGCTATCTGCCGCAGGAAACGTCGATCTTTCGCGGGCTTTCGATCGAGAAGAACATCCTGACCGTGCTCGAATTGTCAGAGCCGGATCGCGATGCGCGGCAGGCGAAGCTGGACCGGCTGCTCGACGAGTTCGGCCTGACCCGGCTGCGCGCCGCGCCCGCCATGGCGCTGTCGGGCGGTGAGCGGCGGCGGGCGGAGATCGCGCGCGCGCTGGCGGCGGACCCGTCGATCATGCTGCTGGACGAGCCGTTCGCGGGCATCGATCCCATTTCGATCGCCGACATCCGCGATCTGGTGAAGGACCTGAAGCGGCGGCGGATCGGCGTGCTCATCACCGATCATAACGTCCGGGAAACGCTGGACATCGTCGACCGCGCGTACATCATCTATGACGGCCGGGTGCTGTTCACCGGATCGCCGGCGGAGCTGGTCGCCGATGCGAACGTCCGGCGCCTGTATCTGGGCGAGGGCTTCTCGCTCTAGGGTCATGGGCGCGCAACCTTCCAGCTACTGTCCGGGCCGGGGCGGAAGGTCATGAGCCTCGCCCCGCGTCTCGATCTGCGGCAGTCGCAGTCGCTGGTGATGACGCCGCAGCTGCAGCAGGCGATCAAGCTGCTCGCGCTGTCGAACCTGGAGGTCGAGGCCTTCATCGCCGAGGAGATCGAGAAGAACCCGCTGCTGGAGGCGGGGCAGGGCGGCGAGATCGTCCGCCCCGAACCCGCGCCCACGCCCGAGCCCGCGAGCGCCGACGCGCTCGTCACCGGCGCGGCGCCGGCCGAGCCGCTCGACCTCGATTACGCGACGGAGAGTCACCAGCAGGATTCGGTCGCCGATGGTGGCGTCGGGCGGGACGGGGCGCTGTCGTCCGCCAGCGGCGCGGGCAGTAGTTCGGGCGAGGCGCCGGATTTCGACAGCTTCGCCAACCCCGACCTCAGCCTCGCCGATCATCTGATCGAGCAGGCCGGAGTGGCGATCGGCGGCGCGGACCTGTTCATCGCGCACCATCTGATCGACCAGATCGACGAGGCGGGCTATCTGCGCGCGAGCACGATGGAGATCGCCAATCGGCTGGGCGTGCCGCTGGCGCGGGTCGAGGATGTGCTGGAGGTGATCCACACCTTCGACCCCACGGGCGTCGGCGCGCGCGATCTGGCGGAGTGCCTGGCGCTGCAGGCGCGCGAGGCGGACCGATACGATCCGTGCATGGCGAAGCTGCTGGACAATCTGGACCTGCTGGCGCGTGGCGAGATGGGGCGGCTGAAGCGGCTGTGCCATGTCGACGACGAGGATCTGGCGGACATGATCCGCGAGCTGCGCGCCTACGACCCCAAGCCCGGCTGCCGCTATGGCGGGGAGCCGCCGGCGGCGGTGGTGCCCGACCTGTTCGTCACGCGCGGCGCGGACGGGGCGTGGACGGTCGAGCTGAACGGCGCGACGCTGCCCCGCGTCCTCGTCAATCGTCGCTACCAGAGCCAGCTGGCGGCGGGCGCGCAGGACAAGGCGTCGAAGGCGTGGCTGTCCGACTGCGTCGCGTCGGCCACCTGGCTGACCAAGGCGCTGGACCAGCGGCAGCGCACGATCATCCGCGTCGCGGTCGAGATCGTGAAGCAGCAGGAGGCGTTCTTCCTGCACGGCGTCGCGCATCTGAAGCCGATGACGCTGGCCAAGGTCGCCGACGCGATCGAGATGCACGAATCGACGGTCAGCCGCGTCACCAGCAACAAGTATCTGTCCTGCGCGCGGGGCACGTTCGAGCTGAAATACTTCTTCACCAGCGCGATCCAGGCGGCGGACGGCGGCGACGCGGTGTCGGCGGAGGCGGTGAAGAGCGCGATCCGGGCGCTGATCGCGGGCGAGGGGGCGAAGATCCTGTCCGACGACACGCTGGTCGAGTTGCTGCAGGCCAAGGGGTTCGACATCGCGCGCCGCACCGTCGCCAAATATCGCGAGGCGATGGGGATCGGCAGTTCGGTGCAGCGCCGCCGCGCGCGCGCGCTGGAGGGGGCATGAGGCGCGCCGCCCGCACGGCCGCGCCGATGCCCGCGCTGGCCCTGGCGCTGGCACTGGCATCGGGGGCGGCCCCCGTCGCGGCGAAGGCGCCGGCGCTGACGGTCATGTCGTTCAACGTCCGCCTGCCGCTGGCGTCGGACGGCCCAAACGACTGGCCGCGACGCCGCGCACTGGCGATCGCGACGATCCGCAAGGCGGCGCCCGACATCATCGGCACGCAGGAACTGCACAAGGCGCAGGGCGACGACATCGTCGCGAGCCTGCCCGATTATGCCTGGTTCGGCCGCGACCGGCGCGGCGGTCATGCCGACGAGCATATGGGCATATTCTACGCCAAGGATCGGTGGACACTGGCCGCGCAGGGCGATTTCTGGCTGTCGGACACGCCCGCGGTGCCGGGCAGCATCAGCTGGGGCCACCCCTATCCGCGCATGGTCGGCTGGGGCCGGTTCTGCGCGAAGGCGATGCCGGCGCGCTGCTTCACGCTGTTCGACACGCATCTGCCCTATCGCGTCGATGACGACGCGGCGCGGCTGCGCGGGGCGCAGCTGATCGCCGCGCGGGTGCGCGCGGTCGAGGGGCCGGTGGTCGTCACCGGCGATTTCAACACCATCCCCGCCAGTGCCGCCCATGCCGCGCTGGCGGGCGTGCTGACCGACAGCTGGCAGGTGGCGTGGAAGCGCAAGGGCCCGGCGGGCACGTTTCACGGCTTTACCGGCAAGCCGGGCGACCGGATCGACTGGATCTGGACGCGCGGGCTGGTGCCACTGCGCGTGACGGTGCTGGATGACCATCAGGGGCCGTTATATCCCAGCGATCATTTTCCCGTCGTCGCTGAAATCGATTGGCCACACAAACAGTAACAGGCGCGTCATTAACCTTTCACGTTAAGGACTTGTACCGCCGATAGCGCTGCCCCCAGCCACTCGCGGAGTCGGCGTATTTACCGGGGGATATCGAATGAACGTCACAAGGATCGCGGGCCGGCTGGTTGCCGTCGCCATGCTGGGTGCGCTGCCCGTATCGGCCCATGCGGCAGTGTCGCTGACGAGCGCCAGCTACAGCGAGAATTTCGACAGCCTGACCACCAACACCGGCGGCGTGGCCGCCACGGGCGGCGTGCTGCCGAACGGATGGCAGTTCGGGGAACTGGGTAACAACGCCAACACCAGCTATCGCGCGGGCGACGGCTCGTCGAACACGGGCGATACCTATAGCTTCGGTGCGGCGGGCGCGACCGACCGGGCGCTGGGCGCGCTGGCGAGCGGTTCGCTCGAATCGCGGATCGGCGCGATCTTCACCAACGCGACCGGCAACACGATCACCGCGCTGAACGTCGCCTTCTTCGACGAACAGTGGCGCAACGGATCGACGACCACGCCGTCGCGCCTCGCCTTCTCGTATCTGGTCGGCGCGACCGACCTGTTCTCGACGGGAAGCTGGACGACGCTGACCGCGCTGGACCTGGTCGATCAGGTGTCCGGCACGACCAACGCCGCGGTCGACGGCAACAGCGTGCGCACGCAGCGTACGGGCGCGATCACCGGCCTGACGCTGCGCCAGGGCCAGACGATCGGGTTCCGCTGGATCGACCTGGATGACAGCGGCGCGGACGATGCGCTGGCGATCGACGATTTCTCGATGCGTGCGACCTTCGCCACGGTGGGCACGGTGCCCGAGCCGTCGACCTGGGTGATGATGATGGCGGGCTTCGGCCTCGTCGCGGGCGCCGCGCGCCGCCGCGGCAGCCGCCGCGTCCTCGCCTGATCGACGCTGCCGGCCCGCCCTTCGTCGGTGCGGGCCGGCTTCGCTTCTCCGCGCCGCCGGTCAGCGATTGGCGGTGGGGGCGCCGCCGGTCGTCGGCGGGACGGGCGGGGTGGCGGAGCGGGCGTCGCTGACCGCCTCGTCATACCAGCGCGACAGGTCCGCCTTCATCCGGTGCAGCGCGTCGGGGTTCAGGTACGTCATGTGGCCGGCGGGATAGTAGGTGAAGGACAGGTTCGCCTGTTGCGGGCGTTCCAGCATCATGTGGCCAAGGTCGTTCTCCGTCCCGAAGAACGGCGTCGCCATGTCGTAATAGCCGTTCATCGACAGCACCTTGAGGTACGGATTGGCGCGCATCGCGGCGCCCAGGTCGATCGCGGTGTTGGGATTGTTCTGCGCGCCCATGCCGCGGCCCGGCGCCTCGTGCTTCCAGTTCCACGTCCAGCCCGCCGCATCGCGTGCCGACAGGCGATAGGGCAGGTCCGTCTTGTACCCCAGCGTGTTCGCCAGATAATCGTTGAACGAGGCGATATAGGCGCCCGAGATCGCGTCGGACGAGGCGTCCGTCTCCGGCCGTTCGCCCGCCGCGTCGGTATCGATCCCGACATAGCGCGAATCGAACCGGCCGACCGTGCGCGCCGAGCCGCGCAGCAGCTCCTTCTGAAAGCGCGGCAGGTCGATGCGCAGGTTGGCGCGCTTGATGAACTCGGGCGACAGGCCGATCAGCCGGCTCATCTGCTCGGCGACCTGATCGCGTTCCGCGTCGGAGATGCTCTGCCCCTTGGCGAGCGCCGACATGTACGGGCCGGTCGCGAAGGCGCGCGCCTGCTGCACGATGGTGGCGACGTCGGCGGGGCGATCGGGCAGGCGGTTGTGATACCAGGCGGTCGCCGCATAGCTGGGCAGATAGTTCAGATAGACCTGATCGAGCCCCGGCTGCCGATAGCCGTAGTTCATGATCGAGGAGAGCAGGACGACGCCGTTCAGCGCCATGCCCCGCTCCTGCAGCTGGTACGCCAGCGCGCCCGAGCGCAGCGTGCCGTAGCTTTCGCCGAGCAGGAACTTCGGGCTCATCCAGCGGCCATATTTGGTGACGTAGCGCAGGATGCCGCCGGCGAAGGCGTCGACATCCTCATCCACGCCATAGAATTGCTGCGGCTTCATGTCGCCGAGCGGCCGGGAATAGCCGGTGCCGATCGCGTCGAGGAAGACGAGGTCGGTCTTGTCGAGCAGCGAATCGGGGTTGGGCCCGACGTCATAGGGGGCGGGGCGGACGAATTCGGGGCTGGTCGTGCGGATGCGGATCGGCGCGAAGCTGCCCATGCGCAGCCAGAAGGACGGGCTGCCCGGCCCGCCATTGTAGAGGAAGGTGACGGGGCGCTTGGTGCCCGGCTTCACCCCGTCCAGCGTATAGGCGGTGTAGAACATCGACGCGGTCGGCTTGCCCTCGATATCGCGGATCGTCAGCGTGCCGGCGGACGCGGTGTAGGGGTAGGCGCGGCCGTTGATGGTCACGCTGTCGCGATGCTTCGTTTCCGTCTCCGTAACGGGCGCGCTGGCCCAGCCGGCCTCCGCCTCCTGCTTCATCGCATCGGCATGGGACAGGCTCTTGTCGCGCGGCGCGGGCTTCTCCTGCGCGGCGAGCGACATGGGCGCGAGGGAGAGGGCGGAGGCGAGGAGGAGGGCGGCAGGCTTGAGGGTCAAGGCGTTCATCCCGGTGATGATGAGAAGTGGCAGATTTGTTGCCGCTTCCCTGCCGCTTGGCAAGCGGCGGCGTCACGTTCGGGCGTCGTGGGTATCAAGGGTGACGCCTGCCGTCGCGTGTGTTGCCGCTGTAAGGGGGAAAGCGCCTGCGCCTCCACCGGCGGCGAGCACCGCCTCCATTTCCATGCGACAGGGGTTGGGCCGTTCAATGTCGCAAGGTGGTGGACAGCGGAACGACCGCTTGTGGGAACGCCGGTGGCGATAGCCGACATAGTGTGGCACCGGCTTTCACGAAACGATCGGAAAACCAGACCAAATAGCCATTCCGTGGTAAGTAGGCTGGTGATAGCCAGTTGACCGGCGTATGATCAGCGCAATGTGAGTAAGAATGGCTTAGTATGATGCGACCGCTACGCTCCGTATTGATGACAGTATCAGCGGTAACATCGGTTGCCGCCCCGGCTGATGGCTCGCCTTCCGCGAAGGCTCAGTCGGCGCCGGAAGCAACTCTAGAACATAGCATCACATTCCTGAGCGAAGCCAATTCAAGCCCGACGCCGATCGATACCAGCGACAACGTCATATTCTTGAAGGTTACAATAAATGGCCACGACGCTTGGGCCATGCTGGACAATGCGTGTGGTCACACCGTAATCGATCTTGCCTATGCAAAATCAATTGGTCTGACGGTCGGACCGATCGTCGGAAA
>CAJYLQ010000002.1 GCA_913775975.1 uncultured Sphingomonas sp. | reverse complement strand
GCGCAACGCATCGATCGCGGTCCTCCGGGAAATCGGTGTCGAAACAGGCGGTTCGAACGTACAGTTCGCGGTCAATCCGAAGGACGGCCGCCTGATCGTGATCGAGATGAACCCGCGCGTGTCGCGGTCGTCGGCGCTGGCCTCCAAGGCGACGGGCTTCCCGATCGCGAAGGTCGCGGCGAAGCTGGCGGTCGGCTATACGCTGGATGAGATCACCAACGACATCACCGGCGCGACCCCGGCCAGCTTCGAGCCGACGATCGACTATGTCGTGACGAAGATCCCCCGCTTCGCCTTCGAGAAGTTCAAGGGCGCCGAGCCGGTGCTCGGAACCGCGATGAAGAGCGTCGGCGAAGTCATGGCGATCGGGCGCAATATCCAGGAATCGATGCAGAAGGCGCTGCGTGGTCTGGAGACGGGCCTGTCGGGCTTCAACCAGGTCGATCGGCTGGTCGGCGCGCCGCGCGCGGAGATCGAGGCGGCGCTGGCCAACCCGACGCCGGACCGGCTGCTGGTCGCGGCGCAGGCGCTGCGCGAGGGCTTCACCGTCGCCGAGGTCCATGCGATCGCGAAGTACGATCCGTGGTTCCTCGAACGGATGGCGGAGATCGTCGCAGCCGAGGCGGAGGTCATGGACAACGGCCTGCCGCAGGACGCGGCCGGCATGCGCCGGCTGAAGGCGATGGGCTTCTCCGACAAGCGACTGGCCTGGCTGGCGCTGCAATCGGCGAACCTGCGCGGCATGGATCGCGGCATCGCGCGCGGCAGCGGCCTGATCCACGAGGTCGTCAAGATGATGACCGGCGGCGTCACCGAGGACGAGGTGCGCGCGCACCGGCTGAAACTGGGCGTGCGCCCCGTCTTCAAGCGGATCGACACCTGCGCCGCCGAGTTCGACGCGAAGACGCCCTATATGTACTCGACCTATGAAGGCCCCAGCTTTGGCGAGCCCGAGGACGAGGCGCAGCCAAGCGACCGGCGCAAGGTCGTGATCCTTGGCGGCGGGCCGAACCGGATCGGGCAGGGCATCGAGTTCGACTATTGCTGCTGCCACGCCTGCTTCGCGCTGGCGGATGCGGGCTATGAGACGATCATGGTCAACTGCAATCCGGAAACGGTGAGCACCGACTATGACACGTCGGACCGCCTGTATTTCGAGCCGCTGACCGCCGAGGACGTGCTGGCGATCCTGGACGTCGAGAAGTCGCGCGGCGAGCTGGTCGGCGTGATCGTGCAGTTCGGCGGGCAGACGCCGCTCAATCTGGCGCGCGCGCTGGAGGCGGCGGGCATCCCGATTTTGGGCACGGCGCCGGCGGCGATCGATCTGGCCGAGGATCGCGAGCAGTTCGCGGCGCTGGTCGACCGGCTGCGGCTGCTCCAGCCCCGCAACGGCATCGCCCGCAGCCGCGAAGAGGCGCTGAACGTCGCCGAGCGGGTCGGCTATCCGGTGCTGATGCGCCCCAGCTTCGTGCTGGGCGGCCGGGCGATGGAGATCGTCGACGGGCCGGGGCAGCTGGAGGATTATATCCAGACCGCCGTGCAGGTGTCGGGCGACGCGCCGGTTCTGATCGACCAGTATCTGCGCGACGCGATCGAGGTCGATGTCGATGCGGTGTGCGATGGCGACGATGTCGTCGTGGCGGGCATCCTGCAGCATATCGAGGAGGCGGGCGTCCATTCGGGCGACAGCGCCTGCTCCATCCCGCCCTATAGCCTGCCCGCCGAGATCATCGCGGAGATCGAGCGGCAGGCGGAGGCGCTGGCGCGCGGCCTCAGCGTCGTCGGCCTGATGAACATCCAGTTCGCGGTGAAGGACGGACAGGTCTATCTGATCGAGGTGAACCCACGCGCGTCGCGCACCGTGCCCTTCGTCGCCAAGGCGCTGGGCGTGCCGATCGCGAAGATCGCGGCGCGGGTGATGGCGGGCGAGAAGCTGCGCGACCTGCCGGTGATCGACAGGAACATCGGCTATTACGCGGTGAAGGAAGCCGTTTTCCCGTTCAATCGCTTCCCTGGCGTGGATCCGGTGCTATCACCGGAAATGAAGTCCACCGGCGAAGTCATGGGAATCGCACCCGATTTCACCAACGCGTTCATGAAGGCGCAGCTGGGTGCGGGCACGGTGCTGCCCGAGGGCGGGGCGGTGTTCGTCAGCGTGAAGGACACCGACAAGCCGGCGATCCTGCCGGCCGCGCGGCTGTTGGCGGAAGCGGGCTTCACCATCGTCGCGACCGGCGGGACGGCCGACTATCTAAGCCGCGCCGGGCTGACGATCGAGCGGATCAACAAGGTCGCGCAGGGGCGCCCGCACATCGTCGACCGGATCATGGACGGGGGTATCGACCTGATCTTCAACACGACCGAGGGCTGGCAGAGCCTGAAGGATTCGACGCCGATCCGCCAGGCGGCGCTGGGCGGACGCATCCCGTACTTCACCACCGCGCCTGCGAGCGTCGAGGCGGCGCGGGCGATCGCGGCGACCGGATCGGGGGAGACGCGCGGCGGACTCCTTGAAGTACGCCCCTTGCAGGCCTATTATTCGCAATCGCACAACTGATCCCGACAACGACAGGTGCTGTGCGGGCGTACCCGCCCCCGATGAGGGGGGCGGGGCGCGCGGGGTGATCGAATTGGGGATATGACATGGCGACCGTTGAAAAGATGCCGATGCTGCAGGAGGGCTATGAGACGCTCAATGCAGACCTGAAGCGTCTGAAAGCGGAACGGCCGCTGATCGTCGATGCGATTGAGGAAGCGCGCGCGCATGGCGACCTGTCCGAAAACGCCGAATATCACGCGGCGAAGGAACGGCAGGGCCAGATCGAGGCGTCGATCGCCGATATCGAGGACAAGCTGAGCCGCGCGCAGATCATCGACCCGCGCGACCTGTCGGGCGACAAGATCGTGTTCGGCGCGACGGTGACGCTGCTGGACGACGACGACAAGCCGGTGAAGTACCAGATCGTCGGCCAGACCGAGGCGGACGCGAAGACCGGCCGGATCAGCTACAACTCGCCGCTCGGCCGCGCGCTGATCGGGCGCAAGGTCGACGACGAGGTCGAGGTGTCGGTGCCGGCGGGCGACCGCTATTACGTCGTGTCGAAGATCGACTTCATCTGACGTGGACGAGATTCGTTCGGCCCCGGTGACGGCGACGATCGCGGCGATCACCGCGATCGTGTCTGTATTGCTGGTGGTGACGGGTCTTGTCGAATGGGCGGCGCTGGCGGGCGGGTTCGTTCCGGTGCGCCTGACGGGAACGGCGCTGGGCGTGCCGCCGACCGGCATCCCGAACGCGCTGACGCCGCTGACCGCGACGCTGATTCATGGCGGTTTCGCGCATCTGGCGCTCAACCTGGTGGTACTGTGCTTCTGCGGTCCGCGCGTCGAGCGGGCGCTGGGCGGTGGCGGCATGGCGCTGCTGTATGTCCTCGGCGCCTATGCGGCGGCGGCTGCGCAGTACGGTACGGACCCGGCCTCCGCGCAGCCGATGATCGGCGCCAGCGGCGCGATCGCGGCGGTGATCGGAGCTTATGCGATCCTGTTCGCGGAGCGTCGGCCGAAGGGCTTCGGGCCGCTGTCGGGGCATATCTTGCACGTCCTGTGGCTGGCGGCGGCGTGGATCGCGATCCAGTTGCTGACGGGCTTTGCCGGGATGGGCGGTATGAACATCGCGATCGGCGCGCATGTCGGCGGGTTCGTCGTGGGGCTGGTTCTGGCGCGGCCGTTGCTGCGGTGGCGGTATCGGCAGGCCTGACCGGTTCCGGCGCGCGGGTGCGGGGGCTGGCTTTTCTGACGGTGGCGGATGAAATGGCGTGGGGCGCCTGCGCGGCGCCTGTCGCATCGGCGCGCGGCCAGTGTAGCGGTTCTGTTCTCGGATGGGGCGGGTGTCCGCTTTTCTAAGAAGCGACGGCGCTTGTGGACACGCCCCACCCCCGGCCCCTCCCCTGAAGGGGAGGGGAGAGCACATTCGATATCGGGCTGTCATGAGGGTTTAGCCTATGGCCCCGTGGGCTGTCGTCATGGCTGCTGGGAAGCGATCAACCTCCCCATGATGCGAGCGTCTGACGGTGCGTTTGGACTATCCCGTGGGAAGCACCGCGCTCGGATGCTTCACCTGCACGCCCAATCCATGTTCGCACTTGCCGAACCGACGGCGTCTCGCACGTCCGCGTACACAGACAGTCCTTGGCCGGAGACAGTCATCCGATCGTCGGCGTCGCGCGCAGCCGCGCTGCCCGCGCGCTCGTCAACCGGTTGGAAGCGTCGGTTCCAGCAGGCGATGGAGGTGCACCACGACGAAGCGCATTTCGGCGTCGTCGACCGTCCGCTGCGCCGCAGCGCGCCATGCCTTCTCGGCCGCCGCATAATCCGGGAAGATGCCGACCACTTCCAGCTTGTCGGGATCGACGAAGTCGAGGGTCTGGGGATCGCGGACTCGGCCGCCGAAGACGAGGTGCAGCTTGCTCATGGGGCAAACCCTTAAAGCCCGTCGCGCCGCACCGCAATGACGCACGCTCGCGGGTGCAGCAGAGGTTCGTGCCCCCGCGCACCCGCGTCATGATCGTTCAGGCGTCGGTGGACGCGGTCTTTACCGAGGTACGGGCCTTTTCCGCCGCGGCGCTGCCGGCGGTGGAGATCGCCTTCACCACGTCATCCAGCAGCGTCTTGCCGCGCTGGCGGGCGGCGTCGGTTGTCAGGCCGGCGTTGCTGAGCTCCGCCTTGCCCGCCTCTCGCGCGGCGGAGACGGCCTGCCGTGCGGCATCGCCGATACGCGAGCCGAGCGGGGCGAGCAGTTCCTTCTCACGGGCCGAGCGGGGGATCAGCGCGCCCGCCAGCGCGCCGATCGCAACGCCACCGACCAGGATGGCGAGCGGGTTCGCGTCGATCGCGGCGGCCGTCTTGCGGACCGTGTCGGACGCCTTGTCCTTCGCATCGTGCAGCGTCCTGGCGGCCGTGGCGCGCAGGTCCGCCTGGGTGTCGGACGCGGTGGCCTGTTCGGTTGCGGTCATGATCGATGTCCTTTGGGGGAGGGGGAGGAAGACTTGCGGAACAGGCCCAGCAGCCGGCGACGGTTGAGGATGACGCCGGCCGCCGCAACGATCCCGGCGGCGGCGGCCGGGTTGCGACGGACCTGCTCGACCCCCGCCTGCGCGGCGTTCAGGCCGGCACGCCGGGCGTCGTCGACCAGCTGCGCGGGCGACAGGCGCGCCTGCAATTCGCCGGCCGTCGCGGTGAGGCGGGCGCGTGCCGCCGCCGCTTCCGCCTCGGCCGCCGCCACTTTCAGTGAAGGATCGCTCATGCGGTCGGCTCCGGCGTGGACAGGCGGGCCTTGCCGATCAGGGCGAGGATCAGCGCGACGAGGAAGACGCCGCCGACGACGATCGCGGTCGCGATCCACGGTCCCGTCACCGGCGTCAGCGACAGGATCAGCCCGACCAGCAGCACGATCAGTCCCGCGAAGGCGAGCACCCCCGCGACCGCGAACAGCAGCGCGGCGGTACGAAAGGCACCGACCCGGGCCGATACCTTCGCCTTGGCAAGATTGATCTCCGCGGTGACGAGCGAGCGGCCGTCCTCGACCAGCCGACCGACCAACGCGCCGACGCCCGGCGGTGTGGCGGCATCGGCGAGACGTGCCACGGGATCGGGCGATGATGTCATGCCCGGTCAGTCCTGCGCATCGACGCCCGACTGGACGAGACGCGCGACGACGAATCCGAGCGCGGCGGCGATGCCGACGGCCACGGCCGGGCTCGCCTTCACCAGCCCGCGTGCGTCCTCTAGCAGCTCGTCGAGATCCTTGTTGCGGATCGTGTCGGACAGGCCGGACACCTGGCTGGCGGCGGAGCGGGCGTACTGGCCGTATTGCGCGCCGATCTTTTCGTCGACCTGGCCGGCCGCGTCGGTCAGCAACTGCGACAGCTGGTCGAGCGCCGAGCCCGCGCGCGACTTTCCGTCATCGGCGAAGGCGCGCAATTTGTCGGTGGCCTGCTGGCCGACCTTTCCCGCGCCATCGCGCAGCGTCTGCTTCACGTCCGCCGCGCGGCTGGCGGCAGAGGCGCTGCCGGCGGTTTCGGATGGAAAATCAACGCCCTGATCCTTCAGCGGCATCGCCGGGGTGAGGCCGGCATCGGCAGAGGAGGGGCTAAAATCGCCTTCGTTCAAGGGCTTGAGATCATTGTCGGCCATGATGGCAATCCTCGGCTGTTCGGGGCGTCAACCAGTCTTAACGGCGAGGGTTCCACCCGCGCAACGATGTTCCGGCGATTGCCCGCGCCGCGCCCCTCGCTATACGGGGCGCAAGCAGCACCCTCAGGAGCGAAAACGTGACCGCGATCATCGACATCCATGCAAGGCAGATCCTCGACAGCCGCGGCAATCCGACCGTGGAGGTGGATGTGCTGCTGGAGGACGGCAGCTTCGGCCGCGCCGCCGTGCCGTCGGGCGCGTCGACCGGCGCGCACGAGGCGGTGGAGAAGCGCGACGGCGACAAGAGCCGTTGGGGCGGCAAGGGCGTCGAGCAGGCGGTCGAGGGCGTTAATGACGAGATCGCCGACGCGGTGATCGGGATGGATGCGGAGGATCAGGCCGATCTGGACCGCGCGATGATCGAGCTGGACGGCACGGAGAACAAGGGCCGGCTGGGCGCCAATGCGATCCTGGGCGTCAGCCTGGCGGCGGCGAAGGCGGCGGCGGAGGCGCGCGGCCTGCCGCTGTACAAATATGTCGGCGGCATCTCCGCGCATCTGCTGCCGGTGCCGATGATGAACATCATCAACGGCGGCGAACATGCCGACAATCCGATCGATTTCCAGGAATTCATGATCATGCCGGTCGGCGCGACCAGCATCGTCGAGGCGGTCCGCTGCGGCTCCGAAATCTTCCACACGCTGAAGAAGGCGCTGCACGAGAAGGGGCTGGCGACGGGCGTGGGCGACGAGGGCGGCTTTGCCCCCAACATCGCGTCGACGACCGAGGCGCTCGACTTCATCATGGCCTCCGTCGAGAAGGCGGGGTACACGCCCGGCGACGACGTGATGATCGCGCTCGATTGCGCGGCGACCGAATTCTACAAGGACGGCCGCTACAATATCTCGGGCGAGGGCAAGATCCTGTCGAGCCACGAGATGGCCGAGTATCTGGCCGACCTGACCCGCCGCTATCCGATCCTGTCGATCGAGGACGGCATGGCCGAGGACGACTGGGAGGGCTGGAAGGCGCTGACCGACCTGATCGGCGACAAGGTGCAGCTGGTCGGCGACGATCTGTTCGTCACCAATCCGAAGCGGCTGAAGCAGGGGATCGAGGGCGGCTATGCCAATTCGCTGCTGGTGAAGGTCAACCAGATCGGCACGCTGACCGAGACGCTGGAGGCCGTTTCGATGGCGCAGCGCGCGCGGTACACGGCGGTGATGAGCCACCGTTCGGGCGAGACCGAGGATGCGACGATCGCCGACCTGGCGGTCGCGACCAACTGCGGCCAGATCAAGACGGGCTCGCTCGCCCGGTCGGACCGGCTCGCCAAGTACAACCAGCTGATCCGTATCGAGGAGGAGCTGGGTGACGCGGCGCGCTATGCCGGCCGCGACGTGCTGATTCGCGGCTGATGGCACGCCGGAAACCCTCCGTCCTGCGCAACACGTTGCGCCGCGCCGCGCTGCCGGCGCTGGTGGTGACGGTGATGGGCTTTTTCGGCGTCTACGCCTTTCTGGGGCCGAACGGGCTGCTGGCGCTGGGTGACTATAAGCGCCAGCTGGCCCGGCGCGAACAGGTCTATGCCGCGCTCGACAAGCGGCGGGAGGTGCTGCGCAATCGCGTGGCGCTGCTCGATCCCGACCATGCCAACCCGGACATGGTCGACGAGATGGTCCGCAAGGAACTGAACGTCACGCATCCCGACGAGGTGATCGTTCCCCTGAAATGATGCTACACCCCGGCGGCGCAGATACGCCGCCGGGGTGACCGACGGATCAGCGGCCGAGGAAGGTCAGCAGGTCCTGCGTAAGCCGGTCCGAATGGGTGACGTTCAGCCCGTGCGGCGCGCCGTCATATTCGACCAGCTGGCTGTTCGTGATCCCCGCCGCCGCCGCGCGTGCGGAGGCGTCGATCGGCACCGTCTCGTCGCCGGTGCCGTGCACGATCAGCGTCGGCACGCGGAACGCCGCCAGATCGGGGCGGAAATCGGTGTGGCTGAACGCCTGCGCGCAGGCCAGGGTCGGCTTCAGCCCCGCCTGCATTGCGAGGCCGGTCGACCAGTCGAGCACGTCGTCGCTGACCGGGTGCGAGATGAAGCCGACGCCGTAGAATTGCGGCGTGAAGGTGTGGCGGAAGAACTTGGCCCGGTCCGCCTGGATGCCGTCGCCGATCTGGTCGAAGGTCGATTGCGGCGTGCCGTGGGGATTGTCGTCCGTCTTCAGCATATAGGGCACGACCGACGAGATAAGCCCGGCCGCCGCGACGCCCTTGCCGCCATGCCGGCTCATGTACCGCGCGACCTCGCCGCCGCCCATCGAGAAGCCGATCAGCGAGACGTCGCTATCGGCGCCCGTCGCCGCCAGCACGTCGGCCAGATCGTCCGCCAGCGTGTCATAGTCGTATCCCGACCACGGCTGGCCCGACCGGCCGAACCCGCGCCGGTCATAGGCGATCGCGCGGAAGCCGGCATCGGCCAGCGCCATCGCCTGCACGTCCCAGCTGTCGGCATTGAGCGGCCAGCCATGGATCAGCACCACCGGCCGTCCGCTGCCCCAGTCCTTGACGTAGATGTCGGTGCCGTCGCGGGTCTTTACGTAAGGCATGGTGCTCTCCTGTCCGATGCTGGCGGCTCAACGGCTGCCGGTGCGGCGCCGTTCCCGCGCGGCTGGCCTATGGTGCGGTGCCGTGCCAAGCTGGCGGGCGACGAACGAATCGTATGAGGGGATACGGACTATGCGGCGAGCGCTGACGGCGATGGCGGCCACGGGGCTGATGCTGGCGGGGGCGGCGGCGCCGGTTCCGGCCGCACCGTCGGCGGGCGCGGCCGCGCAGGCGACGCGCCCCGCGACGCGCTGGACCGGCTTTCGCGATGCGTTTGTCGAGGAGCTGTTCGCGCTCGATCCGGGCTTCGCCGTCTATCAGGGCCGCCACGATTTCGACGGGCGCATCCAGGACTGGAGCCCGGCGGGACTGAGGCGGCTGGGCGATTTCTATCGCCGGTCGATCGCCGGCGCCCGCGCGCTGAAGGGCCTAGCCCCCGACGAGCGGTTCGAGCGGGACTATCTGGTAAAGGTCGCGGAAGGGCGATTGTTCTGGCTGGACGATGCGGACCAGCCGCACACCAACCCGCAATGGTACATCGGCAACGGGCTGGACCCCAACGTCTATGTCGCGCGCGACTATGCCGAGCCCGCCGTGCGTGCCCGCGCGCTGACGCGCTTCCTGCGGGGCGTGCCGGCGGCGGCGGCGAACATCCGCGCCAATTTGAAGACGCCGATGCCGCTCAGCTTCGCCGATTTCGGCGCGGCGGGGTTCAACGGCCTGGCCGACTATTACGAGAATGACGCGGTGCGCGCCTTCGCCGAGGTGAAGGACGCCGACGTTCAGCGCGACCTGAAGGCGGCGGCGGCCAGTGCGTCGGCGGCGATGCGGTCGCTGGGCGGCTGGATGGAGGCACAGCGCAAGACGGCCAACACCGCCTTCGCGCTGGGCCTGCCGCGCTTCCAGCGGATGCTGCTGGCGACGGAGGGCGTCGCGACGCCGGTCGCGCAGCTGGAGGCGGTGGGCCGCGCCGATCTGGCACGCAACCGTGCGGCGCTGGTCTCCGCTTGCGCGCAATATGCGCCGGGAGCCACGGTGCCCGCCTGCGTCGCGAAGATGAACGCCGACAAGCCCGTCGGTGGCCCGGTGGCGGAGGCGCGGCGGCAGATCCCGATGCTGCGCCAGTTCGTGGTCGACAAGGATCTCGTCACCATTCCCGGCACGGAGAAGGCGCTGGTCGAGGAGGCGCCGCCCTATATGCGGCAGAACGCCGCCTATATCGATCCGCCGGGGCCGTTCGAGAAGAACATACCGTCCATCTACTATATCGCGCCGCCCGACCCCGCCTGGGACCAGGCGACGCGCGACGCCTTCATCGTCGGCAAGGACAATCTGCTCTTCACCTCCGTCCATGAGGTGATGCCGGGGCATTTCGTCCAGTTCCTGCACGCCAACCGGTCGCCTTCGCTGTTCGGGCGGATCTTCGTCGGATACGCCTTTGCCGAGGGCTGGGCGCATTATGCCGAGGAGATGATGTGGGAAGCCGGCCTGGGGAATGGCGACCCGGAGGTGCATATCGGCCAGCTGTCCAACGCGCTGCTGCGCGACTGCCGCTTCCTGTCGGCGATCGGGCTGCACACGGGCGGGATGACGCAGGACCAGTCGCGCCGGATGTTCGTGGAGCAATGCTTCCAGGACGAGGGCAATGCCCGGCAGCAGGCGTCGCGTGGAACCTATGACCCGGCCTATCTGAACTATGCGATGGGCAAGCTGATGATCCGCCGCCTGCGCGCCGACTGGACCGCCGGCCATGGCGGCCGGGCGGGGTGGAAGGCGTTCCACGACCGCTTCCTGAGCTTTGGCGGGCCGCCCATCCCGCTGGTGCGGCAGGCGATGATGGGGGAGAAGACGGCACGGGCGGTGTTCTGATCGCCAAGGGCTGATCGAGGCGCGCGGACTTGCGCGCCTCGATGGGCGCTCACCGAACCTGCGCGCCCGGCTGCGCGTCCGCCGCCTCCTCGCGCGGGGGATTGCGGATCGCGGGGTTCAGGCGGGCGAGGCTGCAGATGCCCGCGACCAGCGCCAGCCCCGCCGCGACCAGCGCCGGGGTCGCGCCGCCGCCCCAGCCCAGCGCGAGCAATGCCGCGACGAGCGTCGCGCCGATCGTCTGCCCGGTCATCCGCGTCGTGGAGATCAGGCCGCCCGCCGCCGCCGCCCGCTCGCGCGGGGCGGAGCCGATGATGAGGCGGGCGTTGGGCGACAGGAACATGCCGAAGCCCGCACCCGTCAGCGCCATGCGCCACGCGATGTCGATATAGGTCGCATCGGCGGGCAGCAGCGCCAGACAGCTGAGGCCGGCGATCGCGACGGCCATGCCGATCCCGCCCAGCAGCCCCGCCGGATAGCGATCCGACAGCCAGCCCGCGACGGGGGCGACGAACATCGTCGTCAGCGGCCACGGCGCGATCGCCGCGCCGACCTGTTGCGGCGACAGGCCGTAGCTGGCCTGCAGGCGGAACGGCAGCGACAGCAACACGGTCATCGTCGCGACGAAGGCGGTGAAGGCGCCGATCGTCGACAACGCCAGCACCGGCCGCGCGACCAGATCGACGGGCAAGATCGGTGCGACCTCTCCTCGTTCCCGCCGGACGTAGATGACGCCGATCGCCGCGCCGACCAGCACGATCGCGGCGGACACCACCGGGCTGTCGCCATGCACCGCGCTTTCCAGGCCGCCGATGACGAGGCCGAACATCGCCGCGCACATCACCGCGCCCTGCACGTCGAACCGCCCGCTCTGCGCGGGCACGTCCGGCAGCGAGCGCCCCAGCAACAGGCTGACGATCGCGAAGGGCACCGCGCTGGCGAAGACCCACGGCCAATTGCCGAAGCCCAGCACCACCCCGCCCAGCGTCGGCGCGATCGCCGCGGAGCTGGACACGACGACGGAATTGATGCCCAGCCCGCGCCCCAGTTGCTTCGCCGGATAGATCGAGCGGAGCAGCGCGGAAGATACGCTGAGCGCGGCGGCGGCGCCCAGCGCCTGCACCCCGCGCACGATCAGCAGGAAGGGCAGGCTGTGCGCGAAGAAGCACAGGACCGTCGCCACCGTGAACACCAGCTGCCCGCCCTGATACAGCCGCTTCAGCCCGATCCGGTCGCCCAGCCCCGAAAAGGGCAGCAACGTCATGACGAGGACCAGCTGGTACACCGTCACCACCGCGACGGCCGCGCTGTCCGGCACGTTCAGGTCCCGCGCGATGGTGGGCAGCGCGACGGTGGCGATCGCGCCGTCGACCACGACGAGCGCGGTGCCGGCGGAGATGGCGCCGATCGCATAGAGGCGGCGGGGGCGGGGGAGGCCATCGGTCATGGGGGCTGCTAACGCCCTGGCGCGGCGGTGGCTCCGATGGATGGCGGGATGTTCGCAAACGGCGCTTGATCGTCCCAAGCCGGCGCCTACAACTGCGGCGCATGACAGGAGATATCATGATGCGCGCGACGCGAGGGTGGATGATGACGGTGGCGGCGGCGCTGCTTGCGAGCGGCTCCGCGATGGCCCAGACCGCTCCGATGACCGACGATCCCTATATCTGGCTGGAGGACAAGGACGGCGCCAAGCCGCTCGCCTGGGTGGAGGCGGAGAACGCGAAGACGCTGCCGCGCCTGCAGAACGATCCGCGCTACGCCACCTTCTATCAGCAGGCGCTGGCGATCGCCTCCGCCACGGATCGCATCCCGATGCCCGAGCAGACGTTCGGCCGCATCTATAATTTCTGGCGCGATGCGGATCATCCGCGCGGCCTGTGGCGCTGGACGACCGAGGCGGACTACGCGACCGCCAACCCGAAATGGACCGTCGCGCTCGACGTGGATGCGCTGGGCAAGGCGGAGGGCAAGCAGTGGGTGTGGCACGGCACCACCTGCCTGCCGCCCGAGGAGCGCTTCTGCCTCGTCCAGCTGTCCGAGGGCGGCGAGGACGCCGAATCGATGCGCGAGTTCGACCTAAAGACCGGGCAGTTCGTGGAGGGCGGGTTCGCCCTGCCCAAGAGCAAGCAGGGCGCGGCCTGGCTGGATCGCGATACGCTGCTGGTCAGCCGCGACTGGGGGGCGGGGACGATGACCAACTCCAGCTATCCCTTCGTCGTGAAGATGGTGAAGCGCGGCCAGCCGCTGTCGGCCGCGACCGAAATCTATCGCGGGGAGCCGACCGACCAGCTGGGCAGCTATGCGCGGGTGCTGACCGATGCCGAGGGCCATCGCGTCGTGCTGATCGGGCGGCGGCAGACCTTCTTCGGCGGCGATACGCTGGTGTGGACGCCGCAGGGCGTGAAGAAGCTGCCGATCCCGCCGCGCGCGCAGCCGGTCGGCATGGTCGACGGCCGCGTGATCTTCCAGACGAGCGATCCGTGGGGTGACGTTCCCGCCGGCGCGATCGCCTGGGCCCCGGTCGCGGAGGTCGAGGCCGGTCGGCCCGCGCCCCGATTGCTGTTCAGGCCGACACCGCGTCAGGCGGTGCAGAGCGTCGCGGTGACGAAGGACCGGGTGCTGGTGTCGTACACCGACAATGTGCGCGGACGGGTATCCGTCTTCTCGCCGACCGCTGACGGCTTTGGCAAGCGCGACGTGGCGGTGCCGGACAATATGGCGGTTGGCTTCGCCAGCACGACCGATCGCAGCAACACCGCCTACATGACCGTCACCGGTTTCATCACGCCGACGCGGCTTGAGGTGCTGGACGCCGCCTCCACCGCCGCGCCGAAGGTGGTGAAGACGCTGCCCGCCCGGTTCGACGCGACGGGGCAGGTGGTCGAACAGTTCGAGGCGACCTCGACCGATGGGACGAAGATCCCGTATTTCCTCGTCCATCGCCGCGACCGGCCGCTCGACGGCAGCACGCCGACGATCATGACCGCCTATGGCGGGTTCGAGATTTCGCGCCTGCCGACCTATCTGGGCGCGACGGGCAAGCTGTGGCTGGAGAATGGCGGTGCGTTCGTCCTCGCCAACATCCGTGGCGGCGGCGAGTTCGGGCCGGCGTGGCACGATGCCGGCCGCAAGACGAAGCGGCAGATCATTTATGACGATTTCGCCTCTGTCGCGCGCGACCTGTTCCGGCGGAAGATCACGAGCGCGCAGAAGCTGGGTATCTATGGCGGCTCCAATGGCGGGCTGCTGATGGGCGTCGAGATGACGCAGCAGCCCGATCTGTGGAACGCGGTGTCGATCGGCGTGCCGCTGCTCGACATGGTCCGCTATCAGCAGATCGCGGCGGGCGCATCGTGGGAGGACGAGTACGGCTCGATCACCAAGCCGGACGAGGCCGCCTTCCTGCGGCGCATCTCGCCCTACGCCAATCTGAAGAAGGGCGTGAAATATCCCGAACCCTATATCTGGACGACGACGAAGGACGACCGCGTCGGCCCGCAGCACGCGCGCAAGTTCGCCGCGCGGCTGAAGGAATACGGGATGCCGTATTTCTATTACGAGGATACGGCCGGCGGCCATTCGGGCGATGCCGACATCGCGCAGCGGGCGAAGCTGGACGCGCTCCAGACGACCTATTTCGCGCAGAAGCTGATGGGGCCGGCACCCGCGCGGTGACCGATCGAACCGCCGCCCCGGCACAGGCCCGGGGCGGCGGTATTTTATTTGCCCGTCGACCCAAAGGCGGATGGCGGAATTAACCCCGCGCAGGTGACGCGGCGGAAAAACTGTCATAATGCGGGACCGACGTGCCGAGCCTTCATGCCTTCGCCAATCCGCAACGCTTCCTGTCGATCGCCCGGCCGCTGACGCCATGGCTGATCGGGCTGGGCGCCCTGCTGATCGCGATCGGCTGCTGGGCCGGGCTGACGCAGACGCCGCCCGACTATCTGCAGGGCGAGACGGTGCGCATCCTCTACATCCACGTTCCCGCCGCATGGCTGGGCATGGGCGGGTGGAGCGGCATCGCGCTGTCGTCGATCGCGCTGCTGGTCTGGCGGCATCCGCTGGCATCGATCGCGGCGCGGGCGATCGCGGTGCCGGGCGCGGCCTTCGCGGCGATGTGCCTCGTCACCGGATCGATCTGGGGCCGGCCGACCTGGGGAACGTGGTGGCAGTGGGACGGGCGGCTGACGTCGATGCTGCTGCTGTTCTTCGTCTATTGCGCGTTCATCGCGCTTGCCCGCGCCGATGCGGAGCGGGGCGGCGACGGGCGCATTCCGGCGGTGTTCGGCGTGGCGGGCACGGTGCTGCTGCCGATCATCCGCTATTCGGTGGTGTGGTGGAACACGCTGCACCAGGGCCCCAGCATCGGCCTGACCCGGTCGAGCATCGACGGCGCGATCCTGTGGCCGTTGCCGATCATGCTGGCGGGCTTCACCTTTCTGTTCGCGGGGATCGTGATGATGCGGATGCGGACGCTGCTGGCGCTGGCCAAGGCCGAGGCGCGGGCGCGGCGGATGGCGCGCGCATGAACCCCTGGCCCTTCGTCATCGCCGCCTATGCGGTCACGCTGGGCGGCGGCGCGATCCTGACGATCGCCAGCTGGCGCGCGATGCGCCGGGCGGAGCGGCCGTGACCGCGAAGAATCAGCGGTTGACGCTCGTCCTCCTCGCGCTGGCGGCGGTCGCGGTGGCGGCGCTGCTGGCGCTGTCGGCGCTGCGCGATCAGGCGGCGTTCTTCTATTCCCCGTCCGACCTGCTGGCGGCGCGGGACGTGGCCGGGCGGCCGATCCGCCTGGGCGGCATGGTGCGCGGCGGATCGGTGCGCAAGGAGGCGGATGGCGTCACCACCCGCTTCGTCGTGACCGACAATGCCCGCGACGTCGCGGTTCTCTATCGCGGCATCCTGCCCGACCTGTTCCGCGAGAAAAGCGGCGTGGTGGCCGAAGGGGCGCTGGGCGCGGGCGGCATCTTCGTCGCCAGCAACATCCTGGCCAAGCATGACGAGAAATACATGCCGCCCGAGGTGAAGGGCGCGATGCACGAGACGAAGTCGCTGGAACGGTGATCGCGGAGGCTGGCCTTGCCGCGCTGTGGGTCGCCGCCGCGCTCGCGCTGCTGCAACTGGCGCTGGCCGCGCTGGCGCTGCGCACGCCCGCCGAGCCGCAGCTGGCGGACGCGGTGCGGCCGGTCGCGATCGTGCAGGGGATCGTCGTGGCGATGGCGATGCTGCTGCTGCTCGTCGTCTTCGTCCAGTCGGACATGTCGGTGAAGCTGGTGGCGGAGAACAGCCATTCGGCCAAGCCGTGGATCTACAAGCTGGCGGGCGCATGGGGAAACCATGAGGGCTCGATGCTGCTCTGGGTGACGATCCTGGGGCTGGCGGGCGGCGCGGTGGCGGTGCTGGAACGGCGGCTGGCGCAGCCGACGCTGATCGCGACGCTGGGCGCGCAGGCGGGGATCGCGCTGGGCTTCTACGCCTTCCTGCTGTTCGCCTCCAATCCGTTCGCCCGGCTGAACCCCGCGCCAGCGGACGGGGCGGGTCTGAACCCGCTGTTGCAGGACCCCGGCCTCGCCTTCCACCCGCCGACGCTCTACGCCGGCTATGTCGGGCTGTCGGTCGCGTTCTCGTTCGCGGTCGGTGCGCTGTTGACGCGCGACGTCGGCCGCGAGTTCGCCCGCGCGATGCGGCCATGGGTGCTGGGCGCCTGGATATTCCTGACGATCGGCATCACCGCCGGCAGCTATTGGGCCTATTATGAGCTGGGCTGGGGCGGCTGGTGGTTCTGGGACCCGGTGGAGAACGCCTCGCTGATGCCGTGGCTGGCGGCGACCGCGCTGCTCCATTCGGTGACGGTGCTGGCGACGCGCGATGGCTTGCGCGCGTGGACGGTGATGCTGGCGGTCGTCGCCTTCTCCATGTCGATGCTGGGCACGTTCCTGGTGCGGTCGGGCATCCTGACGAGCGTCCATGCCTTTGCCGTCGATCCGCGCCGGGGGGCGTTCATCCTCGCGCTGCTCGCCCTCTATATCGGCGGGGCGCTGGCGCTGTTCGGGTTGCGGATCGGGACGGTGCGGCAGGGCCGCACGTTCGAGCCGGTCAGCCGTGAGGGCGGGCTGGTCGCGAACAACCTGCTGCTGTCGGTCATCCTGGGCGTCGTACTGATCGGGACGCTGTACCCGATCGTCGCGGCCGGGTTCGGCGTGCAGCTGTCGGTCGGGCCGCCCTTCTTCAACAAGGCGGCGGGGCCGATCGCGCTGGCGCTGGTCGTGCTGATGGCGATCGGCCCGCTGCTGCGCTGGCGGCGCGACGATGCCTCGCTGCTGCCCGAAAAGCTGATGGTGCCGCTGATCGCGAGCGGCGCGGTGTTCGCCGCGCTATTCGTCTTCGCGATGCCGATCGGGGTGCTGCCGCTGCTGGGCCTCAGCCTGGCGGCCGGGCTGGCGGTGGCGAGCGTCCTGCCGCTGTGGCGGCGTAACCTGCGGCGCACGCCGCTGTTCGTCTGGGGCATGGTCGTCGCGCATCTGGGGATCGCGGTATCGCTGGCGGGCATGGCCTGCGATGCGGCCTTCACGTTCGAGCGGCTGATCGCGCTGCGCCCCGGACAGGCGACGCGCGTCGGGCCGTGGCATATCGTGCTCGACGGCATTTCGCCCGTCGTCGACGACAATTGGTCGGCATTGCAGGCGCGGTTGACGGCGACGCGTGACGGCGCCAGCCGCCGCCTCTTCCCGCAATCGCGCACCTTCAGCGATCCCGTCACCACCACCAGCGAATCCGCCATCGCGACGGTGATGGACGGCCAGCTCTATACCGTATTGGGTCAACAGGACGATGCGGGGCGCTGGCAGCTGCGGCTGTGGTGGAAGCCGTTCGTGACGCTGATCTGGCTGGGCGGGGCGCTGGTGGCGATCGGCGGCGCGGTGTCGCTGCTGGGCCGGATACGGCGGAGGCCCGTATGAAGCGGCTGTTGATCTGGGCGCCGCTGACCGGCTTCGCATTGCTGTTCGCGGTGGTCGCGACGGGGCTGTTCGCGCCCGCCGACCGGACGGTGCGCTCGGCGCTGATCGGCAAGCCGCTGCCCGCCTTCGCCGTGCCGGCGCTGGTGCCCGGCAAGCCCGGCCTGTCGAGCGCGGCGATGGCGGGGCAGGGGCCGCGCCTGCTCAACATCTTCGCCAGCTGGTGCGTGCCCTGCATCGCGGAGGCGCCGCAGCTGATGCGGCTGAAGGCGGCGGGCGTGCCGATCGACGGGCTGGCGATCCGCGATACGCCGGGCGCCGTCACCGCCTTCCTGTCGCGTGGGGGCGATCCCTATGCGCGGATCGGCGACGACCGGGCCAGCGCGGTACAGCTGTCGCTCGGCTCGTCGGGCGTGCCGGAGACGTTCCTGATCGATGGCGACGGGCGCGTCGTGAAGCAATATGTCGGCGATATCCGCCCCGATCAGGTGGACGCGATCGTCGCCGAATGGCGGGCGTTGCGATGAGGGCGTGGCCGCTGATCCCCCTGCTGCTGTTGCTCGGCGCACAGACGGAGGCACCCGCCGCGCTGGCCGATACGCAACTGCCCGATGCGCGGCAGGAGGCGGCGGCGCGCGGCCTGATGGAGACGCTGCGCTGTGTCGTCTGTCAGGGGCAGTCGATAGCGGACAGCGACGCGACGATGGCGGGGGACATGCGCGCGCTGGTCCGCGCGCGGATCCGCGCCGGCGAGAGCCCGGATTCGGTGCGGCAATGGCTGATCGCGCGCTATGGCGACTATATCAGCTATGATCCGCCGCTGGGGCTGGCGACCGCGCCGCTGTGGCTGGCGCCGGTGCTGCTGCTCGGCATTGGCGTCCTGGTCGCGCGGGCCAGCTTTCGGAAGCGCCGCTGATGGGCTGGGTAGCGCTCGCCCTCGTCGCGCTGGCGGCCTTCGCCGCGCTGCTGGCGCTGCGCGTCGACCGGCGGCTGTGGTCGATGGTCGGCGCGGCGCTGATGCTCGCGGCGGCGGGCTATGCGTGGCAGGGGCAGCCGGGGCTGCCCGCCAGCGACGCGCAGGCCGGCCGGCCGGACCGGATGCAGGACGATGCGATGGTCGACCTGCGCAACCAGATGTTCGGCCGCTTCGGCATGGACGGCGCCTATCTGACCGCCGCCGATGCGCTCTCCCGCACCGGCAATGCGCGATACGAGGTGCAGGCGATCCTGGGCGGGATTCGCCGCGATCCGTCGGGCGCGGCGCTGTGGACCGCACTGGGCGATGCGCTGGCGCGGCATGACGGCCAGCTGTCGCCGGCGGCGAAGCTGGCGTTCGCGCAGGCGCGGCGGCTGGCCCCGACGCATCCGGGGCCGGTATTCTTCCTGGGGCTGGCGCAGCTGCGCGCCAATGACTTCGCCGCGGCGGAGGCGAGCTGGCGGCGCGCGCTGGCGTTGACGCCCGCCGACGCGCCTTACAGGATAGAGATCGCCCGGCGACTGGTGATGCTGCGCCAGTTGCGTGCCGCCGTCGGGCGATAAAAAAACGGGCCGCGGCGTGTGCCGCGACCCGGTTCTTGTTCCGTTTAAATGCAGTCGCGTTAGCGGCGCTGCTCGGGCAGGCGGACGCTCGGGCCGATCGTCTCGACCACCTTGCGGGCGTCGAACGCACGGATATTGTCGCGCGGGATCGGCCCCCGCTGCATCACGATCTCGGCGGATGCCTCGTACCGATCGATGGTGCGGATGTCGAAGTCGTTGCCCCACGGGCCGCCCCAGCCGCCACCGCCGTACCACGGATCCCAGGCACGCCAGCCGAAGCCGCGTCCGTAGAAGCGCCATGACGGGCCCCAGAAGCCGCCGAAGCCGCCATAGCCCCAACCGCCGCCGAAGCCCGGCGTCGAATAGGTGCGCGACTGCAGGTTCGTGTCGCGGTCGGCCATGACGAAATAGTCGAATCCGTTCTGCAGCGTCAGTTCGGCGGCGCGGAAGAACAGATAGCGTTCGACCGTATCCCGCGACGTGACGCTGTTGCCGGCGAAGCTGACCAGGAAGCGTCCCGGCTCGACCATCCGGTCGCTATAGCCCGTGCGGTAGAAGCCCTGGCCGGTCGCCGGGCGATAGGGGGTTTCGGTAGCACAACCGGCGACGAGCAACGTCGATGTTGCCAGTGCCGCGACGATGGCCTTCCGGCCGATGGAAAAATTCATGTCGACATCTCTCCGTCCGCGCCCGATGCGACGAACAGCCCCGTGATAGCTGCAAGTTGTGGAACGAGCGATGAACGGGTTTGGCTCCCGTTCAGGCGCGTCATTCGCCGATAAGGTGCAGCGCCAGCGTGCGCCGATGCGCTAACCGGCGGTGTTCGAACAGATAGATGCCCTGCCAGATGCCCAGCGTCAGCTGGCCGTCGATCAGCGGGATCGTCAGGCTGGTCGCGGTGACGGCCGCGCGCAGATGCGCGGGCATGTCGTCCGGCCCCTCGTCATCATGTTCGTATCGCGTCGATTCGGGTGCGATCGTGGCGAACCAGCGTTCCAGATCGCGGCGCGCGGCGGGCGCGGCGTTTTCCTGAATCAGCAACGAGGCGGAGGTGTGGCGGCAGAACAGCGTCAGCAGCCCTTCACGGAAGTCCTGAGCCGCAACCCATCGGGTCACGTCGCGCGTGATGTCGTGCAGGCCCTGACCGGGCGTGTCGATTACGATCTGCGTGGTGTCTTGCCGCATCGCCATCCAACGCCGAAGGTGGCGGGGTGGCTCCCTGAGTAGGATTCGAACCTACGGCCGCTCGATTAACAGTCGAGAGCTCTACCGCTGAGCTATCAGGGATCGTTGCCGTGGGCGGCTCTATAAACGGGCCGTTCCGCGATGCAACCCCGTTCCTGCACTTTTGTGAACGATCGAAGTCAGGGGCCGGAATGGCGCACGATCAGGCGATGAACTGTTCCATCGTGATCCGGTCGTCGAGCGCGTGTTCGGGGTCGAACAGCAGCGTCAATTCGCGCTGGCGATCCATGCTGATGTCGACCTGCGCGACGTCGCGCACCTCGCGCTGATCGGCGACGGCGGAGACGGGGCGCTTGCCGGGATCGAGCACGCGCAGGCTGATGCGCGCCTTGTCGGGCAGGATCGCGCCGCGCCAGCGTCGGGGGCGGAAGGGGCTGATCGGGGTCAGTGCCAGCATCCCCGATCCCAGCGGCAGGATGGGGCCCTGCGCGGAGAAATTATAGGCGGTGGAGCCTGCGGGCGTCGCGACGAGGATGCCGTCACAGGCGAGTTCGGGCAGGACGATGCGGCCGTTGACCGTCACCTCCAGCTTGGCGGTCTGCCGCGTTTCGCGCAGCAACGACACCTCGTTGATCGCAGGCAGCGTGTGGATGCGCCCGTCGATGCCCGTCGCGCTCATCTGAAGCGGCGTGACCTTGAACGGGCGGGCGCGGGCCAGCCGCTCGTCCAGACCGTGCTGACGCCATTCGTTCATGAGGAAGCCGACCGTGCCCAGGTTCATGCCGAACACCGGCACCGGCGGCGTCCGCCGCTCCAGCATCCGGTGCAGAGTCTGCAGCATGAAGCCGTCGCCACCCAGCGCGATCACCACCTCCGCCTCGTCGAGCGGGCACCAGTCGCACGCGTCGGCCAGCGCATCGGCGGCGGCACGGGCGGGTGCGGTAGGCGAGGCGAGCAGGGCGCGCCGCAAAACGTGGCTCATCCGCCGGTCACGCTCATGTGGCGCGACACGGCGGGCGCCTCGCCCACGCCGATGCGAAAGTCGTGGCGGGCGGGCTTGATCCCCAATCCCCTGTCGATCGCGGCGTCGAGCGCGGGAAGGCCGCCATCCCGCAACGCGGCCTTCAGATCGATATGATCGTCATGCCCCAGGCACAGGTACAATTTCCCCTCCGTCGTCAGCCGTACGCGGTTGCAACCGTCGCAGAAATTGGCGGTGAGGGGCGAGATCAGCCCCAGCCGCGTATCGCTGCCGGCCACCCGCCAGTAGCGCGCCGGGCCACCGCTGCGATAGCTGTCGCGCGTCAGGTCGAAGCGCGCGGCCAGCGTGTCGAAGGCGGCGGTCAGCGGCAGGAAACGGTCGACGCGATCCTCGTCGACGGCGCCCAGTGGCATCGTTTCGATCAGCGACAGGTCGATCCCCTCATCGACGCACCACGCCAGCATATCCGGCAGCTCCGCATCGTTCAGCCCGCGCAGCGCGACGGTGTTGAGCTTCACGCGCAGCCCCGCGTCGCGCGCGGCGCGGATGCCGGCGATCACCTGCGCAACGTCGCCATGGCGGGTGATGTAGCGGAAGCGGTCCGGATCGAGGCTGTCGAGGCTGACATTGACGCGCCGAACGCCCGCATCGACCAGCGCGGCGGCATGATCGGCCAGCCGCGTGCCGTTGGTCGTCAGCGTCAGTTCCTTCAGATCGCCGCCGACCATCCGGCCCAGCCGGCGGATCAGGTCGCCGACGTCGCGCCGCACCAGCGGCTCGCCACCCGACAGGCGGATCTTGTCGATCCCGCGCGCGACGAATCGCTCCGCGATCACCGCGATCTCCTCAAGGCTGAGAAGCGCGGCGCGCGGCAGGAAGGTCATATGCTCGGCCATGCAATAGCGGCAGCGCAGGTCGCAACGATCCGTAACGGATATCCGCAGATACCGGATGGTGCGCCCGTGCGGGTCGATCAGCGGGGCGTTCGGGCTGGAGCCGCAGGCCATGACCGGGGGCTAGGCCCGACACGCGCGGCGAGCAAGTCCGCATTGAGCGGGCGGAAGGTGGCGGCTAGGATCGTTACAGATGACAAACATTATCACCGAACGCACGGTCGCGCTGGTCGATGCACGCGGTCGCCAGAAAGCGGCGCTGGGCGAGGTTCGGGCCCTGGTGGCGCAGGGTGGCGCGGCGCTGGTGCTGACGGATGCGGTCGCCGACGCCGAACCGTTTCTGGAGGCCGGGGCCTGCGCCTTCCTGGCGGAACCGCGCGGGGCGGCGGAGGTGGCGCTGGCGCTGCGCTTCGCCAATCAGGGGCTGGCGGAACGGCGCGCGGCGATGCCGCTGGAGGGCGAAGAGGGCACGGCGATGCTGGGGCAGATCCAGCGCTGGATCGGCGCGGGGGACGGCGCGACCGTGGTCGCGGTGTCGCTGTCACGGCTCGATCTGGTCAACGCCGCGCATGGCCGCACCCGCGTCGATGCGGCGATCGCGGAGGCGGGGGAGCGGATCGTGGCCGCGCTGGGCGCCGACGCGCAGGTGGCCCGGTCGGGCGGTGACCGCATCATCGCAGCGGTGCCGGGCGACCGCGCGATGGGCAGCGCGGCGGCGGTCTGCCAGGCGCTGGCGCGGCCGTTCGAGAATGGCGGCCGCGCGGTGTTGCTCGGCAGCCGCGCGGGTGTCGCCGCGCATGAGGCGGGCGAGGGCGCGCTGACGCTGATCGACCGGGCGATCGAGACGCTGGACGCCGCGCGGGCCAGCGATGGCGGCACCGTCCATATCGCGCCGGTCGATCGCAAGGTGACGCTGGACGAGCTGGCCGCCGACCTGCACCACGCGCTGCCGCGCGGCGAGATCGGCGTGGTGTTCCAGCCGCAGGTGAAGATCGCCAGCGGCACGATCGTCGGCGTCGAGGCGCTGGCGCGCTGGAACCATCCGGTGCTGGGGCCGCTGGGCGCGGACATGCTGTTCGCGGCGGCGGACCGGGCGGATCTGGGGATCGCGCTGTCGGATCATATCCAGGAACTGGCGCTGACCCGCGCGGCGCGGTGGCCGCGGGCGCTGCATCATCTGCGGCTGTCGCTGAACCTGACCGCGGCGGATGTGGCGCGGGCGGGCTTTGCCGCGCTGTTCCTCGAACGCGTCGACGCCAGCGGGTTCCCGCGCGGGCGGCTGACCGTCGAGCTGACCGAGACGGGCATGATCCTGGAGCTGGACCGTGCCGCGACCTTGCTAAGCCAGCTGCGTGGCGCGGGGTGCCGGGTGGCGATCGATGATTTCGGCACAGGCTATTCAAGCCTCGCCTATCTGAAGTCACTGCCGCTGGATTATGTGAAGATCGACAAGGCGCTGGCGAGCGACATCGACGGCGACCCGCGCGAGCGGATCGTCATTCGCGGCGTGATCGACATTGCTCGCGCGCTGGGCCTCGCGGTCGTCGCCGAGGGGGTGGAAACGCCGCAGCAACTCGCCCTGCTCGCGGCGGAAGGATGCGACTGGTATCAGGGCTTCCTGCGCGCGGGCGGGCTGGACGAGGCGGCGCTGATCGCGATGGTCGAGGGGGAACGCTGAGCCGTCCCCGCCAGACGGAGATACGGCGGCGGGGTCAGCCCACCGCCTTGGCCAGCCCCTTCGACAGTTGCAGCGCGCCGTGCAGGCGGCTTTTCGCATCGGGCCAGGCGCGCTGGAGGACCAGCTTCGAATCCGGCCGCAGCTTCGCCACGCCGTTGAGCCGCTCGACATAGGCGAGCAGGCCCGGAACGTTGGGCGGCGTATCGTCGTGGAAGGCGACGAGCACGCCTCGCACGCCCACGTCCATCTTGGCGATGCACGCGCGCTTCGCGTTCAGCTTGATCTCGATGACGCGGATGAGATTCTCGGTCGCGTCGGGCAGGGGGCCGAAGCGGTCGATCATCTCGGCGGCGAACGCCTCCACCTCCTCGCGCTTTTCCAGCTCGTTCAGGCGGCGATACAGGCCCATGCGCAGGTCGAGGTCGGGGACGTAATCGTCGGGGATCAGGATCGGCGCATCGACGGTGATCTGCGGCGAAAAATCGCGCGGCTTCTGGAACGCGCCGCCCGCCTTCGCCTCAAGGATCGCCTCTTCCAGCATCGATTGGTAGAGTTCGTAGCCGACCTCCTTGATATGGCCCGACTGTTCGTCGCCCAACAGGTTGCCGGCGCCACGAATGTCGAGGTCGTGACTGGCGAGCTGGAAGCCCGCGCCCAGCGAATCGAGGTCGCTCAACACCTTCAGCCGCTTGTCGGCGGCCTCCGTCATCTGCCGTTCGGGGGGCGTGACGAGATAGGCGTAAGCGCGCGTCTTCGACCGGCCGACGCGGCCGCGCAGCTGGTAGAGCTGGGCGAGGCCGAAACGGTCGGCGCGGTTGACGATCATCGTGTTGGCGGACGGGATGTCGAGGCCGCTTTCGATGATGGTGGTCGATACCAGCACCTCGAACTTCCGGTCGTAGAAGGCGCTCATCCGCTCCTCGACCTCGCTCGGCGCCATCTGGCCGTGCGCGATGACGTAGCGGATCTCGGGCACCTCGGCGCGCAGGAATTCCTCGATATCGGGCAGGTCGGCGATGCGGGGGGTGACGAGGAAGCTCTGGCCGCCGCGATAATGTTCGCGCAGCAGCGCCTCGCGCAGCACCACCGGGTCCCAGGGCATGACATAGGTGCGCACCGCGAGGCGATCGACCGGCGGCGTCTGGATCACCGACAGCTCGCGCAGGCCGCTCATCGCCATCTGCAGCGTGCGCGGGATCGGCGTCGCGGTCAGGGTGAGCATGTGAACGTCGGCCTTCAGCGCCTTCAGCCGTTCCTTGTGCGTGACGCCGAACCGCTGTTCCTCATCAACGATGACGAGGCCGAGGCGCTTGAACTCGACGCCCTTTGCCAGCACCGCGTGGGTGCCGACGATGATATCGAGCTGGCCGTCGGCGGCGCCCGCCTTGGTCGCCTTCATCTCGGACGCGGTGACGAGGCGGCTCATCCGGCCGATCTTGATCGGGAAGCCCTCGAACCGGGCGACGAAATTGTTGTAATGCTGGCGGGCGAGCAGCGTGGTCGGGCAGACGACGGCCACCTGCATCCCCGCCATCGCCGCGACGAAGGCGGCACGTAGCGCGACCTCGGTCTTGCCGAAGCCGACATCGCCGACGACCAGCCGGTCCATTGGCTTGCCAGCGCACAGATCCTCCAGCACGTCGCCGATCGCGCGGTCCTGATCCTCGGTTTCCTCATAGGGGAAGCGGTCGACGAAGGCGGGATAGCCGGCGCTGTCCGGTTCTGCGACCTCGCCCGACCGCAGCGCGCGTTCGGCGGCGACGGCGATCAGCTCACCCGCGATCTCACGGATGCGCTCCTTCATCTTGGCCTTGCGGCGCTGCCACGCCTCGCCGCCGAGCCGGTCGAGGCCGGTGCCGTCTTCGCCGGAGCCGTAGCGGGTCAGGACCTCCAGATTTTCGACCGGCACGTACAGCTTGTCGCCGCCGGCATAGGAGAGCGCGACGCAATCGTGCGGGCTTTTGCCGACCGGGATGCTGGTCAGCCCCTCGTACCGGCCGATGCCGTGATCGGCATGGACGACGAGATCGCCGGGCGACAGCGTCGCGAGTTCGGCGAGGAAGGCGTCCGCGGACTTGCGCCGCTTCGTCCGGCGGATCAGCCGGTCGCCCAGCATGTCCTGCTCGGTCAGCACCGCGACGCCGGGGGCGGTGAAGCCATGATCCAGCGGCAGCACGACCAGCGCGACGCCGAAGCTCTTGGTGGTATCGGCGATGCCCAGCGCCTCCTGCCACGTATCGGCCGCCTTGCCGCCCTTCAGTCCGTGATCGGCAAGCAGGCCCGACAGACGCTCGCGCGCGCCGGCGGAATAGCTGGCGAGGATGGGCTTGCGCCCCTCGCGCCGCAGCTTTTCGACATGCGCGGCGACCGCCTCGTAGACATTGGCCTGATTGGCGCGCTCGGGGGCGAAATCGCGTGGGCCGTCGACGCCGAAATCGAGGACGCGGGGCGATTCGGGCTCATGGAACGCCGTCGTCACATGCGCGACGGCGGCGTCGAGCGCGCCGGCCCATTCCTTGTCGTCGAGATACAGCGCCTTGGCGGGCAGGGGGCGGTAGCTGCCGGGCTGGGCGGCCTCCGCCCGCTTCCGGTTCTCATAATAGTCGGCGATCGCCTCCAGCCGGCTTTCGGCGGCGGCGGCGACGCCCGCATCCCGCACGACGACCGCCTCGCCGAGATGGTCGAACAGCGTCGCCAGCTTCTCCTCGAACAGCGGCAGCCAGTGTTCCATGCCGGCGAGGCGCCGCCCCTCCGACACCGCCTGATAGAGCGGGTCGCCGGTTGCGGTCGCGCCGAACGTCTCGCGGTAGCGGGTGCGGAAGCGCTTGACCTGTTCCTCGTCCAGCAGCGCCTCGGACGCGGGCAGCAGCGTGAAGCCGTCGATCCGGCCAGTCGTGCGCTGGTCGGCGGGGTCGAAGGTGCGGACGCTCTCGATCTCGTCACCGAAGAAGTCGAGCCGCAGGCCCTGCGCCTCGCCGCTGGGAAACAGGTCGACGAGGCCGCCGCGCACGGCATATTCGCCCTGGTCGTGGACCGTCTCGGTGCGGACATAGCCGTTCGCCTGCAGCAACGCCGCCAGCCGGTCGCGGCCGATCCGCTCGCCCGGTGCGAGGCGCGCGACGAGCTGGCGGATGCGGAACGGCGTCAGCACGCGCTGCGTCGCGGCGTTGGCGGTGGTGACGATCAGCTGCGGTCCGTCGCGCTTCGCCTGAAGGCGATGCAGCGTCGCGATCCGGTCCGCCATGACGCGCAGCGAGGGCGAGGCGCGGTCGTAGGGCAGGCAGTCCCAGGCCGGGAACATCGCCACGTCCAGCTCGGGCGCGAAATAGGGGGCGGTGGAGGCCAGCGCCCGCATCGCCGCGTCGTCGGGTGCGATGAACACGACGCGTCCGGCCGCACGGGCGAGGTCCGCCAGCAGCGAGGGCTGGAACCCGGTCGGCACGCCCGCTAGCGTCAGCGGGGTCTTGGCGGAGAGGATCGTCTTCAGGTCGGGCATCAAACTTCCATGATCCTCCCGGAGAGGGGAGGGGGACCAGCGAAGCTGGTGGAGGGGTATCGCGCTATCGGGAGGGAGATGCCCCTCCACAACGCCCTACGGTCGCGGTTCCAGTGTCACCCCGGCTTCTGCACGAAATCCAGCGCGCGCATGCCCTGCATCATCGGCCCGTCCCAGTGCGGCGGGCAAGGGATGGAGCCGATCGCCCAGCCCATGATGTCGACATCCTGTTCCTCCAGCAGCGCCTCGAACCAGTCGAGTTCGGCCGGCGACCAGCGTTCGTGGTGCGCATCGAAATAGCCGCCGATCATCAGGTCCGCCTCCCGCGTGCCGCGATGCCAGGCGCGGAAGCGCAGGCGTTTGATGCGAATGGCGTGATCCATGGGACGGCTCCAACGGGAAAAGACCGGCAGCGCTGCCGTGGACCCCACAAAGTGATACTTTGCGGGGGCCCGCTGGCGGCGCGCGTCGGCTGGGCTATAGCGGGCATGTAGTCATGCGCCCCGATATCCTCAATCCGCTGTTCGCCGAGATCACCGCGCTGAAGGGCGTGGGGCCGGGGCTGGCCAAGCCGCTCGACCGGCTGGGGCTGCGCCGCGTGGTCGACCTCGCCTTTCACTTGCCGACCGGCTGGGTCGACCGGGTGGCGCGCGACGAGCTGATGGCGGCGGATGCCGGGCGGATCATCTCCATCACCCTGACCCCGCGCGAGATTCGCAGCGGCAACGGGCGCAGCCCGACGCGGGTGCAAGCGGCGGACGCGCACGGCAATATCGTCAGCCTCGTCTATTTCGGGGGGCATCCCGGCTGGGCGAAGAAGCTGCTGCCGATCGGCGAGCCGCGCCGCGTGTCGGGGCGGCTGGACCAATATGGCCAGGAGCTGCAGATCGTCCACCCCGATCTGGCCGAGCCGGACGAGGAGTTTCGCGGGCGCGAGCCGATCTATCCGCTGTCGGAAGGGCTGACCTCTCGCCGGCTGGCGGCGCTGGCGGCGCAGGCGGTGGGACGCGCGCCGGACCTGCCGGAATGGATCGAACCCAGCCTGAAGGCGCAGCGCGACTGGCCCGGCTGGCGTGAGGCGCTGACCCGCATCCATGACGATCCCGCCGATGCGAAGGCGCGCGAGCGGCTGGCCTATGACGAAGTGCTGGCGAGCCAGCTGGCGATGGCGCTGGTGCGGGCGGATACGCGCAAGCGGCGCGGCCGGGCGCTGGAGGGTGACGGGCGGCTGCGCGACCTGCTGCGGCTGCCATACCAGCTGACGGGGGCGCAGGCGCGGACGATCGGCGAGATCGCGGGCGACATGGCGCAACCCTCACCGATGTTGCGGCTGCTGCAGGGCGATGTCGGTGCGGGCAAGACACTGGTCGCGACGCTGGCGCTGCTGATCGCAGTGGAGGCGGGGGCGCAGGGCGCGCTGCTGGCGCCGACCGAGATCCTGGCGCGTCAGCATTACGAGACGCTGCGGAAAACGCTGTCCGGCCTGCCGGTCGAGGTCGCGATCCTGACCGGCCGCGACAAGGGCCGCGCGCGCGAGGCGACGCTGATGGCGGTCGCGGACGGCAGCGTCGATATCCTGATCGGCACGCACGCGATCTTTCAGGAGGCGGTGCGCTATCGCGACCTGGGGCTCGTGGTGGTGGACGAGCAGCACCGCTTCGGCGTCGCGCAGCGAATGATGTTGCAGGACAAGGGCAAGAGCCCGCACCTGCTCGCGATGACCGCGACGCCGATCCCGCGCACGCTGACGCTGGCGAACCATGGCGAGATGGACGTCAGCCGCCTCGACGAGATGCCGCCCGGCCGCCAGCCGATCGAGACGCGCGTCGTCGCGGACGAGCGGCTGGACGAGGTGGTGGCGGCGCTCGGCCGGCATGTCGAGGGCGGGGGCCAGGCCTATTGGGTTTGCCCGCTGGTCGAGGAGAGCGAGACGTCCGACCTTGCCGCCGCGGAGGCGCGGGCGGCGGCGCTGGGGTCGCGCTTCCCCGGCAAGGTCGGGCTGGTCCATGGCCGGATGAAGCCCGCCGAGAAGGACGCGGTGATGGAGGCGTTCTCCGCCGGCACCCTGTCCGTGCTGGTCGCGACGACGGTGATCGAGGTCGGCGTCGATGTGCCCAACGCGACGCTGATCGTGATCGAACATGCCGATCGCTTCGGCCTCGCCCAGCTCCACCAGCTGCGCGGCCGGGTGGGGCGGGGTGGCGGTCGCTCCGTATGCCTGCTGCTGCGCGGCAGCGCGCTCAGCGAGACGTCGCGCGCGCGCCTTGCGCTGATGCGCGAATCGAACGACGGCTTCCGCATCGCGGAGGAGGATCTGCGGCTGCGGGGCGGCGGCGACCTGCTCGGAACACGCCAGTCGGGCGAGGTCGGCTTCCGCCTCGCGACGCCGGAGATGATCGCGGACCTGATCGCCTGCGCGCATGACGATGCGCGGCTGCTGATCGACCGCGACGGCGGCCTAGCCAGTCCGCGCGGTCAGGCGGCGCGGGTGCTGCTGTATCTGTTCGAACGGGATGCCGGGGTCGCGATGCTGCGATCCGGCTGACGGATCAGGCGACGCGGACCATCTTGCCCAGCATCGCCTCGAACGTCTTGAAGTCGAGTGGCTGGAGCAGCTGGCAGCCGATTCGGCCGCCCAGCGCCCAGCGCACGTCCGCCTTGACCAGCCCGATCGCCGGCAGGATCACGCCGATCCGGTCGCCGCGCGCCCATTCGCCGTCACCCCGCGCCATGAAGCCGCCGGACGAGACGTTCACGATCACGATCGGCCGCTCCAGCCCGTTGATGTGGACCGCGCGGGTCCTGTGCAGGACCTGCAGCCGCGGCTCGCGCCGTTCGTCCATCGCCGCGGGTTGAAAACTCGCCATTCCTCTCACCGCACTCCTGCCCGCAACGCGCAGTCGGCGATGCCATTCCGTCATATCAAGCCAAGGCTTTACAATATGTTATGACGACTTTGGATTCATCGGCCATCAGTTTGTGACGATCCCGTGCAGCTTCTTGCCGGCCGACAGCCGCAGCGGCTGCGCGGCGGGGCGCAGCGTAAGCCCCTCGTCCGTCACCTTTTCTCCGTCGAGCCGGGCGCCGCCGCCCGCGATCAGGCGCCTGGCCTCGCCGCGCGACTTGGCGAAGCCCAGGCCGATCAGCGCGTCGACCACGCCGATCCCGTCCGCACCGGCCGCGATCTGCGGCAGCGCCTCGCCAGAGCCGCCCTCCTCGAAGGTGCGGCGCGCGGTTTCGGCGGCGTCCTCGGCGGCGGCGCGGCCACGGCACATCGCGGTCGCCTCGGTGGCGAGAATCTTCTTCGCCTCGTTGATCTCCGCGCCGGGCAGCGATTCGAGCCGGGCGATCTCATCCAGCGGCAGGTCGGTGAAGAGGCGCAGGAACCGGCCGACATCGCGGTCGTCGGTGTTGCGCCAGAACTGCCAGTAATCGAAGTGCGGCAGCTGGTCCTCGTGCAGCCAGACCGCGCCGGCCATCGTCTTGCCCATCTTGCCGCCATCGGCCGTCGTTATGAGCGGCGTGGTGACGCCGAACACCTCGGTGCCGTCCATGCGGCGCGCCAGCTCGATGCCGTTGACGATGTTTCCCCACTGGTCGCTGCCGCCCATCTGCAGGCGGCACCCTGCCCGGCGCGACAGCTCGACGAAGTCGTAGCCCTGCAGGATCATGTAGTTGAATTCGAGGAAGCTGAGCGATTGCTCGCGATCGAGCCGCAGCTTCACCGAATCGAACGACAGCATCCGGTTGACGGAGAAATGCTGCCCGACCTCGCGCAGGAAGGGGATGTATTCCAGCCGGTCGAGCCATTCGGCATTGTCCAGCATGATCGCGTCGGTCGGCCCATCGCCGAAGGTCAGGAAGCGTTCGAAGATCCGCTTGATCGACGCGACGTTGATGGCGATCCCGTCTGCCGCCAGCAGCTTGCGCGCCTCGTCCTTGAAGCTGGGGTCGCCGATCTTGCCGGTGCCGCCGCCCATCAGGACGATCGGCTTGTGCCCGGTCTGCTGCAACCGGCGCAGCAGCATGATCTGGACGAGGCTGCCGACATGCAGCGAGGGGGCGGTGGGGTCGAAACCGATATAGCCGGGCACGACCTGCGTCGCCGCCAGCGCGTCGAGCGCGGCCGCGTCGGTCATCTGGTGGACATAGCCCCGCTCTTGCAGGACGGTGAGGAGATCGGACCGATGCGTCATGCGGCGCGGTTAGCAAGCGGGACGGCGTTCGTCACCTGTCGCTAGTCGCGGCGGAGCAGGCCGACGGGATCGACCGGGGCGCGGTTCTTGCGCAGTTCGAAATGCAGTTCGGGCCGGTCGGCAAAGCCCGTGTCGCCGGACAGGGCGATGACCTGCCCGCGCTTCACCGTCTGCCCGCGCGTGACGAGCAGGCGGCCGGCATGGCCGTAGACGCTGGTCCAGCCGCTGCCATGGCGCATGATGACGAGGCCGCCGAGCGCAGCGATACCGCTGCCGGCATAGGCGACGACGCCGTCCGCCGCCGCGCGGATGGGGGTGCCGAGAGGCACCGCGATCTTGATCCCGTCGCTGCGATCGCCGGCGGGGCCGCGACCGAACCGCTTCACCACCGCGCCCCGGACGGGCCAGATAAAGCCGGCACCGGACAGGCGCGACGGCGGCACGACGGGGACGGCGGCGGGAAGCGGGCGGTCCGGCCGGGCCGCGACCCGGGGCGGTGCCTTCGCGCGGGCGGGCAGGGCGGGCTGGCCGCCGGTGACGATATCGTCGATGTCGAGGCGGAAGGCGGCGGCGCGCTCGGCGGCGCGGCTGCGTGTGCCCTCGGATGCGGGCCAGGGGATCAGGATGCGCTGGCCGGCGCGCAGCACATAGGGTTCGGGCAGCGCGTTCGCCTCGACGATTCGCGTCCAGTCGAGGCCATAGGCCCGCGCGATGGCGATGCCGCTCTGGCCGGCACGGACCAGGTGATAGCGACCGCCGGGGATCTTGAGCACCTGCCCGATCCGTAGCGTATAGGGGCGGGCAAGGCCGTTCGCCCGCGCGATCACCTCCGCGCTGGCGCCCGTCCTGGCCGCGATCTGGAGCAGGCCTTCGCCGGGAGCGACTCGGTGGGTCGAGGCTTCCACGACCCGCGCGTCGGGCTCGACGGGGCGCGCTTCCCAGACCGGGGGTGGCGCGGCCGGCAGCAGCGAGGTCGGGGGAGCGACCGCGGCGGTCAGCAGCGCCATCAGGGCCGCCGAAGCCGCCGGTCGCCTCACCGGAAGGCCTGGCGCAGCCCCGCGATCGCGGCGTGATGGGTCATATCGAGATGCAGCGGCGTCACCGCGACATAGCCGTCCGCGATCGCCGCCAGATCGGTATCGGGTGCCACGTCCTTCTCCACGATCCCGAGCGCGAACCAGTGATAGTCATAGCCGCGTGGGTCGGTGTTGCTGACGATCTTCAGCCGGCCATAGTCGCGCAGACCCTGCCCGACGACGCGAACCCCTTTCACCGCATCGGCGGGTAGCGCGGGGAAGTTCACGTTGACCAATGTGCGCGGCGCCAGATCCGATTCCAGCAGCGGGCGCAGCACCCGCTCCCCCCAGGCCTGCGCGGTGGCGAAGGGCACGGCGTCGCCCATCCCCTCCTTGTCATAGACCTGGCTCATCGCGACGGCGCGGATGCTCGCCAGCGCGCCCTCCATCGCGGCGGAGACGGTGCCCGAATAGGTCACGTCCTCCGCCAGATTCGCGCCGCGATTGACGCCCGACAGGATCAGGTCGGGCGGACTGTCCTTCATCAGCTTCGCCACCGCCATCATCACCGCGTCGGTCGGCGTGCCGGAGACGGCGAAGCGCTTCTCGGCGAAGCGGCGGACGCGCAGCGGGCGGGTGAGGGTGAGCGAATGGCCCGCGCCCGACTGTTCGTCGGCGGGCGCGACGACCCACACATCGTCCGAAAAGGCGGCGGCGATCGCCTCCGCGACCTTCAGGCCCGGCGCGTGATAGCCGTCGTCGTTGGTGACGAGGATACGCATCAGCGGCGCGGCTCCAGCCGGGTGATCCCGCCCATATAGGGCAGCAGCACGTCGGGCACGGCGACGGCACCGTCCTCCTGCTGGTAATTCTCCACCACCGCGACCAGCGTCCGCCCGACCGCGAGGCCCGAGCCGTTCAGCGTATGGACGAAGCGGGTCGCCTTCTCCCCCTCCGGCCGGTAGCGCGCGTTCATCCGGCGCGCCTGGAAGTCCGTGCAGGTGGAGCAGCTGGAAATCTCGCGATAGCGCGCCTGGCCCGGCAGCCAGACCTCAAGGTCGTAGGTGCGCGCGGCGGAGAAACCCATGTCGCCCGTGCACAGCAGCATCCGGCGATAGGGCAGGCCCAGCGCCTCCAGAACGCCCTCCGCACACGCCGTCATCCGCTCGTGCTCGGCATCGGAGGCGTCGGGCGTCGTGATCGCCACCATCTCCACCTTGTCGAACTGGTGCTGGCGGATCAGCCCGCGCGTGTCGCGGCCGGCCGCGCCCGCCTCCGAGCGGAAGCACGGCGTCAGCGCGGCGACGCGGAGCGGCAGCTCGCCCTCGGGAAGGATCGCTTCCCGCACCATGTTGGTCAGCGACATTTCGGCGGTGGAGATCAGCCACCGGCCATCGGTGGTGCGGAACAGGTCCTCCGCGAACTTGGGCAGCTGGCCGGTGCCGAACGCGACCTCGTCGCGCACCATCAGCGGCGGCGCGACCTCCTCGAAGCCGTGCTCGTTGACCAGCCGGTCGAGCATGAACTGGCCGAGCGCGCGCGACAGGCGGGCGATCTGGCCGCGCAGCAGCGTGAAGCGCGCGCCCGCCAGCAGCACGCCGGTGTCGAAATCCATGCCCAGCGCCGGGCCGATCGCGTCATGCTCGCGCGCGGCGAAGGGCAGGGCGGTGCGCGCGCCGCGCTCGTGGATCAGGCGATTGTCGTTCTCGTCCGCGCCCTCCGGCACGTCGGCGGCGGGCAGGTTGGGGATGGCGGCGAGGCGGGCGTCCAGTTCGGCACCAGCGGCGCGCTCTTCCTCTTCCAGCTCGGGCAGCTTCGCCTTCAGCTCGGCGACCTCCGCCATCAGGGCGGTGGCGCGCGCTTCATCCTTCACCGCCTTGGCCTGGCCGATCTGCTTCGACAGATCGTTGCGGCGGGTCTGCGCGGCCTGCGCGGCGGCGATGGTCGTGCGGCGGCGATCGTCGATCGCGATCAGGTCCGCGGCCTGCGCGGCCAATCCGCGCCGGGCAAGGCCTGCGTCGAAGGCTTCGGGATTGTCTCTGATCGGGCGGATGTCGTGCATGGCGCCGTGCTATGGCTTCCCCCCGCGAGCCGCGCAACCCGCCGCCGGGGGCGGGCGTTCTGGCATCAGACTGGATCGTCAATCAGGAGAGAACCATTGCAGCTCGCCCATAACGCCGTCGTCCTCGTCGCCGATGGCCGCAAGATGCTGTTCCTGCGCAACGAGGGGGACGGCGAATATCCCAACCTGATCGTCGAGCACGCGCGCGAGCAGGACAATCCGAAGGATGGCGACCAGAAGACGGACGCCGCCGGCGGTTCGAGTTCGACGCAGGGTGGCGGCCAGTTCGCGCCGTCGCGCGGGTCGATGGCCGAGACCGACTTCCACCAGCTGGAGGAGGACCGCTTCGCCGCAGACGCCGCCGACCTGCTGAAGCGCCGCGCGCTGGCGAACGAGTTCGAGCAGCTGATCGTGATCGCGCCGCCACGCACATTGGGCGAACTGCGCAAGCATTATCACAAGGAAGTCAGCAGCCGGCTGGCCGGCGAACTGGACAAGGATCTGACCGGGCATCCGGTGCCGGACATCGAAAAGGCCATTCAGGCCGCATAACCCGTTGCGACGGCGTGACGATTCCGATTGTTGCGCCGTTGCACCAGGGTGATGCGCAAGTGTGCCGGAACATGCGCCTGCTCGCTTGCACGGGCTCCCCCGTCCGGACTATAGGCGCGGTCATACAAGGGGGCGGCCCGCGGGACACGGACGGAACTCCGATCCGCTGGCCCGCAGGGAGACTGATATGGCCACGGTTGCTGATCGCGTTGACCCTTCTGCCGGCCAGGCGGCCGCCAACGACGACGGGTATCGACCGTCGTCGGAAGAGCCGTTCATGAACCCGCGTCAGCAGGCGTATTTCAAGACGAAGCTGATCCGATGGAAGGAAGCGATTCTGATGGAGTCGCAAGGCACGCTATCGCAGCTGCAGCTGGACCCGCTGCGCGAGGCGGACCTGACCGATCGTGCGTCGAGCGAGACCGACTGGTCGATCGAACTGCGCACCCGCGACCGGCAGCGCAAGCTGATCAGCAAGATCGACGCGGCGCTGCGCCGGATCGAGGAAGGCGAATATGGCTATTGCGAGGTGACGGGTGAACCGATCAGCCTCGCAAGGCTGGAGGCACGGCCGATCGCGACGATGACGGTCGAGGCGCAGGAGCGCCACGAACGGCACGAAAAGGTCAGCCGCGAGGAATGATCCTTTAATGCTTCGGCGACGTTTAGGGCCTAGTCCTCAAACTGGCGAATTGGGAATGGGACCGGCATGATCAACGGCTTCAATCGGAACGGGTCTCATCAGCCGGACGCGGACCAGTCCGGCGCGGAGCAGCGCGTCCACCTGCGGACCGGGATGCTGGTAACGGCGGGCCTGCGGTTGCCGGACGATGCCGAATTTCGTCAGGTGCGCATCCGCAATCTGTCCGAACAGGGGCTGATGGCGGAGGTGGGCGTGCCCGTCGCCGTCGGGACGCCGGTTTCGGTGGAACTGCCGGGGGTGGGCGTGGTCGACGGCTCCGTCGCCTGGAGCACCGAGGGCCGGATCGGCGTGGCGCTGGTCCACCCGATCGATATCGCACTGGTCAACGCCGCGCGGTCCGCCAACTGAGCATGTCGGGCGTCCGCATCGGCGGCGCCCGGAATGCCGCCGCCCGCGTTCGGGCGACGGCGCGTCGGCGACCTCAGGTCAGAGGCCGCTGATCTCCTCCTTCAGCCTCAGTTTCTGCTTCTTCAGATCATGGACCAGAATCACGTCGGGCTGGGGACGATGGAGTTCCTGATCGATGCGACGGTCGAGCATCGCATGTTTCGTCTCCAGCGCGGCCTGATGCGGGGTCGTGGACTGCATGGGCAGATCTCCTTCCTGCTTTCGAGGGGGTCCGAGTAAAACACGCGAGATCAACTTTGTCGCCATGCTCTGCGCCCCCGAGAGGCGGTCCGTGCGATTTTTTCGGCCGCCGTTTGCCGCTCGCCACTCCGTAGGCGGGCGGCTAGACCGGCGGGGAAGGGGAAGGGCCGGATGGACGAGTCGGAAATCAGGGACAGGCTCGACGGATTGCGGCTGGAGCATCGCGATCTCGACGCGGCGATCGCCGCGCTGGGGGAGGTCGGCGTGCCGGACCAGATTCGCATGGCTCGGCTGAAGAAGCGCAAGCTGCGCCTGCGTGACGAGATCGCGGCGCTGGAGGACGCGTTGCTTCCCGATATCATCGCCTGAGACGCACGCGCCCTGTCCCACGCGCCCCGTGGTGGGACAAGCGGGCCTCGGCAAGCCGCTGTTACCCCTTTCGGGACGATGGCAGACACGTGCCCATGCACGCCGTCCTCTCCACCCCCGCCATGCATCCCCGCCTTTTGGAGGCGCTGTATCGCGACGCGCTCGTCCTTGCCGATGAGGCGCGGCATTATTGCGAATATCAGTCGAAGATCGATCTGGCCGAGCTGGACCCGGTGACGGGGGTGCTGTTCAGCTGCGAATCGCTGCGCATGACGACGCGGCTGACGCACCTGCTGGCCTGGGTGCTGAACTGGCGGGGCGTGCTGGCGGGCGAGCCGAGCGCGACCGACACGCAGCGGCTGGTGCCCGTGACCGAGACGGCGGCCGATGTCCGCCCCCGTCTGCCGGATTTCGCCCGCGCGCTGATCGTCATCAGCGAGGCGCTTTATCGCCGCGCGGAGGCGCTCGACTGTGCGTTGCGCGCCGATGTCGACATGCCCAGCCCCGCACGGGCGCTGCAGCAGCGACTGGCGCTGCAGCTGCGCTGAGCGCTGGCCGCTGGTCGGCTGGTCATCCGGGCGACCCGGTCAGTCGCGAGAGGGCCGCGCGATACTGCGCCTCCATACGGGCGATGCGGCTGGCGGCGGGCTCGATCGCGGTGATGGCACCGATACCCTGACCCGCGCCCCATATGTCGCGCCATGCCTTCGCCTTCGCGCCGCCGCCGAAGTCCATCGTCTTCAGGTCCCCCTGCGGCAGATGATCGGGGTCCAGCCCCGCCGCCACGATCGACTGGCGCAGGTAATTGCCGTGGACGCCGGTGAAGAGGTCCGAATAGACGATATCCGCCGCCCGGCCGTCGACGATCGCCTGCTTGTATGCCCCGTCCGCATTCGCCTCGTCCGTGGCGATGAAGGGGGAGCCGATATAAGCGAAGTCGGCGCCCATCGCCTGCGCGGCCAGGATCGCATCGCCGGTCGCGATCGCGCCCGACAGCGCGAGCGGGCCGTCGAACCACGCGCGGATCTCCTGCACCAGTGCGAAGGGGGACTGGCGCCCGGCATGGCCACCCGCGCCCGCCGCGACCGCGATGAGGCCGTCCGCGCCCTTTTCGATCGCCTTGCGCGCGAAGCGGTCGTCGATGACGTCGTGCAGCGTGATGCCGCCCCAACCATGCACCGCCGCGTTCAGATCCTCGCGGGCGCCCAGCGAGGTGATGACGATCGGCACCCGCCATTTCGCACAGGTTGCCAGATCGGCCTCCAGCCGTTCGTTCGAACGGTGGACGATCTGGTTTACCGCAAAGGGCGCGGCCGGGCTGTAGGGATGGTCGCGGTCATGCGCCGCCAGCTCCTCGGTGATGCGCTGCAGCCATTCGTCCAGCATCGAGGCCGGCCGCGCATTCAGGGCGGGAAATGAGCCGACTATCCCCGCCTTGCACTGCGCAATCACCAGATCGGGGTTGGAGATGATGAACAGCGGGGAGCCGATGACCGGCAGGCGCAGGCGCGAGAGGATGGCGGGGACTGACATGGTGCGAGACTGCCGGGAGCGGAAGGACGTGTCCAGAGTCTCGGAGCGCGCCGGATGGGTTCGCAAGCCTCCGCTCCGGGACTGCTTATCGGAAGTCGGCTACGGGACCGTGCCATGCCGTAACGGCAAATTCGCCGGACAGGCCGGCGGCTGCCAGAGACAGGCAATCGAAAATTTTCTTTGGGTCAGTCGATCGCCAGACGTGCAGGGCAGGCGGGTTGCCAGATCAACGGCCAGTCCGACAAGCGATAGAGGTGGTGGACGCACTTGGGCTCGAACCAAGGACCCGCTGATTAAGAGTCAGCTGCTCTACCAACTGAGCTATGCGTCCATTCCGGCGGCGTTTCGGTGGGTGGCTTGGTTGGCCACCCCGCGTCGGGAGCCGCGCTGTTACCATCGTTTCGGGCCCGCGCAACCCCCTTTTTCAAAATCCGTGCGGTCGGTGGCGATTTTGTCGGTCGATCGCCATGAGGATGCCGATGCACAACAGCACGGTCATCTGCGCCGAGCCGCCGTTGCTGAACAGCGGCAGCGGGATGCCGACGACGGGCGCGAGGCCCATCACCATCGACAGGTTGATCGCGACGTAGAAGAACAGCGTCATCGACAGGCCGGCGGCGGTCAGCCGGGCGAAGCGGCTCTTGGCGCGCTGCGCGACGTCCAGACCCCAGCGGATGACCAGCACATAGGCCGCGATCAGCAGGACGCCGCCGACCAGCCCCCATTCCTCCGCCATGGTGGCGAAGGCGAAGTCGGTGTGGCCCTCGGGCAGATAGTCGAGGTGGCTCTGCGTGCCGTTCAGGAAGCCCTTGCCCCAGATGCCGCCCGACCCGATCGCGATCTTCGACTGGCTGATGTGATAGCCGGTGCCCAGCGGATCGCTTTCCGGGTCCATGAAGATCAGCACGCGGTTACGCTGATAATCATGCAGCAGGAAGTTGACCGCCAGCGGCGCCGCCACTGCTAGCGCCAGCGCGCCGCCGACGAAGAGGCGCAGCGGTACGCCGGCGAGAAACATCACCGTCGCGCCGCCCGCGCAGATCATCATCGCGGTGCCGAGATCGGGCTGTTTCAGGACGAAGGCGGCGGGCAGGCCGATCAGGATCGCGACCGGCCAGATGCCGCCGAAGCTGCGCGTCTCGTTGGAGGGCAGCATCTCGTAGAAGCGCGCGCAGGCCAGCACGATCGACAGCTTCATGAGCTCGGACGGTTGCAGGCGGATGAAGCCCAAATCCAGCCAGCGCTGGCTGCCGCCCCGGATCGCGCCGAGCAGCTCCACCGCGACCAGCGCGAGCGTGAGCGCGCCATAGACGGGGAAGGCCGCCTTTCGGAACCAGTCCTCCGGCACGCGCGAGACGATGATCGCGCCGCCGAGGAACACACAGAAGCGGATGCCCTGCGGCAGCGCCCAGGGCCTCAAGCTGCCGCCCGCCGCCGAATACAGCATCACAAGGCCGAAGCCGCTGATCGCGGTGACGAGGAACAGGATACGCCAGGGCAGGCGCGCGAGCTGTTCGGGGACGACGGCGCGGCTCATGGATTGTGCTCCGCCGTGCTTTCGGTCGTGCCCTCGGCGGCGGGAGTATCGGCGGCGGGCGCTTCGGCGAGCGCGGCCTGCGCGCGGCTGGCGCTGTCGGTCGCCTGCTCGACCGCCGGGGCGTCGGCGGGCACGATCGCGTCGGTCTTCGTCGCGGCGGCGGCGGGGGCGGGATTGCGGGCGGCGCGATAGGCGGCCTCCTGCGCAGCCATGCGCGTGGCGATGTCGCCGCCCCAGGTCGGCTCGACATCCGCGAGCGAGGCCATCGCCCGGTCGCGGTCCAGCAGATAGGTCATGATATCGCGCCCGATCATCGGCGTATCGAGATTGCGGACGGTATGGCCGTTATGCTCCAGCACGATGCCCGCCGCGTAGCGCGGATTTTCGAACGGGGCGAAGCAGACGAACAGCGCATGGTCGCGCAGTTTGAAGGGCAGCTGGTTGTTGTTGAGCACGCCCGCCCGCCGTTCCGCCATGGTGATGCGACGCACCTGCGCGGTGCCCGTCTTGGCCGCCATGGTCATGCCGGGCACGTTGAGGCGCGCGGCGCCGCCGGTGCCGCCGCCATTGACGACCGCCCACATCGCCTCTCGCACGATGCGCAGCTGCTCGCTGTCATAGGGGAGGGCGGGGGCGTCGCGATCGACGCGCGCGGCGAGGATGCTGGGCTTCAGCGCACGGCCCGAGGCGATCCGCCCGGCCATCACCGCCAGCTGCAGCGGATTGGCCAGCACATAGCCCTGGCCGATCGACGCGTTCAGCCCGTCCGCCACCGTCCAGGCGTCCTTGTATTTCCGCAGCTTCCAGGCGCTGTCCGGCACGGTGCCGTAACGCTGGGTGGTAAAGGGCAGATCGAATTTTTCGCCCAGTCCCATCGCGCGCGCGACCGGGGCGATGCGATCATAGCCGACACGCCGGATCATCTCGTAGAAATAGATGTCGCACGACTGCGCGACCGCGCCCTTCATGTCGAGCGGGCCATGCCCGTGCCGCTTGTGGCAGTGGAACACGCCGGTGCCGACGCGCAGCGCGCCGGTGCAGTTGATCCGCATCGCCGGGTCGACGCCCGCGACCTGCAGCGCCAGCGCGTTCATCGGTTTCACGGTGGAGCCGGGCGGGTAGAGCCCCTGCGTCACCTTGTTCATCAGCGGGACGTGATCGTCCTCCGACAGCATCTGCCATTCCAGATGGCTGATCCCGTCGGAAAAGCTGTTGGGGTCGTAGGCGGGCATGGACACCATGCACAGCAGCTCGCCCGTGCGGCAGTCCATGACGACGGCGGAGCCGGAATTGGTGCCCAGCCGGCGCGCGGCATATTCCTGAAGCCCGGCATCGATCGTCAGGCGGACGTTGCGGCCGGGCACGTCGGGGCGCGTCGCGAGTTCCGCGACCAGCTTGCCGCGCGCCGTCACCTCCACGCGCTTGGCGCCCGCCTTGCCGCGCAGCAGCGGCTCCAGCGTCTTTTCCAGCCCGTCCTTGCCCAGCTTGAAGCCGGGCGTCACCAACAGCCCGTCGCGCGTCGCCTTATACTGTTCGGCGGTGGGCGCGCCGACATAGCCGGTCAGGTGCGCCACCGCCGCGCCCGCCGGATAATGGCGTGCGAACCCCCGCGTCGGCTGCACCCCTGGCAGCTCCGGCAGGCGTACGCTGACGGCGGCGAAGCGATCCCAGTCCAGATTTTCCGCGACCTGCACCGGCTGGAACCCGGCGGCATGGTCGAGGTCGATCCGCACCCGCTCCAGCTCCTCGGGCGGCAGGCGGAGCAGCTGGGCGAGCAGCGGCAGCACCCGGTCGGGGTCCTGCAGCCGGTCCGGGATGATATCGACGCGGAAGTCGGTGCGGTTGCTGGCGACCGGCGCGCCATGCCGGTCGATGATCCAGCCGCGCCGGGGCGGAATGAGCGTCGCGTTTACGCGGTTGCTCTCCGCCATCAGGTTGTAGCGTTCGTTCTCCGCGATCGACAGCCACGCCATCCGCGCGGACAACATGCCGCCAAGACCGACCGTACCCGCGCCGAGCAGCCAGGCCCGGCGCGAGAAGCTGTAGGCCTGCATCGCGGGAGTCACGACCTTCGGCCCCCGCTTCATGCGTGGCCCCGCTTGCGATCGATCCAGGCGACCAGCCGGGCGGCGATCGGGAACAGCAAGATGGCGGCGGCGGCCTGCACCAGCAGCGGCGCATCGACCTGCGCGCCGAGCGGCACCGCCAGCACGCGGCCCCCCGCGACGCAGCAGAAGATCGCGGCGCTGGCGATCAGCCAGTCCTGCCAGAAATCGCGGAACATCATCCGCCGCTCGATCAGGTCGATCGCCAGGAAGCAGCCGGACCAGAGGAGGACGGCCGATCCCAGCGGCTGGCCGCTGACCAGATCGTCGAAGAAGCCCAGCGGCGCGGCCGCCCATGGCCGCAGCGCGAAACGCGCAAGCAGCCGCCATGTCAGCAGCATCACCAGCCCCAGCGGCGGCAGCAGCGGCACCGTCGCGATCACGGGCACGATCGTGGCGAGCGAGCCGATCAGCACCGTCGCCCAGGGCAGCGCGCGGGCGCGGACGGGGGGGCGCGGCGGGGCGAGCGGATCGAGCGGCGCGGCGCTCACGGCAGCGCCGGGCCGGTCGCGCCCGGCAGCGGCGCGGGGAACGGCATGAACACCTGCTCCACCAGCGCGAAGTCGAGCCGGTCGGGATGCGCGAAGGGGCGGGCGACCGCCGTGTCGATCGCATCCGCCTCCACGCGCGCAACCGGAATGTCGGGCGCGTAGAGGCCGCCGATGCCGGACGTGACGAAGACGTCGCCCGCCCTGAAGCGGACGTTGGTGGTGTTGACCGAACGGATGTCCACGGTGCCGTCCGCCCGGCCCGCGGCGATCGCCGGCAGCCCGTCGCGCGCGCGGCGCACGGGCACGACGCTTTCGGTGTCGGACAACAGCAGGACTCGCGCGGCGTTCGGCCCCGCTTCTATGATGCGGCCGACCAGGCCGTCGGGGCCGCGCACCGGCATGCCCGGCTGCACGCCGCTGATCCGGCCGGCATCGAGCATCGCGAAGCGGCGGCCGCTCGACGCGCTGGAGCTGACGAGGCGCGCGGTCGCGACCGGCTGCGAAGTGCGGTCGCGCACCGCCAGCAGGCGCCGCAACCGGTTGTTCTCATAGGCGATGACGCGCGCGCGCATCAGCAGCGGACGCGCCGCCGCCTGATCCCGCTTCAGCGCGTCATTCTCCGCATGGGCGAAGATCCAGCCGTTGATCCAGACGGGCACGGCGGCGATCGCATCGCGCACGCTCATCGCCCCGCCCGATATCGGCGCCGTCACGGATGCGGCGCCCATCCGCAGCCCCGCGAAGAGCGGCGGATTGAACGTGCCGGCGACGAGCAGCACCGCGCCTACGACCGCCCCCGCGACCGCAAGGACATAGCCGAGGAACAGTCCATATTGCCGGCGCCGCGAGAATCCTGCGCGGCGATCGCGCGGTGGCGCCATGCCCCGCTACCTTTCTCGCTGGGCGATCAGGGCGTCAGCCGTTCTGCAAAACGCCGCGGAACATCGGGTCTTCCAGCGCGCGGCCGGTGCCCAGCGCGACGCAGGTCAGCGGATCCTCCGCGACCGTCACGGGCAGGCCCGTCTCGTCGCGCAGCACCTCGTCCAGCCCCTGCAGCAGTGCGCCGCCGCCGGTCAGGACGATGCCCTGGTCGACGATGTCGGCGGCGAGTTCCGGCGCGGTGTTCTCCAGCGCCACGCGTACACCCTCGACGATCGTCGCCACCGGTTCAGACAGTGCCTCGGCGACTTGGCCCTGGTTGATCTGGATCTCCTTGGGCACGCCGTTCACGAGGTCGCGGCCCTTGATGTGGATGACCGCGCCGATCCCGTCGACCGGCGGCTTCGCGCAGCCCACCTCCTGCTTGATCCGCTCGGCGGTCGCCTCGCCGATCAGCAGGTTGTGGTTGCGGCGGACATAGCTGACGATCGCCTCGTCCATCTTGTCGCCACCGACGCGGACGCTGGTCGTATAGGCAAGGCCGCGCAGCGAGAGCACCGCGACCTCGGTCGTGCCGCCGCCGATATCGACGACCATGCTGCCGATCGGCTCCGTCACGGGCATGTCGGCGCCGATCGCGGCGGCCATCGGCTCGTCGATCAGGAAGACCTGACTGGCGCCGGCGTTCGACGCGGCGTCACGGATCGCGCGACGCTCCACCTTCGTCGAGCCCGACGGGACGCAGATCACGATTTCAGGCCAGCGAACGAAGCGCGGCTTGCCGCCATGCACCTTGCGGATGAAGTGCTTGATCATCTCCTCGGCGATGTCGATGTCCGCGATCACGCCGTCGCGCAGCGGGCGGATCGCCTCGATCGTGCCGGGGGTCTTGCCCATCATCAGCTTGGCGTCGTCACCCACCGCCTTTACGCGGCGGATGCCGTTCACCGTTTCCATCGCCACCACGGACGGCTCGTTCAGCACGATGCCGCGACCGCGCACATAGACCAGCGTGTTGGCGGTGCCGAGGTCGATGGCCATGTCGTGGGACATGAATTTGAAGAAACGGGGCAGGGGCATCGGGCGCAGGGTCCATTCATCACCGCCGGCCGTCATCCCAGTCGGGACGGGCCGGCACCGGTCGCGAGGGCATCCCGCGCGCCGCCCAGACATGCCGCTTTTACGGCTGGTCGACATGGTTGGCAGGGGTCGCGGGACGGCTCGGCTTGGTCTAGAGCAACCGGCGTGTCAATACGCCGTCTCCCGTCGCATCTGGTCAATCGCATCGCCGCCGGTGAAGTGGTCGAAAGGCCCGCCAGCGCGTTAAAGGAACTCGTTGAGAATGCGATCGACGCGGGCGCGACGCGGATAGCCGTGGCGCTATCCGATGGCGGGCTGGGCCGGATCGAGGTGACGGACGACGGCTGCGGCATGACGCCCGATGAGATGGCGCTGGCCCTCGAACGGCACTGCACGTCGAAGCTGCCCGACGAGGCGATCGAATCGGTGGTGACGCTGGGCTTTCGCGGCGAGGCGCTGCCCTCGATCGCCAGCGTCGCCCGGTTGACGATGGAAAGCCGCCCGCGCGGATCGGACGGCTGGCGCCGTGTCGTCGACAATGGCGAACTGGCCGGCGAGGGCCCCGCCGCGCTGCCGCCCGGCACGCGGATCGTGGTGGAGGATCTGTTCGCCCGCGTGCCCGCGCGCCGCAAGTTCCTGCGGTCGCCGCGCGCGGAATATGCCGCCGCGCTCGACACCGTGCGCCGCCTTGCGATGGCGCGGCCCGATATCGGCTTTGCCGTCGAGCATTACGGCCGCCGGACGCTGTCGGTGCCGCCGGGGCAGGACCGGCCTGTGCGCGTCGCGGCGCTGACCGACCGGGCGCTCGCGGAAAACTCGGTCGCGGTGGACTGGGTGCGCGACGATGTGGTGCTGGGCGGGGTCGCCGGGCTGCCGACCTTCCATCGTGGGATCGCGGATCATCAATATCTGTTCGTAAACGGCCGGCCGGTGCGTGACCGGCTGCTGATCGGGGCGATCCGCGGCGCCTATGCGGAGATGATGCCGCGCGATCGCCATGCGGTGGTGGCGCTGTTCCTCGACCTGCCGACCGCCGAGGTCGACGTGAACGTCCACCCCGCCAAGACGGAGGTGCGGTTCCGCGATCCGGCGGTGATACGCGGCCTGATCGTGTCCGGTTTGCGTCGGGCGTTGGACGCGGCAGGGCATCGCTCCGTGCAGCGCCCGGCCGAGGATGCGCTCGCCCGGTGGCAGGCCGAGCCGGTCGCCTATGCCCCCCCGCCCGAGCCGGTGGATGCCATGGTGGCGACGGCGGAAATGGTGCCGATGCGGACCTCCTTGTTCGACCGGCGTCCCGGCTTCATCGCGCCACCGCCGCAGGCGCGGGCCGAACCGGCCTGGGCTCCGCCGCCCGAACGCGCGGATCACCCGCTGGGCGTGGCGCGCGGGCAGGTGGCGAAGACCTATGTCGTGGCGGAAGCGGAGGACGGGCTCGTCATCGTCGACCAGCACGCCGCGCACGAACGGCTGGTGCTGGAACGGATGCGCGCCGCGCTGGCGGGCGGGCGGGTGGCCGCGCAGGCGCTGCTGCTGCCCGAGGTGGTGGAACTGGACGAGCCGGGCTGCGACCGGCTGGAGGCGCGGCTTTCCGAACTCGCCGAATTCGGCCTTGAACTGGAGCGCTTCGGACCGCGCGCGATGCTGGTGCGGGCGACGCCGGCGCTGCTGGGACAGGCCGATCCGCGCGGCTTGATCGCGGATCTGGCGGACGAACTTGCCGCGTTCGACGAGGCGCTGTCGCTACGCGAGCGGCTGGATCATGTCGCGGCCACGATGGCGTGCCACGGTTCGGTGCGGGCGGGCCGCATCCTGTCGGTCGCGGAGATGAACGCGCTCCTGCGCGAGATGGAGGCGACGCCGCATTCGGGCCAGTGCAATCATGGTCGCCCGACCTGGGTGAAGCTGGCGCACGGCGATATCGAGCGGTTGTTCGGCCGTCGATGACGGACCTTGGACGGTCGGTCAGGCGGCGAAGAGCCACTCTTCGGCATCGCTCACGCTGCGGAACAGCTGGACGCCCTCGCGTTCGGAAACACGCTGGGTCTGGATTCGCGCCAGCGACGAACCGACGATGATCGCCAGTTTCCGCGAGCGGAATTCGGGGATCTGCACGACCCGTGCGAACGCCGCGACGACCTCCTGCGTCTGGATTCGCATTTGGGATGCGTCACACAGCGTCAGATGCTGGTTCGGTGGGCAGCGTAACTGGGCATAATGCTCGGCACGCGCGGTCGCGAATTCCTGGACCTGTTCCACGGAGAAGAACCCGGACATGGTGATGCGCACCAGATCGCGCTCCGGCTCGCACGCAATGCGGTAGGACGGACTCAACATGCCGCCGGAAATAGACTGCAACCGATTTCGGGGAAGTTAAAGGGTTCGAATCGGCGTCTGCCTTAGCCATTTGTTAAGGTTGGGGAATAGGGCGCCTTGGCCCCGCCAATCATGGCTCGGCCGGATCGCCAGGCATATGCGAAAAAGACCGCCGGGACGGGGCCCCGGCGGTCTTTTCATGTCGGCTCCGGTGCGCGGGGCACGCGGGCGGAGGGGATCAGCCCTGCGCCGCGTCCTCCTGCTCCGGCCGCGCCTCGGCGGTCGCGCCCGGCTCGGCGTTCGGATCGTAATCCTCGGTGAAGCCGGCCTCGTCGCGCTCGAACATCGACGCCATCACGTCGACGCCCTCGGCCTGCATCTCGGCCTCTTCCGGCGAACGGGCGACGTTCACCTTGACGGGCACGGACACCTCGGGGTGCAGCGCAACCTTCACCTCGTACAGGCCGATCGCCTTGATCGGCTTGTCGAGAACGATCTGCGACTTGGTGACCTTGTGGCCGGCGGCGTCCAGCGCCTCGACCAGATCGCGCACCGCGACCGAGCCGTAGAGCTGGCCAGTGTTCGACGCCTGGCGGATCAGCGTGACCGACGCGTCCTTGAACGCGACCGAGTCCTTCTCGGCATCCGACCGGCGCGAGGCGTTCTCGGCCTCGATGCGGGCGCGGTTCGCCTCGAACACCTTCTTGTTGGCTTCGTTGGCGCGCAGCGCCTTCTTGCGCGGCAGCAGGAAGTTGCGGGCGAACCCGTCCTTCACCTTCACCACGTCGCCGATGGCGCCGAGCTTCTCGACGCGCTCAAGCAGAATGACGTCCATCTGCTCTTCTCCTTACTTAACGACGTAGGGCAGCAGGCCCAGATGGCGGGCGCGCTTGATCGCCTGGGCCAGCTCGCGCTGCTTCTTGGCGCTCACCGAGGTGATGCGCGATGGGACGATCTTGCCGCGCTCGGACACGAAGCCCTGCAGCAGGCGGACGTCCTTGTAGTCGATCCGGGGCGCATCCTTGGCGCTGAACGGGCACGACTTGCGGCGGCGGAAAAACGGACGTGCCATTATGCGGCCTCCTCTTCACGGTCACGACGGGGCGCACGCTCGGCACGGTCACCACGGGGGCCACCGTCACGACCGCCTTCACGGTCGCCGCGACGCTCGCGGTCGCGCTCCTGCTTGCGCATCATGGCCGAGGGGCCCTGCTCCAGCTCATCGACCTTGACGGTCATGTAGCGGATCACGTCCTCGTTGATCTGGGTCTGACGCTCCAGCTCGGCGATCACCGAACCGGGGGCATCGATCTCGAGCATGACGTAGTGCGCCTTGCGGTTCTTGGCGATGCGATACGCCAGCGAACGCAGGCCCCAGGTTTCGGTCTTCACGACCTTGCCCTGATTGTCCTCGATGATCTTGGTGGCGGCTTCCGCCAGCGCGTCCACCTGCGCCTGTGCCAGATCCTGGCGCGCAAGGAACACGTGCTCGTAAAGAGCCATGCAGCTTACCTTATGTTGACCGATCGCTGACGCCCGCCCCATGCGATGCGCCCCTCCGGCTGTCGTCCACGTACTATCGGGCGATAGGCATCGCCGTATCGCCGCGAAGCGCTCCCCTTAGCGGCATTGCGCCGAAAGGCAAGGCTTGGCTTGTCATCGCCCCAGATCGCCATATAGCGGCGCGCCTGTTCATGAAAGGACCCACCAATGCGCGCCTTCATCTTCCCCGGTCAGGGCAGCCAGTCGGTCGGCATGGGCCGGGCGATCGCGGATGCCAGCGCTGCCGCGCGCGACGTGTTCGGCGAGGTCGACGAGGCGCTCGGCCAGAACCTGTTCCGCGTTATGACGGACGGGCCGGCGGACGAGCTGACGCTGACCCAGAATGCGCAACCCGCGATCATGGCGAACGCGATCGCGACGCTTGCGGTGCTGGAGCGGGAAGGCGGGATCAGCCTGGCCGACAAGGCGGACTACGTCGCGGGTCACAGCCTTGGCGAATATAGCGCGGTGAAGGCGGCGCAGACGTTCGACCTGCCGACGACGGCGCGCCTTTTGAAGCTGCGTGGGCTGGCGATGCAGGCGGCGGTGCCGGTGGGCGAGGGCGCGATGGCGGTGCTCTTGGGCGCGGATCTCGACAAGGCGCAGACGATCGCCGGCGCGGCGGTGGACGCGATCCTGGCGGAAGGCGGGCCCGAGCTGGTCTGCACCGTCGCCAACGACAACGATCCCTCGCAGGTCGTGATCTCCGGCCATCGCCCCGCCGTTGAGCGGGCCGTGGCGCTAGCGAAGGATCTGGGCGCGAAGCGCGCGCTGCTGCTGCCGGTATCCGCCCCCTTCCACTGCCCGCTGATGGCCGATGCCGCGACCGCGATGGAGGCGGCGCTGGTGGAGGCGACGCTGTCCGCGCCGCTGGTCCCGGTGTTCGCCAATGTCGATGCCGCGCCGATCGCCGATCCGGGCGCGATCCGCGTCGCGCTGGTGCGGCAGGTGACGGGCATGGTCCGCTGGCGCGAATCGGTGCTGGCGATGGCGGCGGCCGGCGTGACCGAGTTCGTCGAGTTCGGCGGCAAGGTGCTGGCGCCGATGGTCAAGCGGATCGCGCCCGACGTCGAGGCGACCAGCGTCGTGACGATGGACGATATCGAGGCGCTGGCCAAAAGGCTCTGACAGCCGCGCCGCAGGATACTTCAGGACAGGAACTTCGCATGTTCGATCTTACGGGAATGACCGCGCTCGTCACCGGCGCATCGGGTGGCATCGGTTCCGCCATCGCGCGGGCGCTGGCGGGGCAGGGGGCGCGGCTGGCGGTATCCGGCTCCAATGCCGCCAAGCTGGAGGATTTTCGCGGCCAGCTGGGCGGTGACGACCACGTCGCGTTGGTGTGCGATCTATCGGATGGCGCGGCGGTCGACGCGCTGGTGCCGCAGGCGGTGAGCGCGCTGGGCAAGCTCGACATCCTCGTCAACAACGCCGGAGTCACGCGAGACAACCTGGCGATGCGGATGAAGGACGAGGAGTGGGATCAGGTCATCCGCGTCAATCTGGAGGCCGCGTTCCGCCTGATGCGCGCCGCCGCCAAGCCGATGATGAAGGCGCGGTTCGGGCGCATCGTCTCGATCACCTCCGTCGTCGGGCAAACGGGCAATCCGGGCCAGGTCAACTACGCCGCGTCCAAGGCCGGGCTGGTCGGCATGTCGAAGGCGCTGGGCCAGGAACTGGCGAGCCGCAACATCACGGTGAACTGCGTCGCGCCGGGCTTCATCCGCTCCGCCATGACCGACGTGCTGCCCGAGGCGCAGAAAGCCGCGCTGACCGGCCGCATTCCGGCGGGCGATCTGGGCACGGGCGAGGATATCGGCGCCGCCGTCGCCTATCTCGCCAGCCGCGAGGCGGGCTATGTCACGGGCCAGACGCTGCATGTGAACGGCGGTATGGCGATGGTTTGAAACCATCTGCCGCTTGCCACGCGAACGCCCGCGTTCTACGGGCGTTCAGGAATACTGATTTCTCGTAAAGAAGAGGGAATACCATGAGCGAGACCGCCGACCGCGTGAAGAAGATCGTCGTCGAGCATCTCGGCGTAGAGGCCGAAAAGGTGACCGAGGACGCGAGCTTCATCGATGATCTGGGTGCCGACAGCCTCGACATCGTCGAGCTCGTGATGGCGTTTGAAGAGGAATTCGGCGTCGAGATCCCCGACGATGCCGCGGAGAAGATCACGACCGTGAAGGACGCGATCACCTATATCGACGAGCACAAGGGCTAAGCCTGACCAGCCTTTGGGCCGGATTTGAACGGCTCCCCGTCCCCGGCTAGAGGGCGGGGAGCCGTTTTCGTATCAGTCAGCCCGTCCCTTCGCGGCACCGAACCCCTCCGGCGGAGGGCGCGTGCGGGGGGCGGGGAGAGGAAACAGAATATGCGTCGCGTCGTCGTCACCGGACTTGGCCTTGTCACCCCGCTGGGCGCGGATGTGGAAACGGCCTGGGCGAACCTCATCGCCGGGCGCTCGGGCGCCGGCCCGATCACCCGCTTCGACGCGTCGGACCAGAAGTGCAAGATCGCCTGCGAGGTGAAGCCGAAGGATCACGAATACGGCTTCGATCCCGACAAGCGCGTCGATCACAAGGTCCAGCGGCAGGTCGATCCGTTCATCGTCTATGGCATCGATGCCGCCGGGCAGGCGCTGGAGGATGCCGGCCTGACCGACATGGACGAGGCGACGAAGCTGCGCGCCGGCGTGTCGATCGGCTCGGGCATCGGCGGCCTGCCTGGGATTGAGATCGAATCGGTGAACCTGCACGAGCGCGGCCCCGGCCGCGTCAGCCCGCACTTCGTCCACGGTCGCCTCATCAACCTGATTTCGGGTCAGGTTTCGATCAAGTACGGGCTGATGGGGCCCAATCACGCGGTCGTGACCGCCTGCTCGACCGGCGCGCACTCGATCGGGGACGCGGCGCGGATGATTAAGGACGACGATGCCGACATCATGCTGGCGGGCGGCGCGGAGAGCACCGTGAACCCGCTGGGCGTCGCCGGATTCGCGCAGGCGCGCGCGCTCAACATGAGCATGAACGACCGCCCGACCGAGGCGAGCCGCCCGTACGACAAGAATCGCGACGGCTTCGTCATGGGCGAGGGCGCTGGCGTGCTCGTGCTGGAGGAATATGAGCACGCCAAGGCGCGCGGTGCGAAGATCTATGCCGAGGTCGTCGGATACGGCCTGTCGGGCGACGCCTATCACGTCACCGCGCCGCATCCCGAGGGCAAGGGCGCGGAACTGGCGATGCGCATGGCGCTGCGCAAGGCGGGGATGGAGCCGTCCGACATCGACTATATCAACGCGCACGGCACCTCGACGATGGCTGACACGATCGAGCTGGCGGCGGCGAAGCGTGTGTTCGGCGACGACCTGTCCGGCGCGTCGATGTCCAGCACCAAGTCCGCGATCGGCCATCTGCTGGGCGGCGCGGGCGCGGTCGAGAGCATCTTCTGCATCCTGGCGATGCGCGACCAGATCGTGCCGCCGACGCTGAACCTGGACGATCCCGACGAGGGTACGGAGGGCGTCGACCTCGTCCCGCACACCGCCAAGAAGCGGCCGGTGCGCGCGGTGCTGAACAACTCGTTCGGCTTTGGCGGCACCAATGCCTCGCTCGTCATGAAGGCGATCTGACACCGTCATGCGCAAGCTTGGCTGCCTCGTCCTGCTGATCGCCGCCGCCGTCATCGCGGCGGTGGTGGCGGCCAATATGTGGGCCGGCAGCGGCCCGGCACGGCAGGCGGTGACGATCACCGTGCCCGAAGGGGCGAGCCTCGCGCGCGCGGCGACTGAGCTGGAAAAGGCGGGGGCGATCCGCTCCGCCACCCGCTTCCGCCTGCTGGCGCGGGTGTTCGGCGGCGCGACCAGGATCAAGGCGGGCGAATATCGTATCCCCGCCGGCGCCAGCCAGAAGGCGATCCTCGCCACGCTGGACGAGGGCAAGGTCCGCCAGCGCGTCGTCGTGGTGCCCGAGGGCTTGCCGTCGATCATGGTCCATGACGCGCTGATGCGCGCGGACGGGCTGACCGGCGATGTGGCGGTGCCGCGCGAGGGATCGGTGCTGCCCGATGGTTATGCCTATCAGAAGGGTGACAGCCGCGCCGCCGTTCTGGCGCGGATGCAGGATGCGATGACCGCCTATCTGAAGAAGGCATGGGCGGGCCGGGCGAAGGGCATCGCGGTATCGACGCCGGAGCAGGCGGTGATATTGGCTTCCATCGTCGAGAAGGAGACGGGCAAGCCATCGGAACGGACGACGGTCGCCGCCGTCTATGGCAATCGGCTGCGCATCGGCATGCCGCTGCAGGCCGACCCGACGGTGATCTATCCGATCACCAAGGGACGCCCGCTCGGTCGCCGCATCCGCCAGTCGGAACTGCGCGCGAAGAACGGGTACAACACCTATGCCAGCCCCGGCCTGCCCGAGGGGCCGATCGCCAATCCGGGCCGCGCCTCGATCGACGCGGTGCTGCATCCGGCGACGAGCCCGGCGCTCTATTTCGTCGCCGACGGCACGGGCGGCCATGTGTTCGCGGACACGCTCGAAGAGCATAACCGGAATGTCGCGAAATGGTACGCGATCCGCCGCGCACGAGGCGAGATGTAGTCGCAATCCGCACAATGTCTTCGAAGTGACGCGGAACTGTTGCTGATCCAAAGTAAAAGCTCAATGTCCGAGTAATAAAAGCCCCCTAGGCGCGCCGCAACGGCAATCCTTGCCGTGCGATTTACCTTTGGGGGCAATCAGATGCAGGACAGTGACGGGCGCGGTGCGCCCGGCGCGACGGATCGTCGCGCCATTCTTCGTGGTGCGGCCGGGCTTTCGGTGCTTCCGGTCGGCGGGCTGCTGAGCGGCTGCGGTGCCGATGGCGTCGCCAATCCGACCGCCGGTGCCGGAACGGAGGCGAGCGCGCTCGGCAGCAGCCGCGTTCCCGCCGGCACGACCAGCTTCACGATCGCGGTGTTGCCCGATACGCAATTCTATTCGCGCTACGCCACCACGGACGAAAGCCAGCAATATCAGCGCAAGTTCGGCTCCGAGCCGTTCAGCACGCAAACCAAGTGGATCGCCGCGAACGCCGCCGACTATTCCATCCCCTTCTGCATCCATCTGGGCGATCTGGTCGATCAGGTGGGCAAGCCCAACCAGTGGATCGTCGCCGACGCGGCGATGAAGGTGCTGGAGAACGCCAAGATTCCCTATTCGGTGCTGGCGGGCAATCACGACGTCGTCACCGCCTATGACTATCGGGGCGTATGGGACCAGTCGTCGGGCACCGACGCGCAGCGCAACAATGCGAGCGAGCCCTATATCCAGTGGTTCCCCGCCTCGCGTGCCGCGCAGCAGACGACGTTCCGCGAACGGGATTCCTCCGGCTGGCACGAATATCACGTCTTCGAACAGTTCGGCGTGAAGTTCATGGTGCTGTCGCTGTCGTGGCGGATCTCCGACCGGGGTATCGCTTGGGCCCGCGACGTGATCGCGCGCAATCCGACACTGCCGGTCATCCTGGTCAATCACCAGCTGCTCAACATCGACGCCGACGCGGTCAGCCCGCTGGAAACCGAGTATGGCAAGATGCTGTGGGAGCGGCTGATCCGCGACAACGACCAGATCTTCCTGACGCTGAACGGCCATCATCACGGCGCGGCGTGGCTGACCAAGACCAACGATTTCGGCAACCCGGTCGAGGAGATGGTCGTCGATTATCAGATGGACTATCAGGGCGGGAACGGCCTGATGCGCCTGTACGAGTTCGACTTTACGGCGAACAAGATCGACGTCATGTCCTTCTCGCCCTGGGTCGTGCAGAAGCCGAAGAATACGCTGAACCAGTTCGACTTCGCCGAGCTGACGGGGGTGAACGAGAAGTTCACCATCCCCATCGACTTCCGCAAGCGTTTCGCCGGCTTCACGCGCTTCCGTCCGACCTGGGCGACGGGCGGCACGCCGATCCTGCCGCGTGTGCGCGAGAAGTTGCTCGCCGGCTATGTCGAGCCGACCCCGCCGGTGCTGGTGCCGCCGCGTGACACGCAGGATTTCGCCTATGTGTCCGACGCCTACGTCCATTGGCGCGTCGCGGATGGTGTCCAGAACGGCGCGGTCGTGCAGATCGGCGATACGCTGCCCGATGCCATGAACAAGTTCCCGATGACCCGCGCGCCGCTGCAGGCGCCCGCGCAGGTCGGCGACGTGACCTGGTCGACGGACCGCCATTACCTGTCCTCCGCGGCCGGCAGCGTGCGGTTCGCCAACAGCGACAAGGTGACGAAGCGCGCGAACTTCTTCACCACGGCGCCGGGCGCGGAGGTGAATGGCCGCAGCTTCTGGAGCGGCTATACCGCCGAAGCCTTCATCAAGATCGACAAGAACTGGACGCGGGATAACAACCGCTGGTGCAACATCCTGGCGCGCGGCATCAACCGTGGGTCGATGCCGGGCTTCGCCGGCGGTGACAAACAGGCATCGCCGCTGCTGTTCGCGATTTCCTCGCTGAAGGAACTTCAGTGGGAAGTCGTACCCGCGTCGAACTCCACCTATCCGCAGACCAACTGGTCGGGCGAGATCATGGTCGATACCTGGTATCACGTCGCGATCGTCAACGATCCGAAGACGGGTGAGACGATCATGTACGTCGACGGCGCCCCGGTGCTGCGTAACATCGTCGGGCAGAGCGGGATGCGTTCGATCAACACCGCGACGCCCTGGGTAATCGGCGCGAGCTGGTGGGACGGATCGTTCGTCGATGGCTTCCTCGGCCAGATCGGCGAGATCCGCCTCGTCCCGCGTCCGCTGACGCAGGACCAGTGGCTCACCGCCCGCCGCGCCCGCTGACCGTCCGCCAGTTCAGGAGATTATCGATGTACCGTATCACCATGTCGGCGGCCGCGATGCTGCTCGCCTTCGCCCCGTTCGCCGCCTCCGCCGCACCGCAAGTCGCGGCCGGCGGCGGTATCGTCACCAGCCTGACGCAGGGCGGCGGGGCGGCGACCACGGCCGCCACTTATGCCGGCGCGGGCAACGGCCTGCTCGGTGCCGTCACCGGCGGCATCGGCAACACGTTCGATGCCTTCGGCTTCTATAACAAGGGGCTGGCCGGCCTTGCCGTATCGCGCCAGACGGAGCTGCTGTCGGGCAACGTCTATCGCTTCTTCGACACCTTCACCAACACCAGCGGCGCGCGCATCCAGACGACCGTCAATTTCTTCGGCAATCTGGGTTCGGACGGGGACGAGCTGGTCCAGACGCCGGCAGCGGGCGTCATGGTCAGCTGCCGGGGCGATGCGGACACGCTCAGCTTCTGCGACAGCGATGCGGTGATCGCGCTGGTGTCAGGCAATAACGGCCTGGGTCAGGCCGCGATCACGCCGGACCGCTATAATGTGGCCTTCACGCTCGACGTCGCGGCGGGGCAGAGCGTCAGTCTGCTCAACTTCGCCTATCTGGCGATGGAGCAGGGCGGCCCGACCGATGCGGACGTGACCCGTGCGGTCACGACCGGCCAGTCGCTGGCCACCGCGCCCCGGCTGGAGGGGCTGACGAATGCGCAGGTGGCGCGCATCGCCAACTTCACCTCCGCCGTGCCGGAACCGTCGAGCTGGGCGCTGATGCTGGCAGGCTTCGGTATGATCGCCGCGAGCCGCCGCTATCGCCGTCGCAGCGTGCGGGCGGTGATCGCGTGAAGCGGGGCCGGGCGGCGAGCAGGTCGCCGCCCGGCCACCCGTTCAGCCGCGCAGCGCCGCCGCCGCGCGCGCCTTCGCCTCGATCTCGGCAGGCGTGCCGCCCGTCACCCAGCTGCCGCCGACGCATTCGACCGGGCCGAACGCAAGCCAGTCGCGCGCCGTAGCCTCGGTGATCCCGCCCGTGGGGCAAAAGCGGGCTTGGTAGAAGGGGGCGGCGAGTGCCTTCAGCGCCTTCAGCCCGCCAGAGGTTTCGGCGGGGAAGAACTTGAATTCGGTGAGGCCGAGGTCGAGGCCACGCATGATGTCGCCCGCGGTCGCGATGCCGGGCAGATAGGCGATGCCGCTGTCGATCACCGCCCGGCCCAACCGGTCGGTCAGGCCCGGTGAGACGATGAACTCGACCCCGGCATCCGCGACCTGGCGCAGCTGGTCCTCGTTGACGACGGTGCCGGCGCCGACGATCGCGCCCTCCACCGTCTTCATTTCCGCGATCGCCTCCAGCGCGGCGGGGGTACGCATCGTCACCTCCAGAACCTTCAGGCCGCCGCGAACCAGCGCCTCGGCCAGCGGGCGGGCGGTGGCGGCGTCGTCGATCACCAGCACGGGGATGACCGCGCTGGTCCGCATGATATTGAGAATGGGCGTCATCGGGCATGTTCCTGGGCAAAGGCCGCCGCCGCGCCGAACAGGCCCGGTTGCGGGTGGGTGATGAGCTTCACGGGCATCGCCGCCATCATCGACTGGAAGCGCCCCTTGGCGACGAACCGCTGGTCGAAGCCGGAGCGGAGCAGCTTGTCCTTGATGCGCAGGCCCAGCCCGCCGGCGATCACGACGCCTTTCGCACCATGCGCCAGCGCCAGATCGCCCGCCACGGCGCCCAGCGCGAGGCAGAAGCGATCGAGGGCGGCGAGCGCGATCGAATCGGTGCCCTCCAGTGCCTCCTGCCAGATCGTCTTGTCGTCGCGGCTGGGCACCGCACGCCCCTCGATCTCCGCCAGCGTCTCGTAGATCGCGACGATGCCGGGACCCGCGACGACCCGCTCGGCCGACACGCGCGTGAAATGCTTGCGCAGCCGTTTCAGGATCGTGTCCTCGATCCCGTCGAGCGGCGCATAGTCCATATGGCCGCCTTCGGTCGACAGCACGTGATACTCGCCCGCCGTCTTGAATACCTGCGCGACGCCCAGCCCCGTGCCCGGACCGCAGACGGTGGTGATCCCCTCGGTCGGCAGCGGCGTGTCGGGGCCGCAGAGATGGACGAAGTCCGCCTCGGGCAGCTGGGCGACCGCATGGCCGACCGCGCCGAAATCGTTGATGATCGTCCAGGTCTCGGCATTCAGCCGCTCCGGGATCAGCGAGGGGCGGATCACCCAGGGATTGTTGGTCAGCCGGATCACGTCGCCGGTGATCGGCGAGGCGACGGAAATCGCCGCGGCCCGGGGCAGGGGGGCGCCCTGTTCGGCCTCGAATGCCTGCCACGCGGTTTGCAGAGACGCGTGCTCGGCCGTCTTCTGCGTACAGACCGGGCCCAGCGACACCACGCGGCGATTTTCCACCTCCGCAATGGCGAAGCGGGCGTGGGTGCCCCCGATATCGACTGCTACGACCTGCATGGATCCCCTACCTGGCTATTACCTCGTGTCGCCCTCATCGTCGCGGCGCCCCGGGGCGCCCCTTCCCTTGCGATGGGGAAGGCCCGTCCGGCAGAGACGGGCGGGGATGAGGATCCGTCCCGCCTAGAGCGCCGCGCCGGCCAGGATGGCCGATGCGCCCTTTTCCGCCTCGTCGGATGCTCCCCGGAACAGCCCGAACAACTCGCGCCCCATCCCGCTGGCGGCAACCGGCGCCTCGGCGGGCGTCCGCGCGGCCCATTCGGCCGCGTCGACCAGCGCATCGACGGTGCCGGCGACGGCATCGACGCGGATCATGTCACCGTCGCGGATCAGGCCGATCGCGCCGCCGCCGAGTGCCTCTGGCGAGCAGTGGATCGCGCAAGGGACCTTGCCGCTGGCGCCCGACATGCGGCCGTCGGTCACCAGCGCCACCTTGAACCCGCGATTCTGAAGCACGCCCAGCGGCGGCGTCAGCTTGTGCAGTTCCGGCATCCCGTTCGCGCGCGGCCCCTGAAAGCGGACGACGACGACGACGTCCTGCTCCAGCTCACCCGTCTTGAACGCCGCCAGTACATCCAACTGGTCCTCGAAGACGCGCGCCGGCGCCTCGATCACCCAGCGTTCCTTGTCGACCGCCGACACCTTGATGCAGGCGCGGCCGATATTGCCTTGGAGAATCCGCATTCCGCCGTCGGGGGAAAATGGATTGGCGGCGGGGCGCAGGATCGTCTCGTCGCCACTGTCGCCGACCGGCTGCCAGGTCAGGGCGTCGCCCTCCATCGCGGGCTTTTCGCCATAGTCCGCCATCGTGCCCGCGACGGTCATGATGTCACCATGCAGCAGCCCCGCGCCCAGCAGTTCGCGCACCACGAAAGGCATGCCGCCCGCTGCCTCAAACCCGTTCACGTCCGCCGATCCGTTGGGATAGACGCGCGCGATCAGCGGCACCGCCGCCGACAGCCGGTCCATATCCTCCCAGTCGATCACGATCCCCGCCGCGCGCGCGATGGCGGGCAGGTGGAGGAGGTGATTGGTCGAACCGCCCGTCGCCAGCAGACCGACAGCGGCGTTGACGATCGCCTTTTCGTCGACGCAGTGGCCGATCGGGCGATAATCGTCACCCCGGCTGCCGATCTCGGCCAGCCGGTGCACCGCCGCCCGCGTCAGTTCCTGCCGCAGCTTCGTGCCCGGATTGACGAAGGCGGCGCCGGGCATGTGGAGGCCCATCACCTCCATCATCATCTGGTTGGTGTTGGCGGTGCCGTAGAAGGTGCAGGTGCCCTTCGAATGATAGGCGCCGATCTCCGCCTCCAGCAGCTCCTCGCGCCCGACCTTGCCCTCGGCGAACTGTTCGCGCACCGCCGCCTTCGCCTTGTTGGGCAGGCCCGACGGCATCGGGCCGCCGGGGATCAGGATCATCGGCAGATGGCCGAAGCGCAGCGCGCCCATCAGCAGGCCGGGCACGATCTTGTCGCAGATACCCAGCAGCGCCGCGCCCTCGAACGTGCCGTGGCTCAGCGCCACCGCCGTCGACAGCGCGATCGTATCGCGGCTGAACAGCGACAGCTCCATGCCGGGATAGCCCTGCGTCACGCCGTCGCACATCGCCGGCACGCCGCCCGCGACCTGTGCCGTCGCGCCGACCTCCCGCGCCCAGACCTTCATCAGCTCGGGATAGCGGTAATAGACGGCGTGCGCCGACAGCATGTCGTTATAGGCGGTGACGATGCCGATGTTCATCCCGGCATCGGCGCGCAGCTGGTCGCGATCCTCCTCCGTCCCCGCATAGGCGTGGGCCAGGTTCGCGCAGCCCAGATTGGGGCGACCGATCGCCGTCTCCCGCTCGCGCCGGATCAGGTCCAGATAGGCTGCGCGCATCGGGCGCGAACGCTCGATGATGCGGTCGGTAACGGCAAGGACGGCGGGGTTCATCGACAGGGCCTAATTGGGGAGGGAAGAAGGGGCGACCGGGGTCAGGGCGCCCAGTGGATATCGACCGGCAGTTCCACCTCGGCCAGCACGCGGCCAATCGGATAGGCGGAGGAGGGCCCCTGCTTGATCGCATCCTCCAGCACACGCTTCTTGGCGGTGCCGGTGAACGCGATCATCAGCGCGCGGGCGGATGCGATCGCGGAGTGGGACAACGACACGCGTGCGACCGGCGCCTCGGGCGGCAGCGGGTCGGGCATAACGCCCAGCGCGCGGCGCTCCTTGGGACCGTTCAGCGCCTCGTCGAGATCGGGGCCGGGGAAGATCGACGCGGTATGCCCGTCGCCGCCGACGCCCAGCAGGCAGAAGTCGAGCGGCCAGTGCAGGTCCTGCATCAGCGCATCGGCGGAACGGCCCGCCGCCTTGTAGTCGCCGGTCGCCTGCGGCACGATCGGCATCACGCGCGCGCCCTTGGGCAGGAAGATCTTGGCGATCTTCGTGATGTTGGACAGGGGATCGCCCAGCGGCACGACCCGCTCGTCGGTCGGGACGATCGTCACCTTCTTCCAGTCGAGCTTGGCCTTGGCCAGCTTTTCATAGGCGGGGAAGGGCGTCTTGCCACCCGCCAGCGCGATCACCGCGGAGCCGCGGGCATCGAGCGCGCTTTCGATGACGAACTGGACGTCGCCGGCGATGGCATCGGCCAGTTCGGCCGCGTCCTCATAGTCCCACCATTCGATTTCGGTCGTCATCTTCACTCTCCACGAGTCACGCTAGGCCAATGCGGCCCGCAACGCGACAGACATACGTATGGGTGATCCTGCCTGGCAGGGGGAAGGGGGAGCTCCAAAAACGGTTCGGTCGTCGAAGCCCCACTCTCGCAGCGCCTACGCTCCCGCTTCCCCCGCGAGCGGGGAGGATCGAGATCAATCGTCTTGCCAGGTCACGCCGTCGCGCTCGGTCAGTGCGATCGCGGCGGAGGGCCCCCAGCTGCCCGAGGGGTAGCTTTTCGGCTTCTGGTCGTTGGCGGTCCAGCCGGCGCGGATCGCGTCGATCCACTTCCACTGCGCCTCCACCTCGTCGCGGCGGACGAACAGCGTCTGGTCGCCCTCGATCAGGTCGAGCAGCAATCGTTCATAGGCGATGCGGCGGCGGCTGCCCGCGAACTCCGCGTCCATCGACAGGTTCAGCGGCACCTCGCGCAGGCGGACGCCTTCGCGGTCAAGGCCGGGCTCCTTCGCCATGACGAGCAGCTGGATATACTCCTCCGGCTGCAGGCGGATGATGAGCATGTTGGGCTGAAGCAGCCCGCCGCGCCCCGCGAACATCGAATGCGGCACCGCCTTGAACTGGATCGCGATCTCCGACCGGCGGGTCGCCATCCGCTTGCCGGTGCGCAGATAGAAGGGGACGCCCTGCCAGCGCCAGTTGTCGACATGCGCCTTGATCGCGACGAAGGTTTCGGTCGCGGAGGACTTGCCCAGTTCCTCGGCGTAGCTCTTCACGAACTTGCCGCCGACCGCGCCGTCGCCATACTGGCCGGTGACGGTGTTGTGCGGCACCTCCTCGGGCTTCATGATCCGCAAGGAGCGGAACACCTTGGACTTTTCGTCGCGAACGTCGGTGCCGTCGAAATGTGCGGGCGGCTCCATCGCGATCAGCGCCAGCAGCTGCAGGATATGGTTCTGCACCATGTCGCGCAGCGCACCCGCCGTCTCGTAATAGCCTGCGCGCTCCTCCAGACCGACCGTCTCGGCGATCGTGATCTGGACGTTGTCGATCCCTTGCGCGTTCCACACCGGCTCGAAGAAGCTGTTGCCGAACCGCAGCGCCAGGATGTTCTGCACCGTCTCCTTGCCCAGATAATGGTCGATGCGGAACGTCCGCTCTTCCGGGAAGGCGCGGGCAACCGCGTCGTTGATCTCGCGGCTGGAGGCGAGGTCGTAACCGAGCGGCTTTTCCAACCCCACGCGCACCGTCTCGCCCGCCAGCCCGACTTCCGACAGGCCGGTGATCGCCTGCTCGAACAGCGACGGCGCGGTCGACAGGTAGATGGCGAGGCCACCCGATACGTCGCCGATCTTCTCCGCCAGCGGCGGGAAGCTGGCGGGATCGGAAAGGTCGGTCGGCTGGTAGAACAGGCGGTCGAGGAAGCTGGCGAGCGCGCCCTCGTCCTTGCGGTCCTTCGGCAGGAACTCGTCCAGCGCCTTGCGCGCGAAGGCGCGATAGCCCGCATCGTCATGATCGTGACGCGCCGCGCCCGTGATCGTCAGCCCTTCGGGCAGCAGGCCGTCGGCGTGGAGGCCATAGAGCGAGGGCAGGAGCATCCGCTGCGCCAGATCGCCGGTTGCGCCGAACAGCAGCAGCTTGCCCACGGGATGACGGTCCATGGCAGTCCTTTCAGATTGGATCAGAGCACGAGGCCGGCGAGGGGGGCGAACCCGGCCATGATGTTCAGGTTCTGCACCGCCGCGCCGCCTGCGCCCTTGCCCAGATTGTCGAGCGTGGCGACCAGCCGGACCTGCCCGACGCCCCGATTGGCGAACAGCCGCAGCGTCATCCGGTCCGTTCCGGCATCGTCCTCGATCGACACGGTCGAGACGGCGTCATCCACGAACCGGACGAGTCCGCCAGCCGGATAGGCGGCGCGGAACGCAGATTTGATCGCGTCGACATCGGTGCCGGGTGCGAACTGGGCGAGGTGCAGCGGCACCTCCACGACCATGCCGCGATAGGTGTTGGCGACGGCGGGCTGGAAGATCGGACCGTGCGTCAGGCCGGCATGGCGCGTCATCTCCGGCACGTGCTTGTGCGACAGGGACAGGCCATAGGGGCGGAAGGCGGAAGCGCCACCGCCCTCGAACTCGGCGATCATCGCCTTGCCGCCGCCCGAATAGCCGGATGTGGCGTTCACCGAAACCCGTGCATCGGCGGGCAGCAGGCCGGCACGGACAAGCGGGCGCACGAGCGCGAGGAAGCCGGTGGGATAGCAGCCCGGATTGGTCACGAATCGCGCCGCCGCGATCGCATCGCCATGGCCCGGGTCCAGCTCCGCGAAGCCATAGGTCCAGCCCGGCGCGACGCGATGCGCGGTCGATGCGTCGATCACGCGGACACGGTCGTTCGCGATCAGCGACACCGCTTCCCGCGCCGCATCGTCGGGCAGACACAGGATCACGAAGTCGGCGGCGTTCAGCGCCTCCGCCCGCGCGCCGGCATCCTTGCGCCGGGCGTCGTCGAGGACGATCATCTCGACATCCGCACGGCCGGCAAGGCGGTCGTTGATTTCCAGGCCGGTCGTCCCGGCGCCGCCGTCGATGAAGACCTTTACGCTCATGCCGTCGCCTCCAGCGCCGCGAGAGGCAGATAGCCGACGAGACCGGCAGCCGGTGCGATGCCCCAGGCGATCCCCGCCGTCACATCGAGCAATTCGAAGGCGTCGCCGGCGGACAGCGTCGTCATCACGGCGGCATCCGCGCCGCGCCCCTCGAGCAACGTCGCTTCCCGCTTCAGGCGATGCGGGACCGGGGCGGCGTAATGGGGGGCGAACACCTGTTCGGCGAGCCTTACGTCGGCAAGGTCGGGGCGAACCGCCTGCGTCCGCGGATCTATCGACGCGGATCGGCCGGTCAGCGCGAAGGACTTACGCGATGGCGTGTGCGGGAGAACCCCCTGGGGCGAGGGCGTTTTCGCCGATGAACTGCCCGAACTCTTCAAGAAACTCTGCCCCTTCGGAAGTGCGCGCCACGAATATGTTGCGCTTGTCCGCGTCGTCGCGCTGACGGCGCAGATAGCCGAGCGCACCCAGTCGATTCAAGGCGCGCGTCACCACGGGCTTCGACACGTTCAGGGCGCGCGCCAATCCGCGTACCGTATGCGGACCCGGGTTAAGATAAACGACCATCAGCAGCGCCATCTGCCGATTGGTCAGATCGGGCTCGCCGGAGCGGACATAATCGACCAGCACGCTCATCCAGGTCGACAGGGTGGGGAGGTCGGCAGTAGCCACGTGCTGCGGTTCCGTCGGTCCTGACCCGTCGGAAGAACGGGCTTCGTTACGATGGTTTAACGCCCGCCATGCGTCACGGTTTCCGCCCTTGTCGGGCTTTTTGACACAGGTTGCATCCCTTGCCCGCCGCAGCGGGACGGGGCGGGCGGCCGGTGATTGGTTGATCCGGGGCGATGCGTCGCCTATGTGCGCGGCAGATTCAGTCATCATCGGAACACCCCCGGCCCATGTTCGCCTTCCTGCTCGTCGTCCACGCCATCATCGCCGCCGCCCTGGTGACGGTGATCCTGATGCAGCGTTCGGAGGGCGGCGGCCTCACCACGGGCGGCAGCCCGTCTGGCCTGATGTCGGCGCGCGGCGCGGCGAACTTTCTGACCCGCGCCACGTCGGTACTGGCGGGCGTGTTCATCGCCTTCTCGATCCTGCTGGCCTTCGTGGCGGCGGGGCATCGGGGCACGGCGACGATCGACACGTCGCTGGCTCGGTCGGTTCCGGCGCCCGCCGAGAACGCCGTGCCGAACACCCCGGCCAAGGGTCCGGTGACGACCGGCGCCGGCGTGCCGGCATCGGTCGGTCCGGGCAGCCCGGCGGACAACTCCGCGGTCCCGCTCGCCAACTAAATCCGACACGATTTTCGTCCGGCCTGTGCCTCCGCGCGTTCGGGGGCGCTTGTCCTATGCCCCTCATCCAAGCTAGGCGATTCTTCCCATGGCGCGGTATATCTTCATCACCGGCGGCGTGGTTTCGTCGCTCGGCAAGGGCCTCATGGCGGCTTCGCTCGCGGCTCTCCTCCAGGCACGCGGCTATCGCGTGCGCATTCGCAAGTTCGATCCCTATCTGAACGTCGATCCGGGCACGATGAGCCCGTACCAGCATGGCGAAGTCTATGTGACCGACGACGGGGCGGAGACGGACCTCGACCTCGGCCATTACGAGCGCTTCACCGGCGTCGCGGCACACCAGTCGGACAATGTCACTTCGGGCCGGATCTATCAGCAGATCATCCAGCGCGAGCGGCGCGGCGATTATCTGGGCGCAACGGTGCAGGTCGTTCCGCACGTCACCGACGCGATCAAGGCGTTCGCGAAGGCGGACACGGTCGACGACGACGGGCAGGAACTGGATTTCGTGCTGTGCGAGATCGGCGGCACGGTCGGCGATATCGAATCGCTGCCGTTCATCGAATCGATCCGCCAGCTGCGCAACGAACTGGGGCGCGGCCAGTCGGTGTCGGTGCACGTCACCCTCGTCCCTTATATCGCCGCCGCCGGTGAGCTGAAGACGAAGCCGACGCAGCATTCGGTGCGCGAGATCGCGGCGCTGGGCGTGGCGCCCGACGTTCTGGTCTGCCGCTGCGAACAGCCGCTGCCGGCGTCGGAACGGGCGAAGATCGCACTGTTCTGTAACGTGCCGGCATCCGCCGTCATCCCGGCGCTGGATGCGAAGAGCATCTATGCCGTGCCGCTGCAATATCATGCCGAGGGGCTCGATTCGGAGGTGCTCCGCGCCTTCGGCATCGAGCCGGGTGCGGCGCCCGACCTGTCCCGCTGGACGGAGATCGTCGATCGCCTGTTCAACCCCGAGGGCGAGGTGACGGTCGGCGTCGTCGGCAAATATGTCGGCCTGCAGGACGCGTACAAATCGCTCAATGAGGCGCTGGTCCATGGCGGCATCGCCAACCGGGTGAAGGTCAACGTCCGCTGGATCGACGCCGAACTGTTCGAGGGCGACGACGAGAGCGAGATCGCCGCGCAGCTGGAACCCTGCCACGCGATCCTCGTCCCCGGTGCCTTTGGCGAGCGCGGGGCGGAGGGCAAGATCAAGTCGGTGCGCTTCGCACGCGAACGGCAGGTGCCGTATTTCGGCATCTGCTTCGGGATGCAGATGGCCTGCATCGAGGGCGCGCGGAACCTGGCCGGCATCGCCGACGCCTCCTCGACCGAATTTGGCGAGACGACGGAGCCGGTGGTGGGTCTCATCACCGAATGGATGGGCCGCGACGGGTTGGAGAAGCGCGAGGAACAGGGCGACCTTGGCGGCACGATGCGGCTGGGCGCCTATCAGGCGGCGCTGGCGGGCAATTCCGTGGTCGCCTCCATCTACGGCAGCAACGCCATTTCGGAGCGGCATCGCCACCGTTACGAGGTGAACACGAACTACAAGGACGCATTGGAAAAGGGCGGGCTGGTGTTCAGCGGCATGTCGCCCGACGGCACGTTGCCCGAGATCGTCGAGCGGCCGGACCATCCCTGGTTCGTCGGCGTGCAGTTCCATCCTGAACTGAAGTCCAAGCCGTTCGACCCGCATCCGCTATTCGCCAGCTTCATCGAAGCGGCGGTGAAGCAGAGCCGGCTGGTCTGACGTCAGCCTTCGTCATCCCGGCAAGGGCCGGGGGAACGAGGATCGACCCGTAAAATGTGACGGTCAGCCTCGCCCTCCAGCGCGAGGCGGCTTCAACCCCCGGAAAACAGGAAAGCGCCCGGACCTTCCGGTCCGGACGCCCCACGGCACCTGGAAAAGGGAGCAACAGGCGCCGAGCCTGATTTACGCGGCCTTGGCCTCGTCAGTGGCCGGCTTCGCCTCGACCGCGGCGAGCGGAGCGCCCGTCTTGATCGCGATCGTCTTCGGCTTCATCGCCTCCGGCACTTCGCGGACCAGATCGATCACGAGCAGGCCGTCATTGAGCCGCGCATCCTCGACGAACACGAAGTCGGCGAGTTCGAAGCGGCGCTCGAACGAGCGGTTGGCGATGCCGACATGCAGGAAGTTGGCGTGGCCCGCCTTGTCATCCTTCTTGCCGGCGACGAGCAGCA
>CAJYLQ010000001.1 GCA_913775975.1 uncultured Sphingomonas sp. | reverse complement strand
TACGAGCATCTGGCGATCCAGGACATCAAGGCGGCGGCGGAAACGCTCAAGCCCGTCTATGACAAGCTGGACGCCAAGGACGGCTATGTCAGCCTGGAAGTGTCGCCCTACATTGCCGACGACACCGACGCGACCATCGCCGAGGCCGAAAAGCTGTGGTACGCGGTCGACCGCCCGAACCTGATGATCAAGATTCCGGGCACCGATGCGGGCGCGCCGGCCATCTCGGCGACCATCGCCAAGGGGATCAACGTCAACGTGACGCTGCTCTTCTCGGTCGACGCCTATATCAAGGTGGCCGAGGCTTATGCGTCGGGCCTCGAGGAGCGGGTCAAGGCGGGGCAGCCGATCGACCGGATCGCCAGCGTCGCCAGCTTCTTCATCAGCCGCATCGACTCGGCGATCGACAAGAAGATCGACGAGCGCGTCGCCGCCGGTGATGCGGAAGCCGACGCGCTCAAGGCCGTCCGTGGCAAGGTCGCCATTGCCAACGCCAAGATGGCGTATCAATGGTATCTGGACTTCCTGAAGTCCGACCGCTGGCAGGCGCTGGCCGCCAAGGGTGCGCAGCCGCAGCGTCTGCTCTGGGCCTCGACGGGGACCAAGGACTCGTCCTTCCCCGACACGCTCTATATCGACACGCTGATCGGGCCGGACACGGTCAACACCATGCCGCCCAAGACGATGGACGCCTTCCGCGACCATGGAACGGTGGCCGAAACGCTGACCGCCGATATCGACGACGCCAAGCATGTGCTGGCCGAGGCCGACCGTTTGGGCCTGGACCTGAACGGCGTGACCGACACGCTGGTGGCGGAGGGGGTCGCCTCCTTCGTCAAGGCGTTCGACGATCTGCTCGGCGCGATCGGGCAAAAGCAGCCGGCGGCCTAAGGCCCCGGCGGCCCCCTCCCCAAACACGGGGAGGGGGCCTTTTCATTTCTCATCTCAGTAAATGGAGTTCCCGCGATGAAGATCGGTCTGGTCGGCCTTGGCCGCATGGGTGGCAATATCGCACGCCGCCTGATGCAGGCGGGGCATCAGGTGGTGGCCTGGGATCGCAGCGACGAGGCGGTGCAGACGCTCGCCAAGGACGGCGCGGAAGCCGCCACCGGGCTGGAGGACATGGCCGCCAAGCTCGCCGATAAGGCGATCTGGTGGGTCATGCTGCCCGCAGGTGCGCCGACCGAGGATACGATCGCGGAAATCGCCAAGCTGGCCAAGGACGGCGACGTCATTATCGACGGCGGCAACAGCTTCTACAAGGACGACATCCGCCGCGCCAAGATGCTCGCCGAGCAGGGCATCCATTATGTCGATGTCGGCACCTCGGGCGGCGTCTGGGGCCTGGAGCGCGGCTATTGCATGATGATCGGCGGGGACAAGGAAACCGTCGACCATCTCGATCCGATCTTCGATGCGCTGGCGCCGGGCCTGGGCACTATCGTCCGCACGCCGGGTCGCGTTGCCGACAAGGTCGATGAACGCGCCGAAAAGGGCTATATCCATGCCGGGCCTGCGGGTGCGGGCCACTTCGTCAAAATGATCCACAACGGCATCGAATACGGCCTGATGCAGGCCTATGCCGAGGGTTTCGACATTCTGAAGTCGAAGAACAGCGACAAGCTGCCCCAGGACGAGCGCTTCGACCTGAACCTGACCGACATCGCCGAAGTCTGGCGTCGCGGCAGCGTGATCTCGTCCTGGCTGCTCGACCTGACCGCGATCGCGCTGGCGAAGGACGGGATGCTGTCCGACTTCAGCGGCCACGTCGCCGATTCGGGCGAGGGGCAGTGGACGATCGACGCGGCGATGGAGGAGAAGGTGCCGGCGAACGTCCTTACCGCCTCGCTGTTCGCGCGCTATCGCAGCCGCGTCGACCATACGTTCGGCGACAAGGTGCTGTCCGCCATGCGCTTCGGCTTCGGCGGCCATACCGAGATCCCGCAATGACGCATTGCCTGGCTGCGTCGCTATCGAAGTACGCCATGCCAAACTTTACTCCCCTCCCCTTCAGGGGAGGGGTTGGGGGTGGGGCGTCGCCGCAGGCGCTGATGTTTGTGGATACGCCCCACCCCAACCCCTTCCCTGAAGGGGAGGGGCGATAATGTCGATCCGCCTGCTGGTATCCGACGTCGACGGCACGCTGGTCGACAAGCAGAAGAACCTGACCCCCGCCACCATCACCGCCGTGCGGCGGTTGCAGGCGGCGGGTGTCGGCTTCACCATCATTTCCGCCCGGCCGAAATCGGGGATTATGCCGCTGGTCGAGGCGCTGGGGCTGGACGCGCCGGTGGCCGCATTCAACGGCGGCCTCGTCTTCAGGGCTTCGGGCGAGGTGATCGAGCATCACCGCATCGATCCGGCCGTCGCGCGGGCGGTATGGGACGCGATCGGCGATGCGCAGGTCGATCGCTGGGTCTTCGCGGACGATCGCTGGTATGCCTCCACCGATCAGGGCGGGCATGTCGACAGCGAGCGGCGGGCATCGGCGCAGGAGCCGATCGTGACCGACGATTTCGCCGGCCTGCTCGATCGTGCCGACAAGATCACCTTCGTCAGCGATGACGAACCGCTGCTGCGCGCCCTGCATGACAGGATCGCCCCGGCCCATGGCGAACGCGCGACGATCGTGCAGAGCCAGACCTATTATCTCGACGTGACCGCGGCGGAGGGGAACAAGGGCAGCGGCATCGCCGAACTCGCCGCCGCCTTTGCCGTGCCGCTGTCGCAGACCGCCGCGATCGGCGACCAGGCGAACGACATCGCCATGCTGAAGCGCGCCGGCCTCGCCATCGCGATGGGCAATGCGCCCGACGCGGTGAAGGCGCATGCCTCCGCCGTCACGCTGGCCAATGACGCGGACGGCGTCGCCCACGCCATCGACACCATCATTCTGAACGGGGACCACCACTCATGAAGCAACTCGTAGCCTTCGATCTCGACGGCACGCTGGCCGAAAGCAAGCAGCCGCTGAAGGACGATATGGGCGAGGCGCTGGCCGATCTGCTGACCGTGGCGCATGTCGCGGTCATCTCCGGCGGGGACTGGCCGCAGTTCGACAAGCAGGTCGCCAGCCGCCTGCCGGAGCGCGCCGACCGCTCGCGCCTGTGGCTGATGCCGACGACCGGCACCAAGCTTTTCGTCTGGAAGGACGGCGCCTGGACGACCGTCTATGCCGAACTGTTCGACGACACGACGAAGGCGAAGATCCTGGAGGCGTTCGATGCCTCGCTGGAGGCGACGGGCTTCGTCCCCGAACAGACCTGGGGCGAGCGGATCGAGGACCGTGGCAGCCAGATCACCTTCTCCGCGCTCGGCCAGCAGGCGCCGATCGATGCCAAGGAGCATTGGGACCCCGATTTCGCCAAGCGCAAGGTGATCCAGGCCGATCTGCGCCAGCGCCTGCCCGGCCTGTCGATCAACATGGGCGGCGCGACCTCGATCGACATTACCAAGGAAGGCGTCGACAAGGCCTATGGCCTGAAGCGGCTGCGCGACGAGAGCGGCATCCCGCTGGATGCGATGATGTTCATCGGCGACGCCATCTTCCCGGGCGGCAACGATTATCCGGCGAAGGAACTGGGGCTCGACACGGTGCGCGTTCGCGACCCGCAGGAAACGCTGTCCGTCATCGACGCAATCGTGGCCTGCCAGAAGAGTTAACCTGCATCAACGCTGTGACGTTTGCAAAGCGGAGAGGAAACGTTCAATCCTGAGTGGCGTACAAGGGTAATCTAAGCGGATGGCGTCGCCGAATCTGTTGAACGATCCGGCTGCGGATCTAACCGATTGTGATCGGGAGCCGATCCACATCCCCGGCTCCATCCAGCCGCACGGGCTGTTGCTGATCGCCGATGCCGTCAGCCGCATTGTCGTGGCCGGCGCGGGTGCGATCGAGGAACGGCTGGCGCCCGACTGGCTGGACCGGACGCTCGACGATCTGCTGGGGCAGGATGTGGGCGTACTGGCCGCGCAGATGGCGGCGACGCCCGGCGGCAAGGGCGTCGGCACGTCGCTGACGATCGCCGATGCGCGGTGGAGCCTGCTGCTGCACCGCGCCGGCGATCGGCTGCTCGCCGAGCTGGAGCCGTTGCCGGGCGAACCGATCGGCGCGATCGCGCTGATGAACCGGCTGGACGTCATCGCGGGTTCTTTCGAGCGCGCGCCCGATCTGCAGTCGCTGTGCGAGCGCGCCACCGCCGCGTTTCGCCAGCTGACCGGATTCGACCGGGTTATGCTGTATCGCTTCCTGGACGACGATGCCGGCCGGGTCGTGGCGGAGGATCGCGACCCGGAGCTGGGCACCTTCCTGAACCACCATTTTCCCGCGTCTGACATTCCGCGTCAGGCGCGCGCGCTCTACGTCCGCAACCGGACGCGGGCGATCCCCGACGTGGACTATGCGCCCGCGCCGATCCGGCCCGCGGCCTATCGCGACACGGACCTGAGCGATGTGGGCGTGCGCAGCGTGTCGCCGATCCATATCCGCTATCTGCACAATATGGGCGTCGGCGCCTCCGCCTCCATCTCGATCGTCAAGGACGGTCTGTTGTGGGGACTGATGGCGTGCCACCATTCGACGCCGCACGCGCTCCCCGCGGATATCCGGCAGGGCGCGGCGATGCTGGCGTCCTCGTTCGCGCGGCAGGTGCGCGCGAAGGAAGAGGCGGAAACCTATCGCGAGCGGCTGCGCCTGCGCGGGGCGGAGGACGGCGTGTCGGCCCGGCTGGCGGACGCCCCTTCGCTTGAGGATGGGGTGCGCGCCACCGCGCCGGAACTGCGCACGATGCTGGGCGGCGATCGCCTCGCCCTCGTCACGGCGACGCAGATCGTCGGCGATGGCGATCTGCCCCCGGCGGAGGTCCTGTGCGAACTGGCCGCGCGCGTACGACAGCGCAGCCTGACCGAACCCTTCGTGACGCGGGAACTCGGCGCGGTCTGGCCCGATCTCCAGGCGCGGATGCCGGGGCTTGCCGGCGTGCTGGCGATGCCGCTGGCCGATGGTGACGCGACGTTGATCTGGCTGCGCATCGAGCGGATCGAGGAGATCGAGTGGGCGGGCAATCCGCACAAGGCGGTCGTCGCGCAGCCGGGCCAGATGCTCCACCCGCGCGCCTCCTTCGCCACTTGGGTCGAGGCGGTGCGCGGCTGTTCGCGCCGCTGGACGCTGGAGGAGCAGGAGGGGGCGCGTCGCCTGTCCCGTACCTTCGCGCAGGCGCATCAGGCGCGCGACATGCGGGCGCTGAACGCCGCGTTGACGCGGACGCTGGCCGACAAGGAGGCGCTGCTCGCGCAGAAGGACCTGCTGATGAAGGAGGTGGATCACCGGGTGCAGAACAGCCTGCAGCTGGTGTCGGCCTTCCTGTCGGTCCAGGCGCGCGCGGCGGGGCAGGGCGCGGTCGCCGAGCAGCTGACCGAGGCGCAGGCGCGCCTGTCGGCGGTCGCGCTGGTTCACCGGCGGCTGTATCGGGACGACCAGATCAATTCGGTCGATCTGGCCCGTTATATCGAGGAACTGACGGCCGACATGCGCACCTCGCTGGGCGCGGAATGGGCGGCGATGATCCGGGTTGATGTCGCGCCGGTGCTGATCCAGACCGATCGCGCGATCAATATCGGCCTGATCCTGACCGAGCTGGTCATCAACGCCAGCAAATATGCCTATGGCGGACGGGCCGGACCGATCGCCATCTCGCTGGAACAGTATCGCAATCGCGCGCGGCTGATCGTCGCCGACGATGGCCGCGGCATCGACGATGGCGATACGGGCTTCGGCAGCCGGATGATGAAGGCGATGGTCGCGCGGCTGGATGGCGAGTTCACCGTCGACGACAATCGCCCCGGCGTCCGCGCGATCCTGACGGTGCCGCTCGACGCCGATTGATCCGGATGGGTCAGCCGGCCGCGCGGGCGTAGAGGGCGAAGGTCGCCTCCGCACCCGCGAGAAGGCCGTCCAGCCATACCGGATCGTCCGCGCCGCGCGAGTCGATCGCCGTCAGTAACGCCCGCCACGCGCCCGGCGCATGACGCGCCGACAGATAGCGCGCGGGCAGCGTATCGGGCACTTGCCGGGCCAGCATGACGCCGCCCAGCCGCGATCCCTCGACGACATACAGCGCGCCCCAATCCGCGCCCGAGGCGTCGGGCAACAGGAAGGGCAGGGGGGCGGGCATGGCAAGGGCAAGGTCGGTCAGATCCTGCCGGAGCAGCGACGTCCGCTCCGGCCAGTCTGGCAGGCCCGGCCGTACGGCCAGCACCGCCTCGACCGCCGGCAGCGCGCGGGCATGGGCCAGCAGGAAGGCCCCATAGGCATTCCGGTCGGTAAGGTCATGGCCTCCGAACGCCGCATCGACGCTATCGTGTAGCGGCGCGGTGGCGCGGCGCAGCCGCTGGACGGGACTCACGCGGCCCGCGCTTCTGCCGCCCCGGCATCGTTGCCGGCATCGGGATCGGCATCCGCGATCCGGTCGATCAGGCCCTGCCGCCGGGCGACGATCGTCGGGACCAGCGCCTGCCCCGCGACGTTCACCGCGGTCCGGCCCATGTCGAGGATCGGGTCGATCGCCAGCAGCAGCCCCGCCCCCTCCAGCGGCAGGCCCAGCGTCGTCAGCGTCAGCGTCAGCATCACCAGCGCGCCCGTCAGCCCGGCCGTCGCGGCGGAGCCGATGACGGAGACGAGCACGATCAGCAGATAGTCGGTCGCATGGAGTGAGATGCCGTAATATTGCGCGACGAACAGCGCGGAGACGGCGGGATAGATGGCGGCGCATCCGTCCATCTTCGTGGTTGCGGCGAAGGGGACGGCGAAGGCGGCGTAGCTGCGCGGCACGCCGATCCGCTCGACCGCCGCCTCCGTCACGGGCAGCGTCGCGATCGACGAGCGCGAGACGAAGCCCAGCTGGATCGCCGGCCAGGCGGCGGCGAAGAAAGCGCGTATCGACAGGCCGTTGACCCGCAGCAGCACCGGATAGACGACCAGCAGCACGATGCCGAGGCCCAGATAGACCGCGCCGGCGAAGCTGCCCAGCGCCGCCAGCGACTGCCAGCCATATTGCACCACGGCATGGCCCAGCAGCCCCGCCGTTCCGATCGGCGTCAGCCGCACCACCCAGCGCAGGATGCGGCGGAAGATGGCGAGCGCGGCGGCGTTGAACGCGAGGAAGGGCGCGCCAGCCTCTCCGGTCCGAACCGCCGCCACGCCGATCGTGATCGCGACGACGATGATCTGCAGGACGTTGAACGACAGGCTCGTCTGGAACGCGCCGTCCGCCCCCTGCTTCGTGGAGGCAGCGAGGCCCATGATGTTGGACGGCACGATCCCGCGCAGGAAGTCCAGCCACGATCCGGTCGTGCCGGGGCGAACGGCGGCGGTGCGCGCGACATCGGCCTGCACGCCCGGTTCGATGACGAGGCCGAGGACCAGCCCGATCGATACGGCGATCAGCGCGGTGGCCGCGAACCACACCAGTGTGCTCGCGACCAGCCGTGCCGCGTTGCCCAGATCGCGCAGCGCCGCGATCGAGGCGACGATCGCGGTGAAGACCAGCGGCACCACCAGCACGCGCAGCAGCTGGACGAAGGTTTCGCCGACGATCCGCAGCGTATCGGCGATGGCGGGACTGCCGGACTGGCGCGCCCAGAACCCGATGGCCAGCCCCACGGCCATGCCGAGGAACACCTGAACGCTGAAGGAGGGTCGCTGCATCGCGGCAATCTGCCCCGCCGCACGCCGCTTGCCCAGCAATTTCGCCGGAGGGGCGCAGTAGCGCCGCTTTCACCCTGAACGCCGTCGCGCACCGCGCCCGCGCCGTGCTAGGGTCCCGATCGAGAGCCAAGGGGGGACGCGCCGGCGATGATCGTTTTTCACATCCTGTGGCCGACCTTCGCCTTCGTGCTGCTGGTCTTCGTCGTGGCGGGCACGCTGCTGGTGCAGCGCGTGCGGCATCTGAAGCGGGTGCCACCCCGCGCGGAAGACTTCGTGAGCGGCGCCGCCGCAAGCCGCTATTTCGAGCCGGTGTCGCTCGCCGCCGACAATCTGCGCAACCTGTTCGAGATGCCGGTCCTGTTCCTGGCGCTCGTGCCGTTGCTGATGGGCACGCGGCAGGCGGGGATCGCACAGGTCGTGCTGGCGTGGCTGTTCGTGATGCTGCGCGCGTTGCACAGCGCGGCGCATATCGGCGGCCGCGTGCGCCCCCGCTTTCGCCTGTTCCTGGCGAGTTCGGCGGTGCTGGCGATCATGTGGATCGGCTTCCTGATCGATTTCGGCGGCGCCGCGATCCGCTATGCGGCGATCGTCGGACCCTGATCGCGCGGGTCGGCGTTGATCGACCTTCACGACAGGAGTCGCTCATGGCCGACGATCACGACACCATCTACCGGGACTTTGGCGAGGCGGTGAACATGGCCCCCGCCGAGCTGGAGCGCTGGCTGAAGACGGATGAAAGCCGGCAGGCCGGGACCGGCGTCGGGCATGACTCGGGCGAGAAGATCGTCGCGATCAAGCGCAAGAAGAAGGCGGAGCTCACCGACGCCGACTATGCGCATATGCAGAAAGTGGTCGGCTATGTGCACCGCCATCTGGCGCAGGGCGGGCCGGCGAAGGGCAAGGACGATTCGACCTGGCGCCATTCGCTGATGAACTGGGGCCACGATCCCGAAAAGTAAGGCGGGTCAGGCGGCCTGCCGATGCCGCCGCTCCGCCAGCGCGCGCGCTTCCTCGACCAGCACGGGGCGGCTGAAATAATAGCCCTGGATCTTGGAGCAGCCAAAATCGCGCACCAGCTGGTGTTCGCTTTCCGTCTCCACCCCCTCCGCGGTCGTCGTCATGTCCAGGCTGCGCGCCAGCGCGACGACGGCGCGGATGATCGCCGTCGCCTCCGCCACGCCCTTGGCCGCGCCCTGCACGAAGCTGCGATCGATCTTGATCGTCGAGAAGCGGGTGCGCGACAGATAGCCGAGCGACGAATAGCCGGTGCCGAAATCGTCGAGCGACAGACGGATGCCCAACGCCAGGATCCGCTCCAGCACGCGCGTCGCGCCCAGCGCCTCCTGCATGAACACGCTCTCGGTGACTTCCAGCTCCAGCCGCTCGGGCGCGAGGCCGGAGCTTTCCAGCGCGGCGACGACGGTATCGACGAATTGCGGGTTGTTGAGCTGTTCGGGCGATACGTTCACGGCGACGCGCAGGAATCCGGGCCAGCACGCCGCCTCGTGACACGCGGCCCGCAGCACCCAGTCGCCGATCGGGCCGATCAGCCGCGCATCCTCCGCCAGCGGAATGAACTTGGCGGGAGAGACGGCGCCGAATTCCGCGCTGTTCCACCGCAGCAGCGCCTCGAACCCGGTCAGCAATTCGCTCTGCGCATCGACGACGGGTTGGTAGGCCAGGTGCAGCTCACCCCGGTCCAGCGCCTTGCGCAGCGCCTGTTCCAGCACGCGCCGCTCTTCTGCCCGCGCATGAAGGCCGGGTTCGTAGATGTGGAACGCGCCGCCGCCCGCATCCTTCGACTGATAGAGGGCAAGGTCCGCAGAGCGGATCAGGTCCTCGGCCGTCTTGCCGTCGCGCGGGCCGATCGCCAGCCCGACCGAGGCGCCGATGTGCAGCGTGTGCTGGTCCATGTCATAGGCGCGCGACAGCGTCTCGATGATCCGGCGGGCAAGGTGTTCGACCTGTTTCAGATCCTGCGCGTCGCGCACGACGACGGCGAATTCGTCACCGCCCAGCCGCCCGCACATCGCATTGTCGTCCATCAGTTGCGACAGACGCTCGGCGACACGGCCCAGCAGCCGGTCGCCGACGGGGTGGCCGAGCGTGTCGTTGACGGCCTTGAACCGGTCGAGGTCGATCATCATGAACGCGCAGCGGCCGCGCCATTTCTCCGCATCGACCATCGCGCGGACCAGCGTCTCGTTGATCGCCAGCCGGTTGGGCAGGCCGGTCAGCGTGTCGCTGCGCGCCATGCGGTTGATCTTGTCCGCCGCGTCGCGCTGCTCGGTCACGTCCGAGCCGACGCCCCGGAACCCGCAAAACGCGCCGCGATCGTCGAAGCGCGGGGAGGCCGCCAGTTCCCACCAGCGGCTCTGCCCGCGCACCTCGACGGGCAGGCGCAGGTCACGAAAGCTCTGCCGCGCCTTCAGCTTCTCGGACAGCTGGCGGAGCCCCGGGGCGAAATTGCCCGTTTCCCAGCTGGGTCCCGCGAGCACCTGCAGGAAGGGCATCCCGTTGATGCTGACCGGGTCGAGGCCGCAGGCGACCGCGAAACGCGGGCTTGCCTTGATGATCCGGCGTGAGGCGTCGGTTTCCCACAGCCAGTCGGCACCCGCATCCTCGAACTCGCGCAGCAGCAGGCTGACGGTTTCGTCCCGCTCCTCCAGCGCGATCTCGGCAGCGCGTAGGGCGACCATCGTGTTGGCACGCCCGATCGCGATCGCGGCGAGCAGCAGCGCATACAGAAGGACACCCGCCGCGCCATAGAAATGCCCCTCAAGCGCGAGGTCGGCCGTGCCGATCGCGCCCAGCCCCAGTACGAAGCCCAGCACGCCCGGCAGCACCGGCGCCAGCAGAAACGCGGCAGCGGTGATGATAAGGCCCAGCACGATGGCCGAGCCCGCACAGGACGGCTCCGCGATATGACAGAAGAAGAGCGGCACGATCGCCCAGACGCTCGCCATCGCCAGCCCCTCCAGCGCGGTGCGGCGAATATCGCCCAGCCCGGCATAGCCATCGTCGCGATGATGCGAGCGGAGCCGCTGATACGCTGAAAAACCCGATACGGCCGCGATCGCCGCGATCCACGCGCCCAGCACGGGGATGGTGATACGATGATCCAGCAGCAGCACGATCATCGCTGCGCCGGCCATGTTGGCGGCGAACATGAAGGGGGCGAGGCGTCGGCCGGCGGCGAGTTGCGCCGCGCGGATGCGGCCCCATTCCGCCCGGTCCCGTCCCTCGCGCAGCGCCAGCAGGTCGCGCAGCGCGACCCTGGTCGGTTGAATCGAGGTCTGGGGCTGGCTCACGGGCTCCCGGATAGCCGATACAGGTTAGCGGAAGGTTGCCGCGCGGTTTACGTATCCGCGCGTCTCATGCGGCGGGCCGCCCGCCCCGTACGGCCGGTTCCCCCCTTCGCCGCCAGCGCTCGGGTCAGGCGGCGATCGCGTAGGGCTTGATCTCGCCGGCCAGGTACAGGTTGCGCGCCTTCGCCCGACTCAGCTTGCCCGACGAGGTGCGCGGCAGGGTGCGTGGCGGGATCAGTTCGATCACGCAGTTCATGCCAGTGACGGAGCGGACGCGTTCGCGAATCTCCTCGCGCAGGCGCTGGCGCTCGGCCTCGTCGCTGCTGCGGCACTGGACGAGCACGGCCGGCGTCTCCTCGCCGCCCGGCGTGGTGATCGCGAAGGCTGCGATGTCGCCGGCCTTGAAGCCGGGCAGCTGCTCCACCGCCCATTCGATGTCCTGCGGCCAGTGATTCTTGCCGTTGACGATGATCATGTCCTTGGCGCGGCCGACGATGTAAAGGTAGCCGTCCGACATATAGCCCATGTCGCCGGTATCCAGCCAGCCATCGGCCATGCAGGCGTCGGTGGCGGCGTCGTCGCGGAAATAGCCGACCATGACGGACGGGCCCGCGCACCAGATCTTGCCGATCGCGCGTTCGGGCAGCAGGGCGCCGTCTTCCTCGCGCACCTCGACCTTCATGTCGCGCACCGGCTTGCCGCAATTGACGATCGCGCGGAACCGCTGCGGGCGGTGGCCGTCATGATCGCCGCCCGACAGTTCCGTCTCCTCGACCAGCTCGACGCGGATGCCCTCACCCGGCGGCATGATCGAGACCGCCAGCGTCGCTTCGGCAAGGCCGTAGGAGGGCAGGAAGGCGCTCGCCTTGAACCCGGCATCGGCGAAGGCGTCGACGAAGTCCTGCATCACGTCGGGGCGGATCATGTCCGCGCCGTTGCCCGCGACCCGCCAGCGCGACAGGTCGAAACGGTCCGACGCGCGCGTCTGCGACGACATGCGGCGCGCGCAGATGTCATAGCCGAACGTCGGGGAATAGGAGAGGGTGGTGCCCTGGTGGCGGCTGATGAGATCCAGCCACGCCAGCGGGCGACGGGCGAAATCCTCCGTCTTCAGATAATCGGTCGACACCTGGTTGGCGACCGGCGACAGGAAGCAGCCGACCAGCCCCATGTCGTGATACCAGGGCAGCCACGAAACGCACCGGTCCGAGGCCTGGATCGCCATGCCGTGGCTGTGCGCGGCCAGGTTGTTCAGCAGCGCGCGGTGGGTGATCGCGACGCCGTGCGGGAAGCGGGTGGAACCGCTGGAATATTGCAGATACGCGATCGCGTCCGCATCGGCCGCCGGCAGCGGCGCATCGGGCGCGGGCCGCGCGCTCAGTTCCGCCCAGTCGATTCCCGGCACGTTCGACAGCCGCGCCGCCTCGCCCGCCATCGCGGCCAGTTCGGGCGGGAAGATCAGCATGACGGGGTCGCAGCTGCTCAGCTGCACGCGCAGCTGGTCGATATAATGGTCGCGCCCGCCGAACGAGGTGGGCAGCGGCAGCGGCACCGGCCAAGCGCCGGCATAGACGGTGCCGAAGAACAGCGCCGCAAACTCCGCCGAGGTTTCCGCGACCAGCGCGACCCGGTCCTGGGGCTTCACGCCCGCCGCGATCAGGCGGCGCGCGGCGGCCAGCGCGTCGGTGCGCAGCTCGGAGAAGGAATAGGGGCGGGTCAGCGTGCCGCGCGCGTCGTGGAAGTTCAGGCCGCGCGATCCGCTGGCGGCATAGTCCAGCGCCTCGCCCAGCGTCGCGAAATCGGCAAAGCGGCGGGGCAGCGCGTCCTCGGTCGGCGTGGCGGCAGGCGCGGCCGGGATGGGCGTGTCGGTCGTCATCGTCTTTGCCTTCATGGTTCCGTCGCGGCGCGCACGAGGCGCCCCTTGTTTCCCTCTCGGCAACCAGTGTGGCACAAACATGGCGATGGAAAAGGTTCGCCGGTCGCTCCCCCCCCTCGATGCTGCCGCGCTGGAGCGGATAGCCCTCCGCTATGTCGAGCGGTTTGCCACAACGCAAGGCAAGCTGACCGATTATCTGGCGCGAAAGCTGCGCGAGCGCGGCTGGGCGGAGGCTGACGCCCCCGATCCTGGCGGGGTCGCCGCGCGGATGGCGGCGCGCGGCTATATCGACGATCGCGGCTGGGCGGAGGCGAAGGGGGCGGCGCTGACGCGGCGCGGCCTGGGCGCAGGCCGCGTCGCGATGGCGCTGCGGCAGGCGGGCATCGAGGCGGAGGATGCCGCGCCCGTGCGGGAGGCGGCGGCCGGGCAAGCGCCGGCCAGCGCGCTCGCCTTTGCCCGTCGCCGGCGCTTTGGCCCCTATGCGTCGGCGCCGGCGGATCGCGATCTGCGCGAGCGACAGGTGGCGGCGATGATCCGCGCGGGCCATGGTTTTGCGATCGCACGCAAAATTGTTGATGCCCAACCGGGAGAGGTGCCCCAGTTTGATACGCATTCCGCCAGCATGGCTTGCGACGACTCAGAACCGTGCTAACCATTAACGGTAACAGGGGTGTTGCATGAGGGCTGAAGCGTTCCGGCCTGAGCCGATCGACGACGGCCGCCAGCCGGTGGCGGTGACCGGCGTCGTCAAATGGTTCGACACGACCCGCGGCTTCGGCTTCGCGGTGTGCGACGACGCGTCCATCGGTGATGTGCTGGTACATTTCAGCGTCCTGCAGCCGCATGGCCGCCGCACCCTGCCCGAAGGCGCGCGGATCGAGGCCTTGGTGGTCCGGCGGGAGCGCGGGTTCCAGGCCAGCGAGATCCTGCGCATCGACCTGACCGACGCGGTCGTGGAGCCGGCGGAGGGGCGGCCCCGGCCGGCGGCGGTACGGGTCGATCCGGTGTCGCTGATCGATGCCGCCGGGCCTTTCGAGGTTACGCGCGTCAAATGGTTCAACCGGCTGAAGGGATACGGTTTTCTGGTCCGCGATACCGATGGCAGCGACGTGTTCGTGCATATGGAAACGCTACGCCGCGCCGGGATCGGAGAGGTCATGCCCGAAGAGCCGATCGCGGCGCGGATCGTGAACGGGCGCAAGGGCGCGCTGGCGGTTGCGGTGGAGCGGCCGGCATGAGGATGCCGATCGTGTTCGCGCTGTTGGCGGCGGCCGCCCTGTCGGGATGCGGTCGCGGCGACGATGCCGCTGCCGGCGGCGTCCGCGTCGTACCGGTGACGATCGAGAGCGCAGGGCAAGGGGCGGGCGGCCGCCACGTCTTCCGCGCCGAACTGGCGCGCACGCCGGCGGAGCAGGAGCATGGGCTGATGTTCCGCACCGGGCTGGCGCCCGATTTCGGCATGCTCTTTGCGCCCTATCCGCCAGATGGCGGCGCGCCGAAGGTCGCGCGTTTCTGGATGAAGGATACGCCGAGCCCGCTCGACATCATCTTCATCCGCGCCGACGGCACGATCGCGCGCATCGCGGAGAACACCATCCCCTTCTCGCAGGACGGCGTGTCGTCGATGGAGCCGGTGGCGGCGGTGCTGGAGGTGCCGGGCGGTCGCACCGCGGAACTGGGCATCGGCGAAGGCGATCGCGTCACATGGCCCAAGGCAGCGGTTGCTGGCGGCGGCTCGGCGCGGTAAGCGGGCGCCATGGGCATCAACCGCAATCCCTTCACCTGGTGGAACGGCGCCAGCTGGACCACCATCTTCTACGGCCTGCGCGGCAAGCGGAAGGTCGGCGAGGACGCGCTGGGCAACGTCTATTACGAAGGTGGCACCGACACCGCCGGCACACCGCGTCGCTGGGTGATCTACAGTGGCGCCAACGACGCCAGCCGGGTGCCGCCGGAATGGTTCAGCTGGCTGCATCACCAGATCGACGGCGTGCCCGATGACGCGCTGCCGCCGCAACGGCCCTGGCAGAAGCCGGCCATTCCCAATCTGACCGGCACCGCGCTCGCCTATCGCCCCGCCGGTGCGCTGGAAAAGGGCGGCCAGCGCGCCGCCGCGACCGGCGACTATGAAGCGTGGACGCCAGAGGGATGATACGCTGGCTTGCCGCGGCCATCGTGGCCGCGGCCTTGCTGGCGGGGGGCTGGCTGGGCTGGCGCACCTTGCAGGAGCGTCGCGCCGATCCGGCCGCGACGCGGGTCGCGCAGGTGGTGCCGGAGGGTGCGCCCGACAATATCGAGACGATCGCGACCGGGGCCGACGCCGTCGTGGATGGCGCGACGCCGATGGCGCAACGCGTCGCGACGCTAGGCCTGCTCAACAAGCGGAATGGCGACGCGCGGGAGATCACGCTGAAACCGGGCGGCGCGGCGCGGGTCGGCGACGTCGTCGTACGACTGAGTGCCTGCGAAAAGACGGCGCCGTGGGAAGCGGAGCCGTTGACGGGCGGTTTCGTGCAGGTCGAGGTGCGCGGCGCGGACCGGCAGTGGCGGCGCGTCTTCTCGGGCTGGTTGTTCAAGGAGCGTCCGTCGCTGAACGTTGTCCAGCACCCGGTCTACGACGTCTGGGTCAAGAGCTGCACGATGTCCTTCCCCGCGACCGGGCCCGACACCGAATCGGTCGGCAGCTCGCCGGCGCGGTCCAGCGCGCCGAAATCGCCCGCCATACCGGCACCGGGCGCGACGCCGACACCGGCCGCGACCCCCGCCGTACCGTCCAGCGCCGCCGCCAACAGCGCCACATAGCGCTCCCGCGGCACCTCCACCGCGCCCAGCGAGGCGAGGTGGGGGGTCTGGAACTGGCAGTCGAGCAGCGTGAAGCCGCCGACCCGCAGCCGCGCCACCAGCCAGGCGAGCGCGACCTTGGAAGCGTCGGTCGCGCGGCTGACCATGCTCTCGCCGAAGAACGCGCGCCCCATCGCCAGCCCGTACAACCCGCCGACGAGCCGGTCATCGTCCCAGCACTCGATGGAATGCGCCATCCCCATGGCGTGCAGGCGCAGGAAGACGGTCTCGATCGTGCCGTTGATCCAGGTCTCGGGCCGGTCGGCCGCGCTTTGCGCACACAGGCGGATCATAGCGGCGAAGTCGCGATTGGCGGTGACACGGAAACGGTCGCGACGGATGGTGCCGCGCAGCGAGCGGGACAGGTGGAAACCGTCCAGCGGCAGGATCGCGCGGTGGCGCGGCTCGACCCAGTAGATGCCGGGGGCATCCCGCGCATCCGCCATGGGGAAAACCCCGATGCCATAAGCGGCCAGAACGGTGCGCGGATCGAGGCGGTCCATCTTCCCGCGCAAGGTGGCGCGGGTCGGTGCCGGTGGCAAGCAGCGCCACGCAAGTTCGCCGACGAAAACGAAAAAGGGCCGGCGGATCGCTCCGCCGGCCCGGTGTGGGCGGGATCGTGGGAAGATCAGTCGTGGCAGGACAGGGCGGGCTTGCCCGGCAGCGTCACCGACACCTTCTTCTCGTTACCGGTAACCTGCGTGCCGTTCTCCGCCACGAAGGGCTTGCCCGCTTCTGGCGCGACGAGGCGCAGCGGCGACGCGGTGGAGGGCGCGCGCAGCACGACCTGCTTGTCACCCTGGAAGAAGGTGACGCCGACCAGCGAACCGTCGGTGCAGCGCAGCGTCTTGTCCGCGCGGATCGCGGGCGGCAGCTCCACCGGGGCGGCCTGCGCCAGCTGGTTCTTCAGCGGATCGGGGTTGGTTTCAACCACTTCCGGCTGAGCAGGCTTCGAGTTGCAGGCGCCCAGCGCCAGCAGGGGAAGGGCGAGGAGAAGGGGGAGGCTCTTCATAGCGCTATCGCGCTTCGCCGATCGGGGGGCGCATGGTCAAGCATGTTGTGCTGCGAATGCGAAAATCAGCGCGCCGGAGTAACGGTTTTCGCCGGCGCCGTGGTGAGCCGGGCTTGGGGCGCGGCAAGCATAGTTCGCTTGGCCGGGAGCCGCCGCCGCCCTATCTGCGAGCCATGACAATCGCTTCCGACACGCTGGCCCTTATCGGCAACACCCCGCTCGTCCGGCTGAAAGGCCCGAGCGCGGAGGCGGGGGCGGACATCTTCGGCAAGTGCGAATTCGCCAACCCCGGCGCGTCGATCAAGGACCGGGCGGCGCTGGCGATCGTCGAGGATGCGGAGGCGCGCGGGCAGCTGGCGCCGGGCGGTACGATCGTGGAGGGTACGGCGGGCAATACCGGCATCGGGCTGGCGCTGGTGGCCAATGCCAAGGGCTATCGCACGATCATCGTGATGCCGGAAACACAGAGCCGGGAGAAGATGGATACGCTGCGCGCGCTGGGCGCCGAACTTGTGCTGGTTCCTGCCGCGCCCTACGCCAGTCCGTGTCACTTTGTGCACACATCGCGCCGCATCGCGGAAGAAACGCCCGGCGCGATCTGGGCGAACCAGTTCGACAACATCGCCAACCGTCGCGGCCATATCACCGGCACCGCCGAAGAGATCTGGACGCAGATGGACGGCCGCATCGACGGCTTCACCTGCGCGGCGGGCACCGGCGGCACGCTGGCCGGTGTCGGCATGGGGCTGAAGGCGCATGACGAGCGGATCACGATCGCGCTGACCGACCCGCATGGCGCGGCGCTGTTCAACTATTATGAGCATGGCGAACTGAAGGCGGAGGGGTCTTCGGTGGCGGAGGGGATCGGGCAGGGCCGGATCACCGCCAATCTGGAGGGCGCGCCGGTCGACATGCAGTTCCGCGTGTCGGATGCCGAGGGCTATGGCTGGGTCCGCCGGCTGCTGGACGAGGAGGGGCTGTGCCTGGGCCTGTCGTCGGGCATCAACGTGGCGGGCGCCGTGCGGCTGGCGCGGCGGCTGGGGCCGGGCAGCCGCGTCGCGACGATCCTGTGCGACACGGGCTTCCGCTATCTGTCCACCCTGCACAGCCCCGACTGGCGGCGCGAGAAGGGGCTGGCGGAGCCGGCACCGGCCGCCCTAGGCTGACCACCCAAACGGTCCCAGCCGGTCGGACTTGCCGGACATATCGGCACCCGGCTTGAGAATGGCGCGACGAATCGTTACATGGGCAGGACCAGATGGATGGCCGGCCTGAACCCTCTCAGCCGATCCAGCGCGTGACGGTGGGCCTTGTCGGCCTGATCGCGGTGGTGGTGCTGATCGCGATCGCAAGCGCGATCATCAGTCGTGCGACGCGCGATCAGCCGGTTGCGGGCTCCGCGCAGGCCAATCTGATCGCGGAAATCGCCGCCGGCAACGATGCGGCCCCCGCCGCCGGTACGGGCGAGCCGCTGGCGGAGATGGGCGTGGCGCCTAGTAGCGCGAATATCGCCGCGGCACCGGCCGACGCGGCCCGCTGACGCCGCGGCGCCGGGGGGCGGCATAAGCCTCTTGCCGGGTGGTTGGCCGGAACCGTTCCGTTGAAATGTCGTGATCGGGGAATCGGCCAGTGGTGGCTGGAAGCGCACGTGCGTGAGCCGGGTGCTATCCGTGGTGCAGCGATCGGCGGATGATCTGGGCTGGATTGGGCGTTGTTTTGAAATGACTTGGAGGAGGCTCAAGCTCCTGGTGGTCGGGCGGGGGTATCATCCGGGCGGGGCTCTTGTGGAAGCGCCCCACCCCCGGCCCCTCCCCTGAAGGGGAGGCGGGATTGTGCGTCGGGCTGCGTGGCGCCTCGCGTTCGATGCACGGTTTGGAGGTCTTTGGAGGATCTTGCCTCTGCGACTGGATCATCAGGTGAAGCGGGATCGCGGCGGATTGTTTGTGTTCTTCAGATTGGGGGGGGCGAAGGCTGCCCCGCCCCGATGCGGGCGCGGATGCATGGCCCTGCGCGGCTCTGCCCCGGTCGGGGGCATGGACGAGCGCTTGCGCTTGACGGGTTCGCATCGGGCGGGGAGGGCGCATCGTACGACGCACATGCCCCCGACCGGCCGATCGGCCGTCCGGGATTGCGGCGATGCCGGTGGCGAAGGTCGAGCGGCCCGGAGTTCATCATGGGGCGGACGAGGCGTCAAACGGCTTCGCGAGACAATGGGCGTCGCGGTCGCGCGAGACGATCGACGGGGATTTCTTGCAAACGATTGCCTGAGCGCATATCGAAACATGCGGAAAGCACATTCGGAGGGGCAATGACGACGGCTGATCAGCATCCCGACGCCGCATTGCCTGACTCCGCTCCCGCCACGGGCGGCCGACGCGTGCGTACGCTGAAGGATCTGGCGCAGCTGGCGGGCGTGTCGACCGGCACCGCGTCGCGCGCGCTGGCGGGCAAGTCCGTCGTCAATGGCGAGACGCGCCGTCGGATCGAGGCGCTGGCCGCCGAGCATGGCTTTCAGCTCAACCAGATGGCGCGCCGGCTGCGGACGCAGCGGACCGGGGTGATCGGCGTCGCGGTGCCGCTGGGGCATGAGCGCCGCCAGCATCTGTCGGACCCGTTCTTCATGACGCTGCTGGGGCATCTGGCCGACCGGCTGACCGAGCGCGGCTACGACATCATGCTGACGCGGGTGATCCCCGATGCGGACGACTGGCTCGACATGATCGTGCGGTCCGGGATGCTGGACGGGGTGCTGCTGATCGGCCAGTCGGACCAATATGCGGTGATCGAGGCGACGGCGCGGACGTACCGCCCGCTGGTGGCGTGGGGCAGCGTGCTGCCGGACCAGGTGCATTGCGCGGTCGGCGTCGACAATTTCCGGGGCGGGTTGCTGATCGGCGAGCATCTGATCGCGCGTGGCGCACGGCGACTGGCGTTCATGGGCGAGATCCGCTCGCTGGAACTGATCGAGCGCCATCGCGGCCTGTGCGCGGCGATGGCGGCGGCGGAGCTGGCGCCGCCCGTCCAGCTCGACACGCATCTGGCGTCGGACGTGATGGCGCAGGAGATCGCGACCAATCTGGACCGCATCGCCGGGCAGGTCGACGGGATCGTCGCGGCGTCTGACGTGATCGCGCAGGCGACGGTCGCCGCGCTGCTGGCGCGGGGCGTCGCGGTGCCGGGGGATGTCGCCGTCACCGGCTTCGACGACCTGCCGATCGCGGCGCAGATGCGCCCGCGCCTGACGACGGTGCGGCAGGATCTGGCGGCGGGGGCGGAGGCGATGGTCGCGGCGCTGCTCGCGCGGATCGACGGGGTGGCCACACCGTCGGTGCAGATGGTGCCCGAGCTGCTGGTGCGCGAAACGGGCTGAGCCTCGCCGCTCAGCCCGATACGGAAAGCCGGTCGCCGTCCGCCGCCAGCCGGAAGAAGGGGGCGGCGGTGCCGCCGAAGGTGGCGCGGCGCAGCGCCGGATCGTCCGCCGTCGCGCGGCCGCCCAGCGCGGGATAGTCGACGAAGCTGAGCACGTCGAACTCGCCCGTCACCCACCAGCAATAGGCCTGAAACGGCTCTGCCGGCGGATTGCCCGCGACCAGCCCGGTGCCGTTGACCGGGCGCCAAGGGCCGGCGATCGCGTCCGCGACCATCGCGTAGAGGCCGGTGGGCGCGCCGGTGCCGGGGGCGAACTTCTTCGCCTGCGTCGTCCAGAACAGCCAGTAGCGGCCGTCGCGGTGGACGATGTGCGCGCGCTCCAGCTCGCTGTTGACCCCGGCGGCGGTGACGAGCGGGGGCAGCAGCGCCCAGCCGTCCGCGTCTCGGCGGGCAAGGCCGATCACGCCGTCCAGATAGCCGCCCGCCGGATCGAGGTCCGCGCCGGCCGAGCCGGTGAAGGTCAGATATTCCGCGCCGTCCGCCGGATCGCGGAAATAGCCCGGATCGCGAAAGCCCAGGATGCCGCCGTTCGCCGGCTCCGCCTGATCGGCGACGGCGTAGAGCCGGCCGTCCGCCGCGACCGATTCGACGGGGGTGGTCCAGCCCTCCGTCCGGTCGCCGACGAAGCGGCCGGTCGTCTCGAACAGGCGCTGTTCGAAGGTGCGCGGGCCGTCGCGCCGGCCGGCGGCGGTGAAATACATCGTCAGCGTCTCGCCATCGGGCGCGAGCACCGCGGAGCCGGACCATTCGCGGCTGCCCGGGGTGAAGCCGTCGGGAAACGTCTCGCCATGGTCGCGCCAGCCGTCGGCGCCGTGGCTGGTCAGGCGGATGCGCGCGACGTCGTGGCGCATTTCCGGGTCGGGCAGCTTGGGCGCGGCGAGGAAGAACCACCAGCTGCGCCCATCGCGGATCACGGTGCGGCCGTCGCGATCGGCGATCTGCCACATGTCCCACAGGTCGAGCCCGGGCGCGATCGGCGCGGCCTCATCGTGCGACAGGACGGGCAGCGCGCGGGTGGCGGGATCGATTCCCGCCAGCATCGCGGGCGTCCATGCGATCGTTTGCAGCTCAGTCATGCGGGAGGACGGCGGCGCCGGCGGAGGCGTGCTCGATCATGATGAAGGGCGGATCGCCGGCGGGGGTGCGATAGCCGGCGCGGATCGCCTCTGCGACGGCGGCGGTGCGGTCCGCGCGCAGCACGGCGACGATCGCGCCGCCGAAGCCGCCGCCGGTCATCCGGGCGCCGCCCTCCGCCCCGATCGCGTCCGCCGCGAGCGCGACGAGCGAATCGATTGCAGGGACCGTGATCTCGAAATCGTCGCGCATCGAGGCGTGGCTTTCGCCCATCAGCCGGCCGAGCGTGACGAGGTCGTTGGCGGCGAGCGCGTCGGAGGCGGCGAGGACGCGGTCGTTCTCCGTCACGATATGGCGGGCGCGGCGGCGAGCCTCGTCGGACATGGGAGTCGATTCGACCTGATCGAGCGTCGCATCGCGCAGCAGCGGCACGCCGATCGCGGCGGCGGCCTCTTCGCAGCCCTCGCGCCGGCGGTTGTAATGGCCGTCGACCAGCCCGCGCTCGATGCCGGAATGGACGATCATGATCGCCGCGTCGGCGGGGATCGGCACCGGGGTCAGTTCGACCGAGCGGCAGTCGATGCGCAGCGCCGCATCGGCGACGCTGGCGGCGGAGGCGAGCTGGTCCATGTTGCCGCAGCGGACGCCGACGAAGTCGTTCTCCGACGCCTGCGCCAGCAGCGCGACCGCGACCGGGTCGATCGCCCGCTCCGCCGCCGCGAGCAGCGCGAAGCCGACCGCGACCGACAGCGAGGCGGAGGAGGACAGGCCCGCGCCGCGCGGAATGTCGCCGCCGATCGCCAGGTCCGCGCCGCCCGATACGCCATGCGCCGTCGCGATCTGCGCCGCCATGCCGCGCACATAGTCGCGCCAGCCGCCCTCCGCATGGTGGGCGGTGTCGGGGCCGAGCGCGAATTCGTCCGTCTCGCCACCGAAATCGGCCGCGACGACGCGGACCCGCCCGTCGTCGCGCGGGGCGACCGCGATCCGCGTCTCCACCCCGATCGCGCAGGGGAGGACGAAGCCGCCATTATAGTCGGTATGCTCGCCGATCAGGTTGACGCGGCCGGGCGCGCGCACGGTGAAGGCGGTATCGCGGCCGAACGTATCGGCCAGCGCGGCCTCCAGGCGGGGTTGCAGGTCCATCGTCATGCCTTTGTCGAAAGGGTGGGGGCGGCGGCGCGAAGGCGCCCGGCAGCCTGTTCGGGGGTGAGGTCGCGCTGCGCCTCGGCCAGCATCTCGTAGCCGACCATGAACTTGCGCACCGTCGCGGAGCGGAGCAGCGGCGGGAAGACGTGCGCGTGCAGCCGCCAGTGCGCGGTATCGTCGCCCGCGCCGTGCGGCGCGCCGTGCCAGCCGAACGAATAGGGGAAGCTGGTGTCGAACAGATTGTCGTAGCGCGCCATCAGCCGGCGCAGCAGCGCGGCGAGGTTTTCGCGCGCGGCGTCGTCCAGATCGTCCAGCCGGACGAAGGGGCGGCGGGCGACGATCAGCGTCTCGAACGGCCAGGCCGCCCACCAGGGGACGAGCGCGAGCCAGTCGTCGTTGCTTTCGACCACGCGCTCGCTGCCATCCTCTCGCGCCACGACAGCGTCGAGCAGCACTTCGCCATGATCGGCGAGCCATGCGCGCTGTGCGGCGTCCTCCCGCTCGACCAGCGTCGGCACGAAGTCGCTGGCCCACACCTGGCCGTGCGGGTGCGGGCTGGAACAGCCCATCATCGCGCCCTTGTTCTCGAACACCTCGACATGCGCCCAGCGCGCGCCGAGCTCCGTCGACTGCCGGCACCATTCGTCCACCACGCCGCGCACGGCGGGCTGGTCCATTTCCGGCAGGGTCAGGCGGTGGTCGGGGGAGAAGCAGATGACCCGCGCCTCGCCCCGCGCGCCCGCTTCGGGACGCAAGGGATCGTCGGCCGGCGGGGCGGGCGTGTCGCGCATCAGCGCCGCGAAGTCGTTGGCGAAGACGAACGTCCGCTCATAGTCGGGGTTGCGCTCGCCGTTCGCACGGACGTTGCCGGGGCACAGATAGCAGCCGGGATCGTGCGCGCCGCCGCGTGCGGGGGCGGGCGGCGCGGTGTCGCCCTGCCAGGGACGCTTCGCCCGGTGCGGCGACACCAGCACCCATTCGCCCGTCAGCAGATTGCGGCGGCGGTGGGGATGGTCGGCGGGATCGAAGGTCATGCACTCTCCAGTCTGGACACGGCCATGCGGCCCGCCTTCACGACCGGCACGGGCGGACGGACGCGCGCGAGCCGGCCGCCAACGGGCAGGACATCGTCGTTGCGATGGCCGTGCGCGATTGCGGGGTTCGATGCCGGATGCCCGTCCGCGACGATGACCGTCAAGGGCTTCGCGCGAATTTGTCCGACATTTTTACGGTTGGAATACTTGGGCGGCCGAAGTGTCGCGGCGCGGATCGCGGGGTCGCGCATCGACGGACGGGACATGGCAACTGTCATTTGTGCAGCGTCGCACCGACGGGCAGCCCCTCTGCATTCGTCTGCCGCACCCAGAAGACGGCGGCGGCGGCGCAGAACATCAGGATGCCGCACAGCGTCAGCACGTTGCGCGGATCCCCGCCCAGCAGCGGTTCGTAGAAGAAGGGCAGGGTGGCGGCGAGCAGCAGCATCGGGATGACGATCATCATGTTGAAGATGCCCATATAGACGCCCGTCCGCTCCGCCGGGATCGAGCCGGCGAGGATCGCATAGGGATTGCCCATGATGCTGGCCCAGCCGATGCCGATCCCGATCGCGGGGACGAACAGCATCGCCTTCTCGGTGACATGCGGCAGCCACAGCATCCCGATACCCGCCAGCACGAGGCAGGCGGCATGGAGAGAGGCGGCGCCGATCCGGCGCGCGATCGGCACCAGCGCGAACGCCGCGACGAAGGCGACGCCGTTATACCAGGCGGCCATCTCTCCATTGGTCAGGACGGCGGAGTGGAAGCCCGAGGAGGTCGGCGCGTCGGTGCCGTAGACGGATCGGCCGATCGCATAGATGACGTATGCCCAATAGGCCGCCATCGCATACCATTGGAACAGGCTCATCAACGCCAGCTTGCGCATCGCGACGGGCATGTCGCGGATCGCCGCCCCGATCTCCGCCAGCGCGGCACCGAGTCCCTTGGGGGTCGCGGCGATGCGCGCGCGCTCATCGGGGGTCAGCGGCAGCTCGGGCACGCGGACGATCGAATATACTATCGTGGCGAACGACAGCACCGCCCCGACCATGAAGGCGATGCGCGCGGTATAGGGGATGTTGTGCGCGTCCACCCAGTCCTGGTTCATCCCCGCCCAGACCAGCAGCGAGGGTGACAGGAAGGCGAGCATCTGCGCCAGCCCGGTGAAGGCGGACTGCGTCAGGAAGCCGAACTGATGCTGGTCCGGGTTCAGCCGATCGGAGACATAGGCGCGATACGGCTCCATCGTGATGTTGTTGCCGGCATCGAGGATCCACAGCACCGACACCGCCATCAGGATCGAGCCGGACAGCGGCATCAGGAACAGCCCGATCGCGCAGAGCAGCGCGCCGACGAGGAAATAAGGCGTGCGCCGTCCCCAGCGGGAATCGGTGCGATCCGACCACGCGCCGATCAGCGGCTGGACGACGAGGCCGGTGATCGGCCCGGCCAGCTGCAGAAGCGGCAGCGACGCCTCCGACGCGCCCAGATAGGAATAGATCGGGGCCATGTTCCCCTGCTGCAATCCGAACGAGAATTGCAGGCCGAGGAAGCCGAGATTCATCTCCAGGATCCGGCGCGTCGACAGGCGCGGCTTGCAGTCGGACAGGCGCATCGGCGTCGGCATCCTCAAATCTCCCGCGATCTGCGTCGCATGGCGGGGCTTATGACGGAAGTGTGCGGAGCGTGCAACAATCGATTGCAAAGTGGGCTTGGTCAGCGATGGTTAAGATGGCCTTATCCCTGCCGGATCGCGTGATATTGCGTCCTTGGCGCGGTGAATGGAGCGATTTCCCCTAAAATCCCCAACTATTCCGTTGCGGCCCCGGGGGCCTGATGGTACGTGCAGGTTAACTTCAGGGGCGATTTCCCAAGGGCTGCCAAACCCGGGCCGGCGACGCCGGTTTCCGGCGCGGGGAGCGCTGTGCCCGAGGGGACGGAGTGCGAGATTGGCAAGGGGGCGTTACCAGGGCGATGGCATCGGACTTGTCGACGACAAGGGTCGCGTCGCCATACCCGCTGCCCTGCGCGCGACGCTGGCCGCCAATGCGCCCAAGGCCGACGGCAAGACCGGCGGCACGATCGTGATCGGCGCGCACCAGAAGAATCCGTGCCTGATCGCGTACGATCCCGGCTATCTGGACCAGCTGGCCGCGCAGCTGGACCGACGCGAGGCGGAACATGCGGGGCCGGACGGCGAATTCGACTACAACATCAAGCGCGCGGCCGCTTCGGGCGAGGCGGTGCCGTTCGACGGGTCGGGCCGGTTCATCATGCCCGCCTTTCCGCGATTCTATGCGGGGATCGGCGAGCACGCGTTCTTCTATGGCGTACTCGACTATATCGAGATCTGGGACCCCAAGACGCTGATCGAGCAGCCGGACATGCCGCGCGTGGTGAAGGCGATGGCGCAGTTCCACATGATGCAGAAGGGGATCGCCCTTTGAGCGATGCACCCCATATTCCGGTGATGCTGGCGCCGGTCGTCGACGCGCTGGCGCCGGGGCCGGGCGACACGATCGTCGATGCGACCTTCGGCGCGGGCGGCTACAGTCGCGCGATCCTGGCGACGGGCGCGCGGGTGATCGCGTTCGACCGCGATCCCGATGCGATCGCGGCGGGCCGCGCGGCGGGGATCGCGGGGTTGGAGCTGGTCCATGCCGATTTCTCGACGATGGCGGCGGCGCTGGCGGGGCTGGGGATTGAGGCGGTCGACGGCGTGACGATGGATATCGGCGTCTCCTCAATGCAGCTCGACCAGGCGGAGCGCGGCTTTTCGTTCCAGAGCGACGGGCCGCTCGACATGCGGATGAGCCAGGAGGGGCCGAGCGCCGCCGACTTCCTGAACGAGGCGGACGAGGCGGCGATCGCCGACGTCATCTATCGCTATGGCGACGAGCCCAAGTCGCGGCGCATCGCGCGCGCGATCGTCGCGGCGCGGCCGCTGACCCGCACGGCCGAGCTGGCCGCCGTGGTTCGCCGCGCGCTGGGCCACAAGCCGCACGACAAGAAGGACCCGGCGACCCGCACCTTCCAGGCGATTCGCATCCATGTGAACCGCGAGCTGGGCGAGCTGGCCGACGGGCTGACCGCCGCGGAGCGGGTGCTGAAGCCCGGCGGGCGGCTGGCGATCGTCACCTTCCACAGCCTGGAGGACCGGATGGTCAAGCGCTTCCTGCGCGACCGTTCGGGCGCGGCGCCTTCAGGCTCGCGTCATCTGCCGCAGACGACGATGGTCGCGGCACCCAGTTTCGAATCGGTCGGCCGCGCGGTGCGCGCCGATGCGGCGGAGATCGCGGGCAATCCGCGGGCACGATCGGCGACGCTGAGGGCGGCGCGGCGCACCGCCGCCCCGGCCTGGCCACAGGAGGCAGGACTATGACGGCGGCGTACAGGTTGCGGGGGATCGGGTGGTTCGGCGGCTGCGTCGCGGCGGTGCTGGCCTTCTATCTCGTCTCGCTCCACGTCGCGGGGGAGCGCAAGAAGCTGGAGACGGTCAACCGTCGCATCGCGGCGGCGGAGCGCGACATCCGCGCGCTGGAGACCGAATTCGACACGCGCGCCAACCTCGTCCAGCTGGAACGGTGGAATGGCGACACGCTGGCGCTGACCGCGCCGGTGGCGGGGCAGTATGTCGCCGACGAGGCGGCGCTGGCCTCGCTCGACGTGAACCAGCCGCTGCCGGGCACCACCGCGCAGCCGGGGATGCGCCAGGCCGCGCTGGTCGTGCCCGCCGGCGTCGCCCAGCCCGCCGTCGCGCAGCCCGCCGTCGCGATGGCGCTGGCGGCGGTCGCGCCGACGGCCGCCCCCGCGGCGCCGGCGGCCAAGCCCGCGACGCTCGCGCCGGCCGTGGCGAAGGCGCGGGCGCGCGGTGCGGAGATCGCGGTGGCGCGTGCCGCCGTCGCGGTGGCGAAGGTGCGGCCGCAGGCGGTGGCGATGCTGGATCGCAAGCTTCTGTCCGATTCGACGCTGGGCGACATCGTGTCGGGCGCGCGGCATGAGGCAGGCCCGAAACGGTGACGACGCTGGTCGCCCGGCCCGTCACGTATCGCGGCAACGCGAAGGCACGCCACCAGCTGGTGGCGACGGCGCATACGCGCCTGATGATGATGATGCTGATGTTCGCGGCGGGGGTGCTGCTGGTCATCGGCCGTCTCGCGATGCTGGCGGTCCTGTCGGGATCGGAGGCGGAGGCGCGGTCGGCGGCGATCGCCGGGCGCGGCGATATCGTCGATCGCAACGGCGCGCCGCTGGCCCGCACGATCGACGCCTGGACGATCGCGGTCCACCCCAAGAAGCTGATCGGCGACCCGGCGGAGATCGCCGCGCGCCTCGCCGCGCTGATGCCCGACCGGGGCGACCAGGCCTGGTTCTATCGCCAGCTGACCAAGGACGTTTCCTTCACCTATCTGCAGCGCCGCGCCAGCCCCGCGCTGGTCGAGCAGGTCAACGCGATCGGCGAGCCGGCGCTGGTCTTCGCGCGGGAGACGCAGCGCCTGTACCCGCAGGGGACGATGGCGGCGCACGCGCTGGGCTTCCTGTCCACCGACGGCCACGGCATGAGCGGGATGGAGCGCGTGCTGGACGAGCGGCTGGCCAATGCCGCCGCCGCCGGCCATCCGGTCGCGCTGTCGATCGACACGCGCGTGCAGGCGGCGCTGGAGAGCGAGCTGGGCCGCGCGATGCAGACGTTCAGCGCGCGCGGTGGCGGCGGCGTGGTGCTGGACGTGGCGACGGGCGAGGTGGTGGCGATGGTGTCGCTGCCCACCTTCAACCCCAACCGCGTCGGCATGGCGGGCAGCGAGGAGCTGCGCAACATCGTGACGCAGAGCGTGTTCGAGCTGGGGTCGACCTTCAAGCCGATCACCGTCGCGACCGCGATCGAGAACGGCGTCGTCACCTCTCAGGCGCGGCGGTTCGACGCGACGCACCCGCTGCAGGTCGGCCGCTTCACCATCCATGACGAGCGCGGCGATCCCAAGCGCTGGCTGAACATGGCCGAGACGCTGATCTATTCCTCCAACGTCGCCACCGCGCGCATCGCCGACGAGGTCGGGCCGGAGCGGATGCAGGTGATGTTCCGCAAGCTGGGCTTCGACACCAAGCCCGATATCGAGCTGCGCGAGAAGGGCCGGCCGCTATGGCCGACCTATTGGGCGCGCACGACGACGATGACCACCGCCTACGGCCATGGCATCGCGGTGACGCCGCTGCAGCTGGCCGCCGCCTATGCCGCGCTGGTCAACGGCGGCGTGTGGCGGCCGACGACGCTGTTGAAGGTGGAGCCGGGCCATGCCGCCGCCGGCCGCCGCGTCATCAGCGAGGCGACGAGCGCGCGGATGCGCCAGATGCTGCGGCTGATCGTGATGCGCGGCACCGGGCGCAAGGGCGACGCCCCCGGCTATCGCGTCGGCGGCAAGACGGGCACTGCCGAGGCGGCGGTGGCGGGCGGTTACGACCGGTCGCGCAACGTCGCGACCTTCGCCGCCGCGTTCCCGATGGATGCGCCGCGCTACGTCGTGCTCGCGATGCTCGATTCGCCGCAGGGGACGAAGGAGACGGGCGGGTGGAAGACCGCCGCGTGGAACGCCGCGCCGGTGGTCGGCCGCACGATATCGCGCGTCGGCGCGATCCTGGGCGTGATCCCGGACACGAACCGCGATATCGACGTGTCGGACATCGTACCGACGCTGTGGGAGGATCCCAGCAGGCAGCCGGCGACAGGTAATTGAAGGATACGCGATGAGGCTGGGCGAACTGACCGGCGGTAACGAGACGGCGAGCGTCACCGGCTTCGCGATCGATCACCGCAAGGTCGCGCCGGGAACGGTGTTCGGCGCGTTTCGCGGCGCGCGGGTGAACGGCGAGGATTTCATCGCCGAGGCGGTGCGCGCGGGCGCGATCGCGGTGGTGGCGGCGCCCGACGCGCGGGTCGAGGGCGCGATCCACATCGCCGACGACACGCCGCGCGCCTGCTTCGCGCGGCTGGCGGCGCGCTTCTTCGGCCCGTTCCCGCAGACCGCCGTCGCGGTGACGGGGACGAACGGCAAGACATCGACCGTGGAGATGACGCGCCAGCTGTGGCGCATGGCCGGTCACCACGCCGCCTCGATCGGCACGCTGGGCGTGACGACGGCGGACGAGCGGGTGACGACCGGGCTGACGACGCCCGACGTCGTCACCTTCCTGTCCAACGTCGCCGGGCTGGCGCGCGAGGGGGTGACGCACCTCGCCTTCGAGGCATCAAGCCACGGGCTGACGCAATACCGGACGGAGGGGCTGAACGTCTCCGCCGCCGCCTTCACCAACCTGTCGCGCGATCACCTGGACTATCATGGCGACATGGGCGCCTACCTGACCGCGAAGCTGCGCCTGTTTTCCGAGGTGCTGGACCCGGCGGGCACGGCGGTGATCTGGGCCGACGACGCCGAATCGGGGCGGGTGTTCGATCTGGCGCAGGCGCGCGGCAACCGCATCGTCACGGTGGGCGAGCGGGGCACGGGGCTGCGGCTGGTGGGCCGCGACCCGACGCTGCTGGGGCAGGGGCTGACGATCGAGGCGGACGGCGCGACGCATCATGTCCAGCTGCCGCTGATCGGCGGCTATCAGGCGGCCAACGCGCTGGTCGCGGCGGGGCTGGTGATCGCGACCGGCGGCGCGCCGGCGCCGACCATCGCCGCGCTCGCCCGGTTGCAGCCCGTGCGCGGGCGGCTGGAGCGCGCGGCGATCGCGGCGAGCGGCGCGCCCGTCTATGTCGATTATGCGCACACCCCCGATGCGCTGGAGGCGGCGATCGCCGCGCTGAAGCCCCATGCGGGCGGGCGCCTGATCGTGGTGTTCGGCGCGGGCGGTGATCGCGATCCGGGCAAGCGCGAGACGATGGGGCAGGTCGCCTCCGCCCGCGCCGACCGCGTCTTCGTGACCGACGACAATCCCCGGACGGAGGATCCCGCGACGATCCGCGCGCAGATCCTGCGCGGCACCACGGGCGCCGTCGAGATCGGCGACCGGCGCGCCGCGATCGCCGCCGCGATCGGCGAGGCGGGCGCGCAGGACATCGTGCTGATCGCGGGCAAGGGACACGAGCAGGGACAGATCGTCGGCGATCTCGTCCTCCCGTTCGACGACGTGGCGGTCGCGCGCGAGGTGGCGGCATGACGCTGTGGACCGCAGAGGCGATCGCCGCCGCGACGGGGGGCACCGCCTCCGCCGACTTCGCCGTGGGCGGCGTCGCGTTCGATTCGCGGGAGGTGGGGCCGGGCGACCTGTTCGTCGCGCTGCCCGGCGAGACGACGGACGGGCACCGCTTCCTCGACCGCGCCTATGCGCAAGGGGCGGCGGGGGCGCTGGTTTCCGCCGCCACGTCTGGCCCGCATGTGCGCGTCGCCGATACGTTCACGGCGCTGGAGGATCTGGCCCGCGCCGCGCGCGCGCGGATGCGCGGCGTCGTGATCGGCGTGACCGGATCGGTCGGCAAGACCAGCGCGAAGGAGGCGCTGTTCGCCTGCCTGGATCGCTCCATGCGCGGCGCGGTGCACCGCTCCGTCAAGAGCTATAATAATCATACGGGCGTGCCGCTGAGCCTCGCGCGGATGCCGGCGGATGCGCGCGCGGCGGTGCTGGAAATGGGGATGAACCATGCCGGCGAACTGGCCGCGCTGACCCGGATCGTGCGCCCCAACATCGCGCTCGTCACCGCGATCGCGCCCGCGCACACCGAATTCTTTTCGGGCGAAGAGGCGATCGCCGACGCCAAGGGCGAGATCTTCCAGGGGCTGGAGGCGCGCGACGGGTCCAGGGGCGGGATCGCGATCGTGCCGTTCGACAGCCCGCATCGCGACCGGCTGATCGCGGCGGCGCGGCCGCATGCGGCGCGGATCGTGACGTTCGGATCGGGCGAGGGCGCGGACGTGCGCGCGACCGACGTGACGCGGCTGTCGTCGGGCGCGAACTTCGTCACGGTCGCGATGGGCGGGCGGGAGCTGAACTTCGCGCTGTCGCAGCCGGGCGCGCACTGGGTGTCGAACGCGCTGGCGGTGCTGGCGGCGGTGGATGCGGCGGGCGCTGATCCGGCGCAGGCGGCGCTGGCGCTGGCCGACCTTGCCGGGCTGGTGGGGCGCGGCGCGCGTTTTGCCGCACCGCTGGCCGATGGCGGCGAGGCGACGGTGATCGACGAAAGCTACAACGCCAACCCGGCGTCGATGCGCGCGACGCTGGCGGTGCTGGGCGAGGCGGAGGGCCGGCGCCTGGCGGTGCTGGGCGAAATGCGCGAGCTGGGCGAGCAGTCCGACGCATATCACGCCGGGCTGGCCGATGCGGTCGCGGCCGCCGGGGTCGAGGCGGCGGTGCTGGTCGGGCCGGCGATGATGCCGCTCGCCAACGCGCTTGCCGGGCGGGCGCGGATCGTTCATGTGGCGGACGCCGCCGCGGCGCTGGACGCCGCGCGCGCGCTGCTGGCGCCGGGGGATACGGTGCTCGTCAAGGGATCGAACGGAGTGGGCCTGGCGCGCGTCGTCGCCGGCCTGCGGGGCGCGTAACATGCTATACTGGATCGCCGAGCAGCTGGGTTTCACCGGCGTTCTCAACCTTATCCGCTATCAGTCCTTCCGCACCGGCGCGGCGGTGGCGACGGCGCTGTTCATCGGCCTGATCATCGGCCCGCGCTTCATCGGCTGGCTGCGCGTGCGCCAGGGCAAGGGGCAGCCGATCCGCGCCGACGGGCCGCAGACCCATCTGGCCAAGCGCGGCACGCCGACGATGGGCGGGCTGATGATCCTGACCAGCATGGCGCTGTCGATCCTGTTGTGGATGGAACTGTCCAACCCGTTCGTCTGGGCGTGCCTGTTCGTGACGCTGGGGTTCGGCGCGATCGGGTTCCTCGACGATTACGACAAGGTGCGCAAGGCGACGACGGCGGGCGTGCCGGGCCGCGTGCGGCTGCTGCTGGAATTCATGATCGCGGGCGTCGCGGCGTGGATCGTGATGGGGCAGAACGGCACCGGCCTGTTCCTGCCCTTCACCAACCGCTATTATATCGACCTCTGGTATTTCTATCCGCTGTTCGCCGCCTTCACGATCGTGGCGTTCGGCAACGCGGTGAACCTGACCGACGGGCTGGATGGCCTGGCGACGATGCCGGTCATCATCGCCAGCGTCGCGTTCATGGTGATCGTGTATCTGGCGGGCAACGTGAAGTTCGCCGATTATCTGGGCATTCCGCATGTGCCGGGGGCTGGCGAGCTGGCCATCTTCTGCGGCGCGGTGGTCGGGGCGGGCCTCGCTTTCCTGTGGTTCAACGCGCCCCCGGCGGCGGTGTTCATGGGTGACACCGGCAGCCTCGCGCTGGGCGGGGCACTCGGCACCATCGCGGTCGTCGCGCATCACGAGATCGTGCTGGGCATCATCGGCGGCCTGTTCGTGGTCGAGGCGATGTCGGTCATCATCCAGGTCTTCTTCTATAAACGGACCGGCAAGCGGGTGTTCCGCATGGCGCCGATCCACCATCATTTCGAGCAACTCGGCTGGTCGGAGCCGACCGTGGTGATCCGTTTCTGGATCATCGCCTTCGTGCTGGCGCTGGCGGGTCTGTCGACGTTGAAGCTGCGATGATCGTTTCGCGCGACTGGGCGGGGAAACGGTACGCGGTGCTGGGGCTCGCACGCTCCGGCGCCGCGACCGTTTCGGCGCTGTTGGAAGGCGGGGCGAGCGTGGTGGCGTGGGATAGCGATCCGGCCAAGCGTGAGGCGATCCTCCCCGGCACGGGGAGGGGGACCAGCGAAGCTGGTGGAGGGGGCGTGCCGCAAACGACGTCCTCTGCCGAAGCCCCCCTCCACCCCCAGCCTGCGGCTGACGGTCCCCCTCCCCGTGCCGGGGAGGATCTGGTGCTTGCCGACCTCGACATGCTCGACCTGTCCGGCTTCGACGCGCTCGTCGTGTCGCCCGGCGTGCCGCTCAATACCCATCCGCTCGCCGCAGCCGCCCGCGCGGCGGGGGTGCCGGTCATCGGCGACATCGAACTGTTTGCCCAAGCACGGCACGACCTGCCGCCGCACAAGGTCGTCGGCATCACCGGCACCAACGGCAAGTCGACCACCACCGCACTGGTCCACCACATCCTGAAGACGGTGGGCGTGCCGACCCTGATGGGCGGCAATATCGGCCTGCCGATCCTTGGGCAGGAGCCGCTACCGGAGGGCGGGGTCTATGTGCTGGAGCTGTCCAGCTATCAGATCGACCTGACGCAGAGCCTGGATTGCGACGTTGCGGTGCTGCTCAACATCACGCCCGATCACCTCGACCGCTATGACGGGTTCGAGGGGTATGCGGCATCGAAGGCGCGGTTGTTCGGTATGCAGTCTGCGGGACATCTCGCCGTTGTCGGAATCGACGACGAGCCTACACGGCGGATCGCTGCGGACCTCCGTCAGCGCGGTGACCTGTTTGAGGTATCGACCGCAGATTTTAACGGGTATTCGGCCGGCCCGGCTCTGCGTGGTCCGCACAATGCTCAGAATGTTGCGGCGGCTCGGCTTGTTGCAGCTTCTCTGAATGTGCCCATCGCCGAGGCACTCGAAACCTTCACGGGACTGCCGCATCGCATGCAACAGGTTGCCGTTCGCGGCGGGGTTGCGTTTGTTGACGATAGCAAGGCTACCAATCCGGAAAGTGCTGCGCCTGCACTGGGCGCATTTCCGCGCATCCACTGGATCGTCGGCGGCAAGCGCAAGGGCGACGACCTCGACGCCTGCGCCGCGCATCTGGATCATGTCGTCGCGGCCTATACGATTGGCGAGGCCGCCCCGCTGTTCTTCGACCTGTTGAAGGATAAGGTCCCCGTGGTCGAGCAGTCCGGCACGCTGGAAGCAGCCGTTGCCCATGCCGCCGCCGCCGCACAGCCCGGCGACACGGTGCTGCTGTCCCCGGCCTGTGCCAGTTTCGACCAGTTCCGCGATTACGAGGCGCGCGGCGACGCCTTCCGCGCGGCGGTGGAGGCTCTGGCGTGAAAGAGCGTGCACCCAAGGCCACCCCGCGCCCCGGCCTGATCGGGTCGATCAAGGGACGTGGCGGGCGCGGCGACCGTTCGCCGCTGGGGACCTGGTTCTGGGATATCGACCGGGTGCTGCTGCTGCTCACCCTGTTTCTGATCGCGATCGGGCTGATCGCGGTTGCCGCCGCCAGTCCGGCGACCGCGATGCGCTATTCCGGCGAGCATCGGAAGTTCGCGCCACTCTATTATTTCTGGCGACAGGTGATGTGGGTCGGCGTCTCGCTGCCCGTGTTGTTCGTCGTCTCGATGCTGCCGGTCGTCACGGCGCGGCGGATGGCGGTGCTGGGCACGGGTATCCTGATCGCGATCCTGGCCGTCACGCCCTTTATCGGGGTGGAGATCAACGGCGCGCGGCGCTGGATCGGCTTTGGCTTTGCGCAGTTCCAGCCGTCCGAGTTCCTGAAGCCGATGTTCGTCGTGACGACGGCCTGGCTGCTGTCGCTGAAGGCCAGGGAGCGCGATCTGCCCGCTACGCTCATCACCATGGGGCTGACCGGGCTTGTGGCGGGCTTGCTGATGATGCAGCCGGACTTCGGCCAGACGATCGTCTTCTGCGTGATCTGGGCGGCGTTGCTGATGATCTCCGGCACGCCGATGCGGATCTTGCTGGGGTTGGCGGCGATGGTGCCGGTGGGCCTGACCGCAGCCTATATGTTCTATGGCGTGGCGCGCAGCCGGATCAACGCGTTCCTTTTCCCCGATGTCGATGGCGAGGGTGCGGCCGACCATTTTCAGGTCAACGCCGCGCACAATACGCTGACGGCAGGCGGCTGGACGGGCACGGGGCCGGGCGGTGGCTCGGCCAAGTTCGGCCTGCCGGAAGCGCATACCGATTATATCTTCTCGGTGATCGGCGAGGAATTCGGGCTGATCGCCTGTTCGATCATCGCGCTGGTCTTCCTGGCGATCGTGGTGCGCGTGTTCGTGAAGCTGCTTGACGAACAGGACGAGTTCAAGCTCTACGCCGCCTCCGGGCTGGCGGTGCAGTTCGGCGCGCAGGCGCTGATCTCGATGGCGGTGAACACGGGGCTGGCCCCGTCCAAGGGGATGACCCTGCCGTTCATCAGCTATGGCGGCTCGTCGATGATCGCGCTGTCGATCGGGATGGGGTTGTTGCTGGCATTCACCCGGCGCAATCCGTTCCTGACGCGCAGCCCCTATGTAGTCAGGTGGAGCGGGCAATGAGTCGTCACTTCGTCCTCGCCGCCGGGGGTACCGGCGGCCATATGGTTCCCGCCGCCGCGCTGGCGGCCGAACTGACCCGGCGCGGCCACCGCGTCGCGCTGGTGTCGGACGCGCGCGGCGTGCGCTTCCCGGGGCTGTTCGAGGATATCCAGACGCATGTCCTGCCCGCCGGGCGCTTTTCGGGCGGGCCGGTCGGCTGGGCCAAGGCGTTGCGCGAGATGTGGCGCGGACGCGCGATGGCGCGTGAACTCTACAAGACCTTCCGTCCGGCGGCGGTGATCGGTTTCGGCGGCTATCCGGCGATGCCCGCGCTGCTGGCGGCGTTCGCGGAAGGAATCCCGACCGCGATCCACGAGCAAAATGCGGTGCTGGGTCGGGTGAACCGGCTGGTCGCGGGCAAGGTCGATGCGATCGCCTTGTCCTATGAGGATACGCAGCGGCTGAGCGCCAAGCACGCGGCCAAGACGCGGCTGATCGGCAATCCGGTCCGGGATCAGGTGCTGGCGCTGCGCTCGCGTCCCTATCCGCTGCTGGAGGAGGACGGCATCTTCCGCGTCCTTGTCACCGGCGGCAGCCAGGGGGCGAGCATTCTCAGCCAGGTCGTGCCCGACGGTCTCGCCATGCTGCCCGTCACCTTCCGGCGGCGGTTGCAGGTAACGCATCAGGCGCGGATCGAGGATATCGACGCGGTGCGCGCGAAGTATGCCGAGCATGAGATTCCGGCCGAACTCGCCACCTATCTGCCCGACCTGCCCGAGCAGCTCGCCTGGGCGCATCTGGTCATCGCGCGGGCAGGGGCCTCGACGCTGGCCGAGCTGACGGTCGCGGGTCGCCCGGCGATCCTGGTGCCGCTGCCCTCTGCGACCGACGATCACCAGACGGTGAACGCGCGCGAGATGACAAAGGCGGGCGGCGCGCGGACCATCGCGCAGGGCGACTTCACGCCCGTGGAACTCGCCAAGCAGATGCAGAAGCTGGGTCTCGATCCGGCGGCGCTGGAGAATGCGGCGGGGCGTGCGCGGAACTGCGGACGGCCGGAGGCGGCGAGTGATCTGGCCGATCTGGTCGAGAGCCTCGATTCGCCGCGTATGGTGTTGCCGGTCGGCAAGGCACAAAGGAAAACCAATTTGGCGGGAGCAGGCGCATGAAGGGCGTCGCCACGGATATCGGCACGATCCACTTCGTCGGCATCGGCGGCATCGGCATGTCGGGCATTGCCGAGGTGATGAAGAATCTCGGCTACCGGGTGCAGGGCTCCGACGTGGCCGAGGGCTATGTGGTGCAGGGGCTGCGCGACAAGGGCATCCCGGTCGCCATCGGTCACGCCGCGGACAATCTGGGCGATGCGGCGGTGGTCGTCACCTCGACCGCGATCACCCGGTCCAACCCCGAAGTCGAAGCTGCACTCGAACGTCGCATCCCCGTGGTGCGCCGGGCCGAGATGCTGGCCGAGCTGATGCGGCTGAAGTCCACCGTGGCGGTGGCGGGCACGCATGGCAAGACGACGACGACCTCTATGGTCGCGGCGCTGCTGGATGCCGGGGGAGTCGACCCGACCGTCATCAATGGCGGCATCATCAACAGCTATGGCTCGAACGCACGGCTGGGTGCCAGTGACTGGATGGTCGTCGAGGCGGACGAGAGCGATGGCAGCTTCCTGCGCCTCGACGGTACGATCGCGGTCGTGACCAATATCGATCCCGAGCATCTCGACCATTACGGCTCGTTCGACCGGGTAAAGGACGCGTTCGTCGAGTTCGTCGAGAACGTCCCCTTTTACGGCGCGGCGTTGCTCTGTCTCGACCACCCGGAGGTGCAGAACATCCTGCCGCGCGTCCGCGACCGGCGCGTCGTGACCTATGGTTTCTCGGCCCAGGCGGACGTGCGCGGCGTCAATGTCACGCCGATCCCCGGCGGAAACCGGTTCGAGGCGATCATCCGCCACCGCGACGGCTCCAGTCGGTCGATCGAGGGGATCGAGTTGCCCATGCCCGGCCGTCACAATGTCCAGAATGCGTTGGCCGCGATCGGCGTGGCGCTGGAGCTGGGCATCGACGACGCGACGATCCAGCAGGGTTTCGGCCAGTTCGGCGGGGTCAAGCGTCGCTTCACCAAGGTCGGCGAGATCGCGGTGGATGGCGGTACGGCGACCGTGATCGACGATTACGGCCATCACCCGGTCGAAATCCGCGCCGTGCTAGCCGCCGCCCGCGAAGGCGCGCGCGGTCGTGTGATCGCGGTCGTGCAGCCGCACCGCTTCACCCGGCTTGGCAATCTGATGGAGGAGTTCCAGACCGCCTTCAACGACGCCGACCGCGTGTTGGTGACGCCGGTCTTCGCGGCGGGTGAGCAGCCGATCGAGGGTGTGGATGCATCCACACTGGTCGAGGGGCTGAAGCGGCGCGGGCATCGCTCGACCGCCACGGTTGCCGATGCCGATGCGCTGGCCGAGGAACTGGCGGGCTCGATCCGCGCGGACGATATGATCGTCTGCCTGGGTGCGGGCGACATCACCAAATGGGCGGCGGGTCTGGCGAGCGCGATCGAGGCGCGCCGATGAAGCTGCCCGACACCGCCGGCCGATTGACCCGCGAAGCGCCATTGGCGCCGCTCGTGTGGTTCAAGGTGGGCGGACCGGCTGAATATCTGCTTGAGCCGAAGGACACCGCTGACCTGTCGGCGTTCCTGCGCGGGCTTGGGGCCGAGACGCCCGTCATGGCGCTCGGCCTCGGCTCCAATCTGATCGTGCGTGACGGCGGGGTTCCCGGCGTCGTGGTCCGTCTCGGCAAGCCGTTCAGCTATGCGCGGGCGGGGGAGGGGCACCTCATCACTTGTGGAGGCGGCACGTCGGGCATTCTCGTGTCGTCCAACGCGCGGGATGCGGGGATCGGCGGGCTGGAATTCCTACGCTCGATCCCCGGCACGGTGGGCGGCTTCGTGCGGATGAACGGCGGCGCCTATGGCCGCGAGGTAGCCGATGTGCTGGTTTCCGCTACGGTCGTCCGTCGCGACGGTACGGTCGAGACGCTGGGTGTTGCCGATCTGGAATATACCTATCGCCACTCCAACCTGACCGACGGGACGGTGGTGGTCGAGGCGACCTTCCGGGGCCATGCTGCCGAACCCGCCGATATCCAGGCCGAGATGGACCGTATCGCCGCCGCGCGTGAGGCGTCGCAGCCGCTGCGCTCCAAGACCGGCGGTTCGACCTTCAAGAATCCGGATGGCCACAAGGCCTGGGCGCTGGTCGATGCGGCGGGGTGTCGCGGGCTGACGCTGGGCGACGCGCAGGTGTCGGAAAAGCATTGCAATTTCCTGCTCAACCTCGGCAACGCCACGGCGGCGGAGATCGAGGCGCTAGGTGAGGATGTACGCGCCAGGGTCAAGGCGCAGTCGGGGGTCACCCTCGATTGGGAAATACAAAGAGTGGGAATCGCGAAGTGACCGACAATCTGCATATCGCGGTTCTGATGGGCGGCTGGTCGGCGGAGCGGCCGGTTTCGCTGATGTCCGGCGCAGGCGTCGCCGATGCGCTGGAGCGGAACGGCCATCGCGTCACCCGGATCGATATGGACCGCGATCTGGCGGCCAGGCTGGTCGAAACCAAGCCCGATATCGTCTTCAACGCGCTGCACGGTTCGCCCGGCGAGGACGGCACGGTGCAGGGTATGCTCGATCTTATGGGCATTCCTTACACCCATTCGGGCCTCGCCACCTCGGTCATCGCGATCGACAAGGTGCTGACCAAGCAGGCGCTGGTCCCGTACGGCATCCCCATGCCCGGCGGCCGCATCGTGAAGTCGGAAGAGCTGTTCGCCGCCGACCCGCTGCCGCGCCCCTATGTGCTGAAGCCGGTCAATGAGGGCTCGTCGGTCGGCGTCGCGATCGTCACCGACACCAGCAATCACGGCAACCCGATCGCCCGCGACGCCGCTGGCCCCTGGGCCGAGTTCGAGGAGTTGCTGGCCGAGCCCTATATCCGGGGCCGCGAGCTGACCACTGCGGTGCTGGGCGGACGCGCGCTGGGCGTGACCGAGTTGAAGCCCAAGAATGGCTGGTACGACTTCGACGCGAAATATACCGACGGCCTGACCGAGCATGTCTGCCCCGCGCAGATTCCCGACGAGATCGCCGAGGCGTGCAAGTCGCTGGCGCTGGAGGCGCATCGCATCCTGGGCTGTCGCGGAGCCTCGCGCTCCGACTTCCGCTGGGATGACGAGCGCGGCGTCGACGGCCTGTTCCTGCTGGAGGTCAACACCCAGCCGGGCATGACCCCGCTGAGCCTGGTGCCCGAGCAGGGCCGCCATGTCGGCATGGATTACGACGCCGTCGTGCAGGCGATCGTCGACGAGGCCTTAGCCTGGTATAAGGATCAGGCGGGATGAGCCGCACGATCAAGCGCGGCCCCCCGCCGCGCCGTCCGGCCCCGCGGCGCCGCCAGCCGGTGAAGCGCGTCACGCTGGCGCAGCGCCTGCTGGCCAAGGTGCCGGTCAGCGAAGAGACGATCAAGAAGGCTGTCACCTGGACGATCCTGGGCGGCGCGGGCGCGGCGGTGCTGGCAGTCGCGACCTATGTCGGCGTGCCCGGCATGATCGGCACCGCGATCGCCGAACAGGCGGGCCATGCCGGATTTCGCGTCCAGCAGATCGAGGTGACGGGCCTGAAGCGCATGGACCGGATGACCGTCTATGCCGTCGCGCTCGACCAACAGAGCCGGGCCATGCCGCTCGTCAATCTGGAGGATGTCCGCGGCAAGCTGCTCCGCTATGGTTGGATCAAGGACGCGCATGTTTCGCGCCGCCTGCCCGACACGCTGCTCGTCGATATCGAGGAGCGCAGCCCGGCGGCGGTGTGGCAGGACAATGGCCAGCTGACCCTGATCGATGCGGGCGGCGTGTTGCTGGAGCCCGTACGGCCCGAGGCGATGCCCGACCTGCCGCTGATCATCGGACCGGGCGCGAATTTGCAGGAGCCTGCTTACCAGGCGCTGCTCTCCGCCGCGCCCGCGCTGAAGCCGCGCGTGAAGGCCGCGACCTGGATCGGCACTCGCCGCTGGGACCTGACCTTCGACAGTGGCGAGACGCTGGCGCTGCCCGAAGACGGGGCGGGGGCCGCGCTGATGAAGTTTGCCGCCATGGACGGCTCGCGGCCACTGCTCGGGCGGGGCTGGCTGCGCTTCGACATGCGCGACCCCACGAAGCTGGTTGCGCGAAAGCCCGGTTTGAATCAGAATCATGCGCTGGCCGAACCGGCGCAGGCCGGAGGAGGCACCGGGCCGGAGGGCAACGCCACAGAGGCGTCCGGCACTGGCGAATCACAGGGGTAGGACCATGGCGAAAATTGCGCCCGAAGGGCTGATCACCGCCCTGGACATCGGATCGTCCAAGGTGTCCGCGCTGATCGCCCGAAAGGGCGATGGTGGCGAACTGATCGTGCTGGGCACCGGCCAGCGCGAAAGCCGGGGCGTCAAGCGCGGCTATATCGCCGATATGGGCGCGACCGAGGCGGCGGTGCGTGAGGCGGTCGAACAGGCCGAGCGGATCGCCGGCCTGAACATCGAGAATGTCTGGGTCGGTTTTTCGGCCGGGGGGCTGGTGTCCGACGTGGCCGAGGTCGAGTTCGAGCTGGGCGGCCACCGCGTCGAGCAGGGCGATATCGACGCGCTGCTGGCCGCCGGGCGCAACTCGATCGATCCGCAGGGGCGCATGGTGCTGCACGCGCAGCCCGCGCTCTATACGCTTGACGGGCTGACGGGCGTGAAGAAGCCGCTGGGGCTCCATGCCGACCGGCTGGGCGTGCACATCCATGTCGTCGCCGCCGACGGATCGCCGGTGCGCAACCTCGATCTGTGCGTCCGCTCGGCGCATCTGGAGGTGAAGTCGATCATCGCGGCACCCGTGGCGACGGGGCTCGCCTGTCTGTCCGACGAAGAGCGCGAGCTGGGCGTCGCGCTGGTCGAGATGGGGGCTGGGATCACCAATGTCTCGCTGTTCGCGGGCGGGATGCTGGTCGGACTCTGCTCGCTGCCGATGGGCGCGGCGGATATCACCGACGATGTCGCCTCCGCCTTTGGCACGCGACGGCAGATGGCCGAGCGGATGAAATGCTTCCACGGCTCGGCCAATGCGTCCCCGCGCGACAATCACGATATGATCCAGGTCACGCCCATCTCGGCCGAGGATGGCGGCGACACGATGCAGATCACCAAGGCGCAGCTGATCGGCGTGATCCGCCAGCGGCTGGAGCATCAGATGGGCGAGATTCGCAAGGCGCTCCAGCATCTGAAGTTCGAGGGGCCGGTCGGGCGTCAGGTCGTGCTGACTGGCGGCGGGGCGGAGCTGAAGGGCATTGCCGATTATGCGCAGCAGGCGCTCGGTCGATCGGTGCGCATCGGGCGACCGCGCGGGCTGACCGGCCTGCCCGATGCGCATGGCGGCCCGGCTTTCGCGACGCTGGCGGGTCTGGCTTTCTATGCCGCGACCGATCCCATCGACCTGCGGACGATCGCACCGACGAACCAGGCGGTGCACCGGCCCAGCGGCATGGGACTGTTCCGGCGGCTGATTCAGGCCGCAAAAGCAAATTATTAGGGAAAAGCGATACGTATCTGACGCTTTTCGGTTGGCACGTGGCACAGGTCTGGTGCACTAACGGTTAATTCAGGGGCCCGGTCTTTGCGTACCGACCGGGAACGGCGGAGTAGAATTGGGATGAGCATCGAATTCATCGCACCCGAGGTCGACGAGCTGACGCCGCGTATTGCGGTGATCGGTGTCGGCGGTGCCGGCGGCAATGCGATCGCGAACATGATGCGCGCCGAGGTACAGGGCGTGGATTTCCTCGTCGCCAATACCGACGCGCAGGCGTTGAAGCAGTCGATCGCGCCGCAGCGTATCCAGCTGGGTGCCAAGATCACGCAGGGGCTGGGCGCGGGCAGCCGTCCCGAGATCGGTCGTGCCGCCGCCGAAGAGACGATCGACGATCTGTCGCGTCTGCTCGAGGGCAGCCACATGTGCTTTATCGCGGCGGGCATGGGCGGCGGCACCGGCACCGGTGCGGCCCCGGTCATCGCCAAGGCGGCGCGTGACATGGGCATCCTGACCGTCGGCGTCGTGACCAAGCCCTTCGCCTTTGAGGGCAATCGTCGCGCCAAGTCGGCCGATGGCGGCATCGAAGAACTTCAGAAGTACGTCGACACCCTTATCGTCATCCCCAACCAAAACCTGTTCCTGATCGCCAACGCCAACACGACCTTTAAGGAAGCGTTCGCGATGGCGGACGAGGTGCTGCAACAGGGCGTGCGCGGCATCACCGACCTGATGGTCATGCCGGGCCTTATCAACCTCGACTTCGCCGACGTGCGCTCGGTGATGCAGGAGATGGGCAAGGCGATGATGGGCACCGGTGAAGCCACCGGCGACAATCGCGCGATCGAGGCGGCACAGAAGGCGATCGCCAACCCGCTGCTCGACGGCGTGTCGATGCAGGGCGCAAAGGGCGTCATCATCTCGATCACCGGCGGCGACGATATGCGCCTGCTCGAGGTCGACGAGGCGGCGAACCACATCCGCGAGCTGGTCGACCCGGACGCGAACATCATTTGGGGCTCGGCCTTCAATCCCGAGCTGGAAGGCCGCATCCGCGTGTCGGTCGTGGCGACCGGCATCGATGCCGACCTGAAGGTTGCGCCGTCGCCTTCCGAGGCGAACCGCAGCAGCGGCTTCAGCATGGGCGGCATGGCGCGCAAGAGCGACGATACGCCCAGCTATCGCCCCAGCGAACCGGCCCCCGCTCCGCAGGCGAGCGTGACGCCTACCGCGCCGGTGGAACAGCCTGCTCCGGCGGCGCCTGTCGCGGCTCCGGCAACCTCGACCGTCAGCGCGACGATCACCACGCCTATCGCCAAGCCTGCCCCGGCCCCCGCGCCGGCGGCTCCGGTCGCCGATGACGAGCTGGTACTGGGTGCCGACACGATCGTCCCCGCCGCCCCGGCGCAGCCCGCACAGGCCGCTGCGGTCGAACCGGCTCCCGGTAGCGAGGAAGCGCGTCGTCGCTGGCTGGCCCCCGGCAGCGAAGCCGGTGAAGCCCCCGCACAGCCTGCGCCGCGCGTGAAGCTGGGCGGTACGCTGTTCGAGCGTATGTCGAATGCCGCACGCGGTGCGTCACGCGACGACGCCGCGCAGGGTGGTTCGGACTCGTCGCTCGACATCCCGCGCTTCCTGCATCGCCAGAACAACCAGTAATCGCTTCGCCCGGTCGTCTGGGTGAAAATGGAAGGGGCCCGCACGACCGGATCGTGCGGGCCTTTTTCTTTGGCGGATGCTGTCGGGTGAGTTCACGCGAAGCCGCGATGACGCGAAGATATTTGTTCGCACGGAGGCGCGGCGATTCAGGATGCGCGGCAGCGCTTTCGACTCATCTGTAGGTTGAGAATAGAGGGCCGCTCGTGCGGTGAGCGGGTCATCTCCGCGCTTCCGCGCGAACCAATCTTCTCTTCGCGCCATCGCGGCGTCGCGTGAATCTGGCTTGGGTCGGATCGACAGTCAGGTTGCCGAGCCATTTTCCAACTCTCCAATCAAGGGAGGTCTGTCACCGGTCGCGGGGCGGTACAACCTCTCGGGCCGGGGACACCCCTCCGTCAGGCCTTCGGCCTGCCACCTCCCCTGCGAGGGGAGGAAAAGCGGGAGTGCCGATCGTTCTGAGGAGCAGGGGGCTTTCCTTTAAAGCAAAGCGTTGCCACGCGCCCGATATCTCTGCGCCCTCCGCGCCTCCGCGCCTCTGCGCGAACAAAAAAACGCATTCCCCAATCGATCCCGCCCGCCTGTTGGTCGACCGTCCAGAGCGCTCGGGCGCGTGGGATGTGCGAGGGCCATTGCCGTGCGCGCCGAAACACGCTTTATGAGCCACGGTCCCATGACGTTCGCATTTCTTCCCCGCGCTTCGCTGGCGCTCGCCCTGGCCCTTGCGGCCGCACCCATGCCCCTGTTCGCGCAAGAGGTGGTTCAGCCGCTTCCCGGCACGACCGACGCCGACAAGCTGGGCGATGTGATGCGCCGCGTCGCGCAGAACCCGCGCAACGTCGATGCGTTGGTCGAGGCGGCGGATCTGTCCATCCATCTCGACGATCTGTCGGGCGCGGCATCATTGCTCGCGCGGGCGGAAAAGGTCGATCCGCGCGACCCGCGCGTGAAGGCGGGCATGGGGTCGATCCTGGTCCGTTCCGAACGGCCGGGCGAGGCGCTTCGCTATTTCTCGCAGGCCGAGGCAGCGGGGCTGCCCGCCGCGAAGTTCGCAGGGGATCGCGGCCTGGCCTATGACCTGATCGGCGATCAGGCACGGGCGCAGCGTGACTATCGGCTGGCGCTGGCCAACGGCGCCAATGACGAGATCGTGCGCCGTTATGCCCTGTCGCTCGGTATTTCGGGCCGTAAGGACCAGGCGCTGGAACAGCTCGACCCGCTGCTCCGCAAGACCGATCGTGCCGCGTGGCGCGCGCGCGCCTTCATCCTGGCGATGGGCGGCGACCTGCCCGAGGCGACGCGCATCGCCTCGACCATGATGCCGCCGCAACTGGCGCAGGGGCTGCAACCCTTTTTCCAGCGCTTGCCGACGCTGCCCGCGATCGACCGCGCCTTTGCCGTGCATTTCGGTGAGACGCGCGCCACGCCCGAGCGGCTGGCCGATGCGCGACTGGCGCCGAACCTGCCACCGCTGACGCCTGAGGCACCGGTCGCACTCGCGTCTGCAACGCCCGTGGCAGTGCCGACGAGCCAGCCCGTGCGCGAGGATCGTCGTCGCGGCAGTCGCCAGCCGATGCGGGAGAATCGGGGCGTCGCCTTGGCTGCGACCGTGCCGCAGTCCGGCGTTCGTACGCCGACGACCGTGACGCCTTCCCCCGTGGCGAGCACCCCCACCCAGATGGCGAGCGCAGTCCCCGTGCCTGCAACGACCCCGCGCGTGGTCGCGGCGACCTCGCCGATACGGACGGTACAGCCGCAACCGGGCTTCAGCAGCACTCTGCCTGCCACGACGCCAGCGCCGGACACCCGCGCGCCGGTCGCCATGGCTTCGACCGCGCCGGTGCCTATGGTGCAGCCGCTGCCCGCCACCTCCCAACCATCGCCCGCCGCTACGACGGCGATGATCCAGCCTTTGCCGTCGACCACCCCGGTCCAGACGGCTCAGGCCGAGCCAAGCCCCGCACCGGTCGCAACCACGCCGCCGCCGACCGCGCTGGCGATGGTCCAGCCGGTGCCGAGCCAGACGGTCGATCCCGCGCCGATGACCCCTGCACCGCGCGCCACGCGCTCTGGCGGACGTCGAACCTCGCTGGCGGCGGCGCATGCGGTGCGCGAGGATTCGATCCTCGCCCGTATCGTCGCCAACCTGTCGATCCCGGCCTCCGAACTGGGCGTGGAGGGCCCCGAGCGTCCCGTTGCGGTTGCGGCGGCCACCCCGGTCACCACCGGCTCGCAGCGGGTGCAGGCCGAAGCGCGCGCCAAGGCCGAGCGGGATCATGAGGCGCGCGAGAAGGCGGCCGAAACGATCGAGCCGAAAAAGACGGAGCCCAAGGCTCCGACCGCTGCCGAACGAAAGGCGGCCGCCGCCAAGCTGGCCGCCGAGAAAAAGGCCGCCGCCGCCAAAAAGGCCGAGGCTGCGGAGAAGGCGCTCGCCGCCAAGGAGGCGCTGGAGGAAAAGAAGCGCGCCAAGGCGAACCCCGAGCGGATCTGGGTCCAGGTCGCGGGCGGCGCGAACGAGGATGACCTGCCCAAGGCCTGGGCGGCGACCAAGGCGAAGGCGCCTGAGTTGTTTGCGGGCCATAAGGGGTACAAGACCCCGCTGCGCGCGACCCACCGTGTCCTGACCGGCCCGTTCAAGACCGATGCGGAGGCCCGCGCCTTCGTCAACCAGCTGGCCAAGAAGGGCGTCTCCGCCTTCCCGGTGACCAGCGATGCCGGGCAGTCGGTGACGCGGCTCGACGCCAAGTGAGCCGTTTCGCCCCCTGGGCGTCCTATCCCGAACACAGCCGGGGGCGTCGCCATGACGAGGCCTCGGGTCTGGCGCGCGGGCCGCGCGACGCGTTCCAGCGCGACCGCGATCGGATCATTCATTCGATCAGCTTTCGACGGCTGCGACACAAGACCCAGGTCTTCATGGCCCCCGATGGCGACCATTTCCGTGTCCGCCTGACCCACAGCCTGGAGGTCGCGCAGATCGGCCGCACCATCGCGCGGACGCTGGGGCTGAACGAGGATTTGACCGAGGCGCTGTGCCTGGCGCACGATATCGGCCATCCGCCCTTCGGCCATGCGGGCGAGGACGCCCTGAAGGCCGCGCTGTCGGACCATGGCGGCTTCGACCACAACGGCCATACGCTGCGCACCCTGACCGAGATCGAGCGGCCCTATCCTCGCTGGGACGGATTGAACCTGAGCTGGGAAACGCTGGAGGGATTGGCCAAGCATAATGGGCCGATCCGCCATCCCGGCTGGGCGTTGCGCGAGGCGGATGCGGGCTTTCCGCTCGACCTGGACAGCCATGCCTCGCTGGAGGCGCAGGTCGCGGCGCTGGCCGATGATATCGCGTACGACAATCACGACATTGATGACGGCCTTCGCGCCGGGTTATTGACGCTGGATCAGCTGCTGGAAGTGCCGCTGGTCGCACGTGGCTGGGACGCGGCGCGGGCGCAATTTCCCGAGGTCGCGCCGAAGCGGCTGGCGAGCGAACTCATTCGGTCGCAGATCGGGGTGATGGTCAACGATCTGGTGGCCGAAACCCGGACTCGCATTGCCGGGAGTGGGGTGGGGGACGTCGCCGATGTCCGCGCCGCAGGTCGGGCGCTGGTCGGCTTTTCCGACGCGATGCGGGTCGAGGAGCGCGACCTGAAGCGCTTCATGTACGCCAATCTCTATCATCATCCGCGTCAATTGGCGGCGGCGGATGCGGCGCATGGCATCGTCCAGGGGCTGTTCGCCGCCTATCGCGCGGACCCGGCACAGCTCCCCGAGGAATGGCGCGAGCGTTTGCCGGAAGACGAGCCTGCGCGCAGTCGGCACATCGCCGATTTCATCGCGGGCATGACCGACCGCTATGCGATCCGCTGCTACCGCGATCTGCTCGGCGATATCGACCTGCCGGAAGGGTTCTGACGCCCTTCCGACAGGATCGGCCCGGCATCAGGCTTTCAGGGCCTTCGCCATGTTCAGATGGGCGGTCACGGTCGGGATCAGACCGGACGCAAACGTCTTGAGCGGCGCGGAGTCGCCGGTCGCCGCATAGGCCTTCAGCGTGTCGAGCGTCTGCTGATGCCCGGCGGTCTGCTCGGCGATATAGGCTTCGTCGAACGCCTTGCCGGTCAGGCCCTTGAGCTGGTCCAGCTTCTGCTGCTGCTCGGCATTGAGCGTGGGGTCGGGCGTGATGGCCGGGCTGGCCGATCCGGCTGCCATCTTCAGCTTGGCCGTCGAGGCGGTGTGCGCCTCGATCATCTTGGCCGCATAGGCCTTGACCGAGGCGGATGCGCCCTTCGTGGCGGCGAGCTTCGAGGTCTCGATCTCGAACGCGTCGCTGGCCGCCGCCGCATTGGCGAAGCTCTGTGCCGCACTGGTCGCAACCGGCGTCGGCGACGCGGTCGCCATGTCGTTGGTCACCATCATATTGTCGGCGGTGGCGGCCTGGTTCGTCTCACCGCTTCGATTACAGCCCGCCAGCGCGAGAAGGGCGGAGGTCGCTAATATGGTCGCTCGGATCGTCATGTCGTTGAACCCCTGACAGAAAACGCAACCCTGCATAAGCGCGTCGGGTCCAAGGACGTTCCCCCCCAGATACGCGCCGATGGGACCCGAACGGCCATCGCATCGTTGGTCCAGCATCCCGCCGCCCGGCGGATCAAGAAGGGAAGCGACGCAAATGAGCATCTTCGGCAATATTCTGGGCAAGATCTTCCATCACGGTGCGGCCAAGCCGGCACCGTCCACGATCCAGGCCGACCCGAGCCCTCAGCCTGCGCCCGCCGCACCGCAGCCTGCGCCGCAGCAGTCTGCCCCCGTGGCCGAAGCTGCACCCGCCCCGCAGGCGGTCGATGTCGGGGCGGTGCTCAGCGAAATGGCTGCGATGAAGAATGGCGGCGGCAACTATCAGAGCTCGATCGTCGATCTGCTGAAGCTGCTGGACCTGGATTCCAGCCTGGCCGCGCGCAAGGAACTGGCCGACGAGCTGGGCGTGCATGCTGGCGAGGATGGCTCGGCCGAGCAGAATATCGCGCTTCACAAGGCAGTGATGGCCAAGCTCGCCGAAAATGGCGGCATCGTACCGGACAGCCTGCGCCAGTAAGGCGGCGCGTCAACGCAAAACGGCCCGCATGTCCCCCTCGGACATGCGGGCCGTGCCACCGAACGACGTGTTGGTTAGCGGGCGCTGGTCTCGACGCCCGCACCCAGCGCGCCACGCGCCTGGTCGGTGGTGAACGAGACTTCGGTGTTGCCGGTCGTGCCAGTCACGCGGTGGCCCTTGACCACGAAGCGGAACGGCTCGCCGCCCGGATAGCGGTGGCCCTGGATCACGGCACGGCCGTTGTCGTTGATCCGGGTATAGACATAGGTGCTGCCTTCGTGGACGAAGCTCTGCTCGCCCTCGGCGGCGATGGCACCGATGGTCGGAATGGCGGTGGCGGCAATGGCGGCCAGGGTCAGAATGGTCTTGCGCATGATCGAAACTCCCGCGTGATGGCGTTGAGCCGGATCAGGTCCTCTCGCGTCTTTTTTGACGCTGTAACTTTCGTATACGGATTTATTGCGCTGCAGCATGGCTCGCAACTGCAAAGGCCTTTGGATAGATTGCATTCCATGCAATCGTCCCGCGGTGGGGATCAGGCATGATTTGAAGCGAGCGCCCGATTTCGCTAGAGCGCAACGCTTTGCTACCCCGATCGGACGATGTGATGACCCTCTACACCCGCTTTGCCGCGCATATCGACGCGGCGCTGGACACGCTGGTCGCCGCCGGCACGCTGCCCGGCGGGCTGGATCGCCGCAACGTGACGGTCGAGCCGCCGCGCGACGCAAGCCATGGCGACCTCGCCTCCAACGCCGCGATGGTGCTGGCCAAGCCCGCAGGCACCAACCCGCGCGCGCTGGCCGAGGCGATCGCGGCCGAGCTGGGCAAGCTGGACGAGGTGGACAGCGTCTCGGTCGCCGGGCCGGGCTTCCTCAATATGCGCTTGACCGAGGCGGCGTGGCGCGACGAGCTGGCGGCGATCCCGGCGGCGGGCGGCGATTATGGCCGGTCGACGCGCGGCAATGGCGTGACCGTCAATATCGAATATGTCTCGGCCAATCCGACCGGACCGATGCATATGGGCCATTGCCGTGGTGCCGTTGTCGGCGACGCGCTGGCCACCCTGCTGGAATTTGCGGGCCACAGGGTCATTCGCGAATATTATGTCAACGACGCAGGCGGGCAGGTCGACGTCCTCGCCCGCTCGGCGCATCTGCGTTACCGCGAGGCGCTGGGCGCGACGATCGAAATCCCCGAGGGTCTGTATCCGGGTGAATATCTGAAGCCGATCGGCGCGGAACTCGCGGCCGAATATGGCGACAAATATGTCGACACGCCCGAGAGCGAATGGCTGGTCCTGTTCCGCACCCGTGCGGTGGCGGCGATGATGGCGATGATCCGCGAGGATCTGGCGCTGCTCGGCATCCATCACGACATCTTCTCGTCGGAGGCCGAGCTGCAGGCGGCGGGCAAGCCCGAGGCGGCCGAGGCGGAGCTGCGGTCGCGCGGCCTGGTCTATGACGGCGTGTTGGAAGCCCCCAAGGGCGAGACGCCCGAGGATTGGGAACCGGTCGAGCTGCCGCTGTTCCGCTCCAGTCAGTTCGGCGACGATCAGGATCGCCCGATCAAGAAGTCGAACGGCGCCTGGACCTATTTCGGCGCCGACCTCGCCTATCACTATCAGAAGGCGCAAACCGCCGATCAGCTGATCGACATCTGGGGCGCCGACCATGCGGGCACCGTCAAGCGCATCGTCGCGGCGGTCGAGGCGCTGACCGGTGGCAAGACCAAGTTCGACGTGAAGCTCGTCCAGATGGTCCGCCTGCTGCGCGGCGGCGAGCCGGTGAAGATGTCGAAGCGCGCGGGCAATTTCGTGACGCTTGCCGATGTCGTGCGCGAGGTCGGCAAGGATGTGGTGCGCTTCACCATGCTGACCCGCCGGGCGGATGCGCAGATGGACTTCGACTTTGCCAAGGTGGTCGAGGCATCGAAGGACAATCCGGTCTTCTACGTCCAATATGCCCATGCCCGCATCGCCTCGCTCAAGCGGCGCGCAGGCGAAGCGGGCATTGCGGGCGGCACCGCCGACCTGGCGCTGCTCGACGCCGAGGATCTGGCGCTGGTCAAGCTGGCCGCGCAGTTCCCGCGCATCGTCGAGACGGCGGCGACCGCGCGTGAGCCGCATCGCGTCGCCTTCTACCTCTATGACCTGGCCGCCGCCTTCCACGCGGCCTGGAATGTCGGGAACGACCGGGTCGATCGTCGCTTCCTGATCGCGGAAGATGCCGAACTGACCCGCGCACGTCTTTTCCTCAGCGAGGGGATCGGGCAGATCATACGCAATGGTCTGGCGCTGATGGGCGTCGAAGCCGTGTCGGAGATGAAGTGATGGCGAACGAAACGGACGGCCGTGCCCTTGATCTGGACGAGGCGGATCGTCTGCCCTGGCTGGAAACGGTCGAGGCGGACGAGCCCGAGGGCGTCGGCATCGGCAAGGTGATCGCGCTCGTCATTCTGGGCCTCGCCATCCTGGCGGCGATCGGCTTCGGTTTCTACAAGTGGCAGGCGCATCGTGCGGCGACGGACGGCGACGGTGCGGTGATCGCCGCGCCCGAGGGCGACTATAAGGTCCGCCCGGCCGATCCGGGCGGCCTGAAGATCAAGGGCGAGGGCAACACCGCCATCGCGACGAGCGCAGGCAAGCCCGGCGGCACCGGCGCGATCGACCTGCGCGCGGTGCCTGAGGCGCCGATGAACGGCACCCGCGTCGTGCAGAAGCCTGCCGAGCCCAATGGCGGTCGTAACGCCGTGGCACAGGTGCCGGAATCGGGCGGCAAGCTGGTCGCCCCCGCGCCCGTCGCGGCGGCGCGGGCCCCTGCGGCTGCCCCGACCGGCGGTGCGATGGTCCAGCTGGGTGCCTATCCCAGCGAATCCTCCGCCAATGCCGCCTGGGACCGTTTCTCGAAGCGCTTTTCCTATGTCGCCGCGCTGGGCAAGGTGGTCCAGCCGGTCGCGTCGAACGGCAAGACCCTCTATCGCCTGCGCGTGAATGCCGGGTCGGCCAACCAGGCCGCCGATATCTGTGGCCGCCTGCGCGTGGCGGGCGAGAGCTGCTTCGTCGCCAGCTGATCGACCATGCCCCTTTCCCGCCGGTGCGGGGGAGGGGCCGGAGTTTCGTCCATGATCCCCGTCATTTTCGGCCTGTCCGGCCCGGTGCTCACCCCCGACGAGCGGGCCTTCTTCGCCTCGGTCGAACCGGCGGGCTATATCCTGTTCAAGCGCAACATCGTCGACCGGGCGCAGGTGCGCGCCCTGACCGACAGCTTGCGCGAACTGGCGGGACGGGACGATCTGGCGATCCTGATCGATCAGGAAGGCGGCCGTGTCGCGCGTATGGGGCCACCCGAATGGCCTGCCTTCCCCGCCGGGCCGGTCTTCGCGAAGCTCTATGACAAGGCGCCGATGTCGGCGATCCAGGCGATGCGCGCCAATGGCCAGGCGCTGGGCCTGATGCTGTGTGAGGTCGGGATCACCGTCGACTGCGCGCCGCTTCTCGACGTGGCGCAAGCCGACACGACCGAGGCAATCGCCTGCCGCGCCTATGGCACCGAGCCGATGCAGGTCGCCGCGCTGGGCCGTGCCATGCTGGAAGGGCTGGCCGCGGCGGGCGTGGTCGGCGTGGTCAAGCATATGCCCGGCCATGGCCGGGCGCTGGTCGACTCGCATCACCTGCTGCCGACCGTTACCGCCGACGAGGCGGCGTTGGCGGTCGATCTCGAACCCTTCATCACCCTGTCGGACGCCCCGATGGGGATGACCAGCCATATCGTGTTCGAGGCCTGGGACGCCGAACGCCCCGCCACCCTGTCGCCGACCGTGATCGACCGGATCATCCGGGGGCGGATCGGGTTCGACGGCCTGCTGATGACCGACGATATCGACATGAAGGCGCTGTCGGGCACGGCGGGCGAGAAGGCGGCGGGCGCTTTGGCCGCCGGATGCGACCTCGTCCTCGATTGCTGGGCGCGGATGGACGAGATGGTCGAGATCGCCGGGCGCGTACCGCCGATCACCGAGGCGGCACGTGCGCGGCTGGACCGCGCGATGGCGAGCGTCGGCGCGGGTGAGGGCGACTTCGCCGAACTGATCGCCCGGCGGGACGCGCTGCTGGCGCTCGCGGCGTCGGAATAGGTAACGCCTCAATCCTCCCCAAGCGAGCTTGGGGAGGGGGACCGCGCAGATCGTCTTTCTCCATCGACTTGGGGTTGGCATGCGCCGTCTCGCCATCCGCCATCATCGCCGCTAAGCAATGACGAATGACGGGGGAACAGCTGACGCTTGATCTGGACGGGTGGGAAGGACCGCTCGATCTGTTGCTGTCGCTGGCCCGCTCGCAAAAGGTCGATCTGCGGCAGATTTCGATCCTGGCGCTGGTCGAGCAATATCTGCGCTTCGTGGACAAGGCCGGGCGGATGCAGCTGGAGCTGGCCGCCGATTATCTGGTGATGGCGGCATGGCTCGCCTATCTCAAATCCTCGCTGCTGCTGCCTCGCCAGCCCGAGGAGGAACCGAACCCCGAGGAAATGGCACTGCGCCTGCAACTCCGGCTTGAGCGGCTGGCGGCGATGCGGGAATGCGGCGCGCGGCTGATGGCGCGTGATCGGCTGGGCCGCGACGTCTTCCCACGCGGCGCACCCGAGGGGCTGGCGGTGCAGCGCAAGGCGATGTGGCAGGCCGAGCTGTACGACCTGATTTCCGCCTATGGCCGGATCAATGCGCGCACCCGCCCGGTCATGCACGTCGTCGCCGACCGGCAGGTCATGACGCTGGAGGCGGCGCTGGAGCGGGTGTCGATGCTGGTCGGCAGTCGGATCGACTGGTCGGCGATCGAGACCTTCCTGCCCGACGGCAGCGAGCGGTTGCGCCGGTCGGCGCTGGCGTCGAGCTTCCTTGCGGTGCTGGAATTGGCGCGGCAGGGCAAGGTCGAACTTCGCCAGGCCGCGCCGTTCGCGCCGCTGCTGATCCGCCAGCCCGCGCCATGACCGGGATCGACCCGATCGTCCGTGCCGTCGAGGCGGTGCTGTTCGCCTCGCCCGAGCCGATGAGCGTGGATTCGATCCGCGCGCATGTCGGCGTGGGGAAGGGCGGCGGCGATATCCGCGCGGCGCTGGAACAGCTGGAGGGGCAGTATCGCGGGCGCGGCATCATGCTCGTCCGGCGCGGCGACCGCTGGCATTTCCAGACCGCGCCCGATCTCGCCCATCTGCTCCGTCGCGACCGCGAGGAAGCCCGTCGCCTGTCGCGCGCCGCCATCGAGACGCTGGCGATCATCGCCTATCAGGAACCCGTCAGCCGCGCGGAAATCGAGGCGATACGCGGTGTCGCCATTTCCAAGGGGACGCTCGACGTGCTGATGGAGGCGGGCTGGGTGCGCCCTGCCGGACGGCGCGAGGTGCCGGGACGGCCGCTGATCTATGCGACGACGCCCGCCTTTCTCCAGCATTTCGGGCTGAAGAGCAGGCGCGACCTGCCCGGGCTGGAGGATCTACGCGCCGCAGGGTTGCTCGATCCGGTCGATCTGGCGCTCGAGCGGATGGGGGACGGAGACGAGGATATGCCCGATGTGTCCCCGGATTTGCGTGAGGAGGAACGCGATTGAGCGCTTTCCTTTGCGTCATGGCCGCGTCACAATGCTCGGCCACGGCCCTTGCATCCCCGATCGGGGGCCATGCCATCGCTCGACCATTGCCGTTGGCCCATTGCCGCTGGTGATGCCAAAGCCTAGATAGATAGAAATTCCAGGAGACGTGCCATGGGCAGCTTTAGCCCGATCCA